>CP129495.1:0-737186 GCA_030584185.1 Acidimicrobiia bacterium | reverse complement strand
TGCCGGCGTTCCGATCGAAGGGGATGTCACCCCTCACCCAGCGGCGATCGAGGCCGAGGCCGAGCTGCGCGCCGCCCGCCGGATCCATGCCGGCCTGGAGCAGCGGGTGCGGGCGGTGGCCCCTGCTGCGGGCGGTGTTCCCGCAAGGCGAGCGAGGCTTGGAGGATTCGCCGGAGCCGGGGCCGCGGCTGTGGTCGGCGGTGGAGTGGCGTTTGCCATCGGGAGTGCCGCCACCGGGATCGCGCTGGTGGCGCTCGGTGCCGTCGTTCTCGCTGCCGCCGGTGTGCTCTGGCTGGTGCGCCGGGAGATCGCCGGTGGCGACTCCGATCGTCGAAGGCCCGGTGCCGCAGAGGAGGATCAGTTGGCCGAGGCCGTGGCGACGGTGGGTCGAGCCGAGGAAGCGCTGCTCGAAGCGCTGCGGGGCCGCCTCGAACCGACACCAGGGGAGCCGGTCGAAGTTGCGATGGAGAGGTACCGGGGGGAGTGCGCCGTTCGTGCGGCAAGGGCGCGGCGGGCGGAGGCCCAGCGCCGCCGGGAGGTGTTGGACACCCTTCGCAGCAGCGCCCGCGCCCTCGGGATCGAGCCATCAGGTGATGACGTAGGCACCCTGGTGGCGGCCGTGGAAGGGGCCGCCGCCGAGCTCGATGCTCAGCGCCTGGCCGCCCAGGCGGAACTGGAGGCCTGGTCCCGTCTGCGCACCCTGCTCGCCGGCGAAGACGTCGCCTCTTGGCAGCGTCGCCTAACAGTCGCAGAAGCGGCGGTGGCGAATCTCGGCGGTCGGCCTGCCGGGCAACGACCCGCCGACCCTCAGGCGGCTCTGAGATCGGCGGAAGCGGGTGTCGAGGAGGCCCGATCCCGCCTCGATGGTCTCGCCGGGGAGGTCGGTGTGCTCGAGGAGAAGGCTCCGGACGTCCCCACCCTCGAGGAGAACCTGGCAGTGGCCCAGGATCGACTTGGGCGCCTCCTCCGCCGCCAGCGTGTCGTCGAGAAGGCGCGAGCGCTGCTGGAGGAGGCGCAGAAGGCGGTGTTCGCCACGGCGGCGCCGATCCTCAAGGGTGCGATCGAGGCCCGCCTCCCGGCGATCACCTCCGACCGCTATCGAGAGGTGGGGGTCGACGCCAGGACGCTGTCGATCACGGTCCGGACACCCGGTGGCGCATGGAAGGACGCCGGATTGCTGTCCCACGGAACCACGGAGCAGATCTATTTCCTTCTGCGTTTGGCCCTGGCGGAGGTGCTCGTGGCGGAGGGAGAGAAGCCGTTCCTGGTGGTCGACGACCTCACCGTCCAGTCAGACACCGAGCGGACCATCGCCCTGCTCGAACTGATGCATCGCCTCAGTGCCGACACCCAGATCATCCTCTTCTCCCAGGAGGACGAGGTGCGCTCGTGGGCCGAGGCCAACCTTCTGGGCGAACGTGACCGCTTCCAGGAACTCCCCGCGCTCTGATCCGCGGTCCTCGCTGTGGACAACCTGGTCCGGGCGACCGATCGGAGCCGCCTCCCTGTTGCCGGTTGGGCGCAGCCTGGCCCCAGCAGTTGTCCACAGGACCTGTGGAGAACCTGTTGCGAGACCATCGGCGGTGGTGATAGCGTCGCGACGCCTCTCCTCGAAGGGGGTACTGCTTGGCCAGGCGGCTCAAGGACTCGGCTCCGGTGTCGGATGCCATCGGGATGTACCTGGATTCGGTTTCGGGTCACGAGCTGTTGACCGCCGAGGACGAGGTCAGGCTGGCCCGGTCCATGGAGGCGGGAAGGCGGGCACGATCCCGCCTCGACACCGCCACCGGCCTCGATTCCTCGGAGAGGGCTCGTCTGTACCGGTTGGTACGAGAGGGCGAAGACGCCAGGTCGGAGTTCATCCGCTGCAACCTCCGGCTCGTGGTCTCGATCGCCAAGCGCTACACCGGCCGCGGGCTCGAACTTCTCGACCTGGTTCAGGAAGGCAACCTCGGGTTGATCCGGGCAGTCGAGAAGTTCGACTGGCGCAAGGGGTTCAAGTTCTCCACCTACGCCACCTGGTGGATCAGACAGGCCGTCACCCGGGGACTCGGAAACCAGGGGAGGACGATTCGGCTTCCGGTACACATGGTCGACGTGGTCCGAACCGTCCAGGAGACCGTCCTCTCACTGGGCGAGCGACTGCGGCGCTCTCCAACACGCGAGGAGATCGCCGACGCTTCGGGGCTCGATCCGGACCGGGTGGACCTGGCGCTGGCCGCCCCTGGTGAGACGGTCTCTCTCGAGCGGCCGGTGGGATCCGACGGAGATGCCGAGCTGGGCGACTTCGTCGAGGATGGCGGAGTCGTCGATCCCTTCGAGCTGGTGGTCGAGGCTTCGGCCAGAGACCACATCGGCAGTGCCATGGCGATGCTCGAAGAGGAGGAGCGGGTGGTCATCGCCCTGAGGTACGGCCTGGACGGAGCGGCGCCTCGGACCCTCTCCGACGTCGGCAAGGTGTTCGAGCTCACACGCGAGAAGGTCCGATCGATCGAGGGCCGCGCCCTGGCCAAGCTGCGCCACCCGTCGAGTGGGTTCGACCTGGAATCGCTTCTCTGACCGGCGGCGGTTGCCCGATGGCAGATGTCCGGCGAGGCTGGGGGCAGATGGAGACACTCGCCGACCGGATCGCCGCATGCCGCGCCTGTCCGCGCCTGGTGGAGTGGCGAGAGCGGTGTGCCCGGGAGAAGCGACGCGCCTTCGCAGGCGAGGAGTACTGGGGCAGGCCGGTCCCCGGCTGGGGCGATCCCGCCGCCCGGGTCGTCCTCATCGGTCTCGCCCCGGCAGCACATGGCGCCAATCGAACCGGGCGGATGTTCACCGGCGACCGATCGGGCGACTTCCTCTACCGGGCCATGCACGAGGTGGGTCTGGCATCGGTTCCGGCCTCTCGCCACCGCCACGACGGGCTCGCCCTCACCGGCGCCTGGGTGACCGCTGCCGTGCGCTGCGCCCCACCGGCCAACCGGCCGACCCCCGAAGAACGCGACCGCTGCCTGCCCTGGCTGACAGAGGAACTGGAACTCCTCCCGGAAGCGAGGGTCCTGGTGTGCTTGGGAGGGTTCGCCTGGGCCGCCGTGCTTCGGCATCTCGCCGCCGCCGTTTCTTCCCTGCCGCGTCCCCGGCCGGCCTTCGGCCACGGAGCCGTGTTCACGGCGGGTCGCTACACGGTGATCGGATGCTTCCACCCGAGCCAGCAGAACACCTTCACCGGGAGGCTCACCACCGAGATGATGGTGGCGATCCTCTCCCAGGCGGTCGACCTTGGGTTGGCGCACCCACCGCTTTAGCATTCGCCGTCGTCGAACCGAGGTCCCGTCCCGGTGTTCCCGATAGGCGAAGAGGCGAGCAGACGCGCCGCCGGGGCATTCTCCCCGGAGGGTCGCCGACGCGTCGAGGCAGGCTGGAAGGCGTTTACGGCCCTACCCATGCCCGCCGAGGTCGAGGAAAACTGGCGATACGTCGATCCCGGGATCGACATGGCGGAGTACTCGTTCAGGGATGCACCGGGATCGCCGGCATCGAGGGCGTCTCATCCGGTGGAGGTGAGGCTCGGGGCGCGTGTCGTCGACGGGTTCACCGTCGAAGCGTCGGGTGGCGATGGCGTCGAAGTGGTTCCCTTGCGGGAGGCCGCCGGGCACGGCCAGCCGCCGTCGACGGCGGACAAGCTGGAAGCCTTTAACGAGGCCTTCTGCCATGACGGGGTCCTGGTCACGGCTCACCCCGGGGCCTCTCCTGCCGACTCGGTCGTCATCGACGTCGAGGCGACCACTGGCGGGACCGCATCGGCGCCGAGGGTGCGCATCGTTGCCGGCCGCTCCTCCCATGTCGGCGTCGTGCTCGTGCAGCGTTCACCCGATGGGTTGCCGATCCTGGTGGTCCCGCGGGTCGAAGTGGAGGCCGGCGACGGTGCAACGGTGACGCTCACCGTCGTGCAGCAGTGGGGGAGCGACACCCGTGCGGTCGCCCGACACGCCTACCGGCTGGGAAGGGATGCCACGGTCCGACTTGCCGAGGCCGGCCTGGGGGGAAGGTACTCGCGCCTGCATCTCACCGCCGATCTGGAGGGTGACGGCTCCGCCGCCGAGGTCGTCGGCGCCTACTTCGGTGACGGCGAGCAGACTCTGGACTACCGCTACTTCATGCGGCATGCGGCTCGGGGAACCACCTCGGACATGTTCTTGAAGGGGGCCGTCGCCGGGGACTCGCGATCCGTGTTCACCGGCCTGATCCGCATCGAGATCGAAGGCCAGAAGACGAGCGCCCATCAGACCAACCGCAACCTTGTGCTTTCCGACGGCGCCGAGGCGCATTCCGTCCCGAACCTGGAGATCCTCGCCGACGACGTGCGCTGCGGCCACGGGTCTGCGGTGGGCCCGCTCGACGACGACCAGCGCTACTACCTGATGAGCCGCGGCCTGGAGCGGCCCAGGGCGGATCGGCTCCAGGTGAAGGGCTTCTTCGAGGAGGCCCTGCTGCGGTTCCCCGACCTCCGGTTCGAGCCGATGCTGCGAGAGGCCGCCATGACCAAGTACGAGGGGGTGGTGGGATGAGCGTCCGGGTCCGGCTCGCCGCTCTCGCCGACCTGCCCATGGGGCGCGGGCATCGCGTGGAGGTCGCCGGGCATCGCATCGCCCTGTTCCGTATCGACGATGCCGTGTACGCCGTAGGTGACCGTTGCAGTCACGCCGAGGCCTCGCTCTCCGAAGGCGAGGTGTACGACCGTACCGTCGAGTGCCCGCGGCACGGTTCGGAGTTCGATCTGGTCACCGGCGTTCCCGGAACCCTCCCCGCCACAAGACCGGTCGCCGTCTACGAGTTGGAGATCGTGGACGGCGAGGTGTTCACCGATCTCGAGCCGGTCGAGGACGGGCAATGAGCGCCCTGCGGCTGAAAGGCTTCGATGTGGTCCTAGGGGAGAGGACGATCGTCGACGGCGTCGATCTCGAGGTGCCGTACGGCGAGGTACATGTTCTCATGGGCCCGAACGGGTCGGGCAAGTCGACCCTGTGTCACGGCCTGATGGGGCGTCCCGGCTACGAAGCCCGTGGCGCGGCCGAGGTCGGCGGCATTCCCATCCTGGGGCTGGACACCGCCGGTCGAGCCCGCGCCGGTCTCTTCGAGGTCTTCCAGTACCCCGTGGAGGTGCCCGGGGTGACCCTGGCCGATCTCATCGACGAGATGGCGTTCTCTCTCGGTGAAGAGGTACGGGAGCGTGCCGCCGCCGGAGCCCGGCTCCTGGGGGCGGCACCGTTCCTGGGGCGTGCGATCAACGCCGGCCTGTCAGGCGGCGAGAAGAAACTCTCCGAGATGACCCAGCTGCTCGCCCTGGCGCCCAGGATGGCGATCCTCGACGAGATCGACTCCGGGCTCGACGTCGATGCCGTCCGCACCGTGGCCGCCGCGGTGGAGGGGATGCGGAGCCCCGACATGGGGATCCTGGTCATCACCCACTACACCCGAATCCTGGCCCACCTCACCGTGGATCGGGTGCACGTGATGGTAGGGGGCCGCATAGTGGAGTCCGGCGATCGGTCGCTCGCCGATCGCCTCGATGCAGAGGGCTACCGCGGCGTGGCGGCGGGGGGTGCTGCCACCGGCGACGACTTCCTCAGTGGCCTCTGAGCCGGTTCCTCTGGCACATCTCCACTGGGGAGGAGGCGGGCGCCGGGTACTGCTGCTCCACGGCCTCGGAGCCTCGGCCGAGGGCTGGTGGCGCCTGGCTTCGGCGCTGGCCGATGCCGGGTTCGAGGTGGTGGCTCCCGACCTGAGGGGCCATGGCGACAGTCCCAGGGGCGACTCGATGGCGCTCGTCGACGTGGCAGCCGACGTCGAGGCACTCGGTGACGGGTGGGAGGCGGTGGTCGGCCACTCGATGGGCGGCGCGGTGGCCACCCTGCTCGCCGTCTCCAACCCCGGCTGGACGAGATCGCTCATCCTCCAGGACCCGGCCCTGCTGATGCCGGAGTCGATGGACCAGGTCCTCGAGTGGCTGCTCGCCGAGTTCGCCGGCCCGATCACCGCCGATCGTCTGGCGTCCGACAACCCGCGGTGGCTGCCCGAGGACGCCGCCGCCAAGGCGAGGGCACTGGTGAGCGCCGGCCCGGCGACGATCGAGGACGCCGTCCGGGCGAACTGGCCGTGGCGCCTGATCGATGAGGCGGCGGCGATTCCGGTACCGACTTTGCTCCTGGGCTCCGATCCCGCCACCGGAGGGCTGTTGCCGGTCGCCCTCGGTGAGTGGCTCGCAGCGACCAACCCGCGGATCCGATACCAGATCATCCCCGGCTCCAGCCACTCGGCACATCGCGACTCCGATGCTTGGGAGGCATACGTCTCCCGGGTGATCGGCGGGATCGAGCGGCCGCCTACGCTTGGCGGGAACGCCGATCAGCCGACCTGACCCGGAGGCACCGATGCGCATCGAAAGAGACTCGATGGGGGAGATGCAGGTCCCCGACGACGCCTACTACGGAGCATCCACCCAGCGGGCGGTGGAGAACTTCCCGATCTCGAACCTGCGCCTGCCGCGGCGTGTGGTGGCGGCCCTGGGACTCGTCAAGGGTGCCGCCGCCGAGGAGAACGCCTCCCTGGGTCTCGTGCCCGAGGAGGTCGCTGCCGCCATCAGGCGGGCCGCCGACGAGGTGGTCTCCGGCTCCCTCGACGGCCAGTTCGTGGTCGACCTCTTCCAGACCGGGTCCGGGACCTCGTCGAACATGAACGCCAACGAGGTGATCGCCAACCGGGCGGCCGAGATCCTCGGAGTCGACCGGGGCAGCCGGACCGTCCATCCCAACGATCACGTCAACGCCTCGCAGTCATCCAACGACGTGATCCCCACGGCGATCCACATCGCCGCCGTGGGAGCGCTGCGGGAGGAGACCATCCCGGCACTCGAGCGCCTCGAGGCGGCGCTGCGAGCCAAGGCGGAGGAGTTCGACCACATCGTCAAGTCGGGCCGGACCCACCTGATGGATGCCACGCCGGTTCGCCTCGGCCAGGAGTTCGGCGGGTACGCCTCCCAGGTCGCCAAGGGGGTTGAGCGGCTGCGGGCGGCCCTTCCCGGACTGGAGGAGTTGGCACTCGGTGGAACCGCCGTGGGGACCGGCATCAACGCTCCGCCCGGCTTCGCCGCCGGCGTGATCGCCAGAATCGCCGAGAGGACGGGCCACCCGTTCCGGGAGGCCGACGACCACTTCGAAGCCCAGGCGGCCAAGGACGCAGCCGTGTTCGCCTCGGGAGCACTCAAGACCGTGGCGGTCTCACTCTTCAAGATCGCCAACGACGTTCGCTGGCTCGGGTCGGGACCGCGTACCGCCATCGGCGAACTGGTGCTGCCGGCGACCCAGCCCGGGTCCTCGATCATGCCCGGGAAGGTGAATCCGGTCATGGCCGAGTCGGTCATGCAGGTGGCGGCGCATGTGATCGGCAACGACGCCGCCATCACCTGGGCGGGGGCCAACGGCAACTTCGAGCTCAACGTGATGATGCCGGTGCTGGCCCACAACCTGATCGAGGCTGCCGAGCTGCTGGGGGCGGTGTGTGACGCCTTCCGGGAGAAGTGCGTGGTCGGTCTCGAGGCCAACGAGGAGCGTGCCGCCTGGCTGCTCTCGCAGAACATCATCATCGTCACCGCCCTGGCGCCTTTGATCGGATACGACAAGTCGGCCGAGATCGCCAAGAAGTCGTTCGCCACCAGCCGCGGGGTGAAGGAGGTCGCTCTAGAGATGGGCGTCCTTCCCGAGGACGAGCTAGATCGTGCGCTCGACCTCCGCCACATGACCGAGGGCGGCATCGCCGGCTGACCGGGGTGGTTCGGCGGCCCGCCGCTAGGGAGCCTCACGCCTCCCGACGGCTGGTGAACCAGGCACCGACGAGGACCAGGGCAGTGCCCAGCAGAGACAGCGGATGGATCGTCTCGCCGCGAACCAGGAAGCCGAGAGCTACGGCCACGATCGGAACGAAGTAGATCGAGATCGCTCCTCGGGTGCCGCCCACCCGGCCGACGAGGGTGGTCATCAGGACGAAAGCAAGTCCGGTGCCCAGCATTCCCAGCGGCAACATCGCCAGCGCCGAGCTCCAGGCCCACGACGAGCCGGGAAGCTGCGCCAGGCCGAGTGGTGTGACCAGGGCCAGGGCTACCAACTGGGCCCGCAACAGAACCGGGAGTGCGCCGTACCGGTGCTGGAGGGGGACCGCCATGTTGGCCGCCAGGCCGTAGAGGGTCACCGCCACCAGGATGAGGCCGGCGCCGAGCGCCGTTGCCGACGAGTCCTGGATCTCGGGGAGGAATACGGCGGCGACGCCGGCGAAGCCGATGGCGATCCCGAGCAGCTGGCGGCGACCGGGAAGGGCGCCCATCAGGGCGGTTGCCCACACGGCGGTGGTGATGGGAACCGCCCCGTTGATCATCCCCGCCACCGACGAGTCGATCCACTGCTGGGCGACGGGGAACAGGATCAGTGGCAGGGCGAACCAGGTCACTCCGAGAAGCGCTACCCGGGCCCGATCCGACCGAGCGATCGGTGTCCGGGCCCGCGGAATCAGCGCCAGGGCCAGCGTTCCCAGCCCGATCCGAGCGAGGGTCACCACCCCCGGTTCGAAAGCATCGAGGCCCTCGGCCATGAAAAGGAACGAGGAGCCCCAGATGGCGGCTATCCCGGTGAGGAGCCCCCAGTCGCCGGTGGTGAACGCATCCCTGCTGATCCCATGGCTGGTGGCGGGCAGGTCGGAGGTGCGGCGGGGGCGCCCGGCGATCGTCATGGCAGTGCCTAGCCGGTCCCGGCGTCGCCGCCCAGGGCCTCCATCAGCGTCGTCCACGGCAGATCGGCGCACTTGATGCGAACCGGGAAGCGGCGGACCCCGGCCAGTGCCTCGATGTCCCCCAGGGCCGCGCCCGGCCGATCGGGGTCGATCCCGGGTTCACCGGGCTCGATGTCCAGCAGCCGCTTGACGCGATGGGAGAGTTCGGTCACCTCCTCCAGGGTCTGGCCCACGATCCGGTCGGCCATCATCGATGCCGAAGCCTGGCTGATCGAACAGCCCCTTCCGGTGAAGCGGACGTCGGTGACGGTCCCGCCGTCGATTGCGAGGTCGATGCTGAGCTCGTCGCCGCACAGGGGATTGCTGCCGTCGGCGTGGGCGTCAGGGTGGTCCAATCGCCCGGCGCGACGGGGGCTGCGGTAGTGGTCGAGGATCACCTGGCGGTACAGATCGTCAAGCGACACCGAAAATCCTCCGCGCCTCGTGCAGCGCCGCCACCAGGGAGTCCACATCGGACATCTCGTTGTACAGGTAGAACGAGGCCCGGGCGGTTGCGGGAACGTCCAGGTGGCGCATCAGCGGTCGGGCGCAGTGGTGCCCGGCGCGCACCGCCACCCCTTGCTGGTCGAGGATGGTGGCCAGATCGTGGGGGTGGATGTCGGCCAGGGTGAAGGAGACGGCTCCCCCGCGAAGCGTCACGTCGCCGGGGCCGTAGACGGTGAGGTCGGGGATCTCCGCCAGGCGATCCAGGGCGTACTGCGTGAGCTCGGCTTCGTGCCGGCGTACTACGTCCATTCCCACGGTGCTCAGATAGTCGACGGCGGCGCCGAACCCGACCGCCTGGGCGATGGGTGGGGTCCCGGCCTCGAACTTGTGGGGGACGTCAGCCCAGGTGGACTCGTGGAGCATCACGTCGCGGATCATCTCCCCGCCACCCTCGGCGGGCTCCATCTCCTCGAGGCGGTCGAGGCGGCCCCACAGTGCGCCGATGCCGGTCGGTCCCAGCATCTTGTGTGCGCTGAAGGCGAGGAAGTCGGCCCCCATCGTCTGGACGTCGGTGGGGGAGTGCGGCACCAGTTGGGCGCCGTCGACGACGGTGATCGCTCCCACAGTCGCAGCTGCCGCCACGAGCTCGGCGAGGGGTCCGATCGTCCCCAGCACATTGGACATCCCCGAGAACGCCACCACCTTCACCCTGTCGTCGATCACCCGATCGAGTCCGGTGAGGTCGACGAGATGATCTCCGGTGAGCGGGAGGTACACCAGCTCGACGCCGGTGTGGCGGCTGATCAGCTGCCAGGGAACGACGTTGGCGTGGTGCTCCATCATCGTGAGCAGCACCCGGTCGCCGGGCGCTAGGTGATAGAGGCCCCATCCATAGGCGATGGCGTTGATCGCCGAGGTCGTCCCCCGGGTGAAGACCACCTCGCGCGGGGAGGAGGCGTTGATGAACTGCGCCACCTTGCCGCGGGCGCCCTCGTAGAGGTCGGTGGCCTCCTCGGCGAGTCGGTAGGCGCCGCGATGCACGTTGGCGTTGTGGCGGCGGTAGTACTCGTCCACGGCGTCGAGCATCTGCACCGGCTTCTGGGTGGTGGCGGCACTGTCCAGGTAGACCAGCGGCTTGCCGTTCACCTCGCGCTCCAGGATGGGGAAGTCCTTGCGGAGGTGTGAGAGGTCGGTGGTCATGCGATCGTCGCGCAGGGGCCAGGGCCGGAGAGCATCATGCTTCGACGCCGGCGCGGTAGGCGTCGTAGCCGTCGACCTCGACTCGCCGGGCCAGGTCGGCGTCGCCGCTCTCCACGACACGGCCACCCACGAAGACGTGCACCCGATCGGGTGAGAAGTACTCGAGCAACCGCTGATAGTGCGTTATCACGAGGAAGCCCCGATGCGGCGACTGCAGCCGCTGCACCCCTTCGGCCACGATGGTCAGGGCGTCGACGTCGAGTCCGGAGTCGGTCTCGTCCATGATGGCCAGTTCGGGTTGCAGCACTGCCATCTGCAACACCTCGTTGCGCTTGCGCTCGCCTCCGGAGAATCCCTCGTTCAGGTATCGGTCGGCGAATGAGGCATCCATGCCCAGGGCGGCCATGGCGTCGGCGACCTTGAGGCGCATCTCGAGGACGGTGTAGTCGACCCCGGTGCGATTGCTGAGGGCCGATCGCAGGAAGTTGACGACGGTCACCCCCGGGATCTCCTCCGGATACTGGAAGGCGAGGAACATCCCCGCTCGGCCCCGGGCGTCGGGCGCCCAGGCGGTGACGTCCTCACCCTTGAAGCGAATGCTGCCCGCCGTCACCTCGTAGCCGGGATGACCCATGAGGACGTTACCCAGGGTCGACTTCCCCGACCCGTTGGGGCCCATGAGGGCGTGCATCTCGCCCTCGGCGATGGTTAGCGAGACGCCCTTGAGGATCTCGACGCCACCGGCGGCGGCGTGGAGGTCGTCGATCTCTAGGAGCGGGGCGGACATGGTGGCTGAGGATATCGGGGCCCATCCCCCTACCGAAAAGGATTGTCGGAGTCGGCTCAGGCCCCCAGGGCGTCGAAGGCCTCGTCGAGTAGATCCTCGTCGTGCGGGCCGAAGTGCTGCAGGTAGATCCGATCCACCCCGATCTCGGCCAGCCGGGCCACGGCCTCGCCCACCGAGTCGGAGTCGCCGATGGGAAGTCCTCGCTCTCGGTAACGCGCGGCGATGGTGCCGGCGTCGCGTCGAAAGGGATCGGCGGCGGCGATCCGCTTCAGGTTCCGCTCGTAGGCGGCGCCATCGTGTCCGGCCACGACCGCCGTCATCACGGAGACGCGGATGTCCGATGGCTCCCTCCCGGCGGCGACGGCCGCCTCCCGGGCGCGTTCGATCCGCTTCACGATCTCGTCCCGGGGCCGGATCGTGAGGTTGTACTCGTCGGCGAAGGTGCCGGCCAGGCGCGGCGTGCGCCGCTCGCCTGAACCCCCGACCACGATCGGGAGGGGTCCGGTGGGCAGGGGGCGCACCTCCTCGGCGAGCAGCGAGTAGTGCCTGCCTTCGAACGGCCCTTTCCTGCGGCCAAACGCATGATGCAAATAGGCCAGGGACTCCTCGAACCGATCGAACCGGGTGCCGGTGTCGAAGAACTCGATCCCGTACTCCGAGTGCTCCAGCTCCATCCAGCCGGTCCCCACACCGAGCGAGAACCGGCCGTTCGAGATCTCGTCGATCGTGGTGGCGTTCTTGGCCATCACCGCCGGATGTCGGAAGGTGATCGGGCTGACCAGCACCACCAAGCCGACCGAGGAGGTTTCGGCTGCCAGTCCGGCGAGGGAGGCGAAGGCGTCGGTGGCGTGCGGTGCCGTCACCCCCTGGAACGAGTAGTGATCGGAGCGGGCGAAGGCGGCCAGCCGGCGTCTCTCAGCGAAGGCGGCCAGGGTTCTCTGCGTGTCGTAGCTCATCCCCAGTTGGGGCTCGGTCATCAAGGCGAACTCCACGACACCTCCCGTTCGTCGGCGGGACTCTGCCACCGTCCCGTCGGCGGTGCCACTCGCGCGTCTCACTACCCTGGCACCGAATACGGCACGGAGGCAACCATGGACTTCGCCTTCAGCGAGGAGCAGGAGATGCTCCGCCAGACCGTGAGGCGCTTCCTCGACACGAAGGCGCCCTCTTCGGTGGTGCGGTCGCTGATGGAAACCGATGATGGATTCGATCCCGGACTGTGGCAGGAGATCGCCGCCCAGGGATGGCAGGCGATGGCCATACCCGAGGAGTACGGGGGCGCCGGCTTCACCTTCCTGGAGCAGGGCATCCTGATGGAGGAGATGGGGCGCGCCCTGTTTCCAGTCCCTTATCTGTCGTCGGTCGTTCTCGCCGCCGACCTCATCCTCCGGTCCGGGACCGAGGAGCAGAAGCAGGAGCTCCTGCCCGGGATCGCCTCGGGGGAGCGACGGGTCGCCCTGGCCCACCTCGAGGAGACCGGTCGCTGGGATGCCGCCGGGATCACGATGCCGGCCAAGCGCGACGGATCGGATCTGATCCTGAACGGGATCA
This sequence comes from Acidimicrobiia bacterium, assembly GCA_030584185.1. Lineage (NCBI taxonomy): Bacteria > Bacillati > Actinomycetota > Acidimicrobiia > Acidimicrobiia bacterium. Next base: position 724,399 of record CP129495.1, on the reverse strand, counting down.
AGTCGTTCGTGTTGGACGGACACACCGCCGACACTCTCCTGGTGGCGGTGCGCACCGCCAATGGCGGAGGTGACGACGGCGTGGCCCTGGTGGTGGTGGACGGTGCCGCCGACGGCGTGACCCGGCGTCGCCTGGAGACCATGGACATGACCCGCAAGCAGGCGGAGATCGTCTTCGACGGGGTGAGGGTGCCGGAGTCCGCCGTGTTGGGGTCGGCCGGATGGGGCGACCTGGAGGGCACCATCGCACGGGCGGTGGTGGCGCTGGCGTTCGAACAGGTGGGCGGCGCCCAGAAGTGTCTGGAGATGTCGGTCGCCTATGCCAAGGAGCGGGTCCAGTTCGGCCGCCCGATCGGCTCCTTTCAGGCGATCAAGCACAAGTGTGCCGACATGCTGGTCAAGGTCGAGTCCGCCAAGTCGGCTGCGTACTACGCCGGGTGGGCGGTGGCCGAGGACAGCGACGAGGTCCCGATGGTGGCCCCACTCGCCAAGTCATACTGTTCGGAGGCCTACTTCTTCTGCGCCGCCGAGAACATCCAGATCCACGGCGGCATCGGGTTCACATGGGAGCACGACGCCCATCTCTACTTCAAGCGTGCCAAGACCGACGAGTTGCTCTTCGGCACACCGGCGCAACACCGCGCCGTTCTCGCTGATCGCCTCGGGCTCTGATCCGCAGGCTGGGGGGCAGCGGCTAGTGTCGCTGCGGCCGCCGTAAGGAGATGACGAAGGTGGATGGCAGGTTGCTGCGTTGGGTTCCGTGGCTGCTGGGGCTGATTGCCGCCCTGTTGCTGGTATTGATCTTGATTCTCGTGGGAGGCGACTCTGGGGACGGCTCGGCGGGTTCCGGTGCCACAACCGTTCCGGCGTCAGACTCGACGCTGGTGCCGCCCACCACTACACCGGTGGAGACGACGGCGTCAGCCTCCACGACCATGCCTGCGGCCACAACGGCTCCGCCTGCCACGACGGTTCCGGCGACCACCACCACGACGGCAGCCCTCTACCTCTTGCCTGATGGCTTCGGCAACCTGGTTGCCGGAGCCGACCACAACGCCCTGGCCGCCGCCGGTGAGATCACGGCGCCGTCGTGGGACTTCACCACGGCCAATGACGGATACCAGTGCGGCTGGGCCCAGGGTGCGGGGCCGAACACCGGCGTCGACGTCCAGTTGTTCGAGTGGGTCGCCGTTGTCTTCAGCGTCGATTCCTCCATCCGGACCCCCGAGGGCCTGGGGGTGGGTTCCACTGCGGCCGAGGTGATCGCGGCCCTCGGCACTCCGACGGAGGACCTCGCCGGGGCGTACGTGGAGACCGAGCGCAACCTCTACTACGAATCCGGGGCCCACGGGTACCGGTTCGAGTTCGCCGACAGCACCGGCCCGGTCACCCGGGTGTACGCCGGGTTCTGGGACATGATCCACCTGTCGGAGGGCTGCGTGTGATCCTCCGGTGAGCGGCAACCCGGTGGGCCGAGGATCGCCGTCGGCGCCACCGGTTGCTTGGCGGCGTCGAAGGGCGCCCTGGTCGGAGGCGTGATCTCCGGCCCGGGTGGGCTTCCACCCATGGCGGTACGATCCCGGGATACGACGGGGTGATGCCGATGCGAAGACTGGGAATCCTTCTGATCGTCTACGGCGCCGGGGTGGCGGCCGTGGCTGTGCTCGGCCCGCTCGCCACCGATGTCATTCGCTACCACGTCGTGGAGTCGGTCGAGTGGCAGATCATCGGCGGTGATGTGGCGGCGCTGTTCCTGGTGGCTCCCACCGCCCTGCTGGCCGGGACGCTGCTGCTTGGCGGGCAGCACAGTGGCGCCGTGGTGGCGCTGGCGCCCACAGCCTTCGGCGTCTACACCTATGTGCAGCTGGCGATCGGCGGCGAGTTCGGGGTGCAGCCAGGCAACAGCGAGCGGTTCTTCCCGCTGTTCCTGGCGATGTTCCTGCTCGCCGGGCTCGGACTCGTCCGGGCATGGTCTGCGGTGAGCGAAGCGATGCTGCCGGAGCCCTCACGGTTGGTACGCCGGATAGTGGTGACAGTGGTCTTCGTGCTGGCGGGGTTCCTCGCCCTGGGGCTTCACCTCCCCGGTCTGATCGACATCGTCGGCGGCGAGCCGTACGACCTTGCATACGTGGACAGCCCGACGGTGTACTGGGTGGTCAAGCTGATGGACCTGGGCATCGTCGTTCCGGCGGCGATCGCCACCGGGTTGGGCCTCGTTCGCCGAACCGCCTCGGCCACCAAGGTGATGTACGCCGTGGTGGGTTGGGGAGCGCTGCTCGGCTCGGCGGTGGCGGGCATGGCCATAGTGATGCAGATCAACGACGACCCGACCGCCTCCCTGGTGAACTCGATTCTGTTCACCGGGTTCGCCTTGGCGTTCGTCGTGCTGGCCGCGGTGATCCATCGTCGGGTGCTCGCCGCCGATCGCAGCAGCTGACCCCGTTCACGGATGGTCTGCGAAGCGACAGGAGTCGGCCACGGACGACACCGAGCAGCACCCGTGCGGTCGTGACCGCCGCCGATGCGTCCCGGTCGCTACTCGGTGACCAGCGCCGCCAGGGTCTGGGCGATCTGGTCGAGGGTTTCAACGGGCAGCTCGCCCGAGTCGCGCGCCACGACGGTCCCGTCGGGAGCGAGGAACACCCAGAACGGGAAGGCGTCCAGCCCGTAGGCGGCCGAGATCGAGTAGCCGGTGTCGTCGACGATCACAGGCGACGTCCAGCCCTCCCGATCCAGCCACTCCGAGGGCGGATAGTTGGGCCGCGTCGACGAGGTGTTGGTGGCTATGCCGATCAGCTCGACGTTTGCCGGAAGGCGATCGTCCTCCAGCCACTGCTGGACGACCGGCACCTCGGCCTGGCAGTGGGGGCACCAGTGGGCGAGGAAGATCAGGATCTTGGCGTCCCCGGTGTCGTGGCTGATCGACACGGCGTTGCCCTCGAAGTCGGCGCCATCCACCTCCGGTGCCACCAGGCCCAGCGCCGGGTCCACCGCCGCTCCGGCGCGGGGCAGTGCGTCGCCGATGATCGAGGGATCGCCGTACTCGTCGGTGACCCCGGTGTTCATGGTGAGGAGCACTGTGGCGATCAGTGCCACGGTGCCCAGGCCGGCCAGGACCGGGAGCAACGGGAACTTCTTGGCCTGCGCCGGCTTGCGCGTTGTCATGTGACGGGGTCCTCCTCGGGCTCCGGTTGCGGGACGGTCTCGCCCCTGTCGAGCAGCAACACGGTAATGATCACCGCGAACGATACGAACGCCATGAACGGGATCGACACCAGGTCGAACTTCCAGACATAGGCGGTGGTGCACGGCACCAGGGTGGAGCAGGCGCCAGAGGCAAGATCGGGGAACCGCTGGATGGAGTAGTGGTAGGCGGCGATGAGTGCGCCGATCGAGGCCAGGGGGTAGACGTAGCGATGGACCCTCTCGTCCCTGCCGATCAGGCCGACGGCGAGGATCACCACCAGCGGGTACATGGCGATGCGCTGGTACCAGCAGTACTCGCAGGGGATGAATCCGGCGATCTCCGAGAAGTAGAGGCTTCCCAGCATCGCCACGGTGGCCATCAGCAGGGCGAGGCGGGCGCCCTGCCCCGACATCGAGGCGAGCACCGACTCCCACACCCGCCGGGAGCGCTCCGAGGCCAGCGCCAACAGGCGCACCACCCAGACGGCCACGACGCAGGCGAGGAGGAGCAGCGAGCCCACGGCGAGGAAGGTGGATACGGCATCGACGGTCATCGTGGGAAGCAGGCTAACCGGCGGCGGATGATTCGAGGACGAGTGCCTGGGCACCTTCGGTACGATGATGCCATGAGCCCGGTGCTCGCCGTCGTCCTTCTCGGGACCCTGTTCATGGTCATACTCGCCGCTCTCGCCTGGCAGGGTCTGAGCGGTCGCGCCGGCGGCGACTCCGCCGTCTACTTCCTCGAGGACGCCGCCCACTTCGTCCACGGTGCGTTGTCCGAAGGTGCCGCCAGCCGCCTCGATCGCGATCAGGTGAAGCGCCTGCTGGAGTGGCAGATCGAGTACCAGCAGGTGGAGGCACCCCGCACGCACGGGCACACTGCGGTGATAGGCAGTGGCGAGGCGCTGGAGTATGTGCTCGAGAAGGCGGAGGCCGCCGGGTACGGCGTGGAGCCGCTCGACGTAGCCGAGGTGATGGCTGCCGAGGTCGAATACCTGCTAGCCATAGGCGCCGTGGGCAAGCCTGTGGAGGAGGACGGATCGTGATCGTGAAGTGCGGACGGTGTGGGGCGGGGTTCGAGGTGAGTGGCCCCGGTCGTCACGGTTGCCCCACCTGCGGAACGGTCAACGAGGTGCGCGGACGCCAGCCCGACCCGGGGCTGTCGGTACCTCCACCGCCGCCCGAGCCGCCGGCACCTTCGCCACGGGTCGCGTGCGGTTCATGTGGTTTCACCTTCATCGTGGGAGACGTCGGCGAGGCGCCCTGCCCCAACTGCGGCGAACCGGTTACGGTCTCCTCCGGCTCCGGAGGGGATGGATGAACCGCGACGAATGGCAGGCGGCGTACCAGGCGGCACCGAAGCGACGCGACCGGTGGGTCACGCTTTCATTCGAGGATCTGCCACCCATCGGCGTTCCCGAGGGAGAGCCGCCCGAGCGCATCGGATACCCGGGCGCCTTCCCGTACACCCGGGGGATCCATGTGTCGGGGTATCGCGGCAAGCAGTGGACCATCCGGCAGTTCGCCGGGTTTGCCGGTGTGGCCGAAACCAATGCTCGTTTCCGTCACCTGCTCGCCGAGGGTCAGCACGGCCTCTCGGTGGCGTTCGACATGCCGACCCTGATGGGCCTCGACTCGGACAGCCCGATGGCCTTGGGGGAGGTGGGACACTGCGGGGTCGCCATCGACACCGCCGACGACATGGCCGACCTCTTCAAGGGGATTCCGCTGGGGGATGTCTCGGTGTCGATGACGATCAACGGTCCGGCGCAGGCGCTGTTCGCCTTCTTCCTGGTCGCCGCCGAGGAGCAGGGCGTCGCCTGGGCCGACCTGCGCGGCACCCTGCAGAACGACATCCTGAAGGAGTACATCGCGCAGAAGGAGTGGATCTACCCGCCGCAGCCCCATCTGCGCCTGATCACAGACATGATGTCGTTCTGTGCCGATGTCGTACCTCAGTGGAACACCATCTCCGTGAGCGGATATCACATTCGGGAGGCGGGGGCCAACGCCCATCAGGAGCTGGCGTTCACTCTGGCCGACGGATTCGCCTACGTGGAGGCCGCCACCCGTGCCGGCATGGCGATCGACGACTTCGCACCGCGACTGTCGTTCTTCTTCGACTCACACCTCGACTTCTTCGAGGAGATCGCCAAGTTCCGAGCGGGGCGCCGGATCTGGGCCCGTTGGATGCGCGACCGCTACCGGGCCGCAGACGAGCGCTCCTGGAAGCTGCGCTTCCACACCCAGACCGCCGGGGTGTCGCTCACCGCCCAACAGCCGGACAACAATGTGGTCCGCACCACGGTCGAGGCGCTCGCCGCCGTGTTGGGCGGCACCCAGTCGCTTCACACCAATGCGCTCGACGAGGTGTACGCCCTGCCCACCGAGCGCGCCGCCGAGATCGCCCTGCGCACCCAGCAGGTGCTTGCCGAGGAGACCGGGGTGGGGGACGTCATCGATCCGCTGGGCGGCTCATGGTTCGTGGAGGAGATGACCGACCGCATGGAGGAGCGGGTCGAGTCCCTGCTGGCTCAGATCGATCGCATGGGCAACGGATCGATGCTCGATGGCGTCCTTCGTGGCATCGAGGAAGGCTGGTTCCAGGGGGCGCTGGCAGACTCGGCGTACCAGTACGAGAAGGCCCTGGGCTCGGGTGAGCGGGTGATCGTCGGGGTCAACAAGTACGCCGGCACCGACGAGGACGAGCTGGACATCCTGCGGATCGGCTCCGAGGTGGAGTCCATCCAGCGGGATCGCATCGCATCTGTCAGGGAACGGCGGGACCCGGCGAAGGTGGCGGCGGCGCTGGCGGCGCTCGCCGAGGCCGCCTCCGACGGATCCAACCTGATGCCGGTGCTGGTCGACGCGGCGCGTGCCCGGGCCACCGTCGGTGAGATCACCGCCGCCATGAAGCAGGTGTTCGGCGGATACCGGGAGCCCCCTCGTGTCTGATCGAGGATCGCTTCGTGCCGCCACCGCTCGGTTCGTCCTCTACTCGACACTCTCCCTGGGCTCGGGATCGATCCTGCCGTGGACGATCGACCCCCCTCCCGCCGCGGTGCTTCCCGTGGGGCATCCGATGATCGGCATCCGGTCGAGAGAGGGCATCGTTTCCAGCCCACTACCATCGCCCACCCGATGACCTCCTCCCGTCTTCCCGTTCTGCTGCTGGCAACGCTCATGGTCGTCTCCGCCTGCGGCGACGACGACGCATCCTCCTCGACGACGGCTGGGGCGGTCGTGTTCGGGGAGGGCGAGGTGCCGGCCACATTCCCCGACGACTTCCCGATTCCGGGCAACTCCGTGATCGGCCTCACCCTGATCGATCCGCCCAACCACAAGAGCGAGATGAACCTGAGCACCGGTTCCGACTTCGTGACCACCGTGCAGTTCTTCACCCTGAGCCTGGTGTCGGCCGGTTATGTGCTGGAGAGCTCCTACGGCGACGAGTTGAGGTGGGAGATCGGGTTCCGCCGCGGTGAGGTGGTGGGAACGGTGGTGGTGAGCCCGCAAGGAACGGCATCGCAGGTGGCGGTGACCATCAACACGGCGTGATGGCCCGGCTGCGCCGCTTCCCGGACAACCGCTTCGTCGGCATCAGGTCGACCATGACCGTCTACGACTGCGACGATCCGAAGCAGTTGGCGGCCATCGAGAAGCGGACCGCAGGCGGCGAGGCGCTCCGACGGCTGGACCTGGGGACGTTCGGGCCCGACACCATCGAAGAGGCGCGCAACCGGGGGTTTCACCCTCCGCGCTGAGGTTCGGCCTCTTCCGGTGGGGGGCGACCCCCGAAGTGTTCCGCCACCAGGGCGCCCACCCTCCGCTCTCGGAACACGAAGAAATGATCTGATCCCGGGAGCAGTTCGATGCCGGCTCCGATTCGTTCGGAGAAGGCGGTGAACTCGGCGACGGAGGCGAACTGGTCGCGGTCGCCGGCGATCACCAGCCGGCGGGCCGGTCGAAGGTCGTCGGGCTCCGGGGCCTGGTGCCCGCGATACGGAGTGATGCCGGGAGCGATCCCGGCCCAGGGCAGGGTGGACCCGGCCTCGGCCTGCCAGAGGAGCGAGGTGGTGGCCCCGAACGACCATCCCGCCAGACCGACCAAATCGCCCTCGTCGCTTGCCGTCGCCACCGCAGCGGCGACGTCTTCCTTCTCGGAGATGCCGCCACCCCAGGAACCGGTCGAGGCGCCGACGCCTCGGAAGTTGAAGCGCAGCACCGCCAGCCCGGCGTCGGCGAGGACCCGTGCCACCCGCACGATCAGGGGCGCTCGCATCGACCCGCCGTCGAGTGGGTGCGGGTGACAGAGGACGGCCGCTCCGAGTCGCTCTCCGGTTGCCGGGGTCCACTCGGCCTCGAGGATCGCACCGTCCGAGGTGGTGATGCGGGTCACGAGAACAGCCGGAGGAGCCACACCATCGATGCGCCGAGGATCAGCAGGGCGGTGGCCAGGGCGGCGAGGATCAAGTACCGGGTTTGCACGGGAGGCGGAGGGTACCGCCCCTGGGATGGGAAACGGCCCCGGGCTAACCTCGGGCGGCACCGACTGGAGGGCACTTGCACGACGTCGCGATCATCGGGGGTGGGCCTGGCGGATACGCCGCTGCGCTGTACGCCCACAACTTCGGGCTCTCGGTCGCCCTGGTGGAATCGGGAGCGGTCGGAGGCACCTGCCTGCATCGTGGGTGCATACCCGCCAAGGCATGGTTGCACACCGCCGAGGTGTTCCAGGAGGTCGCTGGCGCCGCAGAGGTGGGCGTCGTCACTTCGGCGCCGCAGGTCGATTGGGATCGGGCGCGGGAGCGCAAGGACGCCGTGGTGTCCCAGCTGCACAAGGGCCTGCAGGGTCTGCTCAAGGCTCGCAAGGTAGAGGTCATCGCCGGCACCGGCCGCCTCGCCGGACCCGGGGTCGTGGACGTCACCGGGGCCGACGGCGCCGCCTCCAGGCTGGAGGCCCGCAAGGTGATCGTCGCCACCGGCTCGGCGCCGAGGGCCATTCCGGGGTACGAACCGGATGGGCGGCTGATCGTCACCTCCGACCACGCCCTCGACTGGGATCGGATGCCCGGTCGGGTGGCGATCATCGGTGCCGGAGCGATCGGCGTCGAGTTCGCCGGGATGCTTGCCGACCTCGGCTCCGAGGTCCACCTGTTCGAGGTGATGGAACAGGTGCTGCCCGGGTTCGAGCCCGAGGCGGCGCGGCTGCTGCAGCGGCTGTTGGAGCGCCGAGGAGTGAAGGTGCACGCCGGGACTGCGGTCGATCCGCCTTCGTTGGGCACCGATTCGGTGGTGGTGCCCTTCGGAGGCGATTCGGTCGAGGTGGACGCGGTGTTGGTGGCGGTGGGACGGGCGCCGGTCACCGCCGGGATCGGGTTGGAGGAGGCCGGGGTGAAGCTGAACGGCGGTTTCATTGCGGCCGATCTGGCGACGATGCTCACCGATGCTCCCGGGGTGTACGCAGTAGGTGACGTGGTCGGCGGTACGCCGCAGCTGGCCCACGCCGCCTTCGCCGAGGGGATCGCGGCGATCACCCACATCGCCACCGGCACCGCGGCGCCGGTCGAGTACCGGGCGATCCCGCTGGTGGTGTACGCCTCGCCGGAGGTCGCTCAGGTTGGCCTCACCGAGCGGCAGGCGATCGATGCCGGGTACCCCGTGGAAACCCACGACCATGGCATCGCCGGTGTGGGGCGGGCCATCATCAAGGGCCAGACCCAGGGGTTGGTCAAGCTCGTGGTGCGGCGCAACGGCCCCATACTCGGGGCGACCGTGGTCGGGCCCGCCGCCGGAGAGATGATCCACGAGCTGATGTACGCAGTCGGATGGGAGGCGCTCCCGGCCGAGGCGGCTGCGTTCGTGCATGCTCATCCCACCCTCTCCGAGGCGGTGGGTGAGAGCCTGCTGGCGGCCTCCGGCCGGAGCCTCCATTGAGGGAAGGAAGCAGATGATCGAGGCGCAGGGGCACGCCAAGGAACTGAGCGACGAGCGGCTGCTCGCCATGTACGAGGTGATGGTCACCGGGCGACTGCTGGAGACCCGTCTCCACAACATGTACCGGGCGGGGCGGCTCCCGGGGGCGGTGTACCCCGGGGTGGGGCAGGAGGCCGCCCAGGTCGGGTTCGTCTCCGCTCTCGAGGAGGGCGACGTCTTCGGCCCCACACATCGCGATCTCACCGCCCAGCTGATGAAGGGGGTGACGCTCGAGGAGGCGCTGCTCAACTTCTACGGCAAGGCCGATAGCCCCTCCAAGGGACGTGACGGCAACACCCACTTCGGTGTCTTCGAGAGGGGGACGCTCATGGTGGTCTCCCCGCTGCCAGACTCGTACCCCGTGGCCGTGGGCGCCGCCATCGCCTTCCGCCAGACCGGGAGCGACCGGGTGGCGATGGTCGACTCCGGGGAGGGGGCCACCGCCACCGGCACCTGGCACGAGGCGGTGAACACGGCTGCGGTGCTGCGGCTTCCGGTGGTGTTCCTGATCCAGAACAACCAGTGGGCCTACTCGACGCCGAACGAGCGCGAGTTCAACCTCGCCTACGCCGGGCATCGCGCCGACGGCTACGGAATCCCCGGCGTCGTCGTCGACGGCAACGACGTCCTCGAGTGCTACGCCGCCGCACGCGAGGCGGTGGACCGTGCCCGCCGCGGCGAGGGTCCGACGATCATCGAGGCGATCACCTTCAGGCACTTCGGCCATGCGGGACACGATCCGGCCGACTACGTGGACCCCGACGATCGCGCCGAGTGGATGGCCAAGGACCCCATCCCTCGTTTCGAGGAGTTCCTCGAGGAGCGCGGGCTCCTCGACGAGGCCGGACGCAGCGAGGTCCACGATCGGGTGGACGAGCGCATTCGATCGGTGATCGTGTGGGCCGAGGCACAGCCGGATCCGGATCCGTCGACGGTCACGGCGGACCTCTTCGCCGTGAGGGAGGCCCCGGGGCCGGAGCCGGGGCCGGCATCGGGCGAGCCGGTGACGATGCTCGACGCCATCACCCAGGCCCTCGACGAGGAGATGGAGCGCGACGATCGGGTGTTCCTCCTCGGGGAGGACATCGGGAGCTTCGGCGGAGCCTTCAAGGTGACCAAGGGGCTGTTCGAGAAGTACGGCCCGGAGCGCGTGATCGACACTCCGATCGCCGAGTCGGCGATAGTGGGGGCGTCGGTCGGTGCGGCGTTGATGGGGCGGCGTCCGGTGGCCGAGCTGCAGTACACCGACTTCATCTACCCCGGGATGGACCAGCTGGTCACCGAGGCGGCCAAGTACCTGTGGAAGGGTGGCCGCTCGGTCCCGATGGTGCTGCGGGGGCCGAGCGGCGCCGGGCTGCGGGCCGGGCCCTTCCACTCCATCAGTCCCGAGGGATTGCTGTCCCATCATCCCGGGATCAAGGTCGTGGTCCCGAGCACTCCGACCGCCGCCAAGGGGCTGCTGCTGGCGGCGATACGCGACCCCAACCCGGTGGTGTTCCTGGAGCACAAGAAGCTGTACCGCAGCATCAAGGAATCCCTCCCTGCCGGCGACTACGAGGTGCCGCTCGGAAAGGCACGGACGGTGCGGAGCGGAACCGACGTGACCATCGTCACCTGGGGCGCCATGGTGCACACCGCCATCGCCGCCGCCGACCAGATGGCGGGCGTTTTGGTCGAGATCATCGATCTGCAGTCGATCGTTCCGCTCGACTGGGAGGCCGTCTTCGCATCGGTCGCCAGGACCTCCCGACTCGTGGTGCTCCAAGAGGACGTACCCTTCGCCTCGGTGGCTTCGGAGGTGGCGGCCCGTGTCGCCCAGGAGGCGTTCTGGGACCTGGACGGGCCGGTGGTGCGGGTCACGCCGCCCCACACCCACATCCCCTACGCCGCCGTGCTGGAGGACGCTTTCGTTCCGCAGGTGGATGATGTCGTCGATGCGGTGAGCAGACTCGCCGCCGGGTAGGAGAATCAGACAAATGTCGCTAACGGTCACCATGCCCCAGCTGGGCGAGACGGTCACCGAGGGAACCATCCTCCGGTGGGCCAAGCAGCCGGGTGACGCCATCTCGGAGGACGAGGTCCTCCTCGAGATCTCCACCGACAAGGTGGACACCGAGGTGCCTTCTCCGGCCGCCGGGACGATCCTCGAGATCCTGGTCGCCGAAGGGGCGACGGTCGCTGTCGGCACCCCGCTGGTGGTTATCGGTGAGCCCGGTGAGGTTCCGGGGAAAGCCGAGGTTCAACCACCCGCTCGCGAGACCGAGGCGACACCGGCCGAGAGTGTGGCTGCCACGCCGGCGACCCAAGCAGCGCCTTCCCCGGCTCCGCCGGAACCGGTTCCGTCGGCCCCTGCCGCCCGGGCCGAGCAGGGGGCTCCCGCCGCCATCGGCATGCTCTCGCCGGTGGTGAGGCGCCTCGCCGCCGAGCACGGGATCGACCTGTCCCATGTCTCCGGCAGCGGCTCCGGCGGTCGGATCACACGACGCGACGTGGAGGCCTTTGTGGAGGGTGGCGGGGCCACCGAGGAGGCGCCTGCCGCACCGGTCGCCGAGGCTCCTGTCGCCGCCCGGGTGGTCGAGACGCCACGCTCGGCTCTGGGACGAGGCATCCAGGACCTGATCCACGAAGAGCCTGCCGATCACGCCCTGTTCGCTTCGGAGAGGCCCGTCGAGCGGGCGGTCCCGGCGACCGGCGATCGCGTGGAGGACCTGTCGCGCCTGCGGGTTCGGATCGCCGAGAACATGATCCATTCCAAGCAGACCGCCGCCCATGTGTTCACGTCGGTGGAGGTCGACTACGAACACGTGGAGCGTGTTCGACAGAGGCATCGCCAGCCTTTCAAGGAGCGGGAGGGTTTCTCTCTCACCTACCTGCCGTTCATCAGCCGGGCGACGGTGGACGCCCTCGGGGCGTTCCCGGTGGTCAACTCGTCTTTCGATCTCGAGAACCGTCAGCGCACGATGCATTCCTCGGTGAACCTCGGATACGGAGTGGATCTCGACGAGGACGGGCTGCTGGTGATGACGGTTCGCGGAGCCGACGGTCTTCGTATGAGGGGGTTGGCGCGCGAGGTGCGCCGGGTGGCGGAGAAGGCCCGGTCGGGGAAGATCGAGCCCGACGACGTGACCGGTTCGACCTTCACCATCACCAACCCGGGGCCTTTCGGCTCCTTCATGTCGGTGCCGATCATCAACGTTCCCAACGTGGCCATTCTCAGCACCGAGACCGTCGTCAAGCGGCCCGTGGTGGTGACCGACAGGGACGGCAACGACGCCATCGCCATCCATCACATCGGCTATCTGGGCCTCACCTGGGACCACCGGGCGTTCGACGGCTCGACGGCAGTTCGCTTCCTGGACCGGATCCGGAACAACCTGCACACCTGGGATTGGGAGCAGGAGCTGGCATGACCCGGCTGCGGGCACGCTGGCTCGGCCGGCTGCCCTATGAGGAGGCGTGGGACCTGCAGCGCGCCCTCCACGAAGGCCGCGTCGCCGGACGCACCGAGGACGACTACCTGCTCCTGCTGGAGCACCCCCACGTGTACACGGTGGGGAGGTTCTCCGACGGCGCCAACGTGCTGATCACGCCGGAGTTCGCCGCAGCCGTGGGCGCCGAGATCCATCGGGTGGATCGCGGCGGAGACGTCACCTATCACGGACCGGGGCAGCTGGTCGGATACCCGATCCGGCACCTGGGCTCGCGACCCGACGTCACCGGCCACGTCCGCCGCATGGAGCAGGCGATCATCGCCACGCTGGGGGATCTCGGCATCGAGGCCTGGCGCGAGGACGCCTTCCCCGGTGTCTGGACCGCCGGCGGCAAGGTGGCCGCCATCGGAGTGCGCACCTCGCGTCGCGTGACCATGCACGGGTTCGCCCTCAACGTGGATCCCGACCCCGCCTACTTCGGGCACATCGTCCCCTGCGGGATCCCTGATCGGCCGGTCACGACGATCTCATCCATCCTGGCCCGGCGGGTGTCGATCGAGGAGGTGGTCGACCTGCTGGTGCCCAGGTTCGCTTCCGCCTTCGGGTACGACCAGGTCGAGGAACAGCGGGCGGCGTTCACCCGGGGCTCCGGGCGGTCGGCAGGGGAGTTCGACGTCGACCGGCTGCTGGCTACCGGCACCTTCTCTCCCGAGGCGAGATCGGCCCCACCGTCGACGGTGAGGGGCCGCCTGGAGGGGGAGCCCGAGAAGCCGGAGTGGATGAGGGTCCGCCTCGACCTGGGGCCCGGGTATCGGGATCTGAAGCGCCTCGTCGACGGGCTCGACCTGAACACGGTGTGCGAGGAGGCGGGCTGCCCCAACATCTACGAGTGCTGGGGGAGCGGCACCGCCACCTTCATGCTTCTCGGTGACGTCTGCACCCGGGCATGCGGGTTCTGCGATGTGGCCACGGGTCGTCCCGGTGCCGTGGACGCCGACGAGCCGAAGCGCGTCGCCGAGGCGGTCACCGAGATGCGCCTCACCCATGCCGTGCTCACCTCGGTCAACCGTGACGACCTGGGGGATGGGGGAGCGGCGGTCTTCGCCGCCACCATCGCCGAGATCCGAGCTCGGCGCTCCTGCGACGTCGAGGTGCTCATCCCCGACTTCAAGGGGGATCGCCAGGCCCTGGCGACGGTGATGGAGGCTGGCCCCGACGTGCTCAATCACAACACCGAAACCGTCCTGCGCCTGCAGCGTGAGGTACGGACGGCGGCCAACTACGGGCGGTCCCTCGCCCTGCTTGCCCGCGCCCGGTGGATGCGCCCGTCGTCGCTGGTGAAGTCGGGTCTCATCGTGGGGATGGGGGAGACCAGGGAGGAGGTCCTCGGCGCCCTCGCCGATCTGAGGGCGGTGGGGGTGGATGTGGTGACCATCGGTCAGTATCTGCGGCCGACGACCCGACACCGGCGGGTCGACCGCTACGTGCACCCCGACGAGTTCGGCGAGTACAAGGCCCACGGGGAGGGTCTGGGGATCCGCCACGTGGAGAGCGGACCGTTGGTGAGGTCGTCCTATCACGCCAGGGAGGCGGCGGGCAGCGCCAGGTGAGAGGGTCTCAGGCCGGCTCGCCCTCCTGGCGGTCTGGCAGGTCGTAGAGACGATCCAGGTAGTGCTCCAGGAGGTCGTCGACGGCGGCCCGCACCGGGAACGAGGCCGCCACCCCGTACATCGGGACGCTTGCGTCGGGGTCTCGCTCGGCGGCGCCTGCGGCGGCGACAGCCGCCTCCAGGTCCTCGAGAAAGCGTTCCGCCACGCCGGGCTCGGTGTGGCGAAGGGTGACCGCCAGGTGCACCGCAGGCGGCCTCTGCAGGCCGTTGAGGCTCCAGCCGCGCCGGGTCATCTCCTCCTGAACCCGGTACACGTCGGCGTCGTCGCAGGTGAAGGCGATCACCCACAGGGGGTTGCCCAGCAGGCGCACCCCGGGCATCGACTCGATTCCTCGCCGAACTCTGGCGGCCGTCTCGAGGATGCTGGCGGTGGCGTCGAGGTATCCCTGCTCCCCGGTTGACATCATCGCCGCCCAGCACGCCGCGCTCAGCCCGCCGGGCCGGCTTCCCGCCAGCGTCGGCGAGGCGTATAGCCCGCCGGGCCAGTCGGATGCGGTGAAGTACTGGTGCCGGCGCAGGCTCCGCTCCCGGTACAGGATCACCGAGGTTCCCTTCGCCGCGTAGCCGTACTTGTGGGTGTCGGCCGACATCGAGGTGACGCCCTCCACGCGGAAGTCGAACGGTGGGATCTCGTGGCCGAGACGCTCGGCCCAGGGGAGGAGGAACCCGCCGAGGCAGGCATCGACGTGCATGCCCACCCCGGCCCGGGCGGCGGCGGCGGCGAGCTGCGGGATCGGATCGATGGTCCCGTGGGGGAACGACGGCGCCGAACCGACCACCACCGCCGTGCGGCGGGTGATGGCGTTCGCCATCGCCTGTGGATCGGCGGCGCAGCCGGAGTCGACGGGCACCAGGACCGGCTCG
The DNA here is from genome assembly GCA_030584185.1 of Acidimicrobiia bacterium. NCBI lineage: Bacteria > Bacillati > Actinomycetota > Acidimicrobiia > Acidimicrobiia bacterium. The sequence continues at coordinate 709,274 of CP129495.1, read as the reverse complement.
ATGCCGAAGTACTCCGCCGCCTTGAGGAAGGCGGCATGGGCGGTGACCGGGAGGACCATCTCGGGACGGCCGATCCCCCGGTCCTGCCGGGCCTGGTCGCGGTACGCCTTCATGGCGAGGAGGATCGACTCGGTGCCTCCCGAGGTGACCGTCCCCACCGCCTTCGGCCCGTTGAGCATCCTGGCGGTCATGGCCACGATCTCCGCCTCCATGCGGACCGTCCCCGGCCAGAGGTCGGCGTGCATCGGGTTGCTCTGGGCGTGGGTGGAGTACGCCCGGTTCAGGAGGTCGACGTGTTCCCGCCCCCCGTGATACACGGCTCCCGAGGCGTAGCCATCCTCGACGCGCCTCTCCGGTTCGCCGAGCAGTGCTTCGAGCCGGGCGAGGACCTCCTGGGCAGGGAGGCCGGTCGAAGGGAGGCGCGCCGCCACAGCCTCGGTGGAGGCCGGCAGGCCTTCGCCCAGTCCGTCGAGCATCTCCTCGTACTTGCGGTCGAGACGCACGGCCAGTCGCCGGCTTCGGCGGGCCCGGCGATACAGCCACTCTCGGAACCCGGAAGGCAGGCGGCGGAGGATGCGCTCTGCTGGATCGGGCTTCACCTGGGGCACGCTAGGGCGCGTTGAGACGGGCGTACAAGCGCCGGGTGCGGCGGTGGATGGCGCGAAACGTCGCGTGATCGGCATCGTGGACCGCTGCGGCCTCAGGATCGGGCCGAGAGGTGGCGGTCACCGGCACCAGGGACTCCACTTCGTCGAGGTCGAGATGGCCGAGGGCGGCCAGCGCCAGCCAGCCGACACCGGCGACGTTCACCAGGACGGGCCGGTCGACCTGCCGCACGGTGCGGCCGAGGACGTCGGCGTGGATCTGACACCAGACGTCGCTGCGCCCCCCGCCGCCGACCACGGTGATCGGATCCAGCCTGCGCCCGGCGAAGCGCTCCACGGCGCCGAGCAGCCACCGGGCGTTGTGGGCCACGCCTTCGAACACGGCGCGGATCAGGTCGTCGCGGTCGTGGCGCAGCGACTGGTTGAAGAAGCCACCCCGAAGCGAGGAGTCCTCAACCGGGGAGCGCTCCCCGTTGAGCCAGGGGGTGAAGATCAGGCCGTTGGCTCCGGCCGGCGCTCGTGCCGCCGCCTCGTCGAAACGGGCGAACACCTCGGGGTCGCGGGTCGGGGCGCCGTGGAGCAGGCCGGCCAGGTGGTCGAGGCAGGCCCCAGCGGTCTCCTGCTCGTCGGCGATCAGGTAGCGGCCCGGGACCGGTGAAGGGATCGAGGCCAGGTTCCGCATCAGGTCGGTCTTCTTGAACGGGACATGGCACGAGATCCACCCCGAGGTGCCCAGGTAGAGGAAGGCGGCGAAGTCGGCCACAGCCCCGGCGCCCACCGCCGCCGAGTGGACGTCCGGTGTGCCGCCGATGACGGGGATTCCGGGGGGCACGCCCAGGGCGGACGCCGCCGCGGCGGTGAGTGGCCCGACGACGTCGAGGGCGCCGATCAGGTCTGGGAGCTTGCCCCGGTCGACGCCGGCGGTCCTGAGCAGCCCGTCGTCGTAGGTGACCGCAGCCGGGTTGCGGTTGTCGGTCACCCAGTGCAGCGTGATCGAGTCGTGGGTGGCGACGGCCCGGCCTGTGAGGCGCAGGTTGAGGTAGTCCTTCGGCTCGAGGAAGGTGGCGGTGGCGGCGTAGAGGTCGGGACGCTCCGCCTTCATCCAGGCGATGTGGGCCACAGGGTCCTTTCCCGACCTCCCGGGGGCGCCGCCGGTGAGCCGGATCCAGCGCATCAGCTTGCCGATGCCGTACCCCTGCACGCGGATCGGGCCCCGGATCATGCGCCCCACGTGGCGGCTGCCCCGGTGATCGAGCCACAGGATGGCCCTGCCCACCGGGGCACCTTGGTCGTCGACCGGAACCGTGCCCGACCACTGGGCGGTCACCCCGACAACGGAGACCCTCTCCGCCTCTCGCGGATGGGCTGCGGTGACCCGGGTGGCGGCGATGGAGATGGCCCGCCACCAGTCGTCCGGGTCCTGCTCGGCGCCCCCGTCGGGAAGCAGATGCAGCGGCACCGGCTCGAACTCGCCCCCCAGGATCCGGCCGGTGTTCGACACCAGGCCGACCTTGGGTCCGCCGGTGCCCAGATCGATGGCGAGCGCCCAGTGCTCCATGGGACGGCAAGCTACCCGAAGGCCGGGTGTCGCCGCGGCCACGGCTTCGCCGGGCTGTCATCCTTGGGGGCATGCAGGTGCCCGTCTCCCTCGACTGGATGACCCGGGACCCCGCCGCCAGGGAGTGGCGGGAGGCGGTGCCGGCGGTGGCCGCCGCCTGTGCCGAACGGTGGTCGCTGACGCTGGGGGAACCGTTTCCGGGGTCTTTCGTGTCGCTGGTGCTTCCGGCGTCCCTGCCCGGGGGCGACGAGGCGGTGCTCAAGATCCAGTGGCCGCATCCGGAGAGCGAGCACGAGGCGGCGGCACTGGCGGCATGGGACGGTGACGGGGCGGTTCGCCTGCTGGATCACGACGCCGAACGCCACGCCCTCCTCCTGGAACGCTGCCGGACGGGTGTCGCCCTCTCCACGATCGACCCTCAGGCCGGATTGGAGGTGATGGCCGGTCTCATCGCGCGCCTCTCCATACCGGCAGGTGTTCCGTTCCGGTCACTGGCCGACGAGGCGCTGGATTGGGCGAACGGCCTCCGCGGGATGTGGGAGGCCGCCGGACGACCGTTCGAGGTCATGCTCATCGACGGCGCCGTCGGTGTGCTGCTCGAGTTGGCCCGGGCACCGGTTGCGGAGCCGGTGCTGCTCCATCAGGACCTCCATGGCGACAACGTGTTGTCGGCCGAGCGCCGGCCCTGGCTGGCGATCGATCCCAAGCCGCTGGTCGGAGATCCCGCCTTCGCCGTGGCTCCGGTGGTGAGGTCCTACGAGTTCGGGCACTCCCGGCGGGAGGTGTGGCACCGTCTCGACTTCCTGGTCGACCGGTTCGGGTTCGATCCGGAGCGTGCCCGGGGCTGGGCAATGGGCCAGACGCTGGCCTGGGCGTTCGAAGGTCGCCGCCTGCTGCCACGCCATCTGGAGACCGCCCGCTGGCTCCACGAAGGGCGATGACGGGCCTGTCGGGCTGCCGCCGGGGATGTCACCACGTGATTTCAATTGGTGAGGGCCGCCCTGCGAACGACCCACACACCGGCCACCGCCACCGCAGCGTTCGCTGCCCCGAGAGCGACCATCCCGAGGAGCCCGACCAGCGACTCGGACGAGTCCTCGAAGAGAACGATCACGGCCCAGGCGATGGTCGCTCCAAGCCCAACCCAAAGCGAGTGACGAGGAATCAAGATCGCCCCGACCAACGCGATCAGCAAGACGGTCGGTATCACGGTGGGATCCTTCGGATCGCCAGGGTACGCCTGACCAGCTCGAGTGTGAGGGCACTCCCCCGGCCAGGGTGCGGGAATGGCATGTGAGAAGAAAGGAGGCCACTCGCTACATGCTCGCCAGAATCGCCTCCAGGTCAGCGATCGACACGTCCCCGCCAACGGTCACGATCAGCCCGTTGAGCAATCCCCAGGCGTGGGTGGGCTGGTACGGGCCTGCGCTCACAAGAAACTCGGTCCCGGCCGTGGACACGCTGAGTGTGGCCGAACATGGCGGCCACGTGCAGTAGGGGTCCGTCCAGGCAAGCTTCTCCCCTGTCGGCTCATAGAGGTACTCCTCGGTGGCCAGCCGGGTCGTCACTGTCAACGCGCGCAGCCCATTGCGGTAGGTGACGACGGCGACCTTCTCCGAGGGCGGGTTGTAGATGGAGACCCCAGTGATCGGTGCCTCGGCAAAGGCGACACTGGAGACCTCGAATCCCGGAGGCAGCCACTTCGGAAGCGGGACCAGGTATCCCGCCGATGCGTCGAGCGACTCCAGGCCCACCAGGCGGAATCCCATGTCACGCCGGTGGTCTGCACCTTCCGGGCGGATGCCGAGGTCGAACGTGGTCTTAGGAACCAAAGCGGTCCCGTTGTAGGTCATCTCCCAGGTGGAACCGTGCTCCCCGGCCTCCGACACGAGGAGGGGGAGGCCGGTCTCCGAATCGGCGATCACGGTAACCTCAGCTCCTGGGCTGTCACCGAGGGACTGCGCCACCCAAAGCGTTTCATGCTCACCCAGGTATTCCGTCGGTGTTCCCAAGCCGCTTGTCAACACCTCGATGGACCAAGCCATCGTGTCAGCCCGGACGTATGAAAGGTGTGCGTGGTCGAAATCAGGCCCCGCCGGCGAAACGCCCTGGACGATCACGTCGCCGAGCTCCGACGAGCTCTGCAGAGTAAGGGTTGATGCGTCGAACGCCGCCATCCCACGCGGGTCCTTGAACCAGTAGTCACCCGAGTAGGACAAGACGAAGTCGACCCTGAACTCGGAGTCGATGACGGAATGCCCACTGATCACCAACAAGTCGACCAGACCACCGGCCATAGTCGTCTCCGCCGTGGGTGCTGTACTGGTTGAGCTCGAGGCAGTGGACAGGTCGCCGGGCGGTGTCGTGTCGGTCCCTCCACCGACCTTCTCGCCGAGCGAGGCCAGCACGACAGTCAGGGTCAATCCGACCGCGGCGAGTGCTGCAAGCCCTGAATAGAGAAGCCCCCGTCGTGTGCTAACAGTCATAGCTTGCATCTCCTGGGTAGTACGCACCGCAGAAGAGCACGTGGAAGTGGTCGTCGTGTCCCGAATACGAGCGAACCTTGGGTCCGTACAGTCCGATGACGTAGGGATCGTTGAAGTAGATCAGCTTGATCCATCGGTTGTCGCCCGCGTTCTGACTCGCGGCTTCTAGGAAGTACTGGATCTGCCGAGTCGTTCCCGCCTGATCGTACGCCTCTTGAAATCTGGTCGTGTATCCGCCTCCCCCGGGCATCGTGCATCAGGCCCGTGCCTCCTGTTGGTCAGGGGAGAACTTGTTGCACCAACCCTCGAACTCATCGGTGTACCCGACCTCCCCCACTAGGACGATATAAGCCTCAACCGATATGAGGTCAACCTCATTCTCGCGACTGAGGTGGCGTTGGCCTCGCCCGGGGTGTCGGCCGTCAGTGGCCTACGGAGTCCGAACTCGGAGTCCGCGGATTCGATCGAAGTCGCCCCGGTTGCGGGTCACCAGTCCGAGACCACCTTCGATGGCCGTGGCGGCGATCAGTGCATCGGGAAGGCGTACGCCCGTCTCGCGTCGAATGCGCCCGGCACGCTCAGCGACTCCGCGGTCGACGGCGATCTCGCGGAAGGGCCCGAGGAGGATGTTCACGGAGTCGCTCGCCGCGGTGCCGGCGAGGAGTTCGGCACGTGTGATCACGGAGTAGTGAATCCGGTGATTGCGAGGGGCGAACTCACGAGCACCCCTCAGGTGATCGACGAACACATCCGTGTCGACGAGCAGATCAGCCACGATTCCACTCGTCTCTGCTCGGTGCGACCAGTGTGGGATCGGCACCGTAGGTGGCCGCCAGCGCAGGCCGGGGGTCCGGGTTCTCGTCCTCGAGGTAGGCGTCGAGCGCTCTCCGGACGACCTCGGCCATCGTGACTCCCTCGGCCTCTACGAGAGCGTCTACCCGCCGCCGTTGCTCCTCCGTGAGATAGATCTGGGTCCGCGTCGCCGACATACATCAGAACATACAGCATTGGGGTGGCCGGTTCAACGGTTCCGGGTTGCCATCCGGAGGGACGAGATTGCGACGCGCAACCCCAGGGCTCGCAGTTGTCACATGGGCCGAGGCCTCGGGCCGATACCGTCCGACTGCCCTTGGGTACGGCGGCTGCCTGCGGCTCCTGGCAGCCACAGCAGAAGTGATGATGCCCGGTCGAGCGGAGCGGACCATGCCACCAGCGCCCCGGGTGGACGGCTGGGAGCAGTAGCGACTTCGTCCGTCAGGGTGCGGAACCGTCAGCCGAGGCCGTCTGCGCTGCGTCGTCCTCATGCCTGGGGGATCCTCTAGGTTCACTGGCGACACCGCTTGACTCGTCGCTCGACGACTGCGAGCGTGGATCGGCACTCGAGGCGGGGGAGGACCTCATGGACATGCCCACGCGAAAGCTGGTGGCGATCGCGGGACTGCTGGTGGTGGTCGCCTTCGGCTGTGGGGACGACGCGGCCGTGACCACGGCTTCGAACACCACGACCACCAAACCTGCGACCACGACGTCGCCTCCGCCGGAGCCGACGCAGACTCCCGCCACGACTTCGACTTCATCGTCCACGACTGCGCCGCCTCCCCCAGAGGCCGACATGATCTTCATCAACGGTCCGGTCATCACGATGGAGGCGGAGATCCCCGTGGCGGAGGCGCTCGCCGTAACCGGGGGAGTGATCACCGTCGTGGGCTCTGTCGACGACGCGCTGGCCGTCCAGGGGCCCTCCACGGTCATGATCGATCTCGAAGGCCGCGCCCTCCTCCCCGGCTTCATCGACTCGCACGCCCACTGGATCGGCGACCGGGTGATGGAGGGCCTGGAAGAGCCCCAGGAGGCGATCGCAGCCGTCCTGCAAGGTGGCTGGACGAGCATCTCCGAGATGTTCGTGAACCAGGAGCGACTCGACGAGCTGGTTCGACTCGACGAAGCGGGGGAACTCCCGATACGGGTGAACGCCTACCTCCCGGTCAACTTCCACGACGATCACTACGGGATGTGGTTCGCCGGCTACACCCCGCGCGACGAGTACAGCCCCCACCTCCGGATCGCAGGGGCCAAGGTGTTCGTCGACCGGGCAAGCCCGTCGATGTTCCTCCTCGGTGAGCAGTACTCCGACGAGCCCGGCTACTTCGGGCATGCCTCGTGGACCCAGGAAGAGCTGACGGCGATGGTGGGCGACCTCCATGCCGCCGGGTGGCAGATAGCGATCCACACCTCGGGTGACGGAGCCCACGATCTGGTCCTCAATGCCTTCGAGTCCGCGCTCGACGGCGAGTCGAACATCTCTCACCGTCACCGAATCGAACACGCCATGGTGCTGCGCGACGACCAGATCCAGCGGATGAGCGATCTCGGGATCATCGCTTCTATCCAGCTCACCTGGTTCACCTCCGATTGGCTTGGCAACGAGTTCTGGGGCCGCGCTGCGGCAGCCGTGGGACCCGACCGGGTCGCTTGGCTCGGCCGCTGGCGAGACTTGCTCGACGCCGGCGTCAAGGTGATCGGAGGGACGGACATGCCATGGACGCCCGCATCCTCGGTCGGGGGGTTGTACGAGGCGGCGACCCGAATCGGCGAGAGCGGTGTGGCCCCTGCACCCTGGATGCTCGATCAGCGGATCACCGTCGAAGAGGCACTTCGCCTCATCACCATCGAGGCCGCATACGGAACGTTCGACGAGGACGTCAAGGGCAGCCTCGCTCCCGGAAAGTTGGCGGACCTGGTGGTGCTGTCGGAGAACCCCCTCGAGGTGGAGGCCGACGGCCTGCTCGGGATCGATGTGCTGGCGACCATCGTCGGCGGCCAGGTCGCCTTCTGCGAGCCGGCACTCGCCGCGCTGTGCGGGTAGGCAAGGATCGTGTCCTCGGGCTTCCTCACGGCTAGCCACAGAGGCGCGGCAAGAGGCGTCCTACCGGCTAGGTGCAATCGCAGTAGCCGGAACCCCCTGACCGGAGCTCGAAGAATTCACCCCGGTGCACCAAGGCGTTCGATCAGATCGACGCGACAAGCAGTTCGTCTCCGTCGGCGGCCTGTGATGGGGCGACCTCAGCGGCATGCTCCCTGCGTCATGGGACCGCGATACCCCAGCGACGAGGGCTGCCCTGATTGTCTCGGATCGAGTCGGTCCGGTCCCTCGACGCGTCGTGGAGGCGCTCGGGCCATCGTCGTCGAGCCACCCCGAAGTGGGCCGGTCCTTGTCTTCGACGTGGCGTGTTTCGTGTCGAGACGGATCCCTGCAGGAGGACTGGGGAGCCACACCCTCGCCCGGGGAGCGTCGTGGACGTCCGAGGACTTCGAAACTGGAGCGGTGCCCTCCGTCTCCAGATTCGAGCGGCTCATCCGAATAGCATCGGCCCCTCGGCCGAGGAGTCCGTGATGCAGGTGGTGTGTTACGCCGGCGACGGGACATTCGAGGGGGACGATGTAGAGGCGATCGCCGACGCCTTCGTCGCCCATGTGCGCGCCGATCACCAGACGCAGTATCCCGAGGAGGCGCTGCGCAACTTCGCACGCAACTACGCCGAGGCGACCGAGCGGCTCACCGGAAGCACCGAACGCCTCGAGGCGATCGGGGAGATCACCGTCCATCCGGTGTCGAGCGACCGGATCGACGACTGGTTGCAGCTCTTCGACCACGACGGCTTCGCCGGCGATCCCGACTGGGCATCCTGTTACTGCCTGTCACCCCACCGACCGCCGACCGACGAGGAACCTGAGGCGCCGTGGCGTACCACCAGGCAGGTGATGATCGAGCGCCTCCGCAGCGGCGGCACCTTCGGCTACCTGGCCTACGTGGACGGCAGGCCGGCAGGATGGGTCAATGCCTCGATTCGCGCCAACTACGCGGATCTGCCCGGCTCCGACTCGCCGTTGGCGTTGCGCCACGTCGATCCCGAGGGTCCCGTCCCGGAGAGCGTGATCGGCGTCTCCTGTTACGTGGTCGCACCGCCGTACCGTCGGCACGGTGTCGCCGGGGTGCTTCTCGACCGCGTGATCGCCGATGCCGCCCGGCGCGGCGTGGCATGGATCGAGGCCTACCCCCACTCCGACGCCGTGCAGGCCGCAGAGGCGCGTCACTTCCGAGGCACTCGCTCGATGTACGACGCCCGCGGCTTCGACGCGGTCAAGGCGTTGGCGAGTCACACGCTGATGCGGCGCTCGGCGGAGTGATGGTGTCCTGCCTCTCAGCCACGGCATGGGGAGGTTGCCCGAGGACACCGGCCGGCGATCACCCCCACAAGCGGTGATCCCAACCGACCGGATCCTCTTGGCGGTCGCCGCCGAGACGGGGAGCGGAGTATCGTCCTGGCAGCAACACCGAGAGGGGGAGCGTGAGGTACGCCAGGCTCTTGTCGGTCGTCGCGGTGATCCTCGCCGTTTCAGCTTGCGGAGGCGATGATGCGCCGGCGGTCAGCACCCCGGATTCCAGCGAGGTCTCCTCCGAAGTCTTCTTCCAGGACCTCGCATCCGAATGGTCGGCTGCCCAGGTCGACAGCCGGTCATACGGTGTCCGGATCGCCTTCAACGGCAGTTCCTCCGTCGGCGAAGTCTTTGCCGAGATCAGCTACCCCGGATACGACTGTGCCGGCACCCTGACCCTCCTCGAGATCGACGGAGTGTCGGTCACGGCCCGAGAGACCATCATCGTGAACCCCGGGGACATCTGCTCCGACGACGGCCTGGTGCACCTGATCCGATCCGAGAGTTCGCTCCGTTACGACTGGTCGTACTCGACCGGTGAGCTCGCCGACACCGCCACGCTGTTCCCCGGCTAGGGCCGAGCGACCGTCACCGTCCGTCTGGCGCCGTCAGCGACGGCACGACCACCGTGGACCGGTGTCTTGGTCACCACCGATTCGAACCTACCGGTTGCCGACGAATTCACATCGGGTACCACACGGACGAAGCCGTCAGTCGCGTTGATCGGATGGGTGTCCTCTCTCGGAATCAGTGGGTGAGAATGCGTGAAGGTCGTCGAACTCCGGCGGGCCGCCCTCGCCGCGAAAGCGTCCGAAAGCGTCATCCGAGGCTCGACGGTGAGGTCGGGGGTCCCGAAGCGGCCCTGCCAACACCTGATGGGTCAGAGTTGCCCTGGCAACATTCGAACGGTGTGGTAAACTCTGGGCAAACCTAGCAGAACTTGGGATCACCCAAGGCTGAGGGGGCAGTCCAGGAACCCGAGAGGTACCCATGCCGAGGAAAGGAGTTGCCATGGTTCCTCCGAAGCTGTTGGTTGGGGCGGTGCTGATACTGACAGCGCTCGGTACGGCCGCGGTAGGCGTCGCAGGTGGAAGCGAGTCGCTGGGCGGTGACGCTGTCGCAGGAACCGTAGACACGTTCGTCGCAGGCGTCATGTTCGACGCGGTCAAGTTCGCGGACGGACGGGTCGAATATCGGTATCACGATTCGATGTTCGACGCAGCCACGCAGTCAGCAGCCCTGCTCGACTACGACCCCCAGTACTCGGTGACCGAGGTCCTGGGAGAGCGAGTGTGGCGAGATGGCGAGGCGGGGTGCGAGTTCTCGGGATCAGTGGACTCGGCTCAGGCACCAAAGCTCGATGGGGTGATCTACGTTGAGCGCGAGATCGGATTCTTCTTCGACAAGTGCTCCCAGACGCTCGAAGGTGCTTGGCTGCCGGTGGGAGTAGCGACCGACGCCGGCCTGGTAGATGAACACGCTTCATCTACATCGGAGTCACTAGCCGGGCCGGCTGCGGCCACGTCTTACGAGTACCGGGGGTTCATGCGAGGTCACACCACTGACCCCGTGGGCATCTACGTCGCGAAGACATACAGCAATGAGCAATGGAGTTGGTCTGGCTCCTGCGCCACGGCGTGGAATCGGTGGTCGTCGTGGACCCCGTTCATCCCTTCCGGTTGGTCCACCTACTCATCCTCGTACTACTTCACAGGGTCGTGCGACCGGGGTCTCCACACATATGGGCTGTATCGCAATGGCACCTTCTGCCTGTCCATCGACGCGTGGACCGAACATACTGTCGAGTTCAAGGCAACAGGTGATCCTGCCTCGTGGGCATCGTGGGCTCTGTACAAGTGGGGTGGATGCAGTTGGCTGTTGTCCACAGGGCACTGGTACGACCCCTATTGAGTGTTACCGAGCGGAGGAAGAAGTCATGAACCCCACACTCCTGATCGTCGGTGTCCTGGTGGGAGCAGTCCTGCATCGCCACAGGCGAGGCTTATGGGCCTCTACGGCGATGGTCGCCGCTGCGGCCGGCATCTACTACGCGGCCGAAGCGGGAGAGGGTCTGTGGACCGGGGTGAGCGCGGTGGTGATTAGTGCAGCGAACGTAGGCGTAGGCGCTGCGGTCGGAGTTCTGGTAGCCGCGGGCCTGTCTTCGACCCGTCGCAAACAACACGTGACGGGACCCGAGACGCACTGATCCACGGCCTCCGACCGGGGTCGAAGTGGAAGTCCCGTCCGTTCGTAATGGCGCGTGCACAGCATTTCCGACATCGCGCGGGGCCGAGTCGTCACAGCGTGAGGCAGAAGCTGATGGCGAAGTCCCGACAGGGGTGCTGAGGCACTGAAGACGTCGCCGTCCCCTCGGCCAGCGTGCGCTAAGCACACCCGATCGGGCTGCCTCCCCTGTTCTTGATACACCCTCACAACTCGACCACGACGACCGGCGGCGTGACAATGTGAAGCGGTCGGTGGGGCGGCTTCGGAGGTTCGTGGTGGCGAACGATCTGCGGGTGCTGTTGTCGCCTACCTACTCCGACGACTACCTGGATCGGGCGTCGGATCGGGGTGCGGTGAAGGGCGACTTGGCGAACCTCGCTCGTCGGCTGAAGCGGGCGATGGGTGATGCGGTGCCGTATGCGTTCATGCCGGAGGTTCAGCCTCGGAGGTCGGAGCGGATGGGCTTCGAGGTCTACAACGGGATGGTGCTCGTCCCGGTGCTCCCCCGGTCGGTGCTCCTGGCTCTGAAGGACTCCTGGTCGTTCGGCGGCGGTGGTGGTTATCGGGGGTTCGATTGGCAGCGGTGGGACTCCCCTCGTGGGGCCTCGGGGTATGCGTCGAAGGCGCTTCATGCGTACGCCTCGAAGGGGCTGGGGTCTGCTGGTCGTGGCGAGCAGGCGTACTCGGTGGCTCAGGGCTTCCAGCCTGCCCGGGTGGAGGTGGAGGTTCCAGACCCTCACAACTCGGCTGTGGAGGCGGCGAGGTCGTGGGCGGGCTCGTCGGGTGTGGAGGTGGTGTCGGCGTTCGATCTGCGGGATTCTGAGCGGGGTGGTGATGCGTGTTGGCTGGCATGGGAGGCGGCATGAGTAGGCGCAAGGGTCGGCGGGGATCTCCGAAGGGTGAGGGGGTGCCGGCCATCCGCCGGAGGCGGGGGACGGCGCCCTCCCCTCGGCGGTCTCGTCGTCGGTGCGAGTTGTGCGAGAGGTTCCAGCCTCTCGGGTGCGAGATGGTTCTGCTCGATGATGGTTTGTGGTGGGTCTGTGATCGGTGCTGGCGGAAGGTCATGGGGCTGTGATGGCGACCTTCTGGGAGTGGTCGTCGGTCTGCCGATGACCATCAGGATTCCGAGCGGCGGGCTGTCTCCGGGTGCAAGTCGGAGAGTGCGTCTCGATCCTGGGAGTCAACGCCCCATTCAAGTGGGGGGGGGGACTGCGGCCGACCGGCTCGATGCCGGTTGGGTGCTGCTGACCGACTCCTCGAGGACGGTGATGGTGATCCCTGGTCGTGTCGTGGTGTCGTTGTAGAGTCGGTGTTGCCGCCAGGAGTAAGCGACCTGAGCGAGCGCATACCGACAGCCGCCAGGTAGATCGGCCAGCCGTCCGCCCCTGTGACCCCACGGGGGCGGTGCTGGTGGTGGGGTCGGAAATACCGGGTTCTGTCACACCCTCGTCGTAGCGTCTCGGGTCATGCGCTCGAACTGTCGCTTCTGCTGCTCCTGGTCATGGCCACCACCTACCTTGTGAGGTCGTACCCGACTGCTCGGGAGGCCGTCGTCTTCCCTTCGTCGTGGTCTGGTTGTCGGGTGACATTGGCGAGCACTGGCCTCGGCCAGCGTGCTGACAGCGGGGTAGGAGTGGGGGACCGAGAACCCAGACCACCCTCGCAATCCCCTCCCCAGGCAGGGACGCCCGCCCCGTGACACCGCCAGCGGGAGCGCGCATCTAGCCTCTCCCCATGGATTACGCCGCCCGCCTCGACCGTGCTCGGACCCTGATGGGGGAGCGCAGCATCGACCTGTTGTTGCTGTCCGTCGGCGCCGACCTCCCTTACTTCAGCGGGTACAGCGCTCCCCAGCTGGAGCGGCTCACAATGCTCGTGGTGCCCGCCGACGGCCCGGCGACCCTGGTCGTGCCTCGGCTGGAGGCGCCCCGGGTGGAGGTGCCGGGCGATGCGTTCGCCGTGCGGCCCTGGGACGAGACCGAGGACCCGGTGGAGATCGTCGTCGACCTGGCGGGTACGCCTGGGCGAGCACTCGTCGGAGACAACACCTGGTCGGTGTTCCTGCTCTCCCTGCAGGAGGCGATGCCCGCCACCGGATTCGCCCCGGCGTCGCCGCTGACCCGCGAGCTCCGCATGCGCAAGGAGCCCGCCGAGATCGACCTGCTGCGCGCTGCGGGAGCCGCCGCCGACCGGGTGGCGGTCCGCCTGGCGACCACCCGGTTCTCCGGCCTCACCGAGAGGCAGCTGGCAGCGAAGGTGGAGGCGATGGCGGTCGAAGAGGGCCACGATCATGCCTGGTCGGCGATCGTCGCCGCCGGCCCCAACGGGGCGTCGCCCCACCACGAGCCCGGTGGCCGCCCCATCGTGGAGGGCGACGCCGTGGTGGTCGACTTCGGCGGCACAGTGGGGGGATACCACTCGGACACCACCCGGACCTTCGCGATGGGCCCGCCCCGGGAGCCGGTGGCGGCCGCCCACGCCGTGCTCGAGGAGGCCCAGGAGGCGGCACGCTCCGCGGTGCGGCCCGGAGTCACCGCCGAGAGCATCGACGCCGCCGCCCGCCAGGTGATCGACGCCGCCGGGCTCGGTGAGCGGTTCATCCATCGCACCGGCCACGGGATCGGCCTGGAGGTGCACGAGCACCCCTTCATCGTCGCCGGCAACCGGATCCCCCTCGAACCGGGAATGGCTTTCTCCATCGAACCCGGCATCTACGTCCCCGGCGAGTTCGGGCTGCGCATCGAGGACATCGTCGTGTGCACCGCCGATGGGATCGACGAGCTCAACCGTTCCCCGCGCGGTCTGGTGGTCGTGGAGTGAGTCTCCGGGTGGGGTTTCGTTAGCCTGCCGGGCGTGAGCCCGGAGCAACGAGCGGTCGACACCCTGCGCGTCCTCAGCATCGACGCCATCCAGAGGGCCGACAGTGGCCATCCCGGGATGCCGATGGGCATGGCCGACATCGCCGTGGTCCTGTGGGGCCGCCACCTTCGGGTCGACCCCTCCGACCCGCTCTGGCCCGACCGCGATCGGTTCGTCCTCTCCAACGGTCACGGCTCGATGCTGCTCTACTCGCTGCTCCACCTGAGCGGGTTCCCGGTGACGATGGACGACATCACCGCATTCCGGCAGTGGGGTTCGGCGACGCCCGGCCACCCGGAGCGGGAGCCACACCTCGGGATCGAGACGACCACCGGTCCCTTGGGCCAGGGTCTCGGTACCGCTGTGGGCATGGCCATCGCCGAGGCGCACCTGCGGGCCACGCTCGGCGAAGACCTGGTCGACCATCGCACCTACGCCTTCGTCGGCGACGGCGATCTCATGGAGGGCATCTCCTCCGAGGCGGCGTCCCTGGCCGGGCGGCTCGTCCTGGGGAGGATCACCTTCCTGTACGACGACAACGAGATATCGATCGAAGGGAGCACCGACCTCGCCTTCACCGAAGACGTCCTCGCCCGCTTCACCTCCTTCGGCTGGCACACCCTGGACGTCGACGGGCACGACCGCCAGGCGGTGGATCAGGCGATCACGGCTGCCGCCGCCGACCCCCGGCCCTCGCTGATCGCCTGCCACACCAGGATCGCCTACGGCGCTCCGACCCTCGAAGGCACCGCCGCATCCCACGGCAGTCCCCTCGGAGCGGCCGAGATCACCGCCTACAAGGAGTCGATCGGATGGGACCTGCCCCAATTCGAGGTTCCCGACGAGGTGCGTGAGTTCTTCGCGGCGGCGATGGATCGGGGGCGCGCCGCCCGCCAGGCATGGCTGGAGAGGAGCCAGAAGGCCTTCGCTGACCCCGAACGGCGCGCCGCCTGGGAGCGGCACTTCCAGGCGCCCACCATCGAGATCGGCGACCTGGGATACCAACCGGGGGAGCGGGTGGAGACCCGCAAGGCCTCGGGCAGGGCGATCAACAGGATCTCCTCCGAGATGCCCGGGTTGATCGGTGGCTCCGCCGACCTTGCCCCCTCCACCAACACCTTGATCGCCGAGGCGGGAGAGTTCCAGGACAGCCCCTCGGGCCACAATCTCCGGTTCGGGGTGCGGGAGCACGCCATGGGAGCGGCCGTCAACGGGATCGCCATCCACGGCGGCCTGAGGCCCTTCGGGGCGACCTTTCTCGTCTTCAGCGACTACATGAGGCCGTCGATCCGCCTGGCCGCCCTCATGGGGGCGCCGTCGATCTTCGTGTTCACCCACGACTCGGTGTTCCTCGGCGAGGACGGTCCCACACACCAGCCGATCGAGCACCTGGCGTCCCTCCGGGCGATCCCCGGGCTCCACGTGGTGCGGCCCGCCGACGCCGGCGAGACCGCCGAGGCGTGGGAGATGGCCCTGGAACGCACCGAGGGCCCGACGGCCCTGGTGCTCACTAGGCAAGCAGTCCCCGTGCTCGATCGCACCGGGCTGGAGGGGGCGGCCCATCGGGGCGGCTACGTGCTGCGCCCGGGCACCGACCTGGTCCTGATCGCCACCGGCTCCGAGGTGTGGGTGGCGCTGGAAGCGGCCGACCTGCTCGCCGCCGGTGGCGTCTCGGCGCAGGTGGTCTCCCTTCCCTGCTGGGAGGCGTTCCTCGAACAGGACGACGAGTACCGGACGGCGGTGCTCGGCGACGGCCTCCCGCGGGTGTCTCTGGAGGCCGCCTCCCCGTTCGGGTGGGAGCGTTTCGTCGGCATCGACGGGCTGCGCATCGGGATCGACCGTTTCGGGGCGTCGGCCCCCTGGGAGCGGATCGCCGAAGAGATGGGCCTGACCTCGCCCGCCGTCGCCTCCCGGATCGAGCACTGGCTCTCGGGGCGCTGACGGCGTGGAGCCGGCGGCACTGCTCGCCACCTGGGCGGCCGGTCTCGCCGGCGGTGCGGTGCTCGTCTTCCGCTGGGGGATCGGCGGGGTCGGATACGCATGGCTGGCACTCGGCGCCTCCTTGCTCTTCGCGGCCCCGTCGGCGGCCGCCGGTGGCGGCGCCGCGGCCTGGGCGGGAGTCGGGCTCCTGGTCGTCGGCCTCGTCGGGGTGCGGCGGCCGCTTCTGCGCGCCGGTGCGGCCGGCCTCGCCGGTGCGGCCCTGGTCGTGGCTGCTCTCGGCTCGGGCGAGGCGCCGTGGTCGGTGATCACCGGGGCGGTGCTGCTCGGGGGGGTGACCTCCGAGATGATGCTCGGGCACTGGTACCTGGTCGACCCTTCGCTGCCCCGGCGGTCGCTGCGGACACTGGCGCTGGTCGGGCTGGTCGGGGCGGCCGCCGACTTCGGCGTGCTCCTGGTGGCCGGCGCCTCGCTCGCCGGCGAAGGTTTCATCGGCCCGGGATGGGCGGCGCTCTCGGCGACCACGGCGCTGCTCATGGCCGGCGTGTGGCTGGCGCTGGGGGAGCGGGGCTACCCGGCGGTCATGGCCGCAACCGGGCTGTCCTATCTGGCGGTCCTCACCGGGGCGGGGGCGGTCGTCGCCGGGCGCCTCACCCTCGGCGCCTGACGGGAGCCTTCCGGCCTCTGCGGTGACGGCCTTACACTTTCTGCCGTGAAGATCTACACCCGCCGCGGCGACGACGGCTCCACAGGCTTGTTCCACGGGGGACGGGTCGCCAAGGACGACACCGGGCCCGAGGCGTACGGCACCGTCGACGAGGCGGTCTCCGCCATCGGGATCGCCCGGGCCGCCGCCGACCCCGACCTGGCGCAGGACCTGCTCGCAGTGCAGCGCGACCTCTTCGTGGTCGCCGCCGAGTTGGCGACCGCACCAGCCAAGCGGGACCGGCTGCAGGCCGGCTCCACTCTGGTCACCACCGAGATGGTGGCCGCCCTCGAGTCGCAGATCGACGCCATCGAGGCCGCAGGGGGCCTGCCCAACGAGTTCGTGGTGCCTGGCGGCGACCCGGTTGCGGCGGCGATCGACCTGGCGAGGACGATCGTGCGGCGGGCGGAGCGGCGTGCCGTGACCCACACGGCCGCCGCCGGCATCGAGGGATCTCTGGTGGTTCCGTACCTGAACCGCCTCGCCGACTACCTGTACGCACTGGCACGCGCCTCCGAGGGCACGTGGACGCCGACCAAGACCGAGGAGGATCGATGATCGAGTTCGTCACCGGAGAGATCGGAGGCGAGGCGGATGCCATAGTCGTCGGAGTGGGATCGGATCGATCCTTCGACGACGCCGCCGCCTGGGTGATGGAGCGACTCCCGTGGCTGGGCTCCCACCTCGACGACGCCGAGTTCACCGGGAAGGCGGGGCAGTCGGTCTCGGTGCCCGGTGGCGGGTCGATCCCGTACCGGCGGGTGGTCATGGTCGGCCTGGGCGACCCATCCGACATCGAGCAGGTCCGGCGGGCCGCCGGCGTCGCTGCAGGCAAGTGCAGCCGGATGGAGACGGTGGCCACCAGCCTGCACACCGCCAACGGCTCGGGATCGGCCGAGGCGGTGGGTCTCGGCTTCGTGCTCGGCGCCTACACCTTCGACCGGCACAAGACCGAGAAGAAGCCGTCGCGTATCGCCCGGGTGGTGTTGCTCGGGGCCTCGGATGACGACCTGTCCGCCACGGCAACCGGCGCCGTGATCGGCGACGCCGTGTGCCTGGCGCGGGACCTGGTGAACGAGCCGGCGATGGGGAAGTCGCCCGAGGCACTGGCGGCGATCGCCGGCGAGATCGCCGCAGCCCAGGGTCTCGGGGTGAGGGTCTTCGACGAGCACCAGATCGAGGCCGAAGGATTCGGGGGCCTGCGCGGGGTATCGCTCGGCGCCGCCAACCCGCCTCGGATGGTGGAGCTCACCTACGCCCCCGAGGGAGCGAAGGGCTTCCTGGCGCTGGTGGGCAAGGGCATCGTCTTCGACTCGGGCGGGCTTTCCATCAAGCCGTCGGATGGCATGGAGACCATGAAGACCGACATGTCGGGGGCGGCCGCCGTGTTCGCCGCCATGAAGGCGATAGCCGCCTTGGGTCTGCCGGTGAAGGTGGTGGGCATCACTCCGCTCACCGAGAACATGCCCAGCGGTTCTGCGCTGCGCCCGGGCGACGTGCTGCGGATCCGCAATGGAAAGACCATTGAGGTGCTCAACACCGACGCCGAGGGGAGGCTGGTACTCGCCGACGGCCTCTCCCTCGCCGTCGAGCACGGCCCCGACCTGATCGTCGACCTGGCGACGTTGACCGGGGCCATCGGCGTCGCCCTGGGCAACAAGATCGCCGGGCTCTTCGGCAGCGACGGCGCCACCGAGCAGGTGGCGGCGGCGGCCGCGGCCGCCGGCGAGCGGGTGTGGCGGATGCCGCTGCCCGACGACTACCGCAAGAACATCGACTCCGACGTGGCCGACATGAAGAACACCGGACCGCGCCAGGGTGGTGCCATCAACGCCGCCATCCTCCTCAAGGAGTTCGTCGGCGACGTGCCCTGGGCCCACCTCGACATCGCCGGCACCGCCAGGTCCACCGAGGCGGAGCACTACCTCCCCAAGGGCGGCACCGGTTTCGGGGTGCGCACCATCGTCGAGCTGGCGCGGCGCATGGCGTGAAACCCAGGGGAAACGCTCACGGGTACCCTGATCACCCCATGGCCCGCCGAAGGCTGGCGAGTGCGGTGCTGCTCGACGTCCTCGGGCTGCTGCTCGCCCTCGAGGTCGCCTCCCTGACGGTGTTCAGCCACCCGCTGCCCTGGGTGGCCCGAACTCAGGCCTGGCCGATGTTGTGGTCGATCGCCTTCGGCGCTGCCGCCGGTCTCTTCCTCGCCTTCCGGCCAGGAGCGGCCTCGGTCAGGCGTCCCTCGTACGGGCGCGCCCTCACCATGTCGACGGTGATGCTGGCGGTGACCTCGGTGACCCTGGTGTTCTCCCGCGTGTTCTGGTCCCGCCGCTACGTCCTGGTGACCACGCTCGCCTGGTTGGGGATCGGTCTGGTGCAGCGGTTCCTGCGCAGGATGCGACCGTGGACGGAGCCACTCGTGGTGATAACCGACGAGAAGCTGCTGGTGGAAGACCTGCTGGCATCGCCCCACGCCGACGTGGTCGCCGTGCTCCCCGCCTCCGGCCGGCCTCCGGTCGATCTGGTCCGCCCGGGGACGACGATCGCCGTGGACCTGCGGTCCGTCCTCAGCGACGGGATGGCGCGCTTCGTCTCCTCGTGCAACCTGGCCGGATACCCGATGCGATCGCTGGTGTCGGCGTACGAGGACCACACCGGAAAGCTCCCCATCGTCCACATCCAGGAGGGATGGGAGATCACGGTCCCGCTCGAGGACCGTTCGTCGTATGTGCGGGTGAAGCGGGTGCTGGACACCGCTCTCACCGTGGTGGTGTCCCCGGTGGCCTTGGTGTTGGGAGTGTTGATCGCGGCGGCGATCGCCATCGACTCGAGGGGCCCCGTGGTGTTCCGGCAGAGCCGGGTGGGACGAAACGGCCGTGCCTTCACCCTGTACAAGTTCCGCACGATGCGATCCGAGCCGGACCGCGAGGCTCGCTTCGCCGCGCTCGACGACGGCCGGCTCACCCGCGTCGGCCGGCTGCTGAGGCGTCTGCGACTCGACGAGCTGCCCCAGTTGTGGAACGTGCTCAAGGGCGATCTCAGCCTGGTCGGTCCCCGGCCGGAGCAGGGAGCTTTCGCCCAGGTGTTCGCCTCCACGATCCCGTTCTACTCGCAGCGGCACCTGGTACGCCCGGGAATCACCGGATGGGCGCAGGTCAACTTCGGATACGCCGACAGCGAGGCCGACACGGTGGAGAAGCTGTCCTACGACCTGTACTACGTGAAGCACCTGTCGTTGTGGCTCGACCTGGAGATCTTGGGGCGGTCGATCTGGACCGTCCTATCCGCATCGGGTCGCTGACCGCCGGTCAGCGGCAGTCACCGATCCCGAGAGCGTTGGCGATTGCGGCCCGGGTGGCTCCCCCGATCACGCCGTCGACGGCGAGGCTCCGGGCCCGCTGGAACGCGGTGACGGCCAGGTCGGTGCGCAGACCGAAGGATCCATCGACAGGTCCCGGCCCGTAGCCCAGGAACGACAGCAGGTGCTGGAGGGCCTTCACCGAGTCGCCGCGGGACCCGCGACGCAGCAGGCTCGGGTCGCCACCCAGCGCCAGGCCGTTGCCGATCGCCTCACGGAGGGCGACCAGGGTGCTGCGGGTGACCCCACCCACGATTCCGTCTGCGACCAGGCCGCGCCCTCTCTGGAAGGTCTTGACCGCACTCAGGGTGGCACTGCCAAAGGCCCCGTCGATCGGCCCGGCATAGATCCCCAGTGCCGCCAGCACCTGCTGGAGCTCGGCCACGTCGCCTCCGGTGGCGCCGAACCGCAGCGTCCGGCCGCCGGTCACCAGGGCGTCGATCGGGGTCTCCGGCAGGGAGCACGCCCCGGTCCGACCGGGTGTGGTCGTGGTGGTCGTGGTCGTGGTGGCGGGGACGGTGGTGGTGGTCGTGGTGGCGGGGACGGTGGTGGTGGTCGTGGTGGCGGGGACGGTGGTGGTGGTGGTGGTCGTGGTGGCGGGGACGGTGGTGGTGGTGGTGGTCGTGGTGGCGGGGACGGTGGTCGTGGTCGTGCTCGTTGTCGTGACGGGGACCGTGGTCGTGGTGGCGGTGTCGGGGACGGTGGTGGTGGTGGTGGTGGGTGCGGTCGTGGTCGTCGTCGTGGGGGAGGGCGGTGCCTCGGTGCAGCCGGACGCGGTCGGGACGGAGCCGCCGATGGCGAAGATCTGCTGCGATCTCAGTCCCAGGTAGGAGCGAAGCTGGCGGGCGTGGAAGGTCCGGGGCCCACCGCTGCCGTCGAACGTCACCTCGAGTGCGGCGCCCGAAGCGGAGCACCTCGTGATCGTGGCGCCGGTGACCGTGCTCATTCCTGGCAGGCGCGCCGCCAGCTGGGATGAGGTGAAGGTCGTCGTCCACCTGAAGTTGCCGTTGAAGACCTCGGGGATGCCGGCGTAGTGATCGTCGACACCCCTCAGGTAGGGCAGTGTGGCGGTGAAGGCGTCTTCCGAGTTCTCGGTGCGCCCGAAGGTGCTCGACGAGTAGAAGGCGTTCAGAGGGGTGGGGGCGCCGTCACGGGTGATCGCCGGGTGGTACAGCACCTGATCTGCGGTGTTGCGCACGGCGTCGATCCACTCCTGGGTCCCGTGACCCCAGCCGACGTAGCTCTGGTCGACGGGCGTGTCGTAGAGGTGGCACCAGCACCAGGGCCGTCTCTCGGGCGCTCCGCGCGAGATGACCCGGGCGTATGCGTATGAGCGGGCGGCGACCACCTGGGCCTCCAGGGCGGCCATGCCTCCGGTCTGCCCCCAGTAGTAGGGCATCTCGGAGATCCCGAGCAGATAGTCCTCCATGCCGATCTCGACCGAGGCATCGATCGTGTTGGTGTTGTTGTCGGGACGCAGCCGCAGCGATCCGCGGGCGTAGGTGCAGGGCTGCGAACGGCTCCCCGAGGTCAGGTTCCAGTTGGTCAGGGAGCATCCTGCCAGCACCAATGCCGTGGTTGGCGCCCCCGACCAGCCGTCCCACTCGGCGTCGATGACACAGTCGCCGGTGAACGACCCCGAAGGAGCAGAGGTGGTGCAGGTTCCGTCGGGGTTGCGACCGATGGTCACCGAGTCGCCGGTCCCGGCTTCGAGCGCTCCTGCACTCGAAGCGAACCGTGCCGGAACGCCGGGCGCGCTCCCGGTGGTGCGCACCGTGAAGGTCAGCGTGCTCTTCTCGGTGACCAGGTTGACCCACAGGGGACTCTCCGCCAGCTCGGGTCGAACCGGGCCCGCCGTGGAGCCGGTGTAGTAGTGGCCGGTGATCTCCTGCCAGGTGGCGCCGCCCCGCGCCATTCCGTAGGCACCGAACTGGCTCATCCCCACCGAGTGGCCGAACCCGCCGCCCGAGAAGGTCCATTCGCCGCCGGCGGAGGCCGGCAAGGCGGGCAGCAGGGCGAGCGCCAGGGCGAGTCCGGAGAGTGCCAGAAGCGGTCGACGGGCAGGCGATGAGGGCATCACCTTCCCCATCGGCGGGAAGTGGCGGCGGTTTAGCCGACGGTGCCGGTGGCGGCGAGAAGAGCGCAGTACTCGGCGCGCAGCGCCGGATGCAGGCGGCGGCGCTGTCCGGCATCGAGGAGCGGGATGGTCGTCGGAGCGGCGACCACACCGGCGGCGGCGGTGACCAGACCTTCGGCGATCAGGGTGTCGAGGTGCAGGGGACGCCTTAGGGGTCTGCCACTGGAAGCGGCGGCCACCAGGCGCAGCAGGTCGGCGACCGCTCCGGGACCGACCACGGCCGTCCAGAAGCGTCGCACGGCGGGATCGGTGGGGTGGTGGCCGTCGGCGTCGCCGGCCGTCTTCACGACGGTGATCCAGGGGCGACGGCGCACCGTGGGTCGAGTGGCCGCATCGGTGCCCGGGGCTGGCGCGGCATCCATCTCGATGGGAGGACGGGCATCTCGACGGAGACTCCCGGGCACCGCTGCGGTCATGCGATCTACATACAGCAAGCCCCAGTTGAGATCAATTGGATGCAATCAGATCGCGAAGAATTCCTCAGGGTTCAGGCGCCTCGTAGCGCCACACCGAGATCACGATCACGGTCTCGGCATCGATCACCGAACCGGCCGTCGGCGCCGTGGCCCGCACCAGCCCGTCGTCGGCCTCGACCGCGGTGACTGCATCCTCGATCACCCAGGTGAAGGCGATCTGGGTCGTGTCGCGCAATGCGGCGAGGGTGTTTTCCGCCACGACCTGTGTGGATCCCACGAGATCGGGCAGCGGAGTCGTCGGAGACAGCCCGTTGGAGACCTCGATCTTGATCGTGGTGCCCTGTCGGACCTTCTGTCCGGCCTCGGGGTCGGAGGCGACGACGATGTCGATGGGCTCATCGGAGTTCACCAACTCCACCTCGAAGTCGAGGCCCGACTTGTAGATCGCCTCGGTGGCCTCCTCGAGCTCGAGGCCGACGACCTCGGGCATGTCGACCCGCGGGGTGGCGTAGTAGGCATCGATCCCGGGCGGGTCGGGCAGGAAGTCGGCGACCGGGAGGTCTTCGGTGACGATGAGCATGAACTCCTTCCAGATCGGCGCCGGGGCACTCGATCCGAACATGCGGGCGATCGTCTCCTTGTCCGTTCGATTGGGCTTCACCACCAGTCCCCGCATCTCCCGCTGCTCGTCGGGGTAGCCGACCCATACCGAGGTGGTGTACTGCGGGATGGCCCCCACGTACCAGGCATCGCGGTAGGTCTCGTGGGTTCCGGTCTTGCCGATCGCCGGCCGGCCGATAGCGGCGACTCTGCCGGTTCCCGAGGTGACCACCTTCTCCATCGTGTTGACCACCGCCGCGGCGAGGGCCGGTTCCAGCACCTGCTCGGACTCCACCTGGTGCTGGTAGATCACGTTCCCGTCGGCGTCCTCGATCCGCTCGATCAGGAAGTTGTCCACGCGCAGCCCGGTGTTGGCGATCGTCGAGTACGCCGACGCCATCTCCAGCGGGCTCACCGCCTGGGCTCCGAGCACGATGGCGGGTACGGCTCCGAGCGGTGACCGGATCCCCATGCGATGGGCCACCTCGACGATCTGCTCCGGCCCGACGGCGATCGACACCTGGCAGAACACGGTGTTCGTGGAGCGGTAGAGGGCCTCCTCCAGGGTCCGGATCCCCGGCTCGTTGTCGCCGGCGTTGGAACAGTTCCAGGGTTCGACGCCGCCGAACTCGAGCTCCTGCGGGGTCGTGTAGTCCCACCATGAACGCAGCGTGATGCCCTGTTCCAGGGCCGCCACCAGGCCGAAAGGCTTGAAGGCGGAGCCTGGGTTGCGGCGTCCCTTGGTCGCCAGGTCGTACTGGCGCTGTCCGGCCTCGAGGTCGGTGCCGAAGTCGAGGCCGGATGCCATGACCACGATCGCCCCTGTCCGATTGTCCACCATGGCGATGGCACCGGTCGGCAGGTCGGTCCCCGGTGGGAACCACTCCTGCAGGATCCGGCGCGCCTCCTGCTGCAGGCCGTGATCGACGGTCGTGTAGATCTTGAGGCCGCCCCCACCGGAGCATTCGGTGTCGTGGGCCGGGCAGCCGAACACGGCTCGCTTGCGCTGCAGGTAGGTGGCGCCGAGCCCGTACTTCGGGTCGTTGAGCAGGGCGTCGCGGGCGGCGATCAGCACCTGCGGGGCCGGATCCTGGAACTCCACGCGATCGATGGTCACCAAGGGCTCCGCCTGGGCGGCCTCACCCTCGGCCGCCGTGATGTACCCCTCCTCGACCATGTTGTCGATCACGGCGTTGCGCGCCTTCAGCGGGAGCGCCTCCTGCCGGAGGTCGTACAGGGATGGGTTGCGGATCGGAACCGGAAGGGCGGCGGCCTCGGCGATGGTCAGCTCGTCTAGTTCCTTTCCGAAGTACTCCTGGGCAGCCGCCTTGACCCCGTAGGCGTTGGAACCGAAGTACACCGAGTTCAGGTAGTACTCGAGGATCTGCTCCTTGGAGTAGCGGCGCTCCATCTCGATGGCGATCGCCGCCTCGGCGACCTTGCGCTCCAGCGTCTGCTCGGACCCCACGAAGTTCTGCTTGACCACCTGTTGCGTGATCGTGGAGCCGCCCTGGGTCGGGCCGCCGCCCAGGTCCTGTATCAGGGCCCGCGCCACGGAGGTGAAGTCGATCCCCCCGTGCTCCATGAAGTCGTCGTCTTCGGCGGAGAGGACCGCCCCGATGACGAGGTTGGGGATCTCGTCGAGCGTCACCGGCTGGCTGTTGCGTTCGGTGAGCTGGCCGAGGAGCACCCCGTCGGCGGTGTACACCGAGGAGAGCCGGGAGAGGTCGGGCAGGTCGAGGTCCATCGAGGCGACGTCCGGGATCCAGGCACGCTTCAGGTCCTGGAGCGTGCCGTTGGCGGTGTTGGCTCCGAGAAAGAGGAACAGCGAGAGCCAGGATCCGGCGACGACGGCGATCGCCACCAGGATCAGGGCGGCGGGAAGCCTTCGACCCTGCCGTTCGAGATGCTCGGCTTCGTGGATGGATGTCCCCATACCGCGTCCTCACAGACGTCCCGGGGTCGGGTGGGGTTCCCCCGGGTAGCATCCCCCCGACCCCGGCGAGTGTACCGATGCCCCCCGACAACCCATACGAAACCTCAAGTGGCATCGAGATCGAGCCCGTCTATGGGCCCTCCCATCTCGAACACTGGAACCCGGCGACCGCCCTCGGGCTGCCCGGTGAGTTCCCCTTCACCCGCGGTCCTCACCGGGACATGTACCGCGGTCGGCTGTGGACGATGCGCCAGTACGCCGGATTCGGCGACGCCGCCGCCACCAACGCTCGGTTCCGCAGTCTTCTCGAGGCCGGGCAGACCGGGCTCTCGATCGCATTCGACCTCCCCACCCAGATGGGCCTCGACTCCGACGACCCGGCGGCTGCAGGCGAGGTGGGGAAGGTAGGGGTCGCCGTCGACTCGATCGACGACATGAGGGTGCTTCTGGCCGGGATACCGCTCGACGAGGTGTCCACTTCGATGACGATCAACGCCACCGCCGCCATCTTGTTGCTGCTCTACCAGCTGGTGGCCGAGGAGTCCGGGGTCCCGGCCGATCGCATCCGGGGAACCGTGCAGAACGACATCCTGAAGGAGTACGCCGCACGGGGCACCTACATCTACCCGCCGCGTCCCTCGATGCGCCTGGTCACCGATCTGTTCGCCTACTGCCGCTCGGAGCTCCCGGCCTGGAACACGATCTCGGTCAGCGGGTACCACGTGCGCGAGGCGGGCTCCACCGCTGCCGAGGAGATCGGCATCACGATCAGCAACGGCCTGGCGTACGTCGAAGCGGCCCGCCAGGTCGGGTTGGGCGTCGACGATCTGGCTCCGCGGATCTCCTTCTTCTGGAACTCGCACAGGGAGTTCTTCGAGGAGGTGGCCAAGTTCAGGGCGGCCCGGCGCATCTGGGCGACCGAGATGAGAAATCGTTTCGGGGCCACGAACCCCGACTCGTGGCGGATGCGGTTCCACACCCAGACCGCCGGGAGCAGCCTCACCGCCCAGCAGCCGGACAACAACGTGGTGCGCACCACGTTGCAGGCGCTCGCCGCCGTGCTCGGTGGGACCCAGTCGCTCCACACCAACTCCTACGACGAGGCCCTGGGCCTTCCCACCGAGCATGCCGCCCTCCTCGCCCTGCGGACCCAGCAGGTGATCGCCTTCGAGTCGGGCGTCGGTGCCACCGCCGATCCGTTGGCCGGGTCCTACTTCGTGGAGTCGCTGACCGACGCCGTCGAGGCGGGGGCCCGGCGAGTGATGGCCGAGATCGACGCCGCCGGCGGGGCGGTGGCCGCCGTGGAGGAGGGCGTGGTGCAACGGATGATCGAGGACTCGGCGTACCGCGAGGCGCGGCGGGTGGAGTCGGGGGAGTCGGTGGTGGTCGGAGTGAACCGGTTCACCGACGACGGCGGCGGCGACACCCCGGCCATGTCCGTGGACCGGTCGCTGGAGAACGCGCAGGCAGCGGCGGTCGCCGCCCACCGTCGAGGCCGCGACTCGGCCGCAGTCGAAGCCGCCCTGGACGAGCTGGCGGCGGTCGCAGCAGGCGAGGGGAACCTCCTGTTCCCGATGAAGAGGGCCCTCGCCGCCGGCGCCACCGTGGGCGAGGTGTCGCGGTCCCTGGAGGGCGTTTTCGGTCGCTACCGTCCGCGAGCATGACCGACGACCTACGGCCGCGTTTCCTGGTGATCGGCGGCGGTCCGGGAGGCGTCGCCGCCGCCACCGGCGCCGCCATCCACGGAGCGGCGGTAACGGTGGTCGAATCCGACATCATCGGCGGGGCGGCCCACCTGTGGGACTGCATCCCCTCCAAGGCTCTGGTGGCCTCTTCGATGCGGCTCGACTCGCTGCGCTCGGCGGCGCGTCTCGGCATCGGCGGCGTCGGGCTGCCTGCGGTCGACATGGCCGGGCTCTCGGAGCGCGCTCGGGCGATAGCGCAACGGCTCGCCGGAGACACCCGTGAGTTGCTCGAATCGCAGGGCGTGGAGATGATCACGGGCCGGGCACGGCTCGTCGGGCCACACCGTGCGATCGCCGAGGCCGCAGGGGGAGATCAGGAGATCGAGTTCGACATGGCCGTGATCTCGACCGGATCGCGGCCCTGGGAGCCGCCCTGGGCCAGGGTGGACGGCGAACGGATCCTCACCACCCGTCACTCGTACCACCTCCCCGAGCTGCCCGAGCACCTGATCGTCATCGGCTCGGGGGTCACCGGCGTCGAGTTCGTCCACGTGTTCGCCAGCCTGGGATCCCGGGTGACGCTCCTGGTCAGCCGACAGCAGGTTCTTCCGCATCGCGATCCCGAGGTCGCCGCCGTCCTGGAGGAGGACTTCCTGGGGCGCGACGTGCATCTCCTCAAGGGGGCCCGCGCCTCTTCGGCCGAGGTGAGGGGTGACGCCGTGATCGTGGCGACCGAAGATGGGCGCAGGGTCGAGGGGAGTCACGTCCTGCTCGCCGTCGGGTCCCGCCCCAACTCGACCGGCCTCGGGCTGGAGGAGGTCGGGATCGCCACCGAGAACGGGTACGTGGTCGTCGACGAGATGCTGCGGACGACCCTGCCCCACGTGTACGCCGCCGGCGACGTCACCGGCCGCATCCCGCTCGCCTCGGTGGCCGCCATGCACGGGCGCCGAATCGCCCGTCACGCCCTCGGGCTACCGGTGCGGCCCACGGCGAGCGAGGCGGTGGCCCAGGCGATCTTCACCGAGCCGGAGATCGCCTCGGTCGGTCTCGAGGAGGCCGATGCCCGGGCGGCAGGGCGCAAGGTACGCATCACCAAGGTTCCGTTCGCCGCCAACCCGCGCGCCCTCATCCAGGGGAACCCGACCGGCTTCGTGAAGGTGATATCGGACCCGGCCACTCACGTCGTGCTCGGTGGGACCATCGTCGGACACCACGCATCGGAACTGATAGGGATCCTGGCGCTGGCCGCCCAGGCGGGCCTGCGGGTGGATGCACTGGTCGACACGTTGATGGTGCACCCGTCGCTCGCCGAGAGTCTGGCCGATGCCGCCGACTGACGACATCGCTGGAGTCATCTGATGCCGCTGCTGCTGGCAGGGCTGTCGTCGCTCGCCTTTGGCGTGGCCGACTTCTTCGGTGCTCTCGCCACCCGTCGCATGGCGGCGGTGACCGTGGTCATCGGGTCCCATGTGGTGGCTCTGGTGGCGATCTTCGCCGCCGCTCCGTTGTTCTCCGAGGGATCGCCTGGTTGGGGCTCCCTGGGATGGGGAGCCGCCGGAGGCGTCTTCGGAGCCGCCGGCCTGGTCGTCTTCTATCACGCCCTGGCGACGACAAGGGTCGGGGTGGCGGCTCCCGCCGCCGCAGTCGTGGGGACGGTGGTGCCCGTGGTCTTCGGCCTGCTCATCGGAGAACGCCCGGGGTGGGCCGCCGCGTTGGGAATGGCCCTGGCCGTGCCTGCTCTGATCCTGCTGCCGTCCGGCGACGGGACTGCAGCGGTACGCGCCACCGCCCTGCGCGCCGGAATGCTGGGGGGCATCGCCGGGCTCGGGTTCGGGCTGTTCGGGATCCTGATCTCCCGTACCGGGGATTCATCGGGTGTGTGGCCGCTGGCAGGCGCCCGCGTTGCTTCTCTGGCGTTGATGGCCCTGGTGGCGCTGGTCGCCGGAAGGCCCCTGCTTCCCGAAGGCCGGTCGTGGGGCGTCGTCGGCGCCGCCGGGCTTCTCGACATCGCGGCGAACGTGCTGTTCCTGGTGGCGGTGCGCCAGGAGTTGCTCTCGCTGGTGGTGGTGGTGATGGCCTTCTATCCGGCGGTCACCATCGCCCTGGCTCGTGTGTTCTTCGGGGAGCGCACAGTGGCCAAGCAGCGGCTGGGCCTGGTGCTGGCGGCAGGCTCCATCCTGATGATCACTCTCGGGTGAGGCGCTCCGAACCGAGAGACCGATCTAGCGCACCACCGCCAGCACGGCGCCGCTCGCCACCTTGTCGCCGGGCTGGACCCTCAGATCAACCATCTCGCCGCCGGCAGGCGACCGGATCTCGTTCTCCATCTTCATCGCCTCGAGGATGAACAGCGGGTCGCCGGCCTCGACGCGGTCGCCGGCCTTCTTGTGGACCTTGACGATCGTCCCCTGCATGGGAGCGGTGATGGCGCCCGCGCTGTTGCCAGCCGCCGGGGCCTGCGAGAGCTTGGGTGGCCGTCGTCGCGGCGCCGGGCGCCGCCCCGAGGTCGAGGTTGCCGGAAGCGTCTCGGGGGCCCAGGTCTTGACGACGAACCGCCGTCCGCCCACTTCGACGGTCATCGATCGCTCCGCCAGCTCCTCGTCTTCTGGCAGCTGCGACGGGGATGGGTGGCGGATCGCCGTCAGGTCCATCTCCTCCTCCACGGTGCGGGTGTGGTGGGTGCCGGCGGTGAACGCAGGCAGGTCGAGGGCGAGCCTATGGAACGGGATGGTGGTCTCGACTCCCGTGATCGTGTACTCGTCGAGTGCCCTGCGCGACCGCTCGATGGCTTCCTGGCGGTCCCTGCCCCAGACGACCAGCTTGGCGACCAGATTGTCGTAGTACTGGCTGATGGCCGAGCCCGCCTCGTACCCGCTGTCGACCCTGACGCCGAAGCCACCCGGCTGGCGATAGTCCACGATCCGGCCCGGGCTGGGGAGGAAGCCGGTCGCCGGGTTCTCGGCGTTGATGCGGAACTCGATGGCATGGCCCCGGGCCGAGATCTCGCCGAACGACAGCGGCTCCCCCATCGCCACCCGCAGCTGCTCTTTCACCAGGTCGATGCCGGTCACCATCTCGGTGACGGTGTGCTCCACCTGAAGCCGGGTGTTCATCTCGAGGAAGTAGAAGCTGCCAGAGGCATCGACGAGGAACTCGACCGT
This sequence comes from Acidimicrobiia bacterium, assembly GCA_030584185.1. NCBI lineage: Bacteria > Bacillati > Actinomycetota > Acidimicrobiia > Acidimicrobiia bacterium. Next base: position 679,385 of record CP129495.1, on the reverse strand, counting down.
CCCGGCGTTCTCGTAGCCGGCAACCTTGGCCACGGCCAGCGCCGCCTTGCCCAGCGCCTTGCGCTGCTTGTCGTCCAGAGCGGTGGACGGAGACTCTTCCACCAGCTTCTGGTGCCGCCGCTGCAAGGAGCAGTCGCGCTCGCCGAGGAACACTCCCTTGCCGTGCTTGTCGAAGATGATCTGTGCCTCCACATGGCGTGGATGCTCGAGGTACTTCTCGACGTACACCTCCGGGTTCTTGAAGTAGGCGTCGGCCTCCCGCCGCGCCGACTCGAACGCCTCGTCGAGGTCGGCCGCGGAGCGCACCACCCGCATCCCCTTTCCACCACCGCCGTGAGCCGCCTTGATGGCGATCGGATACCCGAAGCGTGTGGCGACGGCACGAACCGCGTCGGCGTCGGGCAGGGGCTCCATGGTCCCGGGCACCCCTGACACGCCGGCCTGCTCGGCCACCTTGCGCGAGGCGATCTTGTCGCCCATTGCGGTGATGGCGGCCGGCGGCGGCCCCACCCAGGTGAGACCGGCATGGATGACCCGAGAGGCGAACTCGGCGTTCTCGGCGAGGAACCCGTAACCGGGATGCACGGCGTCGGCACCGCTCTCGGCGGCCACCCGAAGGATGGCGTCGATGTCGAGGTACGACTCTGCAGCAGGGGCGGGGCCGATGTTCCACGCCTCGTCGGCATGGCGGACGTGGAGGGCGTCCCGGTCGATCTCCGAGTAGACGGCGACGGCGCGCAGCCCCAGCTCCTTGACGCCGCGGATCACCCGAACGGCGATCTCCCCCCTGTTGGCCACCAGCACGCTGCGCATTGCGAGCATCCTAGAGAGGCACGTTGCCGTGCTTCTTGGGCGGGAGGGTCACCCGCTTGGTGCGCAGCATCTCGAGCGCCTGGATGAGGCGGACCCGCGTCTCCCTGGGCTCGATGACCTCGTCGATGAGCCCGCGTTCGGCGGCCACGTAGGGGTTGGAGAAGGCGGCCTCGTAGTCGGCGATGAGACCGGCCCGGGCCGCATCCTGATCGTCGGCCGCTGCTATCTCCCGCCGATGGATGATGTTGACGGCTCCCTGGGCTCCCATTACGGCGATCTCGGCGGTCGGCCAGGCGAAGGCGATGTCGGCCCCGACGCTGCGAGAGTTCATCACCACGTAGGCGCCTCCGTACGCCTTGCGGGTGATCACCGTGATCCTCGGGACGGTCGCCTCGCAGTAGGCGTACAGCAGCTTCGCGCCGTGACGGATGATCCCGCCGTGCTCCTGTCCCACGCCGGGAAGGAATCCTGGGACGTCCACGAAGGAGACGATCGGGATGTTGAAGGCATCGCAGAAGCGCACGAAGCGCGCCGCCTTCACCGAGGCATCGATGTCGAGAGTCCCGGCCAGGAACGCCGGGTTGTTGCCCACGATCCCCACCGAGTACCCGTCGAGCCGGGCGAACCCGACCGAGATGTTCGGGGCGAAGTGCTGGTGGACCTCGTAGAACTCCCCGTCGTCGACCACCAGGGCGATCAAGTCGGTCATGTCGTACGGCTGGTTGGGGGAGTCGGGGACGATCGTGGTCAACCCCTCATCCATGCGGTCGGGGAGGTCCGAGGGGGTGAAGAACGGGGCCGCCTCCATGTTGTTCTGCGGCAGGAAGGAGAGGAGGTACCGCACCTCCTCCAGAGCCTGACGGCCGTCGGAGGCGACGAAGTGGGTGACCCCGGACATCGTCGAATGTGAGCCGGCCCCGCCCAGCTCGTCGAAGGTGACGTCCTCGCCGGTGACGGCCTTGATCACGTCCGGGCCGGTGATGAAAAGGTGGGAGGTGCCCTCCACCTGGTAGACGAAGTCGGTGATGGCGGGCGAGTACACCGCTCCTCCGGCGCACGGTCCCATGATCACAGAGATCTGGGGGATCACCCCCGACGCCCGGACGTTGCGACGAAAGATCTTCCCGTATCCGTCCAGTGCGAACACGCCTTCTTGGATGCGCGCCCCACCCGAGTCCTTGAGGCCGATGAGGGGAGCACCGGTGTCCATCGCCAGGTCCATCACCTTGCAGATCTTCTCGCTCACCGCCTCCCCGAGAGAGCCCCCGAAAACGGTGAAGTCCTCGGCGAACACGAAAACCTGCCGGCCGTCGATGGTGCCCCATCCGGTGATCACCGCATCGCCCGGCGGCCGCTGGTCCTCGATCCCGAAGCCCCGGGCTCGATGTCGCACGAACATGTCGAGCTCGACGAACGAGCCCTTGTCGAGGAGGGCCTCGATGCGTTCGCCCGCAGTCATCTTGCCGGCCTCGTGCTGCTTGTCCACGGCGCGACTGCTCCCTGCGTGGTCGTGCTCGTCGCGCAGCCGGCGCAGCCGCTCGATCCGTTCCTCGGTGCTCATCGGTCCCCGGAGTATGGTCTTTGGGGTTCGACTCGCGGCGCACCCCGGATGGCTACACCCTGATCACCCATCATCTCGACTCGGTCGCATCCACCCAGGACGAAGCCCGGGCGCGCTTCGTCGATGCCCCGGTGCTGGTGACCGCCGCCTCTCAGCGGCGCGGAAGAGGGCGGTCGTCGGCGCCATGGATCGACGCCCCGAGGGCCGTCGCCGCCTCTCTCGCCTGGAGGCCCGACTGGCCGGTCGAGACACTGAGCCTCGTCCCCCTGGTCGCCGGCCTGTCGGCACTCGACGTGCTGGAGGGGGGCCTGCTCCTCAAGTGGCCCAATGACCTGATGGCGGGAGTCGACAAGGTGGGGGGCATCCTCGCCGAGCACGCCGAGGGAGTGGTGGTGGTGGGTCTCGGTGTCAACCTGTGGTGGGCCGATCCGCCACCGGGGATCGGTTCCGTCCTCGCGTTCGACCCGGGGCCCGATACCGCTCGAGCGGTGGGCGAGGGGTGGGCGAACCGCCTGCTGGAGCGTCTCGCCGCAGGCCCGCGAGACTGGGGTCGGGACGAGTACCGACGGCTGTGCTCCACGATCGGAGCAGGCATCACATGGGAGCCGGACGGTGCCGGCGTGGTCACCGACGTCGACTCCGCCGGGCGGTTGGTGGTGGCTTCCGATCGTGGGGAGGTACTGCTCGATTCGGGGGAGGTCCACACGGTCCGCCGTCGGGCCGACTGAGCCGCCTCGCTAGCCTGGTCACCGAGGTGATGAGATGACCGTACTCCAGGGCGAGGGTCGGGTTCCCATCCTCTATGGGATCCAGCCGCTGCCGACGCCCCCGCACCGTTCCTGTTACCTGGCGCGCCCCGATGCCGAAGGCCGCCACCCCGGTGTGGTGGTGGCGTCCCCCGATCCGGAGCCCTCGTCTCCCACCAAGGCCCTGGCGCGGCACCTGGCGCGACACGGATACGCCGCCGTGGTGCCCCGAGCGGTGCCAGGGGATCTTGAGGTCGCCGTTGCCGCCTTCGGCGCCGGGTGGGGCGAGTGGTCGCGCGGCGGGACCCATGCAGTGGTGGGTATCGGCACCGGCTCGCCGCTGGCGGTCCAGGTGGCGGGGCCCGGGGCGGTGTTGGCGCTTCTCTCGCCGGAGCCCGCCGACCTCGAACTGCCCGCAGGCGTGCCGGCTCTCCTGGTGACCACCAACGACGCGGAGCAGCCGACCGGGGGCGCCGTCGTTGTGTACCGCGGTCTCGAACCCGGATTCTGGGACGACGGCTCGCCCGACTACAGCGATGCGGCGGCTCGCGATGCCTTCGCCCGGATGGTCGGCTTTCTCGATCTGCACCTCGGCGTCGCCGCCCTCGCCTGAGCGGCCGTTGTCTCGCAGTTCTCCACCACTGCTATAACCTCCTGGCGCACCCATGACCATGCCATCCCATCCGCGTCCTCCGGCGCCGGTCCCTCCGCCCCCTCCACCTTCCACCCCACCCAAGAAGGGGATGAAGCGCGCCCTGGTCTGGTTCCTGATCGTGGCCAACCTGGCCGTCTTCGGAACCCTGGGGGCGGTCCTCTGGGCGGCGCGTGAGGTCTCCTCGGCGGTCTCCACCCTTCCCGAGGGCGACGTTCCGCTGTCCGATCTGCCGCCAGAACTGTCGGCCCCGCGAACCTTCCTCCTGGTCGGCAGCGACAGCCGGGAGAGCCTGACCTCGCTGGAGGGCTTCGGTCCTGCCGGAGGGCAGCGCGCCGATGTCATCATCCTCATGCAGGTACTCCCGCAGGAAGGGAAGGTGCAGCTCCTGTCGATCCCGCGCGACCTGCGCATCGACTACGGAGGCACCGTCGGCAGGGTCAACGCCACCTTCAACTCGGGAGCGGGCAACCTGGTCGCCGCCGTCGCCGACGAGACCGGGCTCCCCATCCACCACTACCTGCAGGTCGAGTTCGCCGGGTTCGCCTCGATCATCGACGCCATCGGAGGCATCCGCCTCACCTTCCCCTACCCCGCCCGCGATCTGTCTTCCGGACTGGAGGTGGGTGCCGGAACACAGGTCCTCGACGGGTACACGGCGCTCGCCTACGCCCGCAGTCGCAAGTACCAGGAGTTCCGCAACGGCCAATGGGTGAGCGTCGATGCCAGCGACATCGGCCGGACCCGTCGCCAGCAGGACGTACTGCTAGCCATCCTCACCCAGGTGGATCGGCCCTCGTCGCCTTCGGGCTTCAGCGATCTGGTCGATGCGTTGGGAGGCTTCGTGGTCTCGGATTCGGCGTTCGATGCCGAAGAGATCATCCAGTTGGCCTGGTCGATGCGGTCCATCGATGGCGCCAGCGTCGAGTCGATGACGCTGCCGGTGAGAAACTTCTCGGAGGGTGGGACCTCCTACGTGGTCCGGGTCGAACCGGACGCCTCCAACGTCATCGACGCCTTCGCCAGCGGCGTCGAGATGACGACCGACGCCGAAGCGCGTATCCAGGTTCAGAACGGCAACGGTGTCTCCGGTTCGGCTGCCACCGTCGGCACCCAGCTCTCCTCCGCCGGCTTCGACGTCGTGGGATCGATCGACTCGGCCCGCAGCGACTACGCCGTCACTCAGATCGTGTCGGGAGCCTCCAACCTGGCTCTGGCCCAGGCGGTGCGCGATGCCCTCGGATACGGCGAGGTGATCCTGGGCCGTACGCCCGCCGACGTCGAGATCGTGGTCATCCTCGGTGCCGATGTCCCCCCTGGCTGATCGGCCCCGCCAGGCCGTTCTACTCGTCGGGGGTCGGGGCACCAGGATGTGGCCCCTCACCCACGATTCTCCGAAGGCGTTGCTTCCGCTTGCCGGGGTTCCCTTCGTCGAGTATCAGCTGAGGCAGCTGGCCGGGGTCGGTGTCGAAGAGGTCGTTCTCGCCGTCGGCAGGCACCTGTTGGAGCGCTGGGAGGAGTATGTGGCCGTCCCGCGGGCCGGCATCGACCTTCGTCTCGCCGTCGAGGACACCCCGCTCGACACCGCCGGGCCGGTGAGGGCCGTCCTGGACTCGCTGGAGGACAGATTCCTGGTGCTCAACGGCGACGTCGTGGTCGAGGCCGATCTGGGCCGGGTCGTCGATGCCGCCGGGCCGGCAACCCTCGGCCTGGTGGAGGTCGAGGACACCTCGGCGTACGGGGTAGTGGTGACCGACGACTCGGGCCGTGTCCAGCGTTTCGTGGAAAAACCGCCGCCGTCCGAGGCTCCGGCGCGAACCGTCAATGCCGGGATGTACGCCCTGGAGCGTTCGGTGTTCGAGAGGTACCCGGTGGGACCCCTCTCCTTCGAACGAACCGTGTTCCCCGATCTGGCTTCGGCCGGGCTACTCGGAGCGGTGATCCTCGAAGGACAGTGGATCGACATCGGGACCCCCGATCTCTACCTGGCGGCGCACGACGCGGTACATGCCGGGGCGACTGCACTCCACCGCCCAGAGCGGGCGCACGACCATCCCGCCGGTCGCGGCGCCTGGTCGTTCGTCGGCGAGGGCGCCCGGGTGGCGTCCACCGCCGTCGTCGAGGAGGCGGTGATCCTCTCGGGGGCCGAGATCGCTGCCGGCGCCGTCGTGCACAGGGCGGTCATCGGCACTGCCGCCGTCGTCGGCGAGGAGGCGATCGTCACCGGCGCCGCCATGGTGGGTCCCGGCGCCGTGGTGGGTTCGGGATGCGAGCTCGACCGGGGGGTGAGGATTGCCCCGGCGACCGTTCTGGCGCCGGGTAGCGTCAGCTTCTCTCCACCGAAATGAGGGTGTCGTGACCAGACGGGCAGTGGTGACCGGCGGTGCCGGGTTCGTCGGCAGCCATCTGGTCGAGGTCCTGCGCGATCGCGACTGGAGCGTGCTCGTCGTCGACGACCTGAGCAGCGGCCAGATGGGGAACCTCACCGCCGCCAAGCACCGCGGGGTGCAGGTCCACGTCACCGACGTACGCGCCCCCGAAGTGGCCGATGTCCTGGGCCGTTTCGGCCCCGAGGTCGTCTTCCATCTCGCCGCCCAGTCCAAGGTGAGGCCCTCCATGGACGACCCGATCCACGATGCCGAGATCAACGTGATCGGCACCCTCAACGTGCTTCAGGCGTCGCTCTCCGCCGGTGCCCGGAAGGTGTGTTTCGCCTCTTCGGGAGGCGCCGTGTACGGAGACGGCGTGAAGCTTCCGGCCAAGGAGACAGCGGCGAAGAGCCCCGCTTCGCCCTACGGCATCTCCAAGAAGATCGTCGAGGACTACTTCCGCTGGTATCGCGAGGTGCACGGCCTCGAGTACACGCTCCTGGCCCTGGCCAACGTCTACGGCCCCCGGCAGGACGCCTCGCTCGAGGGCGGGGTGGTCGCCATCTTCGTGCAGGCGATGCTGGAGGGCCGGCGACCCACGATCTTCGGCGACGGGCGCCAGACCAGGGACTTCGTCTACGTCGGTGACGTGTGCGACGCCTTCGTGCGGGCCGCCGACACCGCCGACGGCTTCTTCTTGAACGTCGGGACCGGAACCGACACTTCGATCGACCGCCTGTACGAACTGATCGCTGGGGCCACCGGCTTTCCGTCGCGACCCGAGTACGCCGCGGCCAAGCCGGGCGACATCTACCGCTCCGTGATCGATCCTTCGCGTGCCAAGCGCGAGCTGGGGTGGGAGCCCTGGACGCCTCTGGCCGAGGGGCTGCAGCGGACCGTGGAGTGGGCGCGGGCCGGCTGAAGCGTCACTCGAGATCTTCGATGTCGCGAGGGAAGTCCTGCTTGAGCAGCCTGCTCAGGGCGCGATCGGCGAAGATCCGGCCTCCCGTCTGGCAGCGGGCGCAGTAGTTGGTCTCGTTGTCGGCGTGAACGATCCGCTGCACCGGCGACCCACACACCGGACAGGGCAGGCCGAACCGTCCGTGAACGGACATCTCGGGGTGGAACGCGGTCACCTTCTCCGGGAACCCCTCTCCCGCCTCGGAGCGGAGCCGTTGTGTCCACTCGGTGAGAATCTCCTGCGTCGCCGCATGGAGCAGGACGATGTCCTCGGCCGTGAGTCGATCGGTGAGGACGAGGGGTGACAGCCGGGCCCGGTGCATGATCTCATCGGCGTAGGCTCCGCCGATCCCGGCAATGATCCTGGGGTCGGTCAGGGAGCGCTTCAGCGTGTGACGCCCTCGCATCAGGGCGGCGGCGAACTCACCTGGTGACGAGTCGAGCGGCTCGACGCCTCCCGGATCGAGCGCGGCCAAGGCGTCATCACCCTCCACCAGGTGGATCGCGGCTCGCCTCTTGGTCCCTTCCTCGGTGAGCAGGAACGTGGCGCCGGGGAAGTCGATGGCTGCCAGGCCGCGCCGTCCCGGGATGGCTGCTCCCGGGGGTCTCAGGCGCAATCGACCGGCGACCATCAGGTGGATCACGATGCTCAGGTCGCCTTCGAGGCAGAGCACGATTCGCTTTCCGATTCGTCGGTAGGCGATGACCTTTCGACCGGCTGCGGCTTCGGGAGGAGGGGCGAAGGTGCGCAGGACCCAGGGAGACGCGATCCTCAGGCGGAGCAGTGGGCCGTGGCCGGCGATCGCCTCCAGTCGTTCCAGGTAGACCACGATGTCGGGGAGTTCGGGCACGGGACCGCCACCTGGGTTCGATTACCGGAACATGTCCTCGTCGGCCGGGCGCACCAGGTCGGTGGCGCGGCCCTCACCCCTCGTTCCGCCGAGGCCGCGCACCAGGGCGGCCGGGATCCCGTCCGCCTTGCCCATCACGAGGTCGGCGGCGGCAGCGATCTCGTCGACCACGGCCACCTCGGTGACGGTCAAGGTCCTTCCCTGAGCATCCTGGGTGCCCCGCAGGTCGAGCAGCGGCTCGATCCCGGACACGCCGATGGCGACATCGACCAGGCCGCGGCGCCAGGGACGGCCGAAGGTGTCGGTGATCACAACGGCGACGTCGACCGCGGTGGCGGCGCGCAGTGCCAGGCGTATTCCGTGTGCCGAACGGTCAGGATCGTGGGGCAGCAGCACCGCCGTGCCGGGGGCGGCGTTGGAGCGGTCGACGCCGGCGTTGGCACAGATGAACCCGTGGCGAGTCCGGGCGATCACCATCGGACCCCTACGCCTTACGACTCGATCGGCCTGTTCCAGGACCAGGGCGCGATACGCAGTCTCCTCATCGCCGTCGAGCGGGGCCACCGCTCCCTCCGCCTTGGAGACCACCTTGTGGGTGACCACCAGCACGTCGCCGGTCTCGAGTCGCAAACCGGCGGCACCAACCGCCTCGAGCAGGAGCCGGGGCAGATCGTCGCCCGGCTCCACCTCGGGCATGCCCCCTAGCGGATGGATGGAGAGGGTCATGGCAATCCCAGGACGAACTCGGCGAGACGGGCCCCTTCGTCCCTTCCCGGGATCCGGGTGTCGGTGGAGTGGATCCGAACCTGTCCGGCGAGGGTTCCCAGATCCCTGGAGTCACCCTGGTCGATGACGAGGTCGGTGAGCAGTCCTCGGTAGGCCTCGATGACACCGGCGTTTCCCGGGGGAAGGCCGAGAGAGGCCATCACCCGGTCGGCGGGGCCCTTCAGCGCCCGCCCGGCGAACAGCGGGCTGATGGCGATCACCCGCCGCGTCGCGGCGACGGCATCGCGGATCCCGGGAACGGCGAGGATCGGCCAGATCGACAGCGGGGGGTTCGACGGGGCGATCACCAGCAGGTCGGCGCCGGCCACCGCCTCCAGGACTCCCGGTGCCGGGGCGGTCAGTCCGGCTCCGGCGTACTCGATCTCGGCGACCTCGTCTCGGTGGCCCCGGAGCACGAAGTACTCCTGAAAGGCGAGCCACTGGCCTGCGGTCGTTCGCAGCCTGGTGCGCAGCGCGCCGTCGGTGACCGGGAGCACCGAGTGCACCACACCGAGGGATGCCGCGATGCGACGGGTCACCTCGGAGAGCGCCACGCCGTCGTCGAGTGCCTCGGTTCGGAACAGGCAAGTGGCGAGGTCGGTGTCGCCGAGCCTGAAGGTGGTGTCGACGCCATGGGCGGCGAGCGCTTCCATGGCATTGAAGGTGTCGCCGGCCAGCCCCCAGCCCTGTGGACCGACGCGTCCGGCGAGTGTGTACACGACGGTGTCGACGTCGGCGGAGACGTGCACCCCATGGATGCGATCGTCGTCGCCCACGTTGACCACGACGGTGAGGTCCTCGGCGGGGAGGACTGCGGCGAACCCCCTCGCCGCCCGGGCACCACCGACGCCACCCGAAAGCAGAGTGACCCTCGTCATCTCGCGCCCTTCGTACAATGCCAACCCATGTCCACGGACCCCCAGTCGACCTCCAGTCCAACCGCGCCCGGGGTCGTGGCAGTGGTCACCGCCGAGGACCCCGATCATCTCCGCCCCTGTCTGGAGGCGATCGCAGACCAAGTGTATGGGCCGAGCCGGGTCATCGTGGTTGGCGGGTCGGACGAGGTCCGTCACGCCGCAACCGAAGCAGGTGCCACCTGGCGTCCCCACATGAAGGCCGTCTACGACTCCGTTCCGGCTGCGGTGGACTACATCTGGGCCCTGCGCGAGCGGGCCCGCCCTCGACCCGAGGCGCTGGCGGCGCTCGTCGCCGATGGCGCGAGGGTCGACGCCTCGGTGGCCGGCTCGAAGGTGGTCGATGCATCCGATCCGAGGCTCCTCATCTCGGTCGGCTACTCGACCGACGTCTTCGACGCCCCCTACTCCGGTCTACAGCCAGGCGAACAGGATCAGGCCCAGTACGACGTGATCCGTGACGTGGCTGCGGTCTCGGACACTTCGATGCTGATCCGCCGTGACCTGTTCCGCGGTCTGGGCGGGATCGACCTTCTGATGTCGCCGACATCGGCCGCCGTCGACTTCTGCCAGCGTGCCAGGTTGCGCGGGGGACGGGTCGTCGTGGTGCCCTCGAGCGTGGTCGGGTACCAGGGTCCCGACCCGGCCCCTCGCTGGCGGGAGCGGGCAGGGGAGACCCGGGCCATGATCAAGGCCTACTCTCCGCTGACCCTGCTCTGGGCGATTCCGGTCGCCTTCCTGGTGGGGCTCGCAGAGAGCGTGCTCGGACTGGTCGTGGGCCGCTTCGCACTCCCGGGGCTCCTGGCCGCAGGGTTCTGGAACCTGTTCCATCTTCCGTCGGCACTGAGGGCCCGCTTCCAGGCACGCAGGGGCCGTGAGGCGGGCGACGAGGAACTGTTCCGATACCAGGTCAACGGCTCGGCTCGGCTCCGTCACCTCTGGGACGAGGTGGCCGAGAAGGTGCGCAGTCGCTTCCCGGAGGGCGTGCTCTCCGGATTCGCCGAGGCGGTCGAGGCCGGGCAGCAGAGAATCCGCAATCCTGCCTTCTTCGCCGGGCTGGTGGTGGTCGGGTACGCCCTGGTGGCGACCCGTCAGATCTGGGGCGACGGCCTGCCGATGGGAGCGTTCAGCCTGTTGCCACCGGAGGGCGCTCTGGACGCCCTGGACGCCTACGCCGGTGGCTGGAACCCGGCCGGGTTCGGATCCCCCGAGGTGTTGCACCCTTCGGTGGCGGCGACGGCAGTGGTCCAGTTGCTGCTCTTCGGCCGCGGCGGCGCCGCCGTGGCCGCAATCACCGTGGCTGCGGCGATCGGTGGCGTCTTCGGCCTCTCGAGGCTGCTTGTCCATCGAGGCGTGGATTCGGCCGTCGGCCTCTTCGCCGGGCTCACCCTCATGGCCGGTGTCGCCGTGGGCGCGATGATGGCCGAGACCCACTGGTCGGTGCTTCCCGCAGTTGCCCTTCTGCCCTGGGCTGTGGCCGCCGCATTCGGCGACATCGGACCCGAGGGCCGGCTACCGCGCCTGGCACTGATCACGCTGCTGGTCGGGGCGGCCGCGGCGTTCTCGCCGGCGAGCCTGCCGGTGGCTCTGCTCGTCGTGGTGGCCGCGGCACTTGTCGGGGTGCCCCGCAGCCGACCCGCCCTGTGGAGGGTGCTGGCCTCCACCGTCGCCGCCGTTCCGCTGCTGATGCCCTGGATCCTCTACTCCAGGCCGGTGGAGTTTCTGCGATCCGGGGAGCCGGCCTTCTGGGCGCCGTCCTGGCTCGTGGTGGCCCTGATCGCGGTGATCGCGGTCGGTGTCATCGGCACCGGAGACCGGCAACTCGGGGCACTGACCCTGTGGGGTGGGTTCCTCGGCCTCATCGGGGCGGCGGCAGCCCGAAGCGGTGATCTCGGAGGCGGCTCGCAGATGCTGGTGCTCGGTGGGACCACGGCCGGGCTGGGCCTCGCCATCATGGTCGGGGCCGCTCTAGAGGCAGGCAGGAGGAGGAGGGCCTGGGGTGGCTCCGCCTCGCTGGGAGCGGCTGCGGCGTGGAGTGCAGCCGTGCTGCTCGTCCTCGGTACGGTCACCGTGGCGGGCCCGGGGAGGGCAGGACTGCCGCCGGACACCCTCGACGGGATCTATCGCTTCGCCGACACGCAGGACGCGGCGCCGTCGCGCATCCTGCTGTTCGGGCCGGCCGAATCGATACCGGGCGACGAGCGGGACTTCGATGGGCTCGGATATCGGGTGTTCGTTCCTCCGTATCCCCGTACCTGGGAGGCGCTCCTCAACACGCCTCGAATGGGGGACGACGCCTTCCATGAGGCACTGGGCTCGATCGTCGAAGGCGGGGAGCGCCGTGCCGGGGAGCTGCTTGCCAGGTTCGGCATCGGATGGGTGGTGTTCGCCGAGCCGAGCCCACTGCAGGCGTTCTTCGACACCCAACTCGACATCGTTCCGCTGCGTTCGCTCGACTTCCCCGTGTATCGCAACGAGGTGAAGGCCGCCCTGGCGGTGTCGCGTGACGGTTCGGCCTGGTGGCAGCAAGGCACCGGCTTCGTCGCCCCCGATGGCGCCTCTGGCGAGGTCGTGGTGGCCGTCAACGGCGACTGGCGTTGGGGGCCCGGCGACTGGCAGCAGGAGGGATGGGCCAATCGCCTTTCGGGAAACCCGGGCCGGGTGGAGTTCGCCGGTCACCTGCCCCGTCGACTCCAGGCGATCGGGGCCGCCGTGTGGCTGGCTCTGCTGGGTCTCGCCGTGCTGTTCGGGGTGCGCCGAGGCGGTGCCGAAGGCGAGCGGCGATGAGGCGGATCGTCACCCTCGTCCTGCTCTTTGCCGGCGGCGCTCTGGTTGCCCTTCTGCCAGCTCCGGCGGAGCCGCCGGAGCCGCTCGCCGGGCTGGTGATCGATCCGCCGGGGATCGGCTCGCCGGCCGACAGCTCGATCTGGTACTGCCCTTGGGGACAGGCAGGAACCGAACGCGACTCCTACTTTTCGGTCGCCTCGATCGAGGAGGCAACCGCTTCGTTGACCTTCCCCGTCGCGATACCCGGGGAGCCACCCGATCTCGCCTCCCTGGCCGTCCTCCCGTACGGTGCCGCCGGATTGAACCTCTCCGAGATAGCCACGAGGGGCGACTCTGCGGGCTTCATCGAGATGGATGGAGGCCCGTCGGCCGCCTCGGTGACCGTTTTCGGGGATGTCGTGATGGGCGATGCCTGCATCACCAATGGGGGAGACGAGTGGTTCTTCGCCGGTGGATCGACCATGGACGACGACACCCTGACGCTGAGGTTGTTCAACCCGTTTCCCGAGGTGGCCAAAGTGAGCATCGGAGCGTTCTCCGAGATCGGGGTGGAGGCACTCGGCGGGCTGCGGTCGGTGTCGGTGAATCCCCGCTCCTGGCGCGACGTCTCCTTCCAGGAGGTCTTCCGGCAGCGGCAGTCCCTGGTGGTCTCGGTGCGCACCGAGAGCGGCCTCATCGTCCCGGTGATGGCCTACGGGTCCGGAACCGACGAGGCATTCTGGAACGGAACCGGCCTGTCGCCCACCTGGGAGCTCCCGGTCGTCCAGACCGAGGGTGTCGCCGCCGCCCTGGTTGTGGCCAACCCGGGGCTGTCTCCGGTGGAGGTCACCATCGACCTATTCGGCGAATCCGAGGCCTTCCCGGAAGAGTTCGACCTGACGGTGCCCGCCCAGTCGCCGCTGCGCGTCGACCTGTCCCAACTGCCGGCACAGGCTCTCGGGGCGCGTGTCACCGCCAGCGGTCCGGTCTCGGTGGCGGTGACCGCAGTAGGTACCGGCGGAACGGCCGTGACCACCGGTTCCTCGACCGGGTCGCGCGCCTGGCTGCTCCCTGGCGTGCGCACCATGGCCGGCGTCGAAGGTGCCCTGTGGTTGCTCAACACCTCTGACGAGCCCCTGTCCGTGACCGTCGGCACCCTCACCTCGGGCGAGGTACGCAACTCGCGACACGTGGTCGATCCCGGTCGCCTGCTTCGGTTGGAGACGACGCGCACCGCCCTCGGCTACCTGGTCTCCGCTCCCGAACCGCTCATGGTGGGCTGGACGATGTCGGGCGACCAGGGTGTCGCCTTCGGCATCGGCTCACCGGTCGAACTCGATGGGTGAGGCGCTGGGGAGGGTGGCGCTGGCAGGCGTCGCTCTGGCTATCGGTCTCGGGATTGCCTGGTGGGGGAGGGCGGGAGAGCGACGCCGTCTGTCCCGAGCCGATCTCGACCTCTCGGCTTTCGACGCCCGGGTGCTGTTGTTCACCGCCGAGAGGTGTTCTCGTTGCGAGCGGGCTCGGCGCCTGCTTCGTGGCTCCGGGATGGTCTTCAGAGAAGTCGCCTTCGAACTGGAGCCGGAGCGATTCCGTGGCGCGGGAGTCGGCGGTGTTCCACTCCTGGTCGTCAGGGATGAATCCGGTGCCGAGATGGGCCGCCTGGCGGGCCGGATGTCCCGGCGTTCGGTGCGCCGGCTCCTCGCCACCGGCTGACCAGGCGAGACAACTCGACACGGAATCACATGATTGTGATTATCCTGCCGACATGACCGAACGCTGTGTTCGCTGTGGCACCCCCGCCGGGATCGTGATGTCGTTCAACTATGACGACGGAACGATCTGGCTCGACGACCTGGTCGAGCCGACCACGCCCGGGCGGGGGTATGCGATGTGCGAGGACCATGCCTCGCGCATGACGCCGCCAGTGGGGTGGACGCTGGTCGATCGCCGCCGGGCGTTGCGGCCGCTGTTCGCCTCGCTCGAGGTCGCTTGACGTCGTGCCCATCGACCGCGACGTCCTCGACGCGGTCATGGGGATGGACGAGCACGAGCTGCGGAGGCTCGTCATCCTCGCCCGGGCGCGCCTGGAGAATCGGGGGGTCTCCTTCGAGGCGGGGGCGCCGAGCGTGTCCCTGCGGCGCCAGTGGGTGCGCTGCGGCAAGGAGTCGTGTACCCGCTGTCCGCACGGTCCCTACTGGTACGCCTACTGGCGGGAGGGCGGGCGGCGGCGATCTCGATACGTGGGCAAGCTGGAAGAGGAACCGGTAAAGCACAGCACTCGTGCTGCCGATTGATATCGTCTCCGGTGGAGCAGGAGGAAGGGATGGCGAGACGCGCCACAGAGGCGTCGACGGTGCCGTGCGGCAAGTGCGGGGCGCGCGACGCGATTCAGATCGAGATCACATTGCCCGACGACACCGATGTCACCTTCAACTCGTGCCATCGCTGCGAGCATCGCTGGTGGGAGGCAGGTTCCGGCCTGATCGACCTGACGGCCGTGCTGGAGAAGGCCCGCCGCCGCTGACCGGTCGTTCGCGGCGGACCGCAGCCTTGCCCTCGGTCGGCGTTAGCCTCCCCTGGCCGTGATAGCCGAGCATCCCATCGCTCCCAGTGAGGCCACCCTCCCAGGGCGCTGGTCCTGGCACCGCTGGGTGACGCCGTCGGTTCTGGGTCTTGCCGCACTGGTCGCCTTCCTCATGATGCGGCCGGACCTGATCTTCACCGCCAACACCCCGACCGGTGGCGACATGGGTGCTCACGTCTTCCTGCCCGCATACATGCGGGACACGCTGTTCTCCGATGGCCGAATCCTGGGGTGGACCAACGACTGGTACGCCGGGATGCCGGTGCTCTACTTCTACTTTCCGCTTCCGGCATCGATGATCGTGTTGCTCGACCTGATCCTCCCCTACGGCGTCGCCTTCAAGTTGGTCACGGTCGCCGGCCTGGTGGCACTCCCGTTCGCCTCTTACGTCCTGTGCCGCGGCATCGGGTTCACCCGGCCGGTCTCGCTGGTGGGGGCGGTGGCCGGGGGGACCTTCATCTTCATGGAGAGCTTCTCCATCTACGGCGGCAACACGCTCTCCACGCTTGCAGGCGAGTACTCCTTCTCGTGGTCGTTCGCCTTCTCGGTGGCGTATCTGGGTGTGGTCATCCGCAACGTGCGTGAGGGGCGGGGGTTCACGGTCGGCGCCGGGGTACTCCTGGCGTTGACTGCGCTCTCGCACGTGATCACGACGCTGATCGTGGTGCTGGCCTCTTTGCCGCTGCTCTTTCGGCGGCGGGGGCCGACCCACCTGGCGACCTCCTGGGGCGTCGGGTTCTCTCTTGCCGCCTTCTGGGCTCTGCCGCTGCTGGCGACCATCCCGTACACGACCGACATGGGCTGGTTCCCGGTCAAGGGCATCGAGCCGGTGTTGCAGCGCGAGCTCTGGCCCCTGCTGGTCCCGGCGGTGGCCGGCCTGGGCTGGGCCATCTCCCGGCGTCACATCGTGGGGCCGCTGATCGCCTTGCTGGTGATCCCGGTCTCCGGGTACTACCTGATCCAGTTCATCGACTACCGGAAGCTGTACAACGCGCGCCTTCTGCCGTACTGGTACTACGCCGTGTTCCTGCTCGCCGGAATCGGGGCCGGCGCAGGCGTGCAGTGGCTCGCCCGTCGAATGCGCGGGGGGGACACCGCTCGCTGGGCGCTGGCGGCAGCGGCGGCGGTGGCGATGCTCGTTCTCGGCATCAGCGGCATCAACAAGACCCCCGGTTGGGCGCGCTGGAACTACTCCGGATACGAGGGAAAGCAAGTGTTCGCCTTCACCTCGGAGGGCGACCCGATCCTGCAGACGGATCACTGGGCCGAGTACCGCGGCCTCATGGAGACCATCGACACACTGCCTCCGGGAAGGGTGATGTGGGAGGCCAACAACGAGATGAACCGTTACGGCACGCCGATGTCGCTGATGCTCATCCCGTACTGGTCGGAGGGTCACCCTTCGATGGAGGGACTGTTCTTCGAGTCGGCTCTGTCGACCCCTTTCCACTTCCTCAACGCCGCCGAAGTGAGCCTGCGGCCCTCCAACCCGGTGTCCGGGCTCAGGTATCACTCGATGGATTTCGATCGCGGCGTGGCGCACCTCTCCCTGTTCGGCGTGACCTACTTCGTCTCGTTCACCGAGGAGGCAGCCCAGGCGGCCACCGACCACGGACTCGAGGTCCTGGCGACCTCGGAGCCGTTCACCGTGTTCGCTCTGCCCGAGACCTCTCTCGTGGAGGTCGCCTCTTCGGAGCCGGCCGTATGGTCGGGTGAGGAGGGGTTCTTCGAGGCCAGCCTGGACTGGTACGACGACGTCACCGCCCTCGATCGTCTCATGGTGGAGGAAGGGCCTCCGGGGTGGCGGCGGATCGTCGAGGTGTCCGATCGGGAGCGCCGAGCGGTGTCCACCGGGGAAGTGACCGATCTCGTGGTCGATCACCATCGCATCGCTTTCCACACCACCGCCGTCGGTGTGCCCCACCTGGTGAAGGTTTCTTACTTCCCCAACTGGACGGCCTCCGGAGCCGCCGGCCCGTACCGCGCCGCCCCGTCGCTGATGGTGGTGGTCCCGACACAGGAGGACGTCGAGATCGTGTTCGCCGAGCAGGCGCCCGAGATCGTCGGGAAGTTTCTCACCCTGAGCGCTCTGGTTGCGTTGGCTGGGTACGGGGTGCTGCTGCGGCGGCGCCGGTCAGCGGGCCGATCGGCGCTCTCCACGGAGCGCCCGTCGGATCCGCAGCAGCCCGGCTAGCGTCCGCGGCACCCTCTTGAGGAACGACGAGCGTGCCTCTCGCATCTCCTCGACCAGTGCCGGGACCTCGACGATGCGGTATCCGGCACGCTCGGCACGGATCACCAACTCGGTGTCGAACAGGTCGCGTGTCGAGATGACCTCAGGAGCGATCTCGGTGACCACCGAACGGCGCAGCACCTTCATCCCATGGGTGTCGCTCACCTTCGACCGGAAGAGTGCTCGCAGCAGGAGGTTGAAGCCGAAGGTGCCGAGCCTGCGCAGCAGGCTCCTGCGGTCCTCGGCCCCGACGGCCCGTTTCGATGCCAGGACCACGTCGGCTTCGTCACCCAGATCCAGGGCGGCTCTCAGGAACTCCTCGGAGAAGTAGTCGATGTCCACGTTGGCCACCCACTCCCCGCTTGCGGCCAGGAATCCGGCGCGCATCGCCGCTCCGTAGTCCGGCTCGGGCAGATTCAGGATCGTGATGCGCCCGTGGGCGTCGGCGAATGATCGGGCGATCTCGGCGGTGCTGTCGGTCGAGCCGTTCTCGGCCACCAGCACCTCGACGTCATCCCCTAGCCCGCTGGCCACGCCGATGAGCCGCGGCAGGGCCTCGGGCAGGAATCCAGCCTCGTTGTGAACGGGTACCACGATGGTGAGCCTGGGAGGCACGATTCGGGCGAGTCTAAGGGTCGGCAGCAGTCGGCCGGGTACGCACCCCGCCGTAGAATGGTTCCCTCATGGATCTCGCCGCCATATTCAAGGCCTACGACGTGCGCGGCCTGGTTCCGTCTCAGCTGGATGAAACGGTGGCGCTACGCATCGGTGCCGCCTTCGCCACCTGGACCGGCGCCGGGCGCCTGGCGGTGGGGCACGACGCCCGGCATTCATCGCCGGCCCTTGCCGACGCCTTTGCTGCCGGTGCTGCCGGCACTGGAGCCGACGTCGACTTGTTGGGGATGGTGGCCACCGACATGACCTACCACGCTGCCGCCATCTTCTCGGAGCCTGCGGCGATGATCACCGCATCGCACAATCCCAAGGGATGGAACGGCATCAAGCTGTGCCTGCCCGGTGCCGCTCCAGTGGGTGCCGAGACCGGGTTGGCGGAGGTGCGCCAACTCGCCGAGAGCGGGCAGGTCGTCACCGATGGAGTTGGTGCCCTCACCCGGCGCGACGTGGTAGGCGATTACGTGGATCACGTCCTGAGGGTGGTCGAAGCCGAGAGCATCGGCCCGATGACCGTGGCCGTCGATGGGGGCAACGGCGTCGCCGGTGTCGTGATCCCGCGCATCTTCGACTCGATCCCGGCCGAGCTATCGGGGTTGTACCTGGACCCCGACGGCAGTTTCCCCAACCATCACCCGGATCCGTTGCGCCCGGAGAACCTCCGAGACCTGGAGCGCCTGATGACCGAGAGTCGTCCTGCACTCGGGGTGGCGTTCGATGGCGACGCCGACCGGGCGTTCTTCATCGACGACGCCGTGCAGCCCCTCTCGGGAAGCACCATCACCGCCATGATCGCCAGTTGGTTCCTGCGCCGGCGTCCCGGCGCCCGGGTGGTCCACAACCTGATCTGCAGCCGGGCGGTTCCGGAGAGGGTGTTGGCCGAGGGAGGCGTTCCGATCCGAACCCGGGTGGGGCACTCCTTCATCAAGACGGTGATGGCCGAGACCGACGCCGAGTTCGGAGGCGAGCACTCCGGCCACTACTACTTCCGCGATCACCACCGGGCCGACAGCGGGGTGTTGGCCATGCTGGTGCTGATGCGCCTGCTGTCGGAGGATGGCAGGCCACTGTCGGAGATCCGGAAGGAGTACGAGCCCTACGCGCAATCCGGCGAGCTCAACCTCGAGGTGGATGATCAGTCGGCAGCGCTCGAGGCGGCAGCCAAGGCGTTTCCGGGGAATCACGATCGCCTCGACGGTTTGACCGTCGACCTGGGCGATCGGTGGTTCAACCTCAGGCCGTCCAACACCGAGCCCGTACTGAGGCTCAACGTGGAGGCGCCCGATCCCGAGGCCGTGGCCGGCCTCGTCGACCGGGTGCGGGCCGTTCTCGCATGAGCGGCCAGGCGATCCCCGATCGTCTCCTGGAGATCCTGGTCTGCCCGGCGTGTCACGGCGCCATGGGCCTCGACAACTCGGAACTCGTGTGCGCCGGATGCCGACTCGCCTATCGGGTGGAAGGGGGAGTGCCGATCATGCTCCCGGAAGAGGGACGGAGCCTCGCGGAGGGAGAAGCCGATGGATGAGATGAGAGCACTGATCGCCGACCTTCCCGAGCAGCTGCGATGGGCTGCGAGCATCACGCCACCGTCGGTACCCCGCGCCTCGGAGGCCTTGATCATCGGGATGGGTGGTTCCGGCTTCGCAGGTGACGTGGCCGAGGTGTTCGCTTCTTCTCAGGGAAGGCGGGTGGCGGTCCACAAGTCCTACGGCCTGCCGGGCTGGGCCACGGCGATTCGTCCCCTGGTGGTGGCGGTCTCGCACAGCGGCGACACCGAGGAGACCCTCACCGGGGTGGAGGCGGCACTGGCGGCCGGCCTTCCGGTGGTCACGACTTCGACCGGCGGGACATTGCGCGCCCTGGCCGAGGAGCACGGACTGCCACACCTGGAGGTCCCCCCGGGGCCGCAGCCGCGTGCCGCAGCCGGCTACCTCTCGGGCGCCGTGCTGCAGATCCTGGAGGCTTCGGGGGTGGCCGGTCCCACGGCTTCGGGGTTGCTCGAGGCGGCCACAGCCCTGGACGGCATGCTCGAAGGCGGAGTCGTCGAGCATGCAGAAACCATCGCCGGAGAGCTCGCGGGCCGTGCCGCCATCATCTACGGCGCCACCGGGGTCGCCTCCGCAGCAGCCGGGAGGTGGAAGACACAGATCAACGAGAACGGGAAGGCTCCGGCATGGTTCTCGGTGCTGCCGGAACTGAACCACAACGAGCTCGTCGGGTGGACCGCGTTCCCCGACCTGGCCGGCGAAGCGGTGGGGGTGGTGTTCCTCCACGACCCCCATGACAGCCCTCGCATGGCACAGCGCCTGCACCTCACCCGCCGGCTCATGGAAGGTGTCCACATCGCCGGGGAGGTAACCGCTGTCGGAGGTGGCGTACTGACCAGGCTGTTCTCGCTGGTGCTGGTGGGTGACCTGGTCTCGGTGGTGATCGCCGAGCGGGCCGGGGTGGATCCGGTGCCGGTGGCCGTGATTCAGCGGCTGAAGAAGATGCTTGCAGAGGAGGCACCGTGAAGCACGACATCGCCGACCCATCCCTGGCCGATGCGGGGGCGCTGCGTGTGGAGTGGGCATCGACCCGCATGCCCGTACTCCAGGCGATCCGCTCCCGTTTCGAGAGGGAGCGCCCACTCGACGGATTCGCCGTGGGGGCCTGCCTCCACGTGACCGCCGAGACCGCCAACCTGATGCTGACACTGCGCGCCGGTGGCGCCCGGGTCGCCTTGTGCGCATCCAACCCATTGTCGACACAGGACGACGTGGCCGCAGCGCTCGTGGCCGAAGGGATCTCCGTGTACGCAGTCCGGGGTGAGGACTCGGGGCGCTACTACGACCACATCCGGACGGTGCTCGATGGTGCCCCCGACGTGACCATGGACGACGGTGCAGACCTGGTCACGACGCTACTCAAGGAGCGGCCGGCGCAGACGCCGATCGGTTCCACCGAGGAGACCACTACCGGGGTGATCCGCCTTCGTGCGATGGAAGCCGAGGGTGTCCTGCGCTTTCCGGTGGTGGCGGTGAACGACTCGGCCACCAAGCATCTGTTCGACAACCGCCATGGCACCGGGCAGTCGGCGCTGGACGGCGTGATCCGGGCCACCAACCTGCTGCTGGCAGGAAAGACGGTGGTGGTGATCGGTTACGGCGACTGTGGCGCAGGCGTGGCGGCGCGAGCCGCGGGGATGGGGTCCCACGTGGTGGTCGTCGAGGTCGACCCGGTTCGAGCGCTGGCTGCGGCGATGGAGGGCCATCGCGTCACCGACGCCACCGAGGCGGCCGCGATCGGGGACCTGTTCATCACGGTCACCGGGAACATCCACGTGTTGCGTGGCGAGCACTTCGATCACATGAAGGATGGGGCGATCATGGCCAATGCCGGCCACTTCGATGTCGAGATCGATCTGGCTGCCCTGGCCGCCCGTTCTCGCGGGCGCCGGCGGCTCCGCCACGAGTTGGACGAGTGGCTCCTGGAGGACGGGAGGCGGCTGCATGTGGTGGCCGATGGACGCCTGGTCAACCTCGGTGCCGCAGAGGGGCATCCCGCCGAGGTCATGGACATGTCGTTCGCCAACCAGGCGCTCGCAGCCGAATGGCTCATCACCCACAGGGACTCACTCGAGCCCAGGGTTCACCGTCTTCCTGCCCACCTCGACGCCGAGGTGGCGGCCATCGCACTGGAGCGTCTGGGGGGCGGGCTGGAGCATCTGACCGAGGAGCAGCGGTCCTACCTGGCGTCCTGGGAGCAGGGGACCTGACCGTCACTCGGTGACGTCGATGAGGACGGGTCTTGCGACGACCGCGGCGGCGATCACCTCGTCGATCTCGCGGGTCACCAGCTCGTCGCGTTCCAGGAGGGCGGCGGCGAGAGCTTCGATGAGGTGACGGTTCTCGCGAAGCAGGGTGGTCACCAGTTGCTTCTGGTCGTCGAGGAGACGCTCCATGGCGGCTCGTCCTCGCTCGTCGGCGAGCACGCGGGCGACCAGATCGCCGGCGAACGGCCCCGCCTCGGCGGCCCGCAGCGAGACCAGGGACCCGCCCAGGCCCATGGCCCCGACCATCTCGGCGGCGATCTTGGTGGCCGAAGCCAGGTCGCCGGAGGGGCCGCTGCCCGACTCCCCGAAGGTGATCTCCTCGGCGACCATCCCCCCAAGTGCGATTTGGATGAGCGCCAACGCCTCGCTGCGACGACGGGTGTATCTCTCCTCGGTGTCCGAGTGGGCGAGCATTCCCAGGGCGTCTCGTCGCTTGACGATCGAGAGCAGATCCATCTTGCGACCCCGTCCCACCAGGTGGGCCACTGCGGCATGGCCCGACTCGTGTATTGCTATGGCGTGGCGCTCCTCTGGCGTGTACTCGGTGGGCTCGGCGAGGCCCACCTCGACGTCGAGGCGGGCGCGGCGCAGGTCGCCCACGGCGAGCCGGTCGCGGCCATCTCGCAGGGCGAACAACAACCCCTCGTCGAAGAGCCTCTCCAGCGAAGCCGGTGAGTATCCGATGGTGCTGGCCGCCAGGTCGTCACGAGCCAGGTCGTCCAGGGTCTCGTCATGGGCCTTGCGGTTGAGGAAGTGGTCGATCAACTGGCGGCGGCCACGGCGATCCGGGATGCCGAAGTGAAGTACCCGATCGAATCGTCCCGGCCGCAGCAGAGCCGGATCGAGGGTGTCGGCCCGGTTGGTGGCACCGATCAGCAGGACGTTGGAGAACGGAGGGCGGCTGGTCTTCAGTTGTCGGTGGGGGGGCAGGAGCCGATTGGCCAGTCGCCTCAGACCGTTGCTCCACTTCATCAGACGCGGTGGCTCGTCAAAGCTCTGCATCTGAACGAGTAGCTCGTTGACCACCCCCCCGGTGCCTTCCGACATCATCGAACGGCTGACTCCCGGGTCGGTGGCAGTCGCCTGGTCCATGCCACCGCGACGGCCTCCGATTGCGTCCAGTTCCTCGATGAACCCGATGGCGCCACCCTCCTGTCGGGCGACCTTGCGCAGCCGGCGGAAGTAGGAGCGAATCTTGCGTGCGGTCGCCCCGTACCACATGCTCTGGAAGGCGGTCGACGAGACGAAGAGGAACGGGACGCCGGCTTCGTGTGCCAGGGCCTTGGCGGTGAGGGTCTTGCCGGTGCCGGGCGGGCCTTCGAAGAGGATTCCGCGCCGCGGCTCGCCGCCCATGTGGTCGCGGAAGTGCCGGTGGTTGAGGAAGACCTCGAGGGTGTGCTCGACTTCTTCGAGCACCGGTCCCATGCCCTTGACGTCGGCGAAGCCGACCTCTATCTGCTCGGGGAGGAACACGACCTCCGGGCTCCTGCCGGATCCGAGCATCGGGGCGAGGATCATCACCCCGAGGAGCAGGATGATCAACAGGGCCGGCAGCCAGATCACGGCCTCGGGGCCGAAGGCGGGCCAGCCCGGCGAAACCGGGTTGCCGGAGAGCGCACGCATCCAGAGCCATGCGACCAGCGGGGCCAGGACCCAGGCAATGCGGCGGAGGCGCCGCTGGCGCTGGGCCTCTCTGACGACGCTGACGTCGGCCGGCATGGATGCCACTCCCTCGAAGGGTCGCATCATACGACAACGCTCCGTGTTTGTCCGATGCGCCAAGTGGTCATGACGGGGGTACCATGTCGGGGCGGCACTGCATAGGTTTCCCGAGTGGCCTGTCTCGTGTGTCGCCTTCCCGGTGACGGGTGCCTGTGCCCGTCCTGCCACTCCACCCTGGCCCCGGCAGCGGAGTGTTGGATCGATGGCCTGCTGGTGCGTTCCGTGTTCCGCCACGAGGGGGCGGCCCGTCGAATCGTGCACCTCCTCAAGTACTCCGGGGTGGTGCCACCCGGGATCGGCAGGGTGCTTGCCGACCGCCTGCCGGCGGGAGCGCAGGCCCTGATGCCGGTGCCCCGGGTGATGCTGCGCCGATGGCGTTACGGCGTCGATCCGGCCCTTGAGCTGGCACGGGCGGCGTCGAGGGTCAGTGGCATCCCGGTGTCGATGGCACTGAGTCCGCCGGCATGGGTGCGGCGGCGCGCCGGGGGTGCCGGCGCCCGGCGCGGGCAGGCGCGGTTCCGGCTCCAGGGGCCGGTGCCTCCCGGGGTGGTGCTGGTCGATGACGTGGTCACCACCGGCAACACGCTGCTGGCTGCCGCCGCGGCGACCGGCGCCTCGGTCGCGGTGACGCTCACATCGGCTGTGAGGCCCTCCTCCGACGACGCAGGTCGGGGATAACATCAGGGTATGGACCGCAGCTGCGGGCCGGCGGCCGTCTCCGGTTCGGCCATGGGGCCACACCGGCGGGAGCCGCCTCGTCACGAGCCTCCCGGTTCGGGAGCCGCCATCGAGCAACGAAGGAGCCATTCGTGGAGATTCGCGTCCACTCCAGCCACATGAGCCTCGGCGACGAGGTCCGGGATCTGGCCATCGAGAAGATCGGGCGCGCCGCCAGGGTCTTCGACGGGGCCGAGTCGGTGGACGTCGAGTTCTCGGAGGAGCACAACCCCCGGCTCTCCGAGGAGAGGTTTCGGGTCGAGCTCACCGCGCTCGTCGCCGGACAGCTGGTGAGGGTCGAGTCGGCGGGGGGTGACGAGCGAACGGCGTTGGATGTGGCCGTCGACAAGTTCGAGAGGCGGCTCAGGCGCCACAAGGAGAGGATCATCTCCCGGCATCGCCGCGGGTCGGAGAAACGGCTCAATGAGGCGACTCCGGGGGTCGAAGAAGAAGAGGACCGCGGTCTCGCCATCGAGCGGGTGAAGCGGTTCGCCGTGAAACCGATGACCCCACAGGAGGCAGCCCTTCAGATGGAACTGCTTGGACACAGCTTCTATCTGTTTCTCAACGCGGAGAACGATCGGTACGGGGTTCTGTACCGTCGTCGCGGCGGGAGCCTGGGGCTGATAGAGCCACAGTGAGCAACAGCGTTCTGGTCGTAGACGACGTCGAACTCTTTCGCACCGGCCTCGCCGCCGCCCTGTCGCGAGAGGGCTTCGAGGTGGTCGGCGAGGCATCCGATGCGGAGGGTGCCGTCACCCTCGCCGAGCGGCTGCAGCCCGATCTGGTTGTGCTCGACATCCTGATGCCCGGGCTATCCGGTCTCGACGTCGTCGAGAAGATCCGAGCGGCCAGCCCGTCGAGCAAGGTCGTGATGCTCACCGGGAGCGAATCCGAAGAAGACCTCCTGGAGTGCATCCGGGTCGGGGCCAGGGGGTATCTGGTCAAGGACGCGTCCTTCGGTGTCCTTGCCGCCTCGCTGCGCGAAGTCGCTGCCGGAGGAGCGGCCATCTCGTCCGGCATGACCGGAAAGCTGCTCGACGTCCTCAGCCAGCTGCTTCGCCACCAGGATTTCACCGTCTCCCGCCAGCCGGCGCTCACCGGCCGCGAGATCGAGGTGCTGCGCCATGTCGCCGCCGGCATGACCTCCAAGGAGATCGGACACGTTCTGTACATCAGTGAGAACACCGTGAAGAACCATGTTCGCAACGTGCTCGACAAGCTCGGGCTCCACTCCCGGAACGAGGCGGTGCTCTACGCCATCCGGGAGAACCTGATCGAGTTGTGACCATGACCAGCCACGGCGCCACCAGGACCGCGCCCTCACAGGTCGAGGATCTCCACACCGAGCGCTTCGAACACCTGCGGGCGGTCTTCGACTCGGTCGACGCCACCTCGGGCGACTCCGAGCTGATGGAGCGGGTGGCCGAGGAGTTTCCCGGTCCCGACGACGACCCGCGCGCAGTCATCCTGGCCTTTCGCGACCTGCTGCGCGTCGAGGAGCGCCCGGAGCGTTTCCGGCGACTCTTGAGGGCCTGGTCGAGCAAGGTCGTGGCCGCGGTGCGCAAGGGCGACTTCCCCGTTGCCGGCGTGTGGATGCGCGCCGTCACCGAGGCCCCGGTGTTCCCCGCCGAGTTCATCGTCCACGTCAACGACGCCCTGCGGGACCTCTCGCGAAGCGACATCCTCGATGAGCTGGTGACCCTGCTCTCCAAGTCGGAGCGACCCGACGAGGCCGCCGCGCTGCTCTCGGCGTGGGGCGAGCCGCTGGTCCAGTACCTGATCGACGCCATGACCCTCGACGAGCCGCCGGTCAACCGCAGGCACCTGGTCGAGTACCTGACGATGGTGGGGCGCAGCGACGTGCGATACATCACGCCTTGGCTGCGCGATCACCGCTGGTTCATCGTGCGCAACGTCGCCATCGCGGTCGGAAACACCGGTAGAGAGAGCGGGGTGCCCGCTCTGATGGCGGTGCTAGATCATCCGGATGATCGGGTTCGAGTGGAGGTCATCCGCGCCCTGGCCACCCTTGAGGGCGAGGAGGCGGTCCCGATGCTCTCCAAGGCACTGGCCGACCCGAGCCAGCGGGTGCGCAACGGGGCCCTCTCGCTGCTGCGCTCGATCCCCACGGACGAGGTGGTGCTGAGGGTGGCCGACCATCTGGCCACCGGGCGTGCCACCCCGGACGACGCCCGGCGACTGGTCAAGGTGATCGCCGAACGCAGTACTCCCGCCGCCACCGAGGCACTCCACCGCATGGCAGGCAAGCGCTTCGCCGTAGGCGCCGAGAAGGTTGCCCGGGACCATGCTCGACTCGCCCTGGAGAGACGGCGATGAGTGAGCTGCTGGCGCGCGACTTCTTCCGTGCCCTGTTCCACACCGGCCGACGCATGACTCAGAACCCGGTCGGTGACCCTGCGCTGGACTGGGCGGTCGGCGCCCTGCACGACGCCGCCGAGGTGCTCACCGCCTCCGGAGAGGAGGCGGTCATCTCCGTGGTGGGCGATGCCTTCTATCTGGGGCGCGACGTCCTGGCCAACACCTCCACGGAGTTCGACAGCCTCTTGCAGGCCATGAAACAGCGGCGCATCGAGACGATCACGATTCGGCCAGAGGCAACGGCTTCGGACCTCGCCGATCTCGCAACGCTGGTCGCCGGTTGGTCCGACGACCTTCCTGCAGGCGGCACCGTCTTGCTGAACGAGCGCTCCGTATCGATGGCAGAGGTGGACGTCCAGCCACTGTCCACGCTGCGGCGGGCCTACTCGGAGTCGCTCGATGCCCTGCGTGGCGTGTCGCGCAGTCGCACGCTTCACCTGGTCGAGGTGCTCGACGTGGTCGACGCCTTCCTCGATGGAGCCGCTGCCGATCCGGGGTCGTCGCTGCTGATGGCGACCGTGCACAACCACGATGAGCTCACCTACTACCACTCGATCAACGTCTGCCTGCTTGCCCTCTCCCTGGGCCGGTTCATCGGGATGGATCGTGATCGACTGCGAATGCTCGGCCTGTCTGCGATGCTCCACGACGTCGGACGGGTGGTCGTCGACGAGGCCGCTCTCCACAACAAGGGCCGGTTGAGCAACGAGGAGTGGGCCCAGGTCCGCCTCCATCCTCAGGAGGGAACGCTCGCCATCCTCTCTGCAACCGGACCCGGGCAGGAGGTCGCCGCTGCCGTGGCGTTGGAGCATCACGTGCGTGTCGACGGCGGCGGGTACCCCGACCTGAGGGGCAGGCGCCCCCACCTCTACAGCAGGATCGTGGCCGTGGCCGACACCTACGAGGCGGTCACAGCCCATCGTCCCTACCGCCCGGCCCGTACCCCGAGCAAGGCGCTTCGTCTCCTCCTGGAGGGGGCGGGCACCGTGCACGATGCCGACGTGGTCCGGCTGTTCATCGGGATGATGGGCACCCACCCGCCGGGGTCGCTTCTTCGACTCGAAGGCGGTGAGGTGGTGGTCGTGGTGACCACGGAAGGGGCTGGCCGCCGCGGGATCGTCGTTCGTGAGGGTGACGGGTCGATCGCTCCAGGTGACCGCATCATCGAGTTCGCAGCCGACGAGGTTGCGGCTCACCTCCTGCCGTCCGACGTCGGGGTGGATCCCGGGTCGTTGCTCGAGGTGGTGGAGCGCCACCGGGCGACGGCCGTCTGACGACCCGGTTCCCCAGGAACCCCACGGGGATATCATGAGGTCCCGATGGCCTTGCTGAAGAAACTCCTCAGCGCGGGCGAAGGCAAGAAATACAAGGGCCTGGAGCGAGTGGTCGCCGCGGTCAATGCCCTCGAGCCTGCCACCCAGTCGCTCTCCGATCAGGACCTCCGATCCAAGACGTCGGAGTTCCGCGCCCGGCTGGCCGACGGTGCACCTCTCGACGACATCGAGGCCGAGGCCTACGCCGTGGTGAGGGAGGCCGCCCGCCGGGTGCTCGGACAGCGACACTTCGACGTGCAGGTGCTGGGGGCCGCAGCCCTGCATCGTCATGCCATCGCCGAGATGAAGACCGGTGAGGGCAAGACCCTGGTCTCCACGATGCCCGTCTACCTCAACGCTCTGGAAGGAAGAGGCGTCCACGTGGTCACCGTCAACGACTACCTGGCGCGGCGCGACGCCGAGTGGATGGGTGGGGTGCACAGGTTCCTGGGCCTCGAGGTGGGCCTGATCCAGTCGTCGATGCAGCCGCACGAGCGTCGCCCGGCGTACCTGTCCGACATCACCTACGGCACGAACAACGAGTTCGGGTTCGACTACCTGCGGGACAACATGGCGATGGACCCGGCGCACATGGTGCAACGAGGGCACAACTACGCCGTGGTCGACGAGGTGGACTCGATCCTGATCGACGAGGCGCGCACTCCCTTGATCATCAGCGGCCGGGTCAGCGAGTCGGCCAAGTGGTACCGCGACTTCGCTCGGATCGTGCAGCGCCTCATCCCGGACGTCCACTACCAGGTGGACGAAGCCAAGCGCCAGGTGATCACCACCGAGGAGGGCGTCTCCCAGGTGGAGAAGATGCTCGACGTGGAGAATCTGTACGACCACTCCAACGTCGACCTCATCCACCACCTCGACGCCGGTCTTCGCGCCAAGTCGCTGTATCACCGTGACGTGGACTACGTCGTGTCCAACGGCGAGATCAAGATCGTCGACGAGTTCACCGGACGCATCCTCGAAGGCCGGCGCTACTCGGAAGGTCTGCACCAGGCGTTGGAGGCCAAGGAGGGTGTGAGGGTCAAAGAGGAGAACCAGACCCTGGCCACCATCACCCTGCAGAACTACTTCCGCCTGTACGAGAAGCTCGCCGGAATGACGGGGACCGCCCTCACCGAGGCTGGCGAGTTCCACGAGATCTACGGGCTCGACGTCGTGGAGGTCCCGACCAACGTTCCGGTAGCCCGCCGCGATGAGCCGGACCTGGTCTACATGACCGAGGACGCCAAGTTCAACGCGCTCGTGGAGGACATCACCGATCGCCACCAACGCGGCCAGCCCGTTCTGTTGGGCACCATCTCGATCGAGAAGTCGGAACGGCTCTCGAACGCCCTCAAGAAGCGAGGGATCCCTCACGAGGTCCTCAACGCCAAGCAGCATGAGCGGGAGGCCATGATCATCGCCCAGGCGGGCCGGATCGGTGCGGTCACCGTCGCCACCAACATGGCGGGACGCGGCGTCGACATCCAGCTGGGAGGCAATCCCGACGAGATGGCCAAGCTGGAGATGATCAAGCGGGGCATGGCGCCGGGTACCCCCGAGTACGACAAGGCACACGCCGGGGCCCACGATGCCTTGTTGGCCGAGACCCGTGCCGAACGAGAGAAGGTGCGCCAACTGGGCGGGCTGTACGTGCTGGGCACCGAACGGCACGACTCCCGGCGAATCGACAACCAGCTGCGCGGCCGTTCCGGCCGCCAGGGCGACCCAGGGGAGTCGCGATTCTACCTGTCCCTCGAGGACGACCTGATGCGACGGTTCGCCACGGATCGGGTGCAGGGGATCATGCGCCGGCTTCGCATTCCCGAGGACGTGCCGATCGAGCACGGGATGGTGACCAAGGCGATCGAGCGGGCGCAGAGCCAGGTGGAGTCGCAGAACTTCGAGATCCGCAAGAACGTACTCAAGTACGACGAGGTGATGAACCGCCAGCGCGAGGTCGTCTACGCCTGGCGCCAGCGTGTGCTCACCGGTGAGAACACCGAGGAGCTGGTTCGCGAGTGGATCGAGGACGTGGTCGCCGGCACGGTCGAGTCGGTGGTCAGCGACGAGGTGTCCCCCTCCGAGTGGGATGTCGATGAGCTTCATCGCCGGCTGGTGCTGGTGGTGCCGACCATTCCCGACTCGGCCGTTCTGATGGCCGGAGCCCGCGAAGCCGGTGCAGTGGTGGACCGGGCGGTGGAGCATGCTCAGGAGGCCTACACGAGGCGCGCCGAGCAGTTCGGGCCCGACCTGCAGCGGCAACTGGAGCGAACCGTGGTGCTGTCGATCGTCGACACCAAGTGGCGCGAGCAGCTCGCCGACATGGACTACCTGCGCTCCGGCGTGGGGCTGCGGGCGATGGGGCAGCGCGATCCGCTGACCGAGTATCAGCGTGAGGCCTACGACATGTTCTCCGACATGATCGAGTCGGTGAAGGAGGACTCGGTTCGGTATCTGTTCCATGCCCAGATGGTCGAGCGGCAGAACGCTCCGCAGCCTTCGGTGCGCCTTCAGGGCGGGAGCGGGGGTCCTGTCAAGAAGCAGGCGGTGGCCGAGGGCAAGGTGGGGCGCAACGAGCTCTGCCCCTGCGGGTCGGGGAAGAAGTACAAGAAGTGCCATGGGGCGGCTGCGTAGCGAGCCCCACGCGGTCGCTACCGTTACCTTCCGATGGACACCGACCCCAGAGCAGCGATCGCCGACCTGCGCGCCCGTCTCGACGACGCCAGGAGGTTCCTTTGACGTCGCGGCGAAGTCGGAGGCGCTGCCCGCGCTGAGAGAGCAGGCGGCCGCACCCGAGTTGTGGGAGGACCAGGCCCGGGCCCGAGAGGTGACCCGGACGCTCTCCAGGTTCGAGGCGGTCGTCGACCGCGTGGCTCGCACCGAGGCCGCCATCGAAGATGCCGAGATCCTGCTCGGTCTGGCCGAGGACGAGGGCGACGACCGGGTGCTTGCCGAGGTGGCAGGCGAGCTGGCCCGCATCGGGTCCGACCTGGCCGTCCTGGAGCGCGAGACGCTGTTCTTCGGCCCCTACGACGATCGTCCCGCCATCGTCTCGATACATGCCGGGGCCGGCGGCGTGGATGCCTCCGACTGGGCCGAGATGCTGCTGCGCATGTACCTGCGGTACTTCGAGCTGCACGGATTCGACGTAGAGGTCGACGAGGTCATCGAGGCCGAAGAGGCCGGACTCAGGTCGGCGACGATCTCGGTCCGCGGCGAGCACGCCTACGGAACGCTGGAGGGCGAGCGGGGCGTGCACCGGCTGGTGAGGATCAGCCCCTTCGACTCGGCCTCGCGCCGCCATACTTCGTTCGCAGGCGTCGACGTCATCCCCGAGGTGGAGATCGCCGACGTCGCCATCGACTCCGACGATCTTCGGATCGACACCTTCCGCGCCTCGGGCGCAGGGGGGCAGCACGTGAACAAGACCGACTCGGCGATTCGCATCACACACCTGCCCAGCGGAATCGTGGTCGCCTGCCAGGCGGAGCGGTCCCAGCTGCAGAACCGGAACCGGGCGATGGCCCTGTTGGCTGCGAGGCTGGCTGAGGCTGCACGGCGCGACCAGTTGGCCGAATTGGACGAGATTCGGGGCGACCAGGGCGAGGCCGCCTGGGGTCGCCAGATTCGGTCATATGTCCTTCAGCCGTACCAGATGGTGAAGGACCTGCGCACCGGAGTGGAGGTCGGCAACGTGCAGGGTGTCCTCGACGGCGAACTCGACCCCTTCGTGGACGCCTACCTGCAGTGGCGGCGGGAGAAGGCCGAACAGGCCGGGGCCTCATGACCCGATTCCCAATCCGCTTCACAGCACCGGGTCACCACTAACCTCGCCCCGGTCGTGAGGCGCGGAGCGGATGCCGTCGCGCCGCGCTCCGGGAGGGCGCTGCATGATCCGGGTCGAAGACGTCACCAAGGTGTACGACGGTGGAACCGTCGCCGTTCGCGATGTCTCCCTCGAGATCAACAAGGGCGAGTTCGTGTTCCTGGTCGGGCCTTCCGGCTCGGGAAAGTCGACCCTGATCCGTTTGATGCTCCGCCAGGAGCTGCCGTCTGAAGGCGAGATCTGGGTGGCGGGCAAGGCGATCACCCGCCTCCCCTCATGGAAGGTGCCCCTGCTGCGGCGCTCCATCGGCACCGTGTTCCAGGACTTCAAGCTGCTTCCGACCAAGACCGTCTTCGAGAACGTCGCATTCGCCCTCGAGGTGATCGGACGCCCCAGGCACGTGATCCGCAGTCAGGTTCCCCAGGTCCTCAACTTGGTCGGTTTGGGAGCCAAGGCCGACCGCCTCCCAACCCAGCTGTCTGGTGGCGAGCAGCAGCGGGTATCGATCGCCCGCGCCTTCGTCAACCGCCCGCTGATACTCCTCGCCGACGAGCCGACCGGGAACCTCGATCCGGCCACCTCGGTGGGGATCATGAGGCTTCTCGACCGCATCAACCGGACCGGCACCACCGTGGTGATGGCGACCCACGATCACGCCATCGTCGATGCCATGCGGCGCCGGGTGGTGGCCTTGGAGCGGGGCCGTGTGGTGCGCGACCAGAGCCGGGGCTCGTACGAGACGGGTGAGATGCCGGCTTTCGACGGTGGTCCCGATGGGAAACAGGCCGACGAGCAGAGCCCGGGGAACGGCGGCCTATGAGGTTCCAGTACCTGCTCGGGCAGGCTCTGTCCAATCTGCGCCGCAACGTGCTGGTGGTGTTCGCCGCCGTCGTCGCCGTGTTCGTGATGCTGACCCTGGTCTTCGGCACGATCGTCCTGCGCTGGTCGATAGACGAGGACATCGGGCGTTGGGACGACAACGTTCGGGTGATCGCCTTTCTCTCCGACGACCTCGGCCTGGACGACATCGACGCCCTGCAGGCGGAGGTGCAGTCATGGGAGGAGGTGGAGAGCGTCACCTACTTCTCGAAGGCCGAGGCGCTCATCGAGTTCCGTGAGCTATTCGCCGACCAGCAGTCTCTGATCGACGTGGTCGAGGAGGACCCATCCGTCCTGCCGGCCTCGCTGCGGATCGCCCCGCGTGAGGCCGCCGCCTACGCCGAGATCACCGACCGTCTGGTGGTGATCCCGGGCATCCAACAGGTCTCCGCTGCCGATGAGGCGATCGACGCCCTCGTGGCTCGATCGGATCGCCTGCGCACCTTCGCCTTCTGGATCGTCGTCGTGTTGGGAGCATCGGCGGTGGTGCTGATCGCCAACACCATCCGCATCGCCATCTTCGCCCGCCGCGACGAGATATCGATCATGAAGCTGGTCGGCGCCGGCAACTGGTTCGTGCGGATTCCCTTCCTCCTCGAGGGTCTGCTCGAGGGGATTGCCGGGGCTGCGCTGGCGGTGTTGCTGGTGTGGGGGGTTCGCGGCTCGATCGCCGGGCTCTTCTCCACTGCCATCGACCCGGCGTCGGTGGTGGTCCCGTTCGAGTTCATGCTGCGCCAGTCGATCATCGTGCTCGGGTTCGGGGCCGGTACCGGCCTCATGGGTAGCGCCTTCGGAATGTGGGGGTTCCTCCGGGACTGAGGTCCCGGCGGTGCGGTGGCTGCCGATGGCCAAGACCCCAGAGCCGGGAATCAAGGTGGTGTCGACCAACCGGCGGGCCCGCTTCGACTACGAGATCCTGGAGACGGTGGAGGCGGGGCTGTCGCTCACCGGCTCGGAGGTCAAGTCGATGCGCGCCGGGCTCGTCGATCTCAAGGACGCCTACGCCGCCGTCGACGGTGGCGAGTTCTGGCTGTTCGGGGTGCGGATCTCTCCCTACGGCTTCGCCCGAGATGGGGGGCACGACCCGGAGCGGACCCGCAAGCTGTTGCTGCATCGAGCAGAGATCGACCGGATGGCGGCCAAGGTCGCCGAGAAGGGCCTCACCGTCGTGCCGCTGCGGATCTACTTCAAGAAGGGTCTGGCCAAAGTGGAGTTGGGTCTCGCCAAAGGCAAGGTCCGTTTCGACAAGCGCGAGACGATCAAGCGCCGCCAGGCGGATCGCGAGATGCAGCGGGCGATCCGTCACAAGAGCCTCGACTGATGGCATTCGGTGGGAACTGGTCTTGACGGCACCGCGTTGTACAGTTGGTGGGCACCAACACGGGGGTGAACTGGTTTCGACTCCGACGGTGGAGGTGCCGGAAGCGAGCCGAGGTCCCCGGAGTCCTCGTTAAAGAACCGGGATCAAACACAAGTGCCGAAGACAACTTCGCACTGGCTGCCTAACTAGCGCAGCCCGTCCGACCGGTGGGCTCCCCCCTCGCCGGACCCGGGCGCCGCAATGGGGGAGGCTCCCGCCGGGACTCCGGTAGCGGCGGGCTGAGACACACCGGATAGGGAACGGGACCACCTTCCGATGGGGCCTCGTCTCCCGAATCCACTCCATCGGATGCGCTCGGAGATGCCGGCATCGAAACGGCGGAGGACCGGGGTTCGACTCCCCGCACCTCCACTTGCATCGCCCCCTTTTCGGGGGCGATGCCCCGTTTCGGGCGGGGAGGCTCTGTTTGTTGCCCGGCTGATGTTGGTCGGGGTGGGTGGGGGTGCTGTTGGTGGGTGGTTGGGGGTGGCCATCACGCAGGTGATCAGGCCGAGAGGATTCTGAGTGCCGCTCTCGCTCGATCGGCCTGCTCTTGGCTCAGGGTTCGCCAGACCGCGTCTGAACCGTCGGAGAGCTCCGATCGGGATCGAATCCGAGTCCGATCCTTGCGGGTTAGCTGGCTCGCAAGCTCAACGGGATCGTCGACGAGAGTCAGAAGGAAGGCAAGGTCTTGCAGTTGCGCCTGGGGAGCATCGTCAACATCAACGGCAGCCGCCTTCACCACGAGAGCCCCCAACAGCGAAGGTCTCGGCACGAGTCCTTCGCTAGCTGCCGTCAGGACCGGCAACAGCTCGGTCCTAGCGAGAGCCTGTGTTCCGCCAGGAACCGATACGGTTCGATTCGGCGGCGTCGTCGTCAGGTTGGCTCGGCCACCAACTCCTTCAGGCGCCAAGACGTCGATCGCCACTCCGTGGCGAACGTAGCGGTGAGCAACACCGGTTGGGGATGCACCGTCCATGTCGAATCCCCAAGCTGAGAGTTCGGCTGCGAACTCAGCCGTTGCGCCAGTCACCAGCCGTGCATTCACCAGGACATCGAGATCGGTCGAAATCCGCGGGGGTGTCGCAAGGTTCTCCAGGGCGTGCAACAGCACCATCTGTCCGCCGATGAGAGTCCAGCCGCCTGGGCGACGTTTCCAGAGCTCGATGAGCGTTTCCCACAACTCATCAGCCTGCCCAGGGAGGCTCGGCAACCGGACGGGTCCCCGTTGGATAGTGGGGCTCTCCATCATGGCGACTGCCGTGCCAGTGCCAGACCGGATCGACGTGATCGCTCATCCCCCGACTCGAGTAGGTCGATGGCGACGACCGCTCTGGGGGCGAAACGTTCACCTGGAGCAAACGGCCACGCCGAGTCTTCGACGATCCTGAGGACGATATTCGCCCGCTCGGCATCCTCGTCGAGTGCGTACTTGCTGATGATGCCGTCCGCGGCGGACCTCGGGACGTACGCCTCCAGGAAACCCCATGCGAGAAGATCGGCACCATGCTCCTTTGCTGCACTCACCCCCGAGCGGACGACATCGGGTGCGTTTCCGAGCCGCTCCAGTACGGAGGGGTGTCCATAGAATCGCCTGGAGTCGGCTCGGGCTGCCAGCCTCTCGGCGATTCCAACGAGCCCTGCCCGACCGAGACGGCGGCGAGCCCGCGACCGATCAACAGAAGAGAGCGAATGCTCACGACCATCGGCCGCGGCGAGGGCTGCCCATGCTGATGAAGGACTCCACGGTCTCCCGGCGGAGGCTCGGTGGTTCTTGAGGTGGTCGACGTGGCGTTGTTCCACAGCCCACGCTCGACCGATACGAACCGCGGGCACGAGTTCGTCGGCCAGCATCTGCCGTACTCGCCTCGGGCTCACACCCAGTTGCTGAGCAGCCTCCGCAACGTCTACCAGTGACATGACAAAACTATACCGGTATCGGCAGTATTTTGTCAATCCTCTGACCTGTGTTGCTGTTGAAGCGACTTGGCTCCTCGAGTGGGAGGCGCTCTCACGGGGGAGCAGATCCACGACCTCAATAGGAAACACGGGTCTGCCTCATCTCTCGAGGTTCGACTCCCCGCACCTCCACTTGCATCGCCCCCTTTTCGGGGGCGATGCTGCGTTTCGGTCTTTCCTTCCCCCGCAAATGGGAGTCAACCGGGGGCAGGCCCCGATGGAAAGTCTCGCCCGCTGCCCTCTCCGGCCCGTGCGGCTCACACCCCTAGCCGGGTTCCGATCCCGTAGGTTGCCACCGCCACCGAGGACGCCAGGACGGCTCCCCAGGCCAGGTCGACCAGGCTCATCGGAAGCGGCCAGTCGCGAAGCGTGGCGAGGTTGGTCAGATCGTATGTGGCGTACGTCACCAGCCCGAACAGGGCCCCGCGCCACACCGCCTCAGTCCACGAGCCGGCGTCCACGGCTGGAGCCACCACGAACACGACAAGGCCCAGGATGAACAGCAGGTAGAAGACGATGGCGGCCGCCCAGTTCACGTCGGTGCGCATCAGGGCACCGAGCTGGCGCCGGTAGAAGCCCTTGGCGACCAGGCCGAGCCACACCATGTCGATGGCAAAGAACACGGGGAGTGCGACGGCGAACAGCTTGGCGTTCATGGTCCTCCAGTATCGGCTGAGTCGATCCGGCACCCTATACGGGGTGCATGCCCCAGGTACTCTCCGATCATCGCTGCCTACCTGACTCTCGTGTACGGCCTGGGTGGGGCGTGGGTGTGGTGGCTCGTGGTCACCCGGGGTCTGGCGCGTCCCCTGCTCGGCATCGCCCTGTCGGTGCTCACGCTTCTGCTCGTAGGGGTGGTACGGCGTCGCGCTCGCAGGCTTCACTCCCCCTGGGAGTCCATCCCTTCGCGGGCCGTGGTCCACTGTGGTGCGAGTATCTCGTCGTGGCGTCGCCCGCCGCGGCCTCGCCATGCGCTCGACATCGACGACTTCGAGGCCACCCCCGGCGGTCGGCTCTGATGGACTCCCACCCCGCCTAACCTCGAATCCATGCAGGTCGAGACGGGAAGGCAGCGACGCGTGGCGCGTTCGCACGGGGTCGCCGCATCGGCACTCCGCCTCGGGGCCATCTTCATGGCGTGGGCTGCGATCTGGGGAGTCCTGCGCGCCATCGGTGGTGAAGGCACCTGGTGGGGTCCACTCCACGCATTCATGGCGGGCACGGTTCTTCTCGCAATCTCCGGCGCCACCCAGCTCTTCTCGACCACCTGGTCGGCGTCGGTTCCGGCCGATCCCCGCCTTGCTGCAGCGCAGCGATGGTCGCTTGCCGTGGGTGCCCTCCTGGCGGTGCTCGGCGTTGCCAACGAAGTGGACTGGATGACCATCTCCGGCGCCACACTGGTCGGCATCGGCCTGGTGGCACTGGGTTGGATCCTCGTCGGCATCGTTCGTCGTTCGTTGCTGCGCAGGTTCGATCTCGCCTCGCGCTTCTACCTGCTTGCGCTTGCCTCGGGAGCAGTAGGGGTCACCCTTGGTGGCATCATCGGCTCCGGGGTGGGGGGATCTTCCTACCTCGATCTGCGCACCGCCCACATGCACCTCAACCTGGTCGGCCTCGTCGGGTTCAGCATCCTGGGGACGCTTCCCACGTTGCTCCCGACGACCGCCCGCCACAAGCTGGTGTCGGGCAAGGAGGCGGTCGCCGCCTTCTGGCTGTGTGTCGGCGCATTCGCCCTGTTCACCGCCGGGATCGTGTCGGGGCCAGCCGTGGTCGGCATCGGCTGCATCCTGGTCGGGGCGGCAGCGGCGCTCATCCTCGGTGGGATCGTGAGTCGCCTGGGCATCGCCCGGCTGCTGCGGGGTGGGTTGCCCGCCCTGCTCATCCTGAGCGGATCGCTGTGGCTCACCGGATGGGTGGGGCACGAGGCCTACACCCTGCTCGCCGAAGGTCATCTCCTCTACGCTCGGGCCACGGCCGTGGGAGCGGCCGGGGTCGGCTTGGTGCTGTTCGGTTCGCTCGCCTACCTGGTCCCGGTCCTGGCCGGCCCGGGGGAGAGGCTCACCGCCAACTTCGCCCGCATGCACGGTCAGGGGGCGATGCGCTCGGTCGTGGCGAATGCCGTTCCCGTGCTGCTGGCGCTCGGTGTGCGCAGCGAGGTGCCGGTGGCCCTGGCGGCACTGTTCCTCGTCGACTACCTGGTGCGTGTGGTGCTGGTACTGACCGTCGGGCGGCGCGGGGCGGCGACCACTCCCTAGGAGAGCAGCAGCTTGTTCAGCCTGCGGGCCGTGATCGCCGCTCCCACCATCCCGAGTCCGAGCAACACCCCGACGTGGGCGGCGATGCTCCAGTCGAATGTGCCGAGCGTGAGCGCCCGGATCAGCTCGACCCCGTGATACAGGGGTGAAAGGCGGGTGAACGCCTGGAACGCCTCCGGGTACACGTCGATCGGATAGAAGGTTGCCGAGAAGAGGAACAGCGGCAGGGTGACCATGTTCACCAGGTCGAAGTCCTGCCACGACTTCATGAAGGTGGTGGCGGCCATCCCCAGGGCGGCGAAGGCGAACCCGATGAGCACCGCCGCCGGCACCGCCAGCACCGCCCACGCCGACTCCACGTATCCGAATCCGGTGATCACGATCAGGAATGCGGTGGCGTACAGCAGCCCGCGACCCAGGGACCAGGCGATCTCGCCGACGGCGATGTGCCGAGGCTCCATCGGTGTGGCGAGGATGGCGTCGTAGACCTTCCCGTAGCGGAGCTTGAAGAAGATGTTGAAGGTGGACTCGTAGATGGCGCCGTTCATGGCCGACGCCCCGAGCAGTGCCGGAGCCACGAAGGCTGCGTACTCCACGGTGCGCCCGCCGCCCACGGACACATCACCCACCAGTGCTCCCACCCCGACCCCAATGGAGAACAGATAGAAGATGGGTTCGAAGAACCCGGAGAGAACCAGCACCCAGATGCGCCGGTAGACGAGGGCACTGCGTTCCAGCATGCGAACGGCGCTGCCACGAATAAACGGAGGAGCGACCCGCGGCAC
Source organism: Acidimicrobiia bacterium (assembly GCA_030584185.1). Lineage (NCBI taxonomy): Bacteria > Bacillati > Actinomycetota > Acidimicrobiia > Acidimicrobiia bacterium. Next base: position 640,487 of record CP129495.1, on the reverse strand, counting down.
GAGTGTTGCAGGACCGGTCACTTGACCAGCCTCCGGGTCATGTAGCGGTTGGCCACCAGCAGCCCGAGGCCGAGCATCGTGAGAAGGTAGGCGGCACTGAACAGCGGATGGACGACGTAGCCGGTTCCGAGTGCCAGCCCTCGGCACAGCGACACACCGTGGAACAGGGGGGTGGTGTAGGCGACGGGCTGCATCCATCCCCACAGCTGCGATACCGGGAAGAACGTCCCCGAGAAGAGGAACAGCGGGGTGATCCCCCACCGGAACAGGCTGGCGAGTCCCTGTTCGTCTTCGAGCCGGGCGGTGTAGGCGACGATCACTGCGGCGAACGCCACTCCTGTGAGCACCGCAGGCGGCACGGCGAGCAGGCCCTCGACCACCGTGGTTGCCCCGAAGGCGGTCATCACGCCCGAGTAGACGAGGGTGACGAACAACAGCCGGACGCCCACCCATGAGATCAGTCCCACCACCAGGTCGCGCACCCCAACCGGGGTGGCCAGGACCGCCTCGAACGTCTTGCGCCACTTGATGCCTGCCATCACGGGGAAGGCTGAGTCGCCGGCACCGGTGGTCATGGCGGTGGCGGCGAGCAGGCCAGGGGCGAGGAACTTGAGGTAGGTGATGTCGAGGGTCGCTTCGCCTCCGCCGGCGTCCACCAGCTTGCCCAGGCCCATTCCCATGGCGAGCAGGAACAGGACCGGGTTGAGGAAGGTGCTGACGACGCTTCCCCGCCAGGTGCGGCGATACACCCGGGCCGATGCCTCGAGAACCCGCAGCGGGGTGGCGGCCATCAGTCCACCAGGGTGCGGCCGGTGAGCCCGAGGAACACGTCCTCCAGCGTGGCGCGCCGGCTCACCGTGGACTCGGGGATGATCCCGCGGGCGTGTACGGCGGCCGCCGCCTCGTCGGCGTCGCCGGTGTAGAGCAGCACTCGATCGGGCAGCACCTCCACGCGCTCGGCCAGCCCTTCGAGCTCGGCGGCGTGGTCCTGCTGGGTCCCGACCGGGAATCGAAGCTCCAGGACCTCGCGGCTGGAGTGCTCCTCGATCAACCCCCGTGGGGAGCCCTCGGCCACGATCTTGCCCTTGTCCATGATGACCAGGCGATCGCAGAGCTGTTCCGCCTCGTCCATGTAGTGGGTGGTGATGATCAGGGTGACCCCCTCCTGCTTCAGGCGGTAGAGGCGGTCCCAGAGCAGGTGGCGGGCCTGAGGGTCGAGCCCGGTGGTCGGTTCGTCCAGGATGAGCATCTCCGGCCGATTGATCAGTCCCCGGGCGATGGTGAGGCGACGCTTCATTCCACCCGACAGCGGCTCCACCTTGCTCTTGCGGCGCTCGTCGAGCTGGGCGAAACGCAGCAGCTCGTCGATGCGTTCGTCGATCACCTTGCGGGGAAGGCCGAAGTAGCGCCCGTAGATGAACAGGTTCTCGTAGACGGTGAGCTCCAGGTCGAGGTTGTCCTCTTGGGGCACCACGCCCAGGCGGGCCCGGATGCGGGGACCGTCGCGGTCGGGGTCCATGCCCAGGACGCTCAGGGTTCCGCCACTCGATGGGGACACCGCCCCGATCATGCGCATCGTCGACGACTTCCCGGCGCCGTTGGGGCCTAGGAACCCGAAGACCTCTCCCCGGCGCACCTCGAAGTCGATCCCGCCGACGGCGACGAGGCTGCCGAACGACTTTTCTAGCCCCATGGCTTGGACGAGTGATTCGGACATGAGTGCAGCGACACTAGCGATCGCATGTCACCAGTTAGCCTCGGCGCACGATGACGCGCCCACGAAGGAGGTCGCCATGACTTCGTCGGACGAAACGATCGATGCGGGACGCTACCGGGTGGCCCCCGGCCTGATCAGCACGCTGCGCGGGTTTCTGTACGCCACCGCAGCGGCTTCGCTGGCAGGAGCCATCGCGGCCTCCAACGAAGCCCGACTCGTGGCCGATGTGATGGCCGGGGACGGTGGCATGGTGAGGCGACTGGTCGATGCCGAGGAGGTGACCGAGGCCGTGCTGGCGGTGTTCTCCCTGGCCGCACTGGTGACCGGGATCCTTGCCGTGATCTGGTGGTACCAGACCTACCGCGTGGTCGAGACTTCGGGAGCGGCGAACCGCAAGTGGAGCGCCGGCTGGGCGGTGGGTGGCTGGTTCATCCCCTTCGCCAACTTCATCATCCCCAAGCTGGTGCTGAACGAGATGGAGCGGGTCCTGATCGCTGCCGAGGAGGGTTCGACCGAGTGGCGCAATCGGAGGGTTTCGGCGATCACGAGCTGGTGGTGGGCACTGTTCGTGATCGCAGCGATCGTGTTCGGTGCCGGGCTCGGCATGAGCGACGGTCAGCTCGACGGCGAGTTCGCATTCGACGCCGACCTCTACCTGCTCGGGGTCAGAGCGACCGCCCTCGGCATGGCGATCTCGACCGCGGCGGCCCTGGTCGGTGCGGCCGCCATGAAGCGGCTGGGTCGCATGGCCAGCCGTTGATCCCTGCCCCGCGGCGATTGCCGTCGTATCATCGCGCCCCACGGAGGTGCCCATGAACGACCGGAACCGAACGATTCTGATGTTCCTCCTTGGGATCACCGCCACCCTGGGTGTCGTGCTGCTCGCCGTGGTGTTGACCCGCGGCGACGGATCCAGCGACACCACTGCCGCCGCATCGACCTCCGAGGCCACCACCACGAGCCTGGCCGCCACCACGACCGAACCCGCCAGCACCACCTCGACCGAGGCGGCGACGACTGCTGCAACGACCACGACTGCAGCGGCTACTACCACGACGGCTGCAACGACCACCACCACGGCGGCGCCGAGCGGCCCCTGTACTGGCCTCCCCAGCGCTTCGACGCCGTCGCCGGGACCCGGGGTGACGGTGGCCGCCGGCGACTTCGATGGCAACGGGACCGCCGACCAGCTCGTCGCCTATCAGGCCTCCGACGGTTCGGGCCGCGTCCAGATCGCTCTCTCCTACGGCTACGCCACAGAGATGGCGGTGTTCGGCCCCGCCGAGGCGTTGGGGGCGCAGGCCTTCGTCGGGGACCCGAAGTGGGTTGGAATCGCCGCCGTCGACGCCGGCGCTTCCACCCAGGTGTTCGGTTTCGTTCAGCTGAACGGATGCTCCATCGCCTACTCGACCATCGACGGCGTCGGGGAGGCCACTTTCGTCCGGGGCGGTGGAGTCACCCACATGGACGGAATGGTCTGCGCCATGGACGGCGTCACCGCCCTGTCGGCCTCCACGTCCGATGGGACGAATTGGGAGGCGTTCACCTATCGCTACGACTGGGACCCGATCACCAGGGGGCTCCTGTTCGGCGGAGCGGCGGCATCCACGCTGGTGTACCCGGCCGATGAAGCCGCAATATTCTCCCATGCCGACTTCTCCTGCCCCTACTCTCCCTGACCGAGCCCACAGCGCCGATCGGAAGGATCGACAGTGACCGAAGCACAGAAGCGTCTCGTGTTCTTCCTGTCGGGAACCCTGGTGACGCTGCTGGTGGTGCTGCTCCTGGTGGTTCTCCTCGGGGGAGGAGAGGATGAGTCGGCTGCGTCTACGTCTGTGACCACCACGACCCTCGCCGAGCCCGCCACAACGTCCGAGGCGACCACGACGACGGCGGCTGCGACCACTACCACCGCCGCCACCACTACCACCGCCGCCACCACTACCACCGCCGCCACGACGACGACGGTGGCTGCGACCACCACCACCGGAGGCACCGCGGGCAGCTGTTCAGGCATCCCTGGTCTCAGCGTTCCGGCCGGCGCCACCCTCGGCCCCGAAGCAGACTTCAACGGGGACGGACTGCTCGACCGCCTCATCACCTTCGAGGATGCCGGCACCTGGTGGGTGGCGATCAGGCTCTCGAATGGATACGCCCAGGGGACCGCCGTGTTCGGCCCGGCGTGGCCGGTGTCGATCTTCAGCTTCGACGGCTTTCCGGTCGGGTTCGCTCGGATCGACGGGGGAGCATCCACCGAGATCATCGGGACGGTGGTGTGGGCCGGCTGCAATCTCTATGAGGCGACGTTGAGCACCGGAAGCGCCGCCCACTTCCTCAGCGGCGGCTCGGTCACCCATCTCGATGGGCTCAGCTGCTCCGGCGACACCCTCACCACGACCAGTGCCACCTCCTCTGACGGCGTGACCTGGGAGTACGTCTCCAAGTCGTACCTCTGGGTGCCGGGTTTGCTGGAGTTCCAGCTGCAGACCTCATCCATCTCGACGCTCACGTCGCCTGCGGACGACGCCATCATCTTCGGGGCGGGCAGTTTCGGCTGCTGACGGGGAGGAGGCCAGATGAACATCACCGATCTCCGCTGGTTGATCGCAGCGGCGGTGGTTGGTGTCATCACCCTAGGGGTGGTCGTCATGTCGAGCGGTGGAGGCGATCCGGTCGCCGCCGACTCGACGACCACGACGGTGGAGTCGACGACCACTTCCGGCCCAGTCACGACATCGACCGAGGCTGCGACCACCACAGGACCGACGGTGGCCACGACCACGACCACCGAGGCGGCGACCACCACGACGGTTGCCGCCACCACCACGGTCACCACCGCTGCGCCGAACCCCTGGGCGGGGTGCGCCGCCCTGGCGGCTGAACCACTGGCCGAGGGGGCTCTGGTGGCTGGGGGGCCGGGCAACTTCGACGGAGATCCGCAGCCCCTTTCGATCATGGAGGCCGACGGAGCCATCCTCTACCTATCCGGCGGCCAGTATCGGCTCGGGTTCGCCCTCTTCCCCAACGACATGATCTCGACGCCACTTGCCGCCCCTTCGGCACCGGCCTTCCCGCCCGAATTCGTCGGTGTGATCGACTTCGGCCCCGCCAACGACGGCGTGCTCATCCGCACCGAGAAGTCGCTGCTCTCGGGCCATGACGTGTACGCCTTCTACTACCTGACGACGAGCTGCACCGTCGAGGTGGCCCACCTGCCCGGCGACCCGCCGCTCGAGTTCCTTCACGGGTTCGGCGCCGCACACCGCGAGGGGCTCACCTGTGCCGCCGACGGTGTGTACGAGACCTCTGCCGGCGCGACCGGGGGCACCCTGTGGGATGTCCGTTCCCGGTTCTACCAGTGGGATCCAGCGGGAACCGGGTTCCAGTTCGGGTTCGAGGACGGGTTCGAGGCCGCCCCGGACTCGGCCGACGCCCTGGCAGCCGGCGCATTCAACTGCTGACGGCGGACAGCATCCAGAGCACTCCCATTCCGACGGCGATCGTCGCCAGTACGTTCTTCGTCCGCCACGCGACCACGGCCGCCAGCACACCGGCGGCGAAACGAGCCGTACCCAGGTCGAGGTGTCCCTGGGCGCGGGTGATACCGGGGACGACGAGCGCTGCCAGTACCGCCGCGGGAATCATGGAGAGCACCCGCTCGACCGCCGGGGGAACGCGCTCCACGCGGCCGAGCAGGGCCAGGAACGAGAGCCTGATCAGCCAGGTCCCGAGCCCGATGATCGCCAGCAGCAGCCAGATGCCCGTTCCGCTTGTCATCGGCGCCCCGCGGCGACACCGGCGATAAGCCCGCAGGCGACCGCCACCAGCAGCCCGAGGTTGAGGGGCAGGCCGCCGGCGACGGCGGCGACGGAGCCCGCCACGATGGCGGCGGTCCGGGTCCCCCGGTCCCTGATCGCCGGGAAGAGCAGCGCCAGGAACACCAATGGCACGGCGAAGTCGAGCGACCACTCCGGTGGGACCCCGGCGCCCACGAACACCCCGGCCACCGTCGCCACCATCCAGGTGAACCAGAGACCCATCGCAGCCCCCAGGTAGAAGGCGAAGCGGGATGCCAGGTCCCACGACTCCCTCCCGTAGCGAATCACCGAGACGGCAAAGGCCTGGTCGGTGAGGAGATAGGCGGCGACGACCCGCTGGGGGCCACCGAGGCCGGTGAGGTGTCGCGACAGCGCCGCCGAGTACATGGCGAAGCGCGAGTTGATCACCAGGGCGGTGGCGATCACCACGGCGGCGGCGGAGCCGCTCGACAACAGGTCCATGGTGGCCAGCTGGGAGGCGCCTGCGAAGATCATCGGAGAGGCCGCGATTGCCTGAGCAGTCGACAGTCCTGCGTCCACCGCCGCCACTCCGGCGATGACACCGAACGGGAACACGCCGAGCAGGATCGGCGCCACGTCGACGATGCCGCCGACGAACGGACGCGAAGAGCGGGACGGGGACAACGGAGCGTGGAGCCTAGTGACGGGGCCCCTGCCACCCGCTATGTTCCGGCGGTCTGCGGAAGGACCTCTCTTGATCGACCCGATCTATCCGCTGAGCAGCGACCTGGTCGACGAGATCGCCGCCGCCCTCCCCACGCTGGCCACCTATCTCGGGATCGCCGGGCACGACGACCGCTGGGAGGACTTCGGACTCGAAGGCTCGGAGGCGGTGGCCGACATGTTCCGCGGCCAGCTGCTCAGGGTTCGAAATCTCCCCCGGGCCGAGGAGCCCTTCGCCGTTCTCGCCAGGCAGGTCGCCGAGGACGAACTGGAGCGAAACCTCGCCGAGTTCGACGACGGTGAGCACCTGCTCGATCTGAACAGCATCGCATCGACGCTGCAGACGCTTCGCGACGTCTTCGATCAGATGGACCAGCAGTCAGACGAGGGCTGGCGTGCCATCGCCGCCCGCCTCGAAGGGCTTCCCGCAGCCGCATCGGCGTACGCCTCGAGGCTGGAGGCGGCCCGCCGCCAGGGCAAGGTCGTCGCCCGCCGCCAGGTGGTCGAGGCGGTGAGGCAGGCGCGCAATCACGCCGGGGACGGGTCGCACTTTCTCTCGCTTCCGGCGGCGATGCGGGAGGCAGGCATCGGCGATCCGGCGTTGACCGAGGCGGTCGCGACGGGGGTGGCCGCGGCGCGGTCGGGGTTCTCCGCCCTGGCCGACTATCTGGAGGGGACCTACCTGCCGTCGGCGCCGGCCGACGATGCCGTGGGCGAGGAGCGATACGTGCGCCTGGCCCGCCGGTTCCTGGGCGCGACGGTTGATCCCGCCCTCGCATACGAGTGGGGCTGGGAGGAGGTCATCCGGTTGCGGCGGAGGATGGAGCAGGTGGCCGGGGAGATCGTGCCCGGTGGGAGCCTGGACGAGGCTCTCGAACTGCTCCAGACCGATCCGGCTCGGGCCGCCACCAGTCAGGAGGAGTTTCGGCGAATCATGCTGGACCGCCAGCTGGCTGCGCTCACCGAGCTGGACGGGGTGCACTTCGAAGTCCCCGACCCGATCCGCACCATCGAGGTGCGGATGACCCCGCCCGGGGGATCCCTCGGCGCCTACTACAACGGCCCTTCGGAGGACTTCAGCCGGCCGGGAACGGTGTGGTGGTCCAAGGGGGACCAGCAGGTGATCCCCCTCTTCGACGAGGTGACCACTGCCTACCACGAGGGATTCCCGGGACATCATCTCCAGTTCGGTCTGCAGGTGACCGCCGGTGAGCGGCTCTCGCGCCTGCATCGTCTGGCCGTCTGGTACAGCGGCTCGGGGGAGGGATGGGCGCTGTACGCCGAGGACCTGATGGAGGAGCTGGGGTATCTGGAGAAGCCCGATTATGTGATGGGGAAGCTGGCGTCGGAGATGCTGCGCGCCTGCCGGGTCGTGATCGACATCGGGAGCCACCTCGGATACCGGATCCCGGCGGGACAGGAGTTCCACCCCGGAGAGCCCTGGCGCTTCGAACTCGGTGTCGAGATGCTGGAGCGTTACGCCGCACAGGGTCACGACATGTCGGTGGCCGAGATGATCCGGTACCTCGGGTGGCCGGGCCAGGCGATCTCCTACAAGCTCGGGCAGAAGGCGATACGGGAGATGCGGGACGAGGCGAGCCGCAAGCCCGGCTTCGATCCGAAGATCTTCCACTCTCGGCTGCTCGAAGCCGGCGCCATCGGTCTCGACCTGCTTCGGGCGCGGATGGGCGCCTAGACCCTGTCTTCGGGTTGGGGCGGGTGGAGCGCGAGGTCGAAGGCGACCCAGATCGTCTTCGACCAGGGGTAGAAGGCGATCGGCAGCACCAGGTTGACGATGACGGCTGCGATTGTGATGGCGCCCCATGGGGGATCGGGCCAGGTGAGGACCATCGAACCAACCAAGAAGGTGATGAAGAAGGCGATCGTCACCAGGGTGTTGACCGCCACGGCTCCCACCCAGTAGCCCTCGTGTCGCTCGAACCGCAGTCGGCAGTGTTGGCACGACTCGACGAGCCGAAAGCGTCGCGTGGCGGGAGTGCCGCAGTCGGGACAGCGCAGGGTCACCGCCCAGGAGAACCGTCGGAGCATGTCGCCGCCATTGTGGTCGGCGCTTCAGACCCTCATAAGCACGCACTCAGGCGCCCGAATGGGCGGGTGGCGCACTCTGGGGTGCACAACCTACGAAAGGATCGAGATGAAGCGTTTGGCGACCCTCGGAGGGGCGGCGGTGCTGATCGTCGGCATCGCATTCGCCGGCATGGCCACTGCCCGGGCCGAGACCTACACCGAGCAGGTCGGTGAAGCGGGCAAGGTGATCTTCACCGCCGAGGACGGGACGATCACGCTGATCGACGTCGAGGTCGAGGAAGGCTGGACCGTCGCCGTCGACGACGGCGACGGGAAGCACCTCGAGGTGACTTTCTCGTCGGAGGCAGGCGCCGAGATCGAGCTCGAGGTGGAGTTCGAAGATGGCTCGCTGAAGATCCAGACTCAGGATCCTGCCTCGGAGGATGACGACTCGGATGACGTCTCGGATGACGACTCGGATGACGACTCGGATGACGACTCGGATGGCGTCTCGGATGACGAGTCGGATGACGAGTCTGATGACGAGTCTGATGACGAGTCTGATGACGACTCGGACGACTCTGATGACGACTCGGACGACTCTGATGACGAGTCGGACGACGACTCTGACGACGGGTCTGATGACGACTCTGACGACGGGTCTGATGACGGGTCTGATGACGGGTCTGATGACGGGTCTGATGACGGGTCTGATGACGACTCGGACGACTCTGATGACGACTCTGATGACGAGTCGGACGACGACTCGGACGACGACTCGGACGACTCGGATGACGAGTCTGATGACGACTCGGATGACGCCTGAGGTTTGCCCGAATCGAAAGGGTTGCGGGCGCCCCGTCGGGGCGCCCGCTCGCGTGACCGGTCAGGGAGCGCCGAAACGCACCGTCACCTTGGCGCCGCCGAGCTCGGAACTGCCCACCTCCAGCCGTCCGCCCGAGCGCTCTGCGGTGCGGCGCACGATGTCCAGGCCGAGCCCGGTGGAGCCGGCCGAGGTGACCCCTCGCTCCACCGAGTCTCGAGGCAGGCCACCCCCGCCGTCTTCGACGGTCAGGGTCGCGGGTCGATGCGTCACCGAGACCCGAAGCGGCGTCCCTGGCGCGGTGTGGGCGAACACGTTCTCGAGCAGGTTGTCGATCGCAGATGTCACCGCCGATGCGGTGCAGCGGACCTCGACCGCCGACGACGGAATCGATACCTCGAACACCCTTCCCTGCTCCTCAGCCAGCACCCGCCAGAAGTCGCTGCGTGAGGCGACCAGGGTGTCGAGACGGGAGTGAGGGGGCTCCTCGTCGCCCCTGGAGCGCGCTTCGGTGATGACGGAGCCCACCGCGACCTCCAGGCGCCTGACGTCGTCGAGCAGGGTCTGGCGAAGCGTCGGATCGGCAATGCTCTCCACCTGCAGGCGCAAGGCCGTCACCGGTGTGCGCAGGCCGTGGGAGAGGTCTGCTGCGGCCTCTCTCTCGGCCTGGAGCAGGTCGCCAAGCCGGTCTGCGAGCTCGTTGAACGCTCGACCCACCTCGGCCACTTCGGGCGGCCCTCCAGGGTCCACCCGTGTGTTCAGGCGGCCCTCGGCGAGTGCCGCCGCCGACCGACGCAGCGCTTCGACCGGGGACACCATCGATCTCCCCAGCCGGTCGGCGGCGGCGACCGCCACCGCCAGCAGCAGGCCACCGAGGAGAGCGAGGATCAGCCATGCCCAGGCCACGCCCTCGGTGAGGACGGCGCCGGAGACCTCGACCCGCACCACCAGGTTCCCCTCCGGAGTCACCACGGGCACCAGCACCGCTGCCCCGCCGCCGGTACGCGCCGTGTATGCCACACCGGAAGCCGCCACGGCGACCTCGGGATCACCGGCCTGGCCGTCGCCGATCACGCTCCCATCGCTCAGGAACACCCCCACCCCATCGGTGGCGCCGTACGCTCCGAGCACGGCTGCAACGACCTCGGGTTCAAGAGAGGCTCCACCGAACGACGAGGCCACCGCCAGCGCCGTGGCCACCGCCCTGGCATCCGATTCGGCCCTGGCCAGGGCCCGGTCCTCGGCCTGTCGCCGGACGAGCAGGCCCAGCGGGATCAGGAACGAGATCACGATCAGGCTGGCGGTGGCCAGGGTCACCGTGGCCAGCCGGCGTCTCATGCCTCCGGGTCCACCAGCTTGACACCCACTCCGAACACGGTGCGCAGGTAGCGCGGAGATGCGGCTGACTCTCCGAGCTTCTTGCGCAGCCAGGAGAGGTGCACGTCCACCGTGCTCTCGCTCCCCCCGTACGGTTCCCGCCACACCTCGGCAAGGAGGTCTCGCTTGGAGATCACCTCGCCCGCATTGACCGCCAGGTGGGCGAGGAGATCGAACTCCTTGCGGGACAGCTCGAGGGTGGCGCCGTCCAGGGTGACGGTTCGCCCGGCGAGGTCCACGAGCAACCCGCCCACTTCGATGAGCCGGTGTCGTTCGTCGGAGGAGGTGCGGCGAAGCACGGCCCGGATCCTGGCCTCGAGCTGATCCATGGAGTACGGCTTGATGACGTAGTCGTCGGCACCGGCATCGAGTAGGGACACCACCGTCATCTCGTCGCTGCGGGCGGTGGCGACGATCACCGGGACCCGGCTCACTGCTCGGATCATCTTGAGGAGGTCGGCGCCATCGACGTCGGGCAGACCGAGGTCGAGGATCACGAGATCGGGGGCCTCGTCGACCAGGGCGGAGAGGCCCTCGAATCCGGTGCGCCTGGAGCCGACCGAATGGCCTCGTTCGGCAAGCGCTCGGGCGGTTCGCTCCCTGATCTGTTGATCGTCCTCGATCATGAGGATGGCGACCATGGCCAGCACGATAGGTGGCGACGACGGTGGACGACGCGACTTCAAGAGATCTTGAGATCCCGTTACGGACGGCATGACGGTGGGGACGGAGAATGGCCTCGTGATGAAGCGAATCGGGATCGGGGTGCTCTGGGTGCTGGCCGCCACCGGCACGGCCACCCTCACCCATGCCGCAGTCACCCTGGCGGGAAACGAAGTGGCAGCCCGTCCCGCCACTCCCGTGGCGGCTTCCGACGTGGCAGCCCGGCTCGCCGTGCCCGAGACCGTCGCCACGTCGGTGGCCCCGGCGACGACGATGCCCGATCTGCCAGAGGTGACGGTCACGTCCGAGGGAGGCGCCGTGGTGCCGCCACCCGTCACGACCACGGTTCCCCAGGTCTCGACCACGACCACGACCGCCGCCGCAACGACCACCACCGCCGTGGCACCATCGACGGAGTGGAAGACGGTGAGTGGGGTGGGAACCGTCGGGGTGGCGGTGCAGGGTTCGGCGGTGTCATTCGTGTCGGCCTCCCCGGTGAACCCGTATCGAGCCGAGGTGACCAATGCCGGGCCCGAGACGGTGGAGGTCGAGTTCGAGTCCGAGGGTTCCGAGTTCAAGGTCGTTGCCGAGGTCGAAGGTGGAGTGCTCGTCTGGCGTGTGATCGAGGAGGGGGACTCGGGCGGTTCCGGTGACTCGGACGAGGGTTCGGACGACGACTGATAACCGACGGCGTCGCTTGGGGTACCGTGCCCGACCGTGCGCCTGCAAGCAGCCGTTCTCGTTGCCACGATCGTCGCCACCGCATGCGGTTCGGCCGTTCCTGCCGGCATCGACCGGCGCATGGACCTCGAAGTGGGCGATCGGCAGCGCACCTTCCATCTGTACGCCCCGCCGAACCTGGAAGGCCCGGCGCCGCTCGTCGTGGTCCTGCATGGACTCGGCGGCTCGTCCGAGGAGGTGCGGGAGCTCACCGCCTTCGACGATGCGGCCGATCGGCATGGCTTCGTCGTCGCCTACCCGCAGGCGGTGGGGCTCATTCCCACATGGAGGGCCGTACGGGGGTTTGGCCCCGCCGACGTCGAGTTCGCAGCCGCTCTCGTCGAGACGGTGGCCGAGATCGTCACCATCGATCGGGAGGCCGTCTTCGTCGCCGGCATGTCGAACGGGGGTGCCATGGCGGCCCGCCTCGGGTGCGACCTTCCCGGCCTCTTCGCCGCCGTCGGATCGGTGGCGGGTCCGCACGAGTCGGGCGCCTGCGAAGGGTCCATCAGGAGCCCGCTGATCGCCTTCCACGGCACCTCCGACCGGATCGTCCCCTACGCCGGGCTGGGTGTGGCGGTGGCCCCGGTCGAGACCTGGGCGGGTGAGTGGGCCGACGCCGGTGACTGCTCCGGGCCCAGCCACTCGAGGGTGGCCGACGACGTGTCGCTCGCCGCATGGGACGGCTGTCCGGCACCGGTGCTCCTGTACACGATCGAGGACGGGAGACACGGATGGCCTGGGTCGGCGCTCTCGGTAGGGCGTGGGGCCTCCACCGAATCGATCGACGCCACCGAGCTCATGTGGCAGTTCTTCCTCGACCAGTCTCGGAACGGGCAGTGATCGAAATCGCCAGGGGCCCCCGCAGGTTGCTGCTCACGGGAACGGCGGTCCTGATGTTTCTCGCCCTTCCTCGTGAGGCATCCGCACACGGCATAGGCGGGCGCAGCGACCTGCCCCTGCCGCTGGAGTACTTCTTGGTGGCTGCGTTGGTCGTGCTCCTCGCCTCGTTCGGGCTGCTGGCAGTGGCCTGGCCGCGGCCCCGCCTCCAGGGAGGACCACGATGGCGGGGAACCGGGTGGCTGCCCCCTGAGTGGCTGACGATCGTGTTGCGGTGGGTGGGGGTCACCGGGTTGGCGCTGGTGGTCACCGCCGGTCTCCTCGACGGGGGCCAGGGTGGAAATCTGGGTCCGATCGTGGTGTGGGTGGTGTTCTGGCTCGTGATCCCGTTCGCCGCCGTCGCCACCGGCAACCTGTGGCAGGTGCTCAACCCGTGGCGCGCCATCGGCGGGCTGATTCGATCAGAAGGGCCGGATGGCCCCGGGCGCCTCGGCGTGTGGCCGGCGGCTTTCGCCCTCCTCGCCTTCGTCTGGCTGGAGCTGATACACCCCGGCTCCGGTGATCCGGCGACACTGGCCTGGGCGGCGCTCTTCTACACCGGGTATCTCGCCCTGTGGACCCGGGTGACGGGAGTCTCCCGGGCGATGGCCTCGGCGGACGCCTTCACCGTCTACCACCGTCTCTTCTCGGGGATCGCTCCCTTCGGTCGGGACGCGGAGGGCAGGGTGCGGTACCGGGGATGGCTGCGGGGGCTGGTGGCCCTTCCCGAGTGGCCGGGTCTGGCCTTCTTCGCCAACGCTGCCATCGGGTCCGTCACCTACGACGGTCTTGCCGGAACCCCGTTCTGGGACGACATGGGCTTTGCCCTGGTCGGCTCGGCACAGCACGCGATCTGGTTCACCACCATTTCGCTACTGATCGTCGTCGCATTGGTCCACCTCGCCTACCTGGGTGCATGCCGGTGGGCGGCCCGGGCGGCCAACACCCCCGGGCTGCGAACCACGGAGGTCGCCGCCTCCTTCGCCCACACCCTGGTGCCGATCGCCGTCGCCTATGCCTTCGCCCACTACTTCACGTTGATCGCCTTCGAAGGGCAGTCGCTGCTGGCAGCGTTCTCCGATCCCTTCGCAAGGGGATGGGACCTCTTCGGCACCGCCGACTTCTCCCCGGACTTCACCTGGCTCCCTCCGGTGGCGGTGTGGTGGGTGCAACTGATCGTGATCCTGATCGGACACCTGGTCGCGGTGACCCTGGCTCACGATCGCGCCCTGGCCCGGCTTCCCGGAGGCGACTCGGTACGCAGTCAGTACGCCATGGTCGCCCTGATGGGTTTGCTCACCTGCACCGGGTTGACGGTCCTCGCCGTCGCCTGAGGAAACGGCGGAACCGGCTGGTATCTAGGCTCGCCACGCAGTGCGACTGAAGGTATTGGGTAGCAACGGAACCTATCCGACGCCGGGGCGGCCTGGCTCGGGCTACCTCGTCTCCTGTGGAGACCGGGTGGTGATGCTCGACGTCGGACCGGGCACGTTCGCCGCCCTCATGGAGGCGGGCCTCCTGCCCGACGCCATCGTGCTCAGCCACGGCCATCCCGACCACTGCTCGGATCTCGTCTTTCTCTTCCAGTACCTCCGCTTCGACCGCCCGGAGGTCGCCGGCCTCCCGGTTCTCGCCCCACCGGGCGTGGCCGATCTGATCGCCGACTTCCTCGACGCCAGCACCGACCACCCGTTCCATCGGGTGTTCGACTTTCGAGTCGTCGGGCCCGGCGACGGGCTCACCCTTGGAGCCACGACCCTCCGGTTCGGGGCCGCCGCCCACCCCGTCCCTTCGGTCGTGGTGCGCGTGGAGTGCGATGGGGTGAGCCTTGTCTACAGCGGGGATACCGGCCCCGGTGGTGATCTCCAGGCCCTGGCCGCCGGATGCGACCTGCTGCTGTGCGAGGCGACCCACCAGGGACCGCCCGGCCCCGATCGATATCCATACCACCTCCACGCCGTGGAAGCCGGCGAGATCGCCACCGATGCCGGTGTCGGACGACTTCTCCTCACCCACGTCGCCCCTACCCTCGAACCTGGAGTGTCGGTGGCAGAGGCGGCGCTGACCTTCTCAGGCCCCATCGACTTCGCCCGTCCCGGCATGGAGGTTGAACTGTGAGAGCACCAGACGAGATGCGACCGGTGCGCATCACACGCCACTACACCGAGATGACGCCCGGCTCGGTCCTGATGGAGATGGGCCGGACCCGCGTCCTGTGCACCGCCTCGTTCGACTCGGATGTGCCACGCTGGATGCGTGATGCCGGGAAGGGCTGGCTCACCGCCGAGTACGCCATGCTGCCCGGATCCAGTCCGGAGCGGGTTTCTCGTTCCTCGATCTCGGGCGGGCGGACCAAGGAGATCCAGCGGCTGATAGGCCGCTCGCTGCGTTCCGTCGTCGACCTCTCGGCCATGGCGGAGGCCGTCGTGAGGATCGACTGCGACGTCCTGCAGGCGGATGGCGGCACCAGAACCGCAGCCATCACCGGCGCCTGGGTCGCGGTCAAGGATGCGGTGGCGGCGGCGATGGCCTCGGGCCTGCTCGAGTCGGATCCGGTCCGCGACCACTGCGCTGCGGTGTCGGTGGGAATCGTGGACGGCACGGCGCGGCTCGACCTCGAGTACGAGCAGGACGCTGGAGCCCAGGTCGACATGAACGTGGTGATGACCGGGGCGGGCGGCCTGGTGGAGGTCCAGGGGACCGCCGAGGGCGCCACGTTCTCGCGCTTCGAGTTGGACCGCCTGCTCGATCTGGCCGGCGGTGGAATCGCCCGGCTGGTGGAGGAACAGCGGCTCGCCCTGGAGCAGTGAGATGCGGGTCGTGATCGCCACCAAGAATCCGGACAAGGTGCGCGAGATGGGAGCGGTGATCGCCCGGCTGATGCCCGGAATCGAGATCGTGGCCGGCCTCGACTGGCCCGACGTGGCGGAGACCGGTGCCTCTCTCGAGGAGAATGCACTGCTCAAGGCTCGGGCCGTCACCGCCGCCACCGGGCTGCCCGCCATCGCCGACGACACCGGACTGGAGGTCGATGCCCTCGGCGGCGCCCCTGGTGTCCACACCGCCCGGTTGGCCGGGCCTACTGCGACCTACGCCGAGAATCGTCATCGCCTGCTGGCGCTCCTCGAAGGGTGTTCGGACCGCGCCGCCCGGTTCCGCACCGCGATCGCCTTCGTGGACGGGGAGCGCGAGGTGGTCGTGGACGGGGTGCTGGAAGGGAGCATCGCCAGGGAAGAGCGGGGCACGGGCGGATTCGGGTACGACCCGGTGTTCGTCGTCGGCGGGAGGACCCTGGCCGAGATCGGGGAGGCCGAGAAGAACCGGATCAGCCATCGCGCCCGTGCACTCGAGTCGCTGGCCCGGCTCTGGGCCTGGGGCGACCGACCTTCGACCCTGGCGTCGGAGGAGGGTTCGTAATAGGTTTGGGTCAAGGAGGTGAGCATGTCCGCATGGAGCCTGCGCAACGTGGTCGTCGGTGTCGACGGCTCCGAACAGAGTCTGGCCGCCGCCGAGGTCGCCGCCGCCGCAGCCCGCACCCACTCCGGGGTCCTGCACGTGGTGACCGTGGTCAGGCCGCCGGAAGGCTGGTGGGGGCTGGTCGGGTCGCCCCCTCCCGCCGAAGCCTTCACCAGTGCCATGGAGAAGGCCCAGCAGGCGGTTCTCGACAGGACGCTCGCCCACATCGAGCCTCCCGGGGTCGAGGTGGTCTCGAGCCAGGAGCTGGGCGATCCCGCCAACGAGCTGCTTGCGTACTGCGATCGGGTGGACGCCGATCTGCTCGTCGTAGGGAGGCGCGGCGCCGGAATGGTGGAGCGGCTGGTCCTCGGGTCGGTCGCCGACCGCATCGCCCACTCGTCGAAACGCCCGGTCCTCATCGTGCCCTGACGATGCGCGAGTAGCATCTCTCCCGGCGGTGCAGGATGCCTCTCGGGAGGGGTTGCCATGAAGCGGTTGCTGGTCATCTCGTCTGCGGTGCTGCTGCTCGTCGCCGGTTGCGGCGACGATGCCGCGACCACCACCACGGAACCAGGCGCGAGCGCCGCGAGCACCACCACCGTAGGCCCGGGTGCGTCCGATGCGACCACCTCCACTGCGGTGGGTCCGGGTGGAGCCGGGGGTTGCGAGGTCTCCGTGACCGGCGATGTGACCGAGTCATGGACCGGACCCGACGACCTGAGCGCATTCACCTCCGACTACTGGTACACCGAGGAGGAGCTTCGCCAGCAGTTCGATTTCCTCGGCCTCGGCGCAGAGCGCACCTTCGAGGACCTGACGGCGGCCGGCGAGCCGGTGTTCACCTTCTTCCTCTTCAACTGCTCCGGACCGGGAGGCGAGCTGGTCTCGGCGTTCGTCTCCGACGCCACCAGGCGTTCTGATCTGCCCATGGGGCCGGGCGAGTACGTCATCGCGTCCGGCGGTCTGCTCGGTGCCGCCGACGCCGCGCCGGCCGAGTTCTCCGTGATCCTCGGCATATCCGACGTGGAGACCGTGTGGGCAACGGAGGGGGGCACCTTCACCATCGAGGCCTGGGACGGTGAGAGTGTCAGGGGCTCATTCGCCTTTGCCGCCAGCGAGGTCCTGACCGAGACTCCGCGCAGCGTCTCGGTGACCGGGACCTTCACCGTCACCTGCCAGGCATCGGTCTCGTGCTGAGGGTGCTCACAGCACCCCGTCGATGATCTCCCAGGCGTAGCGGGCGATCGTCGCCTCGAGCCGCTTGTCCTCGGACTCGGGGAGCATCGAGGGCACCTCGTCGAAGGTCGTGCCCGCCGGGTAGTCGTTGAGCCGAACCCAGGGGGCGCCGCCCGCCACCGCGGCGTTGACGGCATCCACGGCATGCTGATTCTCGCTCTGCACGTGGTCCTTCTCGGACTGCACCCGCTGGTAGGGGACCGCGATCTCGTCGACGAACGTGATCGCCTCGCGCTGCGACCACCACTCGTCCTCGGTGCACGATGGCCATTCGATCCTCCTGCTCTCGTTCGCCTGGGGGCCGCATCCGGAGGTCGTGTACCAACGGTCTACCGGACCCTCCCAGTCGATGAGGAAGTCGATCGGGAGATCGGGGTGGCGGGCCAGCGCTCCGGCGGCGTTGGTGATCCCGTAGGAGAACGACACCATGCCGAAGGCTTCCTCATCGAGACCGGGAAGCTCCAGCGCGGCGACGGCAACCGCCGCCAGGCCATCCTGTCCGACGTAGCCGTTGTGGTCCTCGACGCCCTCCGAGGACCCCCGCCCCTCGGGGTCGAAGGTGATCACCAGGAATCCGAACTCGGTGAGGCTCTCCGCTCTCTTGGGATCGATGAGCCCGCTGCCGCCAGGGACCAGGAGCAGCGCAGGGAGCGTCCCACCCGCCCAGTCTTGCGGGTAGAACACCGAGACCGAGAGGCGCGATCCGCTCGAGGGGTTGGTGACCCAGTAGGTGTCGGGCTCCTCGCCGGGCTCGAGGGTCGGCTCGGGCGATTCGGGGACCGTCGCGATCGTGGAGGTCGGTTCGAACTCCGCAGCAGTCGTCGTCGTGGCCGCCTCAGAGCCGCCGCAGGCGGCGAGGGAGATCATCATGATCACGATCACGAGGCGCCGTCTCATTCCTTCCTCCGTCGGTTGCTGCGACCGAT
Source organism: Acidimicrobiia bacterium (assembly GCA_030584185.1). Taxonomy (NCBI): domain Bacteria; kingdom Bacillati; phylum Actinomycetota; class Acidimicrobiia; species Acidimicrobiia bacterium. The sequence continues at coordinate 622,160 of CP129495.1, read as the reverse complement.
GATCGGCGGCGAGATGAAGGAACCGTGAAGGGGATCAGAGGTGAGGATGAGACCTGAGAGCGTCGGGGGTCCGGGAAACGCCCCCCGCCCTGCTCCGTAGACTCCGGATCCCAGAGCAGCGTGGAAGGTCACCGCCGACCGATCCTCGGCCGGTTCGGTGGGATGCGCACGGAGGACCAGTAACGATGAGGGCAGCGGATTCGGTTGATGCCGAACGGGCTTCGCCCACGATCGACTCCTATGTGGGCGCCTTCACCACCTCGCCGGCATGGGATGAGATCTGTGCCTGGCCGCCGGACGTCTTCGCCGTGACCAACCTGGTCCTCGACCACACCGAGGCTTACCGGCTCGCGGTGTCCCCGCCTGCGGGAAGCCGGTGGCCACCGGAGTCCGGATGGCACGAGATGGTTCGGGTTGCTGCCGAGGAGTGGCGGAGGGCGGTGTCGGAAGGGGGCACGGTCCCGGAGCCGGTCGCCCGGGAGTGGGAGGTGGTGACCCGCCATCGCGGGCTCTCTCTGGAGTCTCTGCGCCGGGGCGGCGCCGAACGGGTTGCGGTGGCGTTGATCACCCTTCACGCCATGGCCGATGAGGCGTGCAGCGGGTTGTCCGGCTCCGATCCGGGATCGGGGGCCGACAGCTTCGAGGGTCGCGCCTGGGCGTTGCTCACCGGCCGTGGCTCCCTGTCGAGGATCTCGCCGGCGAGGGTGCGCATCACCCCCAAGACCCACCTGGCTCTGCGGGGGATCACGATTCGATCGCTGTCCCGGTATCTTGCCCTGATGTACGAGGCGGTGGACGTCTCCTGGCACAGGATCGATCCCATCGTCACCGCAGGCGAGCCATCGGGTCCGGTCGCCGACCGCAGGGTGATGCTCCTTCCCTGGCCCTTACGAGTCGATGCCCGGGCCTTCAAGCCGATCGAGACTCCGGTGGATATGGACCGATCCGCCTTCGGCTTCTTCGAGTTCTCTCCGGACACGGTGCTCGACGTTGCATACGTCGAGCGCCTCCTCGAGGAGGCCACCGCCCGGGAGGGAGGTGTTGACGCGGTGATCCTCCCCGAGGCTGCGCTGGCCGAGTCAGAGGTCTCGCTCATGGAGGAACTGCTCGAACGCCGCCGGGTTCCCTTCCTGGTCGCCGGTGTCCGCCGACCGGCGCCTCGAGGCGGACTTGGGGGAAACCACGTCCACATTGGCCTGCTCACCGATCACGGCTGGCAGAGGTACCGGCAGGAGAAGCATCATCGATGGTCGATCGACAGGGCTCAGATCAGCCAGTACCGCCTCAGCCGGTCGCTCGACCCGGCCCGGCACTGGTGGGAGGGCATCGAGCTTCCGCCGCGGACCCTGCAGATCATCGATGTCGGCGCCGGAGGGACGGCCGCCCCGCTGGTCTGCGAAGACCTTGCCCGCATGGACGAGGTGTCCGACCTGCTGCGTCGGATCGGACCGAGCCTGGTGGTCGCCGTGCTTCTCGACGGACCGCAGCTGGCCACCCGGTGGCCCCATCGATACGCATCGGTCATCACCGACGAGACCGGTTCCGCGGTTCTCACGCTCAGCTCGTTCGGCATGGTGCGCCGCTCGCGACCACAAGGAACGAGGGCGTCTCGGGTGGTCGCCCTGTGGAACGACCCTTCGTCGGGGCTCCACGAGATCACCTTGGGGAGAGGGGCCGGGGCAATCCTCATCACCGTCTCCGCAGAGAGGCGCTCGGCGTGGACCGCCGACGGCAGGCGCCATGACAGACACATCCCCCAGCAGACCCTCCGGCGGGTCACCCAGTTGCGGGTCCCCGCCCGCGCCCGCTGAGCCAGCCGGGGGCCCTGCCGAACGCCCGGCCGGTGGGCACCGATCGCGGTCCTCAGTCGTGGGCCGCGACGGTGGCGACCGAGTGCGGGCGGTGGGACTCGAACCCACAACGGGCCGAAGCCCACCGGATCCTAAGTCCGGCGCCTGTACCGATTCGGCTACACCCGCCAGCCATCCCCGAGGGAAGTGGGTCGCCAGGGATTCGAACCCTGAACCTGCGGATTAAGAGTCCGATGCTCTGCCGTTGAGCTAGCGACCCGTCGTGGAGGATAGCCCCGACCCACGGATCACTCGGAACCGCCCCGGGTTTGGCACAATGGGACGGCGGGCTGTGGCGCAGCTTGGTAGCGCACCTGCTTTGGGAGCAGGGGGTCGTCGGTTCGAATCCGGCCAGCCCGACGAGCGTCGTATCCGGGTCGCCCGGGCGGAAGTGCCGATGGCGGCGCGGCGAAACTATCCTGCGGTGGGATTCGCGCGGGTGTAGCTCAATGGTAGAGCCCCAGCCTTCCAAGCTGGTGGTGAGGGTTCGATTCCCTTCACCCGCTCCAGCGGTCCCGGTGGATGGCGCCCGGCGCCATGTCGCCCCCGTAGCTCAGGGGACAGAGCAGGAGCCTTCTAAGCTCTTGGTCGGGGGTTCGAATCCCTCCGGGGGCACTCCACCGGGCCTCTGGCATGGTGGCCGTAGCTCAGTTTGGTTAGAGCGCCAGGTTGTGGCCCTGGAGGTCGGGGGTTCAAGTCCCCTCGGTCACCCCGAAACGGGACGATCAACGATCGTCCCGTCGTCGTTCGTCTATTCCCAGGAAGGGAGCCCCCGTGGTCGAGGTGACAGAGGTCGGCCGCTTCGAGCGGGCGGTGACGGTGACGCTCCCGCCCGAGGCGATCGAGACGGGCCGCCGCAAGGCGGCTGCGCGCCTGTCCCAGGACGCCAAGGTCAAGGGATTCAGGCCGGGGAAGGCCCCGGTGAAGGTCGTGGAGTCGATGATCGGGGCCGAGCAGTTCCGCCGCGAGGCGATCGAGGAGGCTCTCCCCCCTGTGGTGACGGCTGCACTGGACGAGGCCGGTCTCCAACCGGCGGTCACCCCCCGTGTGATCGACATCGCCGATGCCGACGGTGAGGTGGCCGTCAAGGTCCAGGTGACGCTGTGGCCGACCCTCGACGAGGTGCCCGAGTACGCCGGGAAGTCCGTCGCGGTGGAGATCCCGGAGGTGGGCCCAGAGGACGTGGACGAACAGATCGAAAGGATGCGGCACCAGTTCGCCACTCTCGAGGATGTGGGGCGTGAAGGATTCGACGGCGACTTCGTTCTGATCGACGTGGCGACCACCCTGGCCGGAAGCGAGTACGCCCCGGGCTCCGCCAAGGACCTCCTCTACGAGATCGGTTCCGGCAGCTTCCTGGAGGGCATGGACGAGTCCCTTCGGGGGGCCGGGGCCGGATCCATCGTCTCCTTCCAGTCTCGACTGCCCGAGGGGCTCGGTCCCGAGGCGGGGGAGGAGGTCGGCGTTCGCATCCTGGTGAAGCAGGTCAAGGCCAAGCGGCTCCCCGTCGTGTCCGACGAGTGGGTGGCCGAGGTCTCCGGTCTCGAGGGTGTGGAGGCGATGCGGTCCGACCTCATGGAGCAGATGACCGACATCCGGCGTAGATCGGCTTGGAGACAGGTCGAAGAACGCGTCCTGGCGGACCTCATCGACGCCATGTCGTTGGATGTCCCCGAAGCGCTCGTCGACGCCGAGATGGAGTCGGTCCTGCACCGGTTCGCTCATCGGCTCGAGGGTCAGGGGGTGGGGCTCGATCAGTACCTCCAGCTCACCGGGCAGGACGAGTCGGCGTTCGTCGCCGATCTCAGGTCGCAGGCGGTGCTCAATCTCAAGACGCGTGTGCTGCTCGAGTCGGTGGCCGACCAGGAGGGAATCACGGTCACCGCCGAGGAGTTGGAGCACGCCGTGAACACCCTGGCGAGGGCGGCGAAGGTTCCGGCCGACGAGTACCTGGAGGCGCTGACGCGAGGTGATGGGGTTGTGGCACTGGCCGGTGATATCCTGCGGCGCAAGGCGGTCGACCGGATCCTCGACCTCGTGGTTCCCGTCGATGCCGGCGGTGCTGCCGTCGAATTGCCCGCCCGCCACGGAAGCGACGGGCCGAAAGACGCCGAAGAGGGGACCGAACCGGATGGATCGGCCCTCGTAGAAGACGAAGACGGGCCCGAGCCCGTGGAGGTTCAAGAATGATCGAGAGCAGCTATCTGGTCCCCACGGTGGTCGAGCAGACCAGCCGCGGTGAGCGAGCGTTCGACATATACAGCCGGTTGCTGAAGGACCGGATCATCTTCCTGGGCACACCGATCGACGACACCGTCGCCAACCTGATCATGGCCCAGCTGCTCCACCTGGAGGGTGAGGATCCGGACAAGGACATCGCCCTGTACATCAACTCACCAGGCGGGGCCATCACGTCGCTGATGGCCATCTACGACACGATGAACTTCATCAAGCCCGACGTGGCCACCTACTGCATGGGTCAGGCGGCCTCGGCGGCAGCGGTGCTGCTGGCTGCCGGCGCCAAGGGCAAGCGTTACGCGCTTCCCCACGCCAGGGTGATGCTGCATCAGCCCCACATTGGAGGTCTCGAAGGTCAGGCGACCGACATCGAGATCCATGCCCGGGAGATCATCCGGGTCAAGGAGGACATGAACCAGATCCTCGCCGCCCACACCGGCCAGGAGCTGGACAAGATCCGCATGGACACCGACCGCGACTTCTGGATGACCGCTGACGAAGCGCGTGCCTACGGAGTCGTGGACGAGGTCCTGGAGGGACGCTCCCTGCGAGCGGTTGCCAACTGACGGAAGGTGGTCCCGGGGTCATGACCAAGTTCGGCGAGGGGGGCGACCTCCTCAAGTGCTCCTTCTGCGGCAAGTCGCAGAAGCAGGTGAAGAAGCTGATCGCCGGTCCCGGCGTGTACATCTGCGACGAGTGCATCGACCTGTGTACCGAGATCATCGAGGAGGAGCTCGCCGGCACCGAGGAGACCCCCTTCGCCGAGCTTCCCAAGCCGACCGAGATCAACGCCTTCCTCGACGACTACGTGGTCGGGCAGGATCGGGCCAAGCGGGTCCTGGCCGTTGCCGTGTACAACCACTACAAGCGCGTCCGCTCGGGGCAGCGGGCCAAGGACGACATCGAGCTCTCCAAGTCGAACATCCTGCTCATCGGACCCACCGGGTCGGGGAAGACCCTGCTCGCCCAGACCCTGGCCCGGATGCTCAACGTGCCCTTCGCCATCGCCGATGCCACCGCACTGACCGAGGCCGGGTACGTGGGTGAAGACGTCGAGAACATCCTCCTCAAGCTGATCCAGGCGGCGGACTTCGACATCAAGCGGGCCGAGACCGGGATCATCTACATCGACGAGATCGACAAGATCGCTCGCAAGGCGGAGAACCCGTCGATCACACGCGACGTCTCCGGAGAGGGCGTTCAACAGGCCCTCCTCAAGATCCTCGAGGGCACGGTCGCCTCGGTGCCTCCCCAGGGGGGGCGCAAGCACCCGCACCAGGAGTTCCTGCAGGTGGACACCACCAACATGCTGTTCATCTGTGGGGGCGCCTTCAGCGGGCTGGAGCACATCATCGAGTCGCGCATCGGCAAGAGGGCGATCGGGTTCGACGCCCACGTCCACTCGAAGAAGACGCGCGATGGCTCGACGCTGTCCCAGGTGCTCCCCGAAGACCTGATGTCGTTCGGATTGATCCCCGAGTTCATCGGCCGGCTGCCGGTGGTCTCCACGGTCGACGACCTCGACCGGGACCAGATGGTGCAGGTTCTCACCGCGCCGAAGAACGCCCTGGTGAAGCAGTACCGCAAGTTCTTCGAGATGGACGGTGTGGAGCTGATGTTCACCGACGACTCGCTCGAGGCGGTCGCAGACCAAGCCCTGTTGCGTGGCACCGGCGCTCGAGGCCTGCGGGCAATCCTCGAGGAGGTCTTGCTCAACACCATGTACGAGCTGCCTTCGCGCCATGACGTCGCTCGCGTGCTGATCGACGGCGACGTGGTGCGGGAGCGGGTCAACCCGACGCTGGTTCCGATGCAGGACATCGCCAAGAAGCTGCCGGAGGAGCGCAGCGCCTGAGCCCGGCGTCGTTCTCCTAGACTGTCCTCATCATGGCACGGGGTACCGATGGATCCGGCGTACGACCCGAGGCGCGTCGAGGCGCGGTGGTATCCCCGTTGGGAGGCTGCCGGGGTCTTTCGACCTGAGGTCAACCCGGACGGCGATCCGTACTGCATCGTCATCCCGCCACCAAACGTCACCGGTTCGCTCCACATGGGTCATGCCCTGGATCAGACGATCCAGGACGTCATCATCCGGCGCAAGCGCATGCAGGGGTACGCCGCCCTGTGGTTGCCGGGTACCGACCACGCCGGTATCGCCACGCAGATCGTCGTCGAGCGCGAGTTGGCCCGCGAGGGCGTGACCCGTGAGGAGTTGGGGCGAGAGCGTTTCATCGAGCAGGTCTGGGCCTGGAAGGCCAAGTCGGGTGGCAGGATCACCGAGCAGATCAGGCGGATGGGCTTCTCCACCGATTGGTCGCGGGAGCGTTTCACGATGGACGATGGTCTCTCCGCCGCCGTGCGCAAGGTGTTCGTCGATCTCTATCACGAGGGTCTGATCTACCGGGGTCGCCGCATCATCAACTGGTGCCCGCGCGATCGCACCGCCCTGAGCGACGTCGAGGTGGAACACGAGGAGGAGCAGGGCGAGCTGGTTCGGATCCGGTATCCGTTCGCCGACGGCGATGGTGGAATCGAGGTGGCCACGACCAGGGCGGAGACGATGCTCGGCGACACGGCCGTGGCGGTGCACCCGGGCGACGAACGCTACCGCTCAGCGGTCGGACGCACCGTGCGGCTCCCCCTGCTGGGCCGAGAGATCCCAGTGGTCGCCGACGATGCGGTGGATCCCGGCTTCGGCACCGGTGCGGTGAAGGTGACGCCGGCACACGATGCAACCGACTTCGAGATCGGACAGCGCCACGGCCTCGAGGCACCCGTCGTCATCGACGAGGGCGGCGCCATCACCGAGGAGGGCGGTCCCTTCGCCGGACTGGACCGCGTCGAAGCCCGCCGGGCGGTCAAGGAGGCGCTGGAGGCCGAAGGCGTGCTGGTGGGTGTCGAGGATCACCCACATTCGGTAGGGCACTGCCAGCGATGTCACACCGTGGTCGAGCCCTTCCTGTCGGAACAGTGGTTCGTGAAGGTGGGTCCGCTCGTCGGCCCGGCGATCGCGGCCGTGACGACCGGCGACATTCGATTCGTTCCGGAACGGTGGGAGAAGACCTACCTCAACTGGCTGGAGAACCTTCGGGACTGGTGCATCTCCCGCCAGATCTGGTGGGGCCATCGGATCCCGGCGTGGTACTGCGACTCCTGTGGCGGGACGATCGTGTCCATCGAAGACCCGTCGACGTGTGGTTGCGGATCTACCGAACTGCACCAGGATGAAGACGTTCTCGACACCTGGTTCTCCTCCGGCTTGTTCCCCTTCTCCACGTTGGGCTGGCCCGAGGACACCGCCGATTACGCCCGGTTCTACCCAAACGCCACGCTGGTCACCGGTTACGACATCATCTCGTTCTGGGTGGCGCGGATGATCCAGTTCGGTCTGCATCTGACGGGGAGCAAGCCCTTCTCGGATGTGGTCATCCATGGCCTCATCCGCGCCGGCGACGGGCGAAAGATGTCGAAGTCGCTGGGCAACACGGTCGATCCTCTCGAAGTGGTCGAGGAGCATGGGGCCGACGCCCTGAGGCTGGCGCTGATCCTTGCCGCCGCACCCGGTCAGGATGTCCCATTCCAGGTCGAGTGGGTCGACGCCGCCCGGCGTTTCGGCAACAAGGTGTGGAACGCAGCTCGATTCGCTCTCGGCCATCTCGATGAGCGGTCGGTTCCAAGTTTCGGCGGCTACCCCGAGTCTCCCGGTCCCGAGGCCTCCTGGATCCTCTCCCGGCTGCATCACGTGCGCGCCGAGTTCGACAGGATGCTCGACGAGTATCGCCTCGGTGACGCCTACGGACTCCTGTACAAGTTCGCCTGGTCCGAGGTGTTCGACTGGTTCCTCGAGCTGGCCAAGGCGCCGCTGCGCGACGGCGACGACGGCGGTGTCGGGGAGGCGCTCGGGGTGGTCATGCGCGACCTCCTGCTGCTGCTCCATCCGGCGATGCCCTACCTGACCGAGGAGCTGTGGAGCCACTTCGTGGGCGACGGCTTCGCCGCTTCTGCCCGGTGGCCCGAGCCTCCCGAAGTCGAGGCGCCGGCGGGGTTCGATGAGTTTCGCGAACTGGTCGTGGGGATCAGGCGCTTTCGAGCCGAGCACGGGCTGTCTCCGCGACGCCCGCTCGACGTCCTCCTCATCGATCCCGAGGGTCTGGCCGGGGAGTGGTGGGGGCGGCAGTTCGTCGCCCTCGCCGGGGTGTCTCCTCGGGCCGTCGCCGACGCACCGAAGGGTGCCTTCAGTCGTGTCGTCGCCGGTTCCGCACAGGCGCTGATCGCCCTCGAGGATGTGGTGGATGTGGGGGCGGAGCGAGCCCGCCTCGACACCGAGATCGCCGACCTGGTCGGCGCACTCGACAGGTCGCATGCCAAGCTGGGCAATCCCCAGTTCGTGGAGCGCGCACCGGAAGCCGTGGTCGAGAAGGAGCGCCAACGGGTTACCGAGATCGAGGCCGTTCTCGAGAAGCTTCGTCTTCAACTCGCAGACCTGGGGTGAGGCCATGGACTACCCCGCCGCCATCGACTTCCTCGACAGCAGGATCGGAACCGGGGTCAAGCCCGGGCTGGAACGCATCACGGGACTGCTCGACATGATGGCCCGGCCCGACGCCGCGTACCCGATCGTCCACGTCGCCGGCAGCAACGGAAAGACATCCACCACACGCATGGTGGAGTCGATCGTCGCCGCTCACGGCCTGCGGTCCGGTTCGTTCACATCGCCCCACCTCGATGCCGTGGAGCAGCGTTTCCAGCTGGACGGCGCACCCATGACCGCCGACCAGTTCGCCGAGGCCATGGGATCGGTTGCTCCCATCATCGAGTTCTACGAGGAGCGGTTCGAACCGGTCACCTACTTCGAGGTGACGGCGGCGCTGGCGTTCTGGTGGTTGGCCGACGGGGCCGCCGACGTGGGTGTGATCGAGACCGGGCTCGGTGGTCGGTGGGACGCAACCAACGCCGCTAACTCGAAGGTGGCGGTGGTCACCAACATCTCGCTGGAGCACACCGAGTATCTGGGCGACACCATCACCGCCATTGCCGAGGAGAAACTGGCGATTCTCGACACCGGCGCCGACCTGGTCACCGGGGACCTCCACCCGGATGCGCTGGCCGTGGCGGGGAGGGTTGCCGCCGAGCGGGAGGCACGCTGGTTCAGATTGGGGGAGGAGTTTCGTCCCGACGGTGCCCGTGCTGGCGGCGGTGGCTGGCAGTTCGACCTCCACGGGGTCCACGGTGGGTACTCCGATATCGAGCTGAGGCTGCGTGGGCGCCACCAGGTGGCCAACTTCGCCGTGGCTGTGGCAGCGGTGGAGGCTCTTCTGGATCGCCCTCTGGACGAGGGGGCGGTGCATCGGGCTGCGCAGACCGTGACGACGCCTGGACGCCTTGATGTGGTCGACAGCGATCCGCTGCTGGTGCTCGACGGGGCCCACAACCCGGGGGGCATGGAGGCCCTGGCGTCTTCCCTCCACGAGGAGTTCCCGGGGGTGGCCTGGACCCTGGTGTTCGGTGCCATGCGGGACAAGGACATCGGTCGGATGCTGGGCGCCCTTCGGGGTTTGGTCCGGGATGCTCATGTGGCGGCCGCCGGCACCCCGCGTGCGTTGGCGGGCGGCGAGGTGGCCTCCCTGGTGTTCGAGAACCTCGGGGTGCCGGTCGCCGCCCACGACTCGGTCGCCGGGGCGGTGGCGGCGGCGAGGGGTTCCGGCGGCCCGGTGCTGGTCACAGGTTCGATCTACGTGGTTGGGGAGGCGAGGCGGACTCTCGGCCTGGCATGAGGACGGGAGAGCCACGAGCGGTTAGTTGCCCCCTCCGGCCCTTCGGGCCACCTCCCCGGGGAGGGCATGTTGCCGTCGGGCCTGCGCGTTCCTCCCCCCGCTGGGGGGAGTACGGCGAAGCCGGGAGGGGGGCAAACCCTGAGAGCCCTGTGTCGCGTGTCGCCCCGTCCGGCCGGGGCGTACCGAAGGTCGTGTCACCCCGCTACCCTCCCGCCGTCTCGAACCTGGAGCCCGCATGGAACACACCTTCGTCATGGTGAAGCCCGACGGCGTACGCCGCCGCCTCGTGGGCGATGTGATCGGGCGTCTCGAGAGGAAGGGTCTGACCCTGGAGCGGATGCGGATGCTCACCATCGATGAGGGCCTCGCGGGCCGCCACTACGCCGAGCACGTCGACAAGCCGTTCTTCGGCGATCTGGTCGCCTTCATCACCAGCGGGCCCGTGGTGGCGATGGAGTGGTCCGGTCCCGACGCCGTCGCCATCGTGCGAGTCCTGATGGGTCCCACCAATCCTGCGACTGCACCACCAGGAACCCTTCGCGGCGATCTCGCCACGGTGATCACCGAGAACATCGTTCACGGTTCGGATTCTCCGGAGAGCGCCGCCCGGGAGCTTGCTCTCTTCTTCTCATAGCCCGGTTGGGGATTACACTCTCGAGAACCCAACAGGGATCCCACTGATGGTCACCAACCTCGCCTCGTTCGCCACCCGCGACATGGCGATCGATCTCGGAACCGCCAACACCCTGGTGTATCTGCGCGGCCAAGGCATCGTGCTCAACGAGCCGTCCGTGGTGGCGATCAACACCCGCGACAATCGAGCACTGGCGGTCGGTCTCGAGGCCAAGCGGATGATCGGGCGTACGCCGTCGCACATCCAGGCGATCCGTCCGCTGTGCGACGGCGTGATCGCCGACTTCGACATCACCGAGAAGATGCTGCGTTACTTCATCAAGAAGGTACAGCCCCGCCGCTGGGCGCGACCAAGGATCATCATCTGCGTGCCATCCGGAATCACCGGTGTCGAGCGCCGGGCGGTCGAGGAGGCGGCGTATCACGCCGGTGCCCGACGCGCCTTCACCATCGAGGAGCCCATGGCGGCCGCCATCGGGGTGGGACTCCCGGTCCACGAGCCGGCGGGCTCGGTGATCGTCGACATCGGCGGCGGAACTTCGGAGGTGGCGGTGATCTCGCTGGGCGGGATCGTGGTCGCCAAGTCGGCCCGTATCGGCGGCGACGAACTCGACGAGGCGATCGTCGACTGGGTGAAGAAGGAGCACAACCTGCTGTTAGGTGACCGAACCGCCGAGCAGCTGAAGATGGCCATCGGCTCCGCATGGCCGTTCAGCGACGAGCCGAACGCCGAGATCCGCGGCCGCGACCTGGTGACGGGACTCCCCAAGACGGTGGTGATCACCGCCGCCGAGGTCCGTGAGGCGATCGAGGAGCCGGTGCAGGGAATCATCGACGCCGTCAAGTTCTGTCTCGACAAGACGCCTCCGGAGCTTGCCGCCGACGTCATGGAGCGGGGGATCGTCATCACTGGCGGCGGGGCGCTGCTGCGCGGCCTTGACGTGCGCATCGCCAACGAGACCGGCACCCCGGTCATCACCGCCGATCAGCCCCTTCACTCCGTCGTGGTCGGTTCGGGGCGGTGCCTGGAGGAGTTCGACCTTCTCCAGGACGTGCTCACGTCCACGGCGGGCACGAACTGACTGACGGCCGCAGATGTGGCGGCCCCGAGAAGTCGATCGCCCCACCGGCGTCTTCATCGGCCTGATCATCGTTTCTCTGGTGCTGGTCACCGTGGACATCCGATCGGCCGGCACCGGAATCGGAGCCACCCTGCGCGACGGCACCCAGGCCGCATTCGCCCCGGTGCAGCGGTTCCTCGGTTCGGCCACGCGGCCGGCGGTCGACTTCTTCGAGAGCCTCAGCGATCTGTTCTCCTTGCGAGAGGAGAACCGTCAGCTGCGGCAGCGCCTCACCGCGCTTGAGAGTCAGATCCAGGAGACCGAGAGCATCCGCATCCGGGTGCGTGAGCTGGAAGCCCTACTCGACCTGGCGCCTCCGGAGGGAATCGACACCATCACCGCCCGAGTGCTGGCGGTGGGGGTCTCCGAGTTCGATCACACCAGGGTCATCGACAAGGGTCGGGCTGCCGGCATCGGGCTCGACATGCCGGTGATCGACGAGGGAGGCCTGGTGGGCCGGGTGGTCGCCGTCACCGAGAACTCGGCGCGGGTCCGATTGATCACCGATCCTTCGATCGTGGTTGCGGTACGGGTGGAGCGCACCGGTGAGACCGGCGTGCTGCGGGGGCGGGGCGCCGGCCCGATGGTGCTCGAGATGTTCAACACGGACGCCGCCGTCGTCGAAGGGGACCTGCTGGTCACGGCCGACGGGCGGTTCCCGGCTGGGATTCCGGTGGCTCGGGTGAGCGAACCCGCTCGCTCCGAGGTGGGGTTCGCCCTGCGCACCACTGCGAAGCCGGTTGCCGCCATCACCCGGATCGACTTCGTGCAGGTGCTGGTGTTCACCCGCGACGAGGCCGTTGTGATCGGCTTCGATCAGGGCGACCGTCTTCCGACGCAGGTTCCTGCCGACCCCGGAGATCCCACCGAAGGCGAGACCGAGGAGCCACCTCCCACCACCTCGACCACCACCTCGTCGATGACGTCGACCACGGTCCCTCAGGTGCAGCCGTGAAGGCGCGGCGAATCGTCATCCTGGTGCTCGTCGTCCTGGTGGCGGTCGCCATCCAGACGACGGTCTTCGTCCGGATTCGACCGTTCGATGCCGCCCCCAGCCTGGTGCTGCTCGTGGTGCTCGCATATGCCCGCTACCTGCCTGCCGAGTTCGCCCTCCTCCTCGGCTTCGGTGCCGGCCTGCTGCAGGACCTGCTCTCGGACACCCCGCTCGGCCTCTGGGCGCTGGTGCTGACCACGCTGGCGTTCGTGACGGTGCGGGTGCGTGAGCGGCTCGAAGACGACTTCGGGCTGCTCGGCCCCTACGTCCTGGTGGCGACGGTCGGTGCGCTCACGCTGTTTTCGGTCCTGGGTACGATCTTCGGCGAGCGGACCCTGGCCGATGCAGCCGTCCTGAAGAAGATCCTTCTCCCCGCCGTGTACAACACCCTGCTGGCACCGTTGATACTCGCCATGGCCCCGCGGACGCTCGGGGTCGCCCGACGCAGGTCGGCGAGCCTGTCGCTATGAAGATCGGCTGGAGGATCGCAACGGTCGGGGCGACGATCATCGCCATGTTCACCCTCCTCCTCCTGCGGATGTGGGTGCTCCAGGTGACCGACCTCACTGCGTCCCTGGAGGTCGCCGAGAGCCAGCAGCTGCGAACCGTGACCATCGAGGCGCCTCGTGGCGACATCTTCGACCGATCGGGCAAGGAGATCATGGCCGGGACGGTCCCCACTCCTCGCGTCGTCGTCGATCGCAGGCTGGTGACCACCGAGCAAGAGCCGGGCCTCAAACAGAACCTGTCGGCGGTCCTGGGAATCCCCGTCGCCGAGATCGACGCCGAGTTCGAACACCAAGGCTCGGGCGCCCGGTTTCTCCTCGGCGGCGAGGTGAGCGAGTCGACTGGGGTGTTCGTCCTGGAGAACCTGGAACGCTTCCCGGGGGTCTCGATCGAGTGGATTCCCACCCGCGTCTACCCGCTCGGTGAATCGGCGGCCCACATCGTCGGATACATCGGCGCCCCCGGGGAGGAGGACCTCGACCGGATCGACCTCTCGCTGGGCGATCGGGTCGGCAAGTTCGGCGTGGAGCGCTCCTACGACCGGCTGCTGAGGGGGACCCCGGGTCGGATCACCTACCGTGTCAACGCCAAGGGGGCGATCCTCGGAGTGGTGGATGAGGTACCACCGCAGCCCGGGGGCAGCGTGGTCACCACCGTCGACCTGGCCCTGCAACGCTTCGTAGAGGGCACGCTCGAGTCGGCGATCGCCCTCGCCCGCCAGGACGGCGAGCCGGTTCTCCGGGCGTCGGCAGTCGTGCTCGACGTCACCGACGGATCGGTCCTGGCAATGGCATCGGTGCCTTCGTTCGATCCCACCGCATTCTCCGATGGGCAGCTCACCGAGAAGGAGTGGGACACGCTCTCCGAGAAGGCGGCATTCAACAACTTCGCCATCCAGGGCCTGTACCCGCCGGGATCGTCCTTCAAGAGCATCGTCTACGCCCTGGCCCTGGAGGAGGGGATCTCGCCCACGCTCGAGGAGGACCACGCCGACCTCGATCGCTCCCAGGATCCGAGCCTGTTCTTCTGTGACGGACAGCTGCTGTTCCCCGCCACCCCACCCCTCAACGACTGGAAGGAGGGAGGGCATGGAGAGATCACGCTCGGCGAGTCGCTGCACCAGTCGTGCAACCTCTACTACTGGTCGATCGCCCTCGCCATCTGGGAGCAGCGCGGGCTCGATTGGGACGAGGACCTCCTCCAGCGATGGGCGGAGAAGCTCGGCTTCGGGAGCACGACGGGCATCGACCTGCCCTTCGAGCAGGCCGGCCTCGTTCCGGACCGCGAATGGTTCCAGTACCACCAGCAGAACAAGACCGGCGTGGTGCGGGAAGAGGGCGGATGGTCGGGGGGCGATCTGATGAACATCGCCACCGGCCAGGGGGCACTGACCGTGACCCCTCTGCAGATGGCGGTGGCTTACGGGGCCCTGGTGAACGGCGGCACACTGTGGCGGCCGCGGGTGGTCGAGTCGGTTCGCGACGCCACCAACGAGGTGATCTTCACCAACCCGAAGTCGGTGACCCGCAAGATCGACCTCGCCGACGAGACGGTTGCCGGCCTGCGCGCCGACCTCAACGGCGTGGTCAACAGCCAGTTCGGGACCGCCCGTTCGGCGTTCGCCGGCTTCTGTGACGACGAGCCCGACGCCGAGTGCGCCGCCCTGCAGGAGGTGGGGGGCAAGACCGGTACCGCCGAGATCTTCCAGGCGGTCGAGGACGATGAGCAGTCGAAGGACACCGCCTGGTTCGTGGGGGCTGCTCCGCTGAGCGATCCCAGGTGGGTGGTCGCCGTCGTCGTCGACCAGGGTGGCTCCGGCGGCAGGGTGGCGGCTCCTGCGGCCCGGCGGATCTTCCAGTACCTGATGGGCGAGGACCCCGATCCGCTTCGGCCCGGGGCGGACACCGAACGATGAGCAGCATGAGCGGAGTGGACCTCCGGCCGAGAGGATCACGCTCGCGGCCCGACTTTCTCCTGCTGGGGGCGATGGGCCTGCTCACGGCACTCGGGATCCTGATGATCTTCACGGCGTCGGCGCCTCGGTTGGAAGCGGAGGGCCTCGACCGATCCTCGCTGATGGTTCGGCAGGTGTGGTTCGTCGCCCTGGGACTGGTTGTGCTGCTGGTCGCATCGCTGATATCCGACCGCACCTGGCATGCGATCACCCCGTTGATCTACGGAGGGACCCTGGTGCTGCTGGCGGCAGTCCTCTCACCGGTGGGCGCCCTGCGCCAGGGAGCGCAGCGCTGGATCGACCTCGGCGTCATCGACCTGCAGCCGTCCGAGATCGCCAAGCCGGCGGTGGTCCTCGCCCTGGCGGTGCTCCTGGCTCCCGTGCACGAGGCATCGATGAGGTGGCGGCGGGTGGCGAAGGCGCTGGCCCTCGTGGCGCTGCCGGCGGCGCTCATCTTCGTCCAGCCCGACCTGGGCACGATGCTCGTCTTCGGCTTCGTGGCCCTGGTGATGATGTTCGTGGCGGGCACTTCGGTGCGTCAGATCGTGCTGCTCATCGCTCTGGCCCTCGTGGCACTGTTGGCGGCGGTCCAGCTCAACATCCTCAAGGCGTACCAGTTGGATCGGATCGAAGGCTTCTTCAACCTGGGGGACCAGACGCTCTCGATCAACTACAACCAGAATCAGAGCCAGGTGGCGATCGGCAACGGCGGGCTGTTCGGCCGCGGGCTCTTCGAAGGCACTCAGACGAACCTCGCCTTCGTCCCGGCGCAGACCACCGACTTCATCTTCACCGCCGTCGGCGAGCAGCTCGGCTTCGTCGGGGGTGCCCTGGTACTGGGGCTGTACGGCCTGGTCATCCTTCGCATGCTCATGATCGCCGGGGCGGCGCGGGATCGGTTCGGCCAGTTGGTGGCGACCGGCGTGGCGGCCATGTTCGGGTTCCACGTGTTCGTGAACGTGGGGATGACGCTGGGTCTGCTTCCGGTCACCGGGCTTCCCCTGCCCTTCCTCTCGTACGGAGGATCGTTCTACCTGGCAATGGCGCTCAGCGTCGGGATCGTCAACTCGATCTGGATGCGACGGGCGCGGCTGCCCGGTGCGCTGCAACTGACCCGCTGACCCCCGACGGCTACAGTCCGGCGCCATGGATCGGAGGGATCAGCGGGGCTGGGTCGAGGTGATCTGCGGTCCCATGTTCTCCGGAAAGAGCGAAGAGCTGATCCGTCGCATCACCCGCTACGCCATCGCTCGGATTCCCACTCAGACTTTCAAGCCGGTGATCGACGACCGCTACTCCAGTGACCGGGTGGTCTCGCACTCCTCCCTCTCGACCGCCGCCGAGCCGGTCGCCACCTCCGCCGACATCCTCGCCCGGGTGCGGGAGTCGACCGTGGTCGTGGGCATCGATGAGGCGCAGTTCTTCGACGCCGGGCTCGTCGAGGTCGTGGACCGTCTCGCCGCAGCCTCGAAGCAGGTGATCGTTGCCGGTCTCGATCTCGACTTCCTGGGGCGGCCTTTCGGTCCGGTTCCGACCCTCATGACCAGGGCCGAGTACCTCACGAAGAGCCTGGCCGTGTGCCATCGCTGTGGCGGCCCGGGAATGTTCACCCAGCGCGTGATCCGCTCCGACGAGTTGGTGGTGCTGGGAGCTCAGGGAGCGTACGAGGCGCGTTGCAGGCGCTGCTACGACCCCGAGGAGGGTCAGCAGGAGCGCCTGGAGATCGGTACGGGCTGATGCGGCGGATGTCTCGGGATGGAACCATCCAGCCGCTACACTGGCTCCCCTGAGGGCGTCGGCCGCCGCCGAGCCGCCCCGTTTCGACCGGAGTGATGCGAGTGCCCGCCTTCCTCAACAACACCGTCTGTGAGCCGCCACCTTCGCGGCCCGGTGTCGGGGAATGCGGATGCTCGACCGGGCAAGCATCGTTCGACAGTCGCCCGCTGGCGCGGGCGCCGAAGGGAATACCCCATGGGTTTGTTTCGCAAGAAGTCCGCACGCGTCGTGCGGCGCGGTGTCGGCGACACCGCGGTGGAGGAGCGCAAGACCAGGCGGGTTGCCGGCAGCACCGTTGAGATTCGCCGCGTCGTCGAGGCCTCGCCGCCCCCGCAACAGGGAGGCCGGGAACGGCGCGGCGAGTCGAGGAAGCGTCGACCTCGCGACGGTCGCACCGACCAGCGCACCGAACCGGAGGCCATCACCCCGCCGCCGGTGAGCGAGCGCAGGCAGATGCTGGTGCGCCGCACACCACACCAGACCCAGATCGTGGTCATGGAGGGGGCGCTGCTCGTCGAGCATTACGTGGCCCGATCCGACCGGCCGTCGCTGACCAACAACATCTACCTGGGAAAGGTGAGGAATGTGCTTCCCGGGATGGAGGCCGCCTTCGTCGACTTCGGCGAGCCCAAGAACGGGGTCCTCTACGCCGGTGATGTGGCGTCGGATGGCGAGGGTCGCAAGAAGCTTCGCATCGAGAAGATGCTCAAGACCGGTGACGAGGTGCTCGTCCAGGTCGTGAAGGACGCCATGGGGCACAAGGGCGCACGGCTGACCAACGAGGTGAACCTCTCGGGCAGGTACGTGGTGCTCGATCCGAACGTCGACAAGCCTTCGGTCAGCCGCCGGCTATCAGACGCCGAGCGAGATCGCCTCAAGGACATCGCCCGGGTGCTGGCATCCGAGATCGACCTGCGGGGTTTCGGGATGATCGTTCGCACCGCCGCCGAAGGGGCGACGAAGGAGGAGATCTCGAGCGACATCCTGCGGTTGCTGGAGGTGTGGGACGGCATCAACGCCGAGATTCCGAGAGGTGGCGCTCCGAGACTCCTCTACCAGGAGCCACCCCTGGTGATCCGTGTGATCCGTGAGCACTTCACCAGGGACTTTCGCAGGCTGCTGATCGACGATCAGGACATCTTCGATGAGGTCGTCGGCTACCTCGACGACACCGATCCGGACCTGGTGTCGCGTGTCGCCCGGTACGACGAGGAGATGCCGATCTTCGAGCGTTTCCACGTCGAGGACCAGCTGCGCAAGGCCTTGGACCGCAAGGTGTGGCTGCCATCGGGGGGTCATGTCGTGATCGACCGGACCGAGGCGCTGACGGTGATCGACGTCAACACGGGCCGCTTCGTCGGCCACTCCAACCTGGAGGAGACGGTGTTGCAGAACAACCTCGAGGCAGCCGCCGAGATCGCCCACCAGCTTCGACTACGCGACATCGGCGGGATCATCGTGATCGACTTCATCGACATGGAGATCGCCAAGAACCGCGATGCCGTCTTGCGCAAGTTCCGGGAGGAGCTGGCTCGCGACAAGACCCGCACGCAGGTGTTCGACGTGTCCAACCTGGGGCTCGTCGAGATGACCCGCAAGAACGAGTCGGAGGGTCTGCTCGAGTCGTTCAGTCACCTGTGCCCCACATGTGCCGGTCGGGGAGTGGTGCTCTACGAGGATGCAGCCACCTCGGGATCTCGGATGCCCGACCCCGAGCCGGAAGCCTGAGCGAAGCGGCTAACATGTCCCGGTTCCCCGTCGTGAGGTTTTGCTGATCATGTACGCCATCATCCGCTCCGGCGGCAAGCAGGCCAAGGTGCGCGAAGGCGACGTCATCGACGTCGAGCGTCTGCGCGCCGACGGCGATGTCACCTTCACCCCCTTGCTCCTGGTGGACGACAAGGGCAAGGTCACCAAGGGATCCGACTTGAAGGGCGCCCGGGTGACGGCTCGGGTCGTGGGCGCCGCCAAGGGCGACAAGATCGACATCTTCAAGTACAAGGCGAAGACCGGCTATCGCAACCGTGGCGGCCATCGTCAGCGCTACACCACGCTCGAGGTGCTGAAGATCGAAGGACCGAAGAAGCCGCCGGGCAAGGCTCCGGCGGACGATGAGGCCGACGCCGCATCCGAGAAGGCCCCACCCACCGAGGTGGCGGCGAAGAAGGCTCCTGCCAAGACGACGACAGACACTCCGGCCAAGAAGCTGGCGGCGGCGAAGAAGGCTCCTGCCAAGACGACGGCAGACACTCCGGCCAAGAAGCCGGCGGCGGCGAAGAAGGCTCCTGCCAAGACCACGGCGGAAGCCCCGGCCAAGAAGCCGGCGGCCAAGAAGCCGGCCGACGAGGCCCCGACCGAGGGCAAGGAGGGCTGACATGTCCAAGACGAAGGGTGGAGGGTCCACCAAGAACGGCCGCGAGTCGCACGCCAAGCGCCTTGGCCCCAAGGTGTTCGATGGCCAGACGGTGACCGCCGGGGCGATCATCGTCCGTCAGCGTGGCACCAAGATCCATCCCGGCGACAACGTGGCTCGCGGGGGCGACGACACGCTGTTCGCCACCTCCAACGGGACGGTCGCATACGGCACCCGGCACGGCCGCCGCGAGGTCAGCGTCCGCGCCGACGGCTGAACTGCCCGGCTGGTCTGGGCCGGTGTTCGTCGACCAGGTTCGGGTCCATCTGCGAGGCGGTGATGGAGGGGCCGGCATCGTCGCCTTCGTCAAGTCCCGTGGTCGCCCGCGCGGGAAGCCGGTGGGCGGCTCGGGTGGTCCCGGCGGCGACGTCGTGGTCGAAGCGAACCCCGGGGTCTCCACACTCCTGGACTACATGCGCCGACCCCATCGCAGGGCGTCTTCCGGAACTCACGGTCGCGGCGACCTGCAACACGGCAGCCGCGGGGAGGACCTGGTGTTGCTTGTCCCACCGGGCACCGTGATCCGCGATGACACCGGCACCATCCTCGCCGACCTGGCACTTCCTGGCCAGAGGGTGACCCTGCTCCAGGGGGGTAGGGGAGGGCAGGGGAACGCCGCCCTCGCAGGCCCCCGCCGTATCTCTCCCGACTACGCCGAGCAGGGCGAGTACGGTACGGAAGTCAGCTTCGTGTTCGAGCTGAAGCTGCTGGTCGATGCCGCCCTCATCGGCTTTCCGAACGCCGGCAAGAGCACTCTCATCTCGCGGGTGTCGTCGGCCAAGCCCAAGATCGCCGACTATCCGTTCACGACCCTGATCCCGAACCTGGGCGTCGTGGACGTCGACGGGAGGCAATTCGTGCTCGCCGACATCCCCGGGCTGATCGAGGGGGCCGCCGAAGGCAAGGGCCTGGGCCACGAGTTCCTCAGACACGTAGAGCGAAGCCGTGTACTCGTGTTCCTGCTCGATCCTTCGCCAATGCAGGAGGCCGACTGCGTCACTCAACTGGGGGTTCTGAGGTCGGAGCTGGAACGGCATCTGCCCGAACTTGCAGAGCGCCCCGGGCTGGTCGTCGTCGGCAAGGGCGACCTGCCGGGGGCCGATGAGCAGGCGAGGCGGCTCCGGGCCACCGGGACCGAGGTTCATCTGGTGTCGGGGGTTACCGGCAGCGGGGTAGATCGGCTCATGCATGCGGTTGCCGACCTCGTCGAGTCGGCGCCGCGATCGCCCGAGGGGGAGGGCTACGTGCTGCATCGCCCGGTCGCGCCGGGGTTCTCGGTGGATCGTGACGGCGAACAGTGGGTGGTGACGGGACGAGCCGCCGAGCGCGCCGTCGCCTTCGACGACCTGACCAAGCCCGGCGCGGCGGCACTGGCGGCCCGTCGGCTGGCCGCCGCCGGCGTCGACGACGAGCTGCGCCGACTGGGGGCGGTGGCCGGCGACGAGGTTCGAATCGGGGACCTCGTCTTCGAGTTCAGCGATGAGCCCGGCGATGAGGACGGGTAGCGGGGAGGGGGCGCGCCGCTCCCACCTACACTTGCGCCGGTGATGGACCTCAACGCCCTCACCGACCCCGACGAGGTGATCGACGGCCTGATGTCGGCCTCGTACCTGGCGGACGATCACATCGCCCAGGTCGTGTTCCTCGCCGGGCGTCTCGAGAAGCCGATACTGACCGAGGGCCCCGCCGGCGTGGGCAAGACCGAGCTCGCCCGGGCAGTCGCCGCGGCGTCGGGGCGGAGATTGATCCGACTGCAGTGCTACGAGGGACTGGACGAATCCCGCGCCCTGTACGAGTGGAACTATCGCAAGCAGCTGCTGCGACTCCAGGCCGACAAGGGTCGCGACTGGGCCGAGGTCGAGGCCGACATCTTCGGAGAGGACTTCCTGCTGGCCCGTCCGTTGCTGGAGGCGATCCGCTCTCCTGAGCCGGTGGTCCTGCTGATCGACGAGGTGGACCGTCTCGAGATCGAGACCGAGGCCCTCCTCCTCGAGGTGCTCGGTGACTTCCAGGTCTCCATTCCCGAGCTGGGAACCATCACCGCCGAGTCGCTTCCGTTCGTCGTGCTCACATCCAATGCCACCCGGGAGCTGTCGGAGGCCCTCAAGCGCCGCTGCCTCTTCCTCCACATCGGTTACCCGACCATGGAGAGGGAGCGTGACATCCTCATGGCGCGGGTTCCCGGCCTCGAAGTGGTGCTCGCCGAACGGATCGCCCGCCTGGTCGCCAGCATCCGGGGCCACTCCCTTCGCAAGCCGCCATCGGTGAGCGAGTCGATCGATTGGGCGCGCACACTGCTCGCGCTCGGCGTCGCCGAGCCCGATGGCGAGACGGTCACCGGGACGCTCCACGTCCTGCTCAAGCACCAGGGCGACATCGATCGAATGGCTTCGGAGTTGGCCGCTCCGGCTTCCTGATGCCCCGGTTCCTCACCGGGTTCGTCGACGAGCTTCGGCAGTCCGGGGTGCCGGTGTCGATGGTGGAGGCGATCGACGCCGGACGTGCCCTGGAGCACGTCGACCTCGGTTCACGCTCGATGGTGAAGGCGGCCCTGGCCGCCACGATGGTGAAGAACAGTCGCCACCTGGCTGCGTTCGAAGCCGCCTTCGAGATCTACTTCTCGCTGCTGCCACCCCCCGATGGAACGGTGGAGGCGAAACTGCGCGTCTCATCCGATCTCGCCGCGCTCGGCATGGCGGGTGCCGGGGGAGAGGCCGATCTGGATGCCTTGGTGGAGGCGCTCTTCCTGGCGTTGCGAGATCGGGACTCCGGCCGGATCGAAGCGGCGATACGGCGGGCGGTGACGATGCTGGCCGGGATGGAGCCGGGACGACCGGTGGGCGGCACCTACTACATGTATCGGGTGTTGCGGGGGCTCGGTCTGGAGGGGCTGCGCGATCGTCTGCTCGAGGAGATGGGCGCGGCAACGGGATCGTTCGACGAACGACTGGTGCTCGATGAGATCGACCGCCGGCTCGAGGACCTTCGCGCCGAGGTGCGCGCCGAGATCCGGCGCCGACTGGTCGCCGACAGGGGCCCCGAGCAGGTGGCTCGCACGCTACGGCGCCCTCCGGTGGAGGAGGTCGACCTGGTTACCGCAACGCGGGAGGATCTGGCGGCGATCGAGGCGGTGGTGCACCCGCTGACCAGGCGCCTGGCGACCCGCCTGGCCCGGCAGCGTCGACCGGGACGCCAGGGACGGCTCGACTTCCGCCGCACGATGCGTCGTTCCCTGAGCACCGGGGGTGTGCCGGCGGATCCGCGGTTTCGCAGGCCGCGTCCCGAGAAGCCCGAGATCGTGGTCCTCGCCGACATCTCCGGCTCGGTGGCGACGTTCGCCCGGTTCACCATGCAGCTGGTGTTCGCCGTGCAGTCCCAGCTGCGCCGGGTGCGGTCGTTCGCCTTCATCGATGGCATCGACGAGGTGACCGGGTTCTTCGGTCCCGGCTCCGACTTCGGGGACGCCATGCGCAGGATCGGCAGCGAAGCGGCCATCGTCTGGATGGACGGGCACTCCGACTACGGCCACGCCTTCGGTGCCTTCATCGACAGGTATCAGGGCGTGGTTGGACCCAGAACTACCGTGATCGTCGCCGGGGATGCCCGAACCAACTATCACGATCCGAACCAGGAGGCACTGGGAAGGATCGCTGCCGACGCCCGAGCCCTCTACTGGCTCAACCCGGAGGCGAAGCGCTACTGGGATACGGGCGACTCGGTGATGGGCGTCTACTCCAAGGTGTGCGACGAGGTTCATGAGGTCCGCAACCTGCGTCAGCTGTCACGTTTCGTGGAGAAGGTCGCTTTGCCCTCGACGCGGCCGGTTCGCCACTCGGTCTGAGCAGTCGGACCACCCCTCAAGGGTCCTCGGAAACCATCCGATGCCCTCGTAGGCTCTACTCCCAACCAGAGGTCGCCTTGTCGAAACAGGTTCTCGTCGTGGAAGACTCGGCCGTGATCCAGCGGCTGATCTCGGTCTGCCTGCGCCCGGCCGGTCTGGAGGTGGAGACCCGCGGCGACGGGCCCACTGGTCTGGACGCCGCATTCGAGCTGGTACCAGATCTGCTCATCCTCGATGTCGGGTTGCCCTTGATGGATGGTTGGGAGGTTCTGGAGCGGATCCGTTCCGACCCTCGCACCAGCACGATGAAGGTGCTGGTCCTAACCGCCCACGCACAGGAGGAGACCCGGGAGAAGGCCGACCGGGGCGGAGCCGACGCCTTCCTGACGAAGCCGTTTCGCCCCGACGACCTGAGGGCGGTCGCCCTCGGCCTGCTCTCCAACACGGTGGCGTCGGCCTGAACGAGAGGGTTCCCGGCGGACGGCCCGGGATGTAGCCTGCGATCGGCGCGGGCAGCCCGAGATGATCGCCGCAGTTCTGCTCCTGCTCACAGCGCCCTGCTGGTTTGCTCCCCCCGTGGACGGACCGGTGGTGGCTCGATTCGCCCCTTCTGGGGCCTACGGCGGGCATTGGGGGATCGATCTGGAGGTCCCGGTCGGAACGCCGGTCGGAGCCGTGGCGCCCGGAATCGTGACCTTCGCCGGAACCGTCGCCGGGCGCACCGGCGTCACTGTTCACCACGGGGGAGGTGTCCGCACCTCCTACTCGTATCTCTCCGGTACCGCCGTGAGTTCAGGAGTTTGGGTTCGGCGGGGTTCGGTCCTCGGCTGGTCTGGATTGGATCGGCAGCGTCCGGCGCTCCACCTGTCGTTGCGGGTGGGCGACCGCTACCTGGATCCGGAGACGGCGTGTCGGCTGGCGCCGGTCGCCGGCCTGAGGCTCACTTTCGGGCCGCTGCCATCAACCTATCCTGAGCGGCGTGCGCCGCGGCATCCTGGGCGGAACCTTCGACCCGCCTCATCTCGCTCATCTCATCGCCGGCGAAGCCGCCTACCGGCAGCTCCGGCTGGACGTGGTGTCGTTCATCCCGGCCGGGGCGCCATGGCAGAAGGCGGGTGGTCGGATCACCGGGGCCGGTGAACGATGGGAGATGACCCGACTCGCCGTCGCCGGGATCGAGTACTTCCAGGCCGACGACCGTGAGGTGGGGCGGGATGGCTGGACCTACACGGTGGAGACACTGGGGGAGTTCGCCCCCGACGAGGAGCTCGTCCTCATCCTCGGAGCGGACGCCGCCGCCCGCCTACCGACCTGGCATCGCGCCACGGAGGTGATGCGGCGCGCCGAGGTGGCGGTGATGCCCCGCCCCGGCACGTCGCGTGCGGAGGTGATCGCCGCCGGGCTCGAACCCGCGTGGCTCGATGTCCCACCGATCGCGATCAGCGGAACCGACCTCCGTCGCAGGCGGCGTGCCGGTCTCAGCATTCGCTTCTTCGTGCGCGAGGGCGTGTACGACCACATCGAGGAGACCGGCCTCTACCTGGACTGATCTCGTGCGAGCGGTCGTGGCCATCGATCACAGACGGCTCAGGCCCTAAGATCGCCTGGACAGACACGACGGGGGTCCGGCCTATTCCGCTCCACGAAGACACCATCTCTACCGCCGCGACAGCCGCCGCCGCACTCGACGACAAGAAGGCTCAGCAGATCGCCCTGCTGGACGTTTCCGGGTTGCTGGTCGTGACCGACGTGTTCATCATCGCCTCCGGGACCTCACGGCGCCATGTGCAGACCCTGGCCGAGGAGGTCGAGATGGGTCTTCGACCCTTGGGCCGCAGGCCGCTGCGTCGTGAGGGCATGGAACACGCCACCTGGGTGTTGCTCGACTACGGCGATGTCGTGGTCCACGTGTTCGATCGCGACACCCGTGAGTACTACGACCTGGAGCGGCTCTGGGCCGACGCCCCTCGGCTCGCCTTCACGGCCGCCCCCTCCTGAGGGTCACTACAATCTCGGTTCCCTCGGGGCTGTAGCTCAGTTGGCAGAGCGCTTGCATGGCATGCAAGAGGTCAGGGGTTCGAATCCCCTCAGCTCCACTGGCGAGCCCGCCTTTTCGGCGGGCTCGCTGCGTTTGGCGAGGGGATGCTGTTCTTCTTGCCCGGGTTCACTCGAAAGAGCGGGGATGGGGTCGGTCGGCGGCGTGGTGGGTGTGGGGTAAGAGACGGTTCGAGTCCTGCCGGGCCCACCAGACACGACACGTTCGAACCGTGACCGACGAATAGAAGGTCACGGTTCTTGTTTTCCCAGGGGAGTGCGCCGCGGGGCCGCTGGGTGCGGTCGATCGGGAGCTTGCGTCGGTAGGTGGCGAGCGTCGGGTCGGTCAGCGCTGCGGTCTCGTGCTCGAGCCGTTCGGTGAGATCGTGTGCGAGCAGGTGTGCGAACGGCAGTTTCAGGTCGACACCTTCGACCCCGTCTTCGCCGACCCAGATCTTCTCGAAGAAGACCTGGTTAAAGGTCCGTCGGATCTCGTCTGTGGCCCTGGCGTAGGCCTCGAGGCAGTCAGCTGCGAGATTGAGCGCCTGGTCGAGGTTCCTCTCGATCTCATCGAAGCGCAGCGTGCAGGAGTCGAGGATCCGCTGGGCTTGGGCTTCCTCGGTGGTGATCCTCGCTTGTTCTTCGCGGAGCAGGTCGACGGTGATGGCGTCGGCGTAGTGGGCGTTGAGGAGCTTCTTACGTTCGTCGCGTAGCTTGGTGAGGCGTCGCTGCTGGCGGTCGATCTCCTTGGTGTTGAGGTTTCGAGTGATCTCGATGTGGTCTGTCACGTGTTGACGGATCTCGTCGAGACGACTCGGGTCGAGGGTGATGACCTGGTAGTAGTCGACGACGGCGTCTTCGACCTGGTCGGTCGGCAGGTAGGGCTGGGTGCAGCCGTTGCGGCGTTGGCGTCCGAGGCAGAAGGCGTACTGGTAGGTGCCGCCGTTGCCTTTGGCGTTGGCGACGGTGAGGCGTGATCCACAGGTAGCGCAGAAGATCGAGCCTTTGAGGTAGTGCCAGTGCTTAGAGGTCTTCTCTCCGCTGATGTTGCGTTCGGTGAGGAGCTGCTGGACGCGGTCGAAGGTGTCGAGGTCGATGATCGGTTCGTGGCGTCCTTCGTAGTCGATGCCGTCCCAGGTGACGATCCCGATGTAGTAGCGGTTGTGCAACATGTCGGCGACGTTGGAGGGGTTGAACGGCTTGCCGGGAGACTTACGAGTGGGATGTCCGCGGAAGCCTCGTTCGTCGAGCTCGGCGCACATGCCGCGGATGGTCCACTCGCCGGTGGCATAGGCATCGAAGGCCCACTGAACGTGCGGGGCCCGTTCGGGGTCGATCTCGACGGTACGGATCTCCCGTCCATCGATTCTCTTGCGGACGTTCAGGTAGCCGAGAGGTGCCCTGTACGGGGTGCCTCCGGCGATGGCCTTCTGCCGCATTCCTTTGCGGGCTTCTGAGGCGAGGTTGGCCGAGTAGAACTCGGCGATGGTGGCCATGATCCCGTGGAGCAGCTTGCCCGACGGGGTCTCGTCGATGTTCTCGGTGGCCGAGACAAGGGTGGCCCCGGCCTTCTTGATGAGGAGTCCGATCTCGACGTCGTCGCGGCGGCTGCGTGCGAGACGGTCGACCTTGTGGACGATCACGTAGTCGATGTCGTTGAGGTTCTCGATGCGTTGCAGCATCTCCTGGAGCGCAGGTCGATCGGCCGAGCGGGCGGACTCACCGCGGTCGACGTATTCGTCGACGACGGCGGCTTCGAGGTTCTCGGCCTTGCGGACGCAGGCGTCCCGTTGGGCCGGTATGGAGTAGCCCTCCTTTTCGTTGTCGCGGTCGGCCTGTGCCGACGTGGAGACTCTGAGGTAGATGACTGCTCGTTTCATGTCGTTCCCTGTCATGCGGCTGCGGTCCTTGTGGGAAGGGGTATCACATCGCGGGTGTATCCGTCGCAGCGTTTCGGGGTGTCGGTAAGCCCGATCTGCTGGAGGCGGATTCGGAGGGCGTCGATTGAGACGTCGAACATCTTGGCGAGGGTGGCTTCGTCCTGGCTGACGGTGGTGTATGCCCTCTTGATGTGCGGTCGTGGCATGAGCAGGCAGGCGGCGAAGTAGTCGCAGACCCGCTCGATGAGCCAATCCGGTCCAGGTGAGCCGGTCTGGCGCAGATGGCTGATCGCGTGGTCGTCGAGGATGTGCTTGATTTCGTGAGCGATAGTGAACCGGCGGCGAACCGGGGCTTCGTCGGCGTTTACGAGGACGATCCACAGGTCACCGATCTGGCGGGTGGCACCGGAGACACCGAGTCCAGCCACTTCTTCAATGATCACTCCGGGAATGGCGCGGAGGTGTTCAGTGGCGATGGCGGCGGTGTCGATGCCGAGTGCCGAGCGGAGCTTTTGGGCTTGCTTCTCGGCGACGGCGAGTGCCTCGGTTTGGTGCAGGTGGCGTCGTGGGACGAGCTTCTGCAGGGTGTTGATGATCATGGGTCCTCCTTTCGCGGTCCGCGCCCGCGTGAGGAGGGCCGGTCGCTGATTACTTGGTGTTGTGCTGTCGGTACTTCTCTGCGATGAGGTTGAAGTGTCCGACGAGTTGGTCGATGGCCTCTTCTGGGAGGTCACCGTGTTTCGCTCGGAGATACGGCTCGAATCCGGGTAGGTCGGAAAGCTGGGCGTATCCGGCGAGTGAGAGCAGGTCGTCGAGGTCGAGCTCGAGGACCTGCGCGATTGAACGCAACGTCTCGGGTCGAGGTCTGCTGATGTCGCCTGATTCGATGCGCTGGATGGTGGCTCGGTGAACCACGCCGGTGCGTTGTGCGACCTCATATGCGGTGAGGTCCTTGGCGTGCCGAGCAGCCTGGACGGTGCGTCCCAGGGCAGTCGCAGGGTCGCTCATGTGAATGGTCTCCGTTTAGTGCTTCCAGAATCTCACAGGGCGCGTGGGCGCGCAATGGTGGAATCGACAACATCACGCCACCTCCTTCTGCTCGACCTGTTCGGGATATCGGAAGTACTGGTCGGTGATGTCGATGCCGATCCAGTCGCGTCGCAGTCGTGCCGCGACGTGGGCGGTGGTACCGGTACCGATGAACGGGTCGAGCACAAGACCAGGCAACCGCCCGGCGTCGTGGCCGCAGGTTGGAGCACCGCATCGGGCGCATGTGGTGGCTGGGCATCCGGCGAGGATCGGAGATTCGATCAGCCGTTCTGGGAAGGTGGCGGAGTGGCAACCGCGGTGGGCAGCCTTGGCGAGCCGCCAGACGTCGCCGGGATTCTTTCCGAGGGGATGTCCGATCTGTCCGGCTCGCTTCAGCTTGGTGATGCCGTCATGCGTACCGCCATAGGAGCCGTCCCAGGTGCGGGTCGACCTGGAGGGCTTCGGCGACTTGGTGAGGTGCGGGATGCGGATGGCGTCGAGGTCGAACCAGTACCCCTTCTCTGTGGCGGTGAGCAGGTAGAGGTACTCCCACGTGCCGGTGAGTCGGTCCCGGACGGAGTGCGGCATCGGGTTGGTCTTGGACCAGATGATCTTGTTGCGCACGATCCATCCGTGAGCAGCGAGCGCGAGCAGAAGCCGTTCGGGTCCGAAGAGGAGGCTCTTGCGGCGGGTGCCCTGTCGGCGGTGCTGGGAGTAGGTATCGGCGAGGTTGAGCCACACGGTGCCGGTCGGTTTGATGATCCGCTGGATTTGATCGAAGACGCTGACGAGGTTGGCGACCCAGCCGTGGACGTCGGGTTCGTGACCGATCTGTCCGGTGCTCCCGTAGTCGCGGAGTTGGTAGTACGGCGGTGAGGTGACCACGCAGTCGACGGACGCGTCGGGGAGCGTCTGGAGGATGGTGTGGGCGTCGCCGACGAGGAGCCGGTTGCGGAGCTCAGACGTAGGGGTTGAAGACATGGATCCCTCCGTCCGCGGCTTTGGCGACGACGAGGTCGATCTCGAGGTCTCGGACGAGCCGGTCGATGTCAATGCTGATGTAGGGGCGGTGCTCTTCGGGGATGACGTCCTCGGTGATGCCGAGGTCTTCGGCGAGCTGTTCGGCGTAGTCGCGCAGGCTGTCCCATCGACCCAGGTAGGCCTCTTCGAACTTGTCGAGGTTCTCCTCGGAGTCGTCGCCGCTGTAAGCGATCCAGGCTCCAAAGGCGTCTCCGTGGGTCTCGATGCCTTGGGCGACGCGGGAGACGGTCTCGAAGCTGGAGTACTCGGAGAGCCGGGCGTAGCCGAAGCCTTCGTAGTCGTGGATGGCCCACTCTTCGGCGAAGAGCTGCGGGCTGGTGGCGAGCATCCGCTGCACCGCTTCGTTGATGCCCTCTGGGTCTTGGGTGGCGTCGATCCAGGTTCCGTGGAGGCGTCCGGCGTTGTAGTCGCTGAGCGACGCGACGTAGATGCGGGGTCGGATCTCGGGTTCGGTTTCGGGGGATGGTCGGGGTTGTTGTTCCATGGCAATGTTGTATGTCCTTTCCTTTACGGTTTGAAGATGTTCGGGATGTCGCTCTCGAGGGCGACCTGGTGCAGCGACCAGGCGTCGGCGGGTCGGAGGCCGAGAGCGTCGACGAGCTGTCCTTTGCGGCGGTCGTGGGGCACGATCCACAGGACTCGGGGAAACACGCCGTGGTGTTCCTGTTCGATGCCGGTGCGGTGGTACTGCTCGTAGACGGCGGCCTTGCGGACGATCGTCGTGGTGGCTTCGGTGGCCCGGTCGATTTCGATGAACCAGTGGTCTTCGAAGTCCGGTGTGACGGTGACCAGGTAGACGTCGGGTTTGAGGTGTCCAGCTCCCCAGGCACGCCAGCAGGCAGGTTCGGTCTGGAACTTGGCGACCTCGATGGTGTCGACGCGTGATGCCTCGGTGGCCCGGACGTAGACCTCGGTGATGGCCAGCGAGTGATCCAGGAAGGCGCGGCCTGGGGTATGCGGTCGTCGCCCTGGTGCGAGTCCGAGTAGGCGGCGTCCGGTGACATCGAGTCGGTACACGTACCCGTCCGATCCGGCCCGAACTCCTCCGATGCGACGGTCGAGACGGCTGATCACTCGCATCTCGGTGAGTTGGCTGAGCCGTCTGCGTGCGGTGCGTGCTTGCTCAGGGTCGGGCCAGTGCAGGCGACGTAACTGCGCGGCGGAGACGATGTCCACGCGGGCGAGGGTTTCGATAACGAACCAGTCGACGTTGCTGAGCCGGCGGCGGATCCGATCGACAGTCTGAGCGGTCACCCTCATCGACTGCCTCCCCCCGCGACCACCAGGGGTAGGTCTTTCGTCGCAGCATCGACGCCATACCTGTTGACCCGCATGCGGGTGTCGACCTGCGTGCTCGACGCGAACGGTCGGGCGATCGGCCACCTCATCGGTCACCTCTCCGGCGCTTCCGCCCGATCCGTGACTCGTCTTGACCAGAGCCGCGCACGTCAGTTCTGGGGAGCGGTGCACCGAACTGCTCCCGCGATCGCGATCTCACCGTCCGGGGATCGGTGACCTGTTTAAGTGGAGGGAGTGTGCGGCCAGTGAACGGTGGAAGCATTCGATCTGTCAGGGCGATCCGGACGGCGATCTCTCTCGATGCCAGGCCGCGCAGGTCGGCCGCGGTGAGATGTGGCTCGAGGTCTCGGGCGAGGATGCGGGCGTCGTCGGCGGTGGTCTGGAACATCACCCGTGAGCCCGTGTTGGACAGCACGTCGCGGCGAACGTTGTCGGGGAGTTGGCCGAGATGTTGGTGGGCGGCGACGATCCCGACCCCCATACCGCGGGCCTGGGCGAGCATGTCACCCAGACCGATAGGGAGCCGCAGGTAGTCCTGGAACTCGTCCAGGTACACGAATACCGGGTGCCGTCGCTCCGGAATGATCGAGGCCCGTCCCAGGATCGACTGCCAGAGCCGGGCCAGGAGGAGCCCGCCGATCAGCGCAGCGGTGTCCTCCCCGATGAGACCCTTGGCCAGCCGCACGACGACCACCTGGCGTCGGGTGAACACGCCCTCGAGGTCGAGGCGACCTGCCGGGTGGCACAGGGTTCGCAGTGCTTCGGGTCGCAGGACGACGGCGCGGATCTTGTTGAGGACCGGTGCGATCACCGAGTTGCGTTCGGCTTCGCTGAGTGTTTCGTACCAGGTCCAGAAGCCCGCCAGAGCGCGGTCATCCATTACTGGGGCGAGATGGCGTCGTCGGAACGCCGGATTGGTGAGGAGCTCAGGCAGATCCGCGAGCGTCGATGTCGGTGCTGCGCTGAGCGTCAGGAGTCCCGCGCGGAGTACGTCGGCGGTACGGGGGCCCCATGACGAAGCGAACAGCCGCGCCATGACCCCGACGAGGAAGTCGACGGTCCGATACCGGTCCGCTCCGCTGAGAACATTGAGTCCGACGGGTTCGTCGGAGTCGGTGGGATCGACGATCACGACGTCGCTGATGCGGTTCTCGGGTACGAGCCGAGCGACGTGATCGGTCAGATCCCCGAGTGGGTCGAACACCACCACGCCGCGGCCGGCCTTGATATCGGCGGCGATGAGATGCGTGAGAAGAGTGGTCTTGCCGACTCCAGTGGGGCCGATCACATGCAGGTGACGCAGCCGTCCGGTGGTCCCGAGACGGATCCTCTGTCCGGTCCCAGGGAAAGTCGTGACTCCCACGACTGGCCCCTTGGTCGGTGCCCCAGCCGGTGGAGGGAGAAGCCTGCTTGCTCCGCGGCTCAGTCCGCGGATCGGGGTCGGGTCGGTTGGCCACCCCACCAGTCCGACGAGTTCACCGAGATTCAGATGCGACGGCCATACGAGCAACGGCGGTCGGATGGACACGAGCGAACGGACGGCGCGTACAGAACCACGAGCACGGAGATGACCATCGGGCCCACTCACAGAACGAAGAGCACGAGCAGTGGTTCCGATTAGGCCTCGCGCTCGGGGTGTTGTCGCGGCCCAGGCGGCGACCCTGCCGCAGGCCACCACCTCGGCCTCAGCGCGCTTCAGCTTCTCGATCCGATCCGGAGCATCCTTGGATGGCATGAGCCACGACCGGGATCTGATAAGTGGAGCAATCAGCCACTGGACGACGAGGATCTCGCCACGTCGCAGGTCACTCATCGCGGCCAGTACTGAGGTGGCGGTGTCATCCGCGATGTCGGTGCGCAGGACTCCGGGGGTTGGGCCCAGCAGCTGGATACCCGCAGATGATCCGGCCAGGTCTTCGGTGGGCCGTTCACTCTCCTCGACCCTGACCCCGGGCAGTGCGGTCGTCAGTGCGCTCACAATCGGGGCGGTTTCGGGAACGGTGAGCAGATGGGTGATGCCCTTGGCGGTGGCCCAGACCTCCAGGCAGAGGAAACGGCGTGATGGGTCGAGGCGGCCGGTGCGGCCGATCGTGGCCAGCAGGCTCCTGAGCGTCGAGACGATCTGACGGGCGTCGGTGGAGCCGGGATGGGAGATCCGATATGTGATCACTCGTCGATCTCCCGCTTGGTGTTCGGCTTGTCGCCGGACTCCTGGTCGAGTAGGCGGGCCAATTCGATGACCGCCCTGGCGAGGGCCTTGAGGTCTGGTTCTTTGCGTTGTTGTCCGATGACTCGGATCCGGCGTGGCTCGGACACGATTCACCTCCTTTCGTGATTAGGTGCAGGAGCGCACGCCAGCCCGGCAGGACGCGACAGATCACGGATAGCGACGACCGGATCGGTCAGAGGTGTAACGGAGAGGGAGAGGTGGGATGCGACGGACTGGCGGCGCACATTCAGCGTACGTTGCAGGCATGCGCCTTGTCTATGGTGGAATGAGCAACGCTTTCGCAACGCCATCAGTACCCCCGCCACAGGCGCCGGAATAAGACCGCCAGACCCAGCAGGACGACCAGGAGCGGAAGTGCGGGTGCCAGCAGATCCGCCGACACCCGCACCGCCACCGCCAGGACGACCAGGTACACGAGCCCGCCGATCGCCCACTTCTGCATTACGACTCGTCGATGACGTCGTCGCGGACGACATCGGCCATGTACTGGCGAGCCTGCCACGCCGCGATCGACAGCCGTTGGGCCGCCTGCAACGCCTCCAGCTCGTCCCGCAGTGCACGCTCGCGCTCGGGCTGGGTGTAGACCATGTACTCGTGCATGGCCCAGCTGCCGCCGATGATCGCCATTGCCAACACCACGAACAGCGCCAAGATCTCCACGGCTAGTACCCCAACTGCGCGATCTCGGCCGCCGCCAGCCCGGCGTACGTGTCCACGATCACCCGGAACCGGGGTTCACCGAGCGGGCACTGCTCGATCATCCGGCCTTCCTCGGCAGTCAGCATCGCCACCTGGCTCAAAGCCACGTGGGTCACGTACCCGGCCGCCTGAACCTTCGCCGCCGCCACCAGACCGCGGTGGGCGGCACCCTCGACCGCTTTCACCACCGGCCGCGGCACCCGCGGCGACGAGACCCGCGGGGCGATGCCCGCGTTGTCGCTGATCCGCTTTACCAGTTCGTTGCTCATGTCACCTCCTTGATCTTGCATGAGCAGCTTCACGCTGCCCGAGCGGGGAGGGCACGGCACAAGGTGCAATACTGGGCACGAACTGGGTATCGGGGGACGAAGTGCCGCTGACCGCGGGAGATGTCGATGAGCTTGACGACAAGCTCAAGCCGGTCGTCCACGCCGGTTTGCCCGCCTCCGACCAGATCATCGACGATGCACTACTGGATCTACTCGGAGTAGCGGCTCGCTCGGTTCACCCCGACGAACGGGTCAGTCGCGCCGACGCGTTCAACGAACTCGTTCCGAAGCTGATCGCCAAGATCAAGGATGACTTCGAACGCCAAGCAACCCAGATCGTCTTCGGAGTCGCTCAAGGCACGCGAGGCCTCAACCTCACCAACCGACGATCGCGCGCCGCCGCGCTACAGGGCTACGACGATGACCACTTCCGCAAGAAGATCGAACCGAGACTCCGTCGTGAGGTCGCCCTTCTGCTCCATCGCGACAGCCTCCGCTACAAGAGCCGCTCCCGTCGGGCCCTAGAGGCCATGGAACCGACCGGCGACACCCCGAAGCTCACCGATGACGATCTCACCGCCGAAGAGGAGTTGATCTCACGGATATGGGCCGAGGTCTACACCCTCCGAGCGGAAACCATCGCTGCCCTCCGCAAGCAGGAAGGGCCCGAGTACGCCTCACAGGTCGCCGAGCACGAACTAGCGGCACGAGCCGCCGGGAAGCGACTGGAGAGCATGCTCGGCGAGTACGTCGACACCTACGGTGAACGGTTTGTTCGGCATGGCGCGAGCGAGTTCGATCCCGAAGGGCTGAAGCGTTTGGCAGCCTGGAGCATGTGAACAACGCTTGTCGGATTTCGCGCACTGGTTCATACTGAATACCAAATAATGTAAGGGACAACACATTGGCGAAGAAGAGCACCAAGAAGAACAAGACGCTTGAAGCAACACTTTGGGAGGCCGCAGACAAGCTGCGCGGCAATCTCGAGGCCGCCGAGTACAAGCATGTTGTCTTGGGCTTGGTGTTCCTCAAGTACGTGTCCGACGCCTTCGAGAACCGGCGCAAAGCCATCGAGGCATCCCTCTCCGATCCTAAGTCAAAGGACTACATCCCCAACGAAGACCGCAGAACCCGGATTCTCGAGTCACGGGATGAGTACACGCGCGAGAACGTCTTCTGGATCCCAGCAGAGGCACGATGGGAGGCACTGCAGTCGAAGGCCAAGCAGCCGGAGATCGGCGTCCTGATCGACAAGGCGATGGACCTCGTCGAGAAGGAGAACCGCTCACTTCGTGGCGTCTTGCCCAAGACCTACGGGCGCGCGGAGATCGACAAGCGCCTCCTAGGTGAGCTCGTCGACTTGATCGGTTCGATCGGCTTCACTGAGGTCGACCACGGCGCGGACGACGTGCTCGGCCGGGTCTATGAGTACTTCCTTGGACAGTTCGCGGCTTCCGAAGGCAAGAACAAGGGCGAGTTCTACACGCCGCGACACGTCGTGCAGCTCCTTGTTGAGATGCTGGAGCCCTACGAAGGCCGCGTCTTCGATCCCTGCTGTGGCTCTGGCGGGATGTTCGTCCAGTCAGCCGAATTCGTAGCGGCCCACAATGGCCGACGTAGCGACATCTCCATCTATGGCCAAGAATCGATGGCCACGACCTGGCGTCTCGCCAAGATGAACCTCGCTCTCCGGGGGCTCGAAGGCAACCTCGCCGACTCTTGGGGTGACAGCTTTCACGACGACAAGTTCCCCGATCTTCGAGCCGACTTTGTCTTGGCTAACCCTCCGTTCAACGACTCGGACTGGAGCGGTGAACGCCTACGTGATGACCCTCGCTGGAAGTACGGCACTCCACCCACCGGCAACGCCAACTTTGCATGGGTCCAGCACTTCCTCCATCACCTCGCACCTAGCGGTACGGCCGGGTTCGTCCTGGCGAATGGGTCCATGACCTCCAATCAATCCGGCGAAGGCGACATCCGCCAGAACATCATCGAAGCCGACCTCGTCGATTGCATGGTGGCTCTGCCAGGCCAGCTCTTCTACACCACTCAGATCCCGGTTTGTCTCTGGTTTCTGGCCAAGAATAAGAAGAACGGCCGATTCCGGGACCGCAGCGGTGAGACCCTGTTCATCGATGCCCGCAAGCTCGGCACCATGATTGACCGCACCCATCGCATCCTCACCGACGACGACATCGCACACATCGCCGGGACCTACCACACCTGGCGCGGCGAACCAGAAGCCGGCGACTACGAAGACATCCCCGGGTTCTGTAAGAGCGCAACCATTGACGACATCCGCGAACACGGCCACGTCCTCACGCCCGGCAGGTATGTCGGGGCCGAGGACCTGGAAGACGACGATGAACCCTTCGACGACAAAATGCAGCGACTCACGACCCGACTCATCGAACAACAGGAAGAGGCGGTCCGACTCGACCAACTCATAGCAGCTAACTTGAAGGAGCTGGGGTATGGCGAGTGACACCAGGCTCGCTGATGTTGCCGATGTGATCATGGGCCAATCGCCGCCCGGATCGACGTACAACGAGATCGGACAGGGTCTCGCGTTCTTTCAAGGGGTCAAGGACTTCGGCTACCGCTTCCCAACCCCCCGGGTCTACTGCACCGCGCCCACCCGAATCGCACAGCCTGGCGACATCCTTCTCAGCGTCCGTGCTCCGATCGGGCGAGTCAATATCGCTGACCGCGAGTGCGCCACTGGTCGAGGCCTGGCAATCATTCGTCCACACGACCCAGGCGATGCTCGCTATTTGGAATTCGTGCTTCGATGGCTTGAGAGCAGCTGGCGGGCGATCGAAGGCGGCGGCTCTGTCTTCGGAAACGCAACGAAGAAGGATCTCGTATCGCTGGCCTTGCCCTGGCCTGAACACGCAGCTGAGCGTGCTGCTATCTCCTCCATCCTCGGTGCTTTGGACGACAAGATTGAGTTGAACCGGCGCATGAGCGAGACCCTTGAAGGTATCGCCCGGGCGCTATTCAAGTCATGGTTCGTTGACTTCGATCCCGTTCGCGCAAAGGCCGAAGGTGAGGATCCCGGGTTGCCTGCACCGATCGCCGAACTGTTCCCTGCCTCATTAGAGCAGGGGGCACCACGCAGAGTCCCTTCTGGGTGGCGAGTCGCCCGTCTTGATGAGGAATTCGACATCGTCATGGGCCAATCGCCTCCTGGGGAGAGCTACAACGAGGACGGAAACGGACCGCGCTTCTTCCAGGGTCGGGCGGACTTCGGTCACCGGTTTCCGTCCGATCGGGTTTACTGCACCGCGCCCACCAGATTCGCGAAGTCTGGGGACACCCTCATGAGTGTCCGTGCTCCTGTGGGTGATCTCAACGTTGCTCTAGAGGACTGCGCCATTGGTCGAGGCCTAGCTGCTCTTCGGCACAAGAGCGGCTCTGCGGCTTTCACCTATTACTCAATGCAGGCATTGCAGGACGAATTCTTCCGGTACGAGGCTCGTGGCACCGTCTTCGGGTCTATCACCAAAAAGGATCTTGCCGGTACTCAGCACGTAGTCCCTCCCGAGCACTTGGTAGCTGCCTTCGACCGGATGGTCGGACCGATCGACGATCGCCTGCGGGTAGCTGAGACCTCATCTCGAGTGCTGACGGACCTGCGCGACGCCTGTCTTCCGCAACTGATGAACGGGAACGTGAGAGTTGGAGGTGTCCCGGCATGAGTGGCGGTGTCACAGAGGGCGTTGTCGAAGATGCCTGCCTCGACTACTTCGCAGCCCTTGGCTACGAGCGTCTATTCGGCCCCGACATTGGTCCGGGGGGTACAGCGCAGGAACGGGCGGAGTGGCGTGACGTGGTACTTCGCGCTCGACTCCTGAAGGCCATCACGCGCATCAACCCCGATCTTCCGGCTGGCACCGCAGAGGAGGTCGTGGCGCGGGTCCTTCGGGCCGAGTCTCAGAGCCCGCTGGACGAGAACCTCCGGGTTCATGAGCTGATCACCAAAGGCGTCGCGGTCGAGTATCGAAACGACGACGGAAGCATTCGCCACGAGTTGGCCTGGCTCATCGACTTCGACGATGCCACCAACAATGACTGGCTGGTCGTCAATCAGTTCACCGTGATCGAGGATGGCAAGAATCGCCGACCAGATGTGGTGGTGTTCGTCAACGGACTACCGCTGGGACTCATCGAGCTGAAAAATCCCGGCGATGAGAACGCCACTCTGAAGGGTGCCTGGAACCAGATCCAGACCTATCGCACCGACATTCCCTCAGCCTTCACGCCCAACGTAGTCTGCGTTGCGTCGGATGGTCTCGGAGCTGTAATGAGCTCATTCTCGGCTGGCTTCGAGCACTACGCGCCGTGGAAGACCATCGATGGACGAGAGGTTGTCTCCGACAAGCCTCAACTCGAGGTGCTCATCCGCGGGGTGTTCGAACCTGAACGCTTCTTGGATCTACTGCTCTACTTCGTCGTCCACTCCGATGAACCCGACGGCCTGGTGAAGCGGGTCGCCAAGTACCACCAGTACTGGGCGGTCGACGCAGCAGTCGAGTCGACTATTGAAGCATCCGGCCAGGACGGCGATCGACGAGGGGGTGTCGTCTGGCACACGCAGGGTTCAGGCAAGAGCTTCGAGATGCTCTGTTACGCAGGGAAGATCATGCGCTCCGAGGAGATGGGCAACCCGACCCTCGTGCTGCTCACTGACCGCAACGATCTCGATGATCAGTTGTTCGGCGAGGTGTTCGCTCCGGCGAAGACACTCCCCGAGCATCCGAAACAGGCTGACAGTCGCGTCGATTTGAGGCGTCTCCTGGATCGTGCTTCTGGAGGGATCATCTTCACGACGATCCAGAAGTTCGCTCCGGAGACCCGTGGAGACGTTCATCCCGTTCTCACAGACCGCCGCAACGTCGTGGTGATCGCCGACGAGGCGCACCGCAGCCAATACGACTTCATCGACGGCTTCGCTCGGCACCTGCGAGATGCGCTCCCGAACGCCACCTACATAGGGTTCACCGGCACCCCGATCGAATCTACCGACAAGTCCACCCGGCAGGTATTCGGCGACTACATCGACATCTACGACCTCACCCGTGCCGTCGAGGATGGCGCGACAGTCCGTCTCTACTACGAGTCGAGACTCGCCAAGGTGAGTCTGCCCGACGAGGTGCGTTCCCAGATCGACGAAGAGGTCGCTCATATCACCGAAGGTCAGGAGATGACCGAGGCCGAGCGGGCCAAGAGCCGCTGGGCCCGACTCGAAGCGATCGTCGGCGCAGACGAGCGGTTGGACTTGATCGCCGCCGACATCGTGGATCACTGGGAGAAGCGTCGCGAGAACCTCCTCGGCAAGGCTCTCATTGTGGCGATGAGTCGCCGGATCGGTGTGAAGCTCTACCAGCACATTGTTGCTCTACGTCCTGACTGGCACTCTGATGATCCGCTCAAGGGCCGGATCAAGGTGGTGATGACTGGATCGGCCGCTGATCCTGCCGAGTTCCAGCCGCACCTGTACCCGAAGGACACGCTTCGGAAGATCAAGGCTCGCGCCAAAGACCCGGACGATCCCCTCGAGATGGTCATCGTCCGCGACATGTGGCTGACCGGCTTTGACTCACCTTCGATGCACACCATGTACGTGGACAAGCCGATGCAGGGACACGGCCTGATGCAGGCGATTGCCCGAGTCAACCGGACCTTCCGCGACAAGCCTGGAGGCCTGATCGTCGACTACATCGGCGTCGCCCAGAACCTGCGGGAGGCACTTGCCGACTACTCGCCGTCAGATGGCGACCAGGCAGGAGTGCCGATCGAACAGGTTGTCGAGGTCATGTTGGAGAAGCACGACATCGTTCGTGGAATCCTGCATGAACTCGACTGGTCCTCTGATCCGTCACTGACTCCTGTCGAACGGGTCGCCCAACTCCAAAAGGGTGTCGACTTCGTACTCGCCGACGCCGATCGCAAGACCCGCTTCCTCGACCAGACCCTCGCCCTTGCGAAGGCGTTCGCATTGGCTGGCGCACGTGACGAGGCACTCGAGATCCGGGACGACGTCAAGTTCTTCACAGACATCCGCGGCTACATCATCAAGCTGGAGAAGCAGGGCACGCCCGACAAGGCGGGCCGAGGAGGCACGGAGGAAGTAGACACCGCCATCGCGCAACTCGTCTCCGAGGCGGTTGCCGGTGAAGGCATCGTCGACATCTATGCCGAAGCCGGTATCGAGAAGCCCGAGCTGTCGATTCTCTCCGACGAGTTCCTCGACAAGCTCGGCCAGTCCGACAAGCCGAACCTGCAGGCGGAGCTACTGAGACGCCTCCTGGAGGATCGAATCCGAACTCTTCGACGCACCAACCTGGTCCAGTCGCGCCGATTCTCCGAACTCCTCGAAGGTGCCATCAATCGGTATCAGAACCGGGCGCTGACGACCGCCGAGATCATCGCCGAGCTGGTCAAGCTCGCCAAAGAGATGCGAGACATGGACACCCGCGAGGACGAACTCGGACTCTCCGAGACCGAGGTCGCCTTCTACGACGCGGTCGTTCAGAACGATTCCGCAGTCCTCGAACTCGGTGACGATGTACTCAAGGCGATCGCCCACGACCTCGTCGACACCGTCCGGGAGAGCGCCAGCATCGACTGGAACCTCAAGGAATCGGTCAAGGCCGCGATGCGCGCCAAGGTCAGACGCCTTCTCGCCAAGTACGACTACCCACCAG
The DNA here is from genome assembly GCA_030584185.1 of Acidimicrobiia bacterium. Lineage (NCBI taxonomy): Bacteria > Bacillati > Actinomycetota > Acidimicrobiia > Acidimicrobiia bacterium. Next base: position 581,865 of record CP129495.1, on the reverse strand, counting down.
ACAAGGAGGAACGAGCCATCGAACTCGTCCTCGAACAGGCCGAGCTGTTCGCCTTGGAGGCAGCGTGACGCGTTACGTGACAGAGCAGAGGGTGCTGCCGTGAAGCTCAGCGAGATCTCCATTGAGAACTTTCGCTCGTGTGCCAAGACGAAGGTGCGTTTCGACCCCTCTGTGACAGTCCTCGTTGGCGAGAACAACTCCGGCAAGTCGAACATCATTGACGCCCTGCGCCTGGTTACAGCCCCGTCTTCCGGGCGAATCACGCGCTACTTCGAGAAGGACGACGATCCATCGTTCTGGTCTCCCTCGAGCCCAGTTGGCTTGCGCTGTACCTACGACGATCTGACTCCCACCCAAGTTGGACTCTTCACGGTGGCCATCGATGAAGAGAAACAGGAGGTCATCTATTCGACTCGGTTCACTCTCGATGAGCGTGCGCGTAATGGTGTCGACATCGCCCGGATGGCTGGGCCAGTCGATAGCCCGGATCCGGAAACGGATACTCGAGGGCGGATTCGACATGTCTATGTGGAGCCCCTGAGAGACGCACAAAGGAAGCTGGATTCCTCGCAGGGGGGTCGACTGGCGCGCATTATCGAGCACCTGAAGGACGAGACAGAACGCAGCGAGTTCGTGGCGCGGGCCACGAGAGCCCATACCGAGATTGCCAGCGATCCGTTGATCCGCGACGTTGAGACCAGCCTGCAAGTCCAGATGGAGACGTTGACACGGCCAGCCAGAGAGCACGCCCTCGGTATCCGCGCTGCCGATCAGAACTTGCGCCAACTGGTCGGCAACCTCAGGATCAAGATGGCCGAGCACGGGCTCGAACCTTCTGACCTATCGGCTTCCGGCTTGGGGTACGCCAATCTGCTCTACATATCGAGCGTGATCCTGGAGCTCCAGCACGCCGCAGAGAACGAACTGACGCTCTTGCTTGTCGAGGAGCCCGAGGCCCACCTTCATCCCCAGCTTCAGCGGGTGCTGCTCGACTTCCTGATCGAAGCTGCGGAAGCCTCCCACAATGACGAGGACGACCCTGATCGGCCAGATGGCCGAATCCAGGTCATAGTGACCACACACTCACCAAACATCGCAAGTGCGGTGGGGATTGAACGTGTCGTCGTGGTTAAGAGCGACCAGATCGAACAGCAGACAACGCTCGGCAGCGACGACGAACGAAGCGAATCAGAGTCCGGCACGGATCAGCAAGCCGAATCCACACCAGGGGACGATCCGGCCAGCGAGGCGAATCCTGTTCGTCGGTATGCCTGCACCGTTGTCCTTGCACTGACGTCGCTTGCTCTGGCCGACGACGATATTCGAAAGATCGACCGCTACCTCGATGTGACCCGAGCGGAGCTGCTGTTCGGACGCCGGTTCGTACTGGTCGAGGGGATCTCTGAAGCCTTGCTGATGCCTGAGTTCGCCAGAAGGGTGTTAGGCGACGAGATGTGGCGTGAGCGTTGGCGCGGCGTAACTCTGATCAACATTGGCAGCGTCGACTTCGCTCCCTATGTTCATTTGCTGCTCGGAGTGAACAACGGAGTTCGACTCGCCGAATACGTCGCGATCGTGACCGACGCCGACCCGAAGCTCCGTTCAGATAATCGCATCGGCAAAGCGCGGATGAGGGCTCGCCAGCTGGTGCGACTAGCCGACGAACTTGGGTCCGGGGATCGGCTCTCGGTTCACGTGGGCCGTCTCACATTGGAAGCGGACCTGGTTGATGCCGGAAACCGCGACATCGTCAAGCAGGCCTACCTGGAGCAACACCCGAGATCCGGTGACCGGTGGGATGACACACTTGAGTCCGACAACGACTCGGACGCCGCCGATCACCTCTATGTCGCGCTGCGGCGTGGCCGACTCAGGGTTGGCAAGGGGCAACTCGCTCAGTCGATTGCCCAGGCAGTCGGCGACCCTGCAGCAGGGTTCGTTGTGCCTTCTCACATCGACGACGCCATCCAGGCAGCATGTCAGCCCGCTGAGAGTCACATCCAGGAGGTCGAACGCTCGGATGAAGCTTCGTGACGCTGCGACCAACTCGTACCTGTCAGCCTGTCCCGGCGCTGGCAAGACCCACCAGGTAGTCGGTCGCTACATCGACCAAGTCGCCCGTCAAACCCGGCGTGGTGTGGCCCTTTTATCATTCTCGAGGTCGGCAGTCGAGGAAGCCATAAGCCGCTGTGGTGCCAGGAGCGACCTCCTTCGAGCGCCCCACTTCGTCGGGACCTTCGATAGCTTCATTCACCGCTTCATCACCACTCCCTACTTCGGCGCGAGGGGCAGGAAGATCCGCTACATCGACCACTGGGGGCAGATCCCTGGAACCGAGATCCGACTGCGGGGCCGCGTGGACAGCAAGTATGGGTTCCCGCTGGAGTGGTTCGATGTCCAGCACCGTGGTGCCTGTGCGATCCGCTCGGAATCCCTTTCAGACAGATCACGATCGGGTCACCGCGATCTTGTCGACCGACGGGGCCAGGAGCTTCGAGCCGAAGCGGCTCGCCGGTGGCAGCGGCTGGTCAAATCGGACATCCTCAGCTGTTCGGCCGCAAGGTCCATTGCCCAATGGCTGCTGTCGACGGACGATGGACGGGAGCGAGTTGCTTCGCGTCTACGGGGCCGATTCGCCGAGGTAATCGTCGACGAGATGCAGGACTGCGGCCCTGAGGAACTCGCGATTCTCAAGCTCTGCCAGGAAGCTGGGATTGCTCTGGTGCTGGTTGCTGATATGGACCAGGCGGTGTACGAGTTCCGGAACGCCGTGCCTGATGAAGTCGCGCAGCTCACCCGCACCCTCACCGGGCTGGATCCCATGATGGAGAACCGCCGAGCGACTCCGAATATCAGCGCGGTCAACACTTCACTAAGACACAAGAGGACGCCCGAAGCCGGGCTCAATGAGGGCACCGACCACCCGATCCATCTGATTACCGGCGACGATCCTGAGGCGATCCGAGAGCAGTTCCTTGGACTTCTCGAAGCGTGTGACGTCTCGGTCCAGGATGCCATGGTTCTCGCGCACAAGGCTTCAGATGCGGAGAGGGTCGGTGGCCGCACCATCACCGAACCGACGGGCAGTGATCAAGTTGTCCTGGTCGCCCACGCTATCGGAACGCTCACCGACGCCACCGCGTCGGCGATAGAGCGCAGGAGGGCTCAGTCCATGTTGACCCGGGGAGTGCTCTACCACCTAGGGGTTGCTGAACAGACTGACATCGCAGCCCTACTTGATGAAACCGGAATCAACGAGTTCTGGCTCCGACGGACGGTGGCACATCTAGCCAGGACGATGCCGGAACCGCGCCAAGCGGGCCGGCGGGGTTTTACAGATGCTCTGAAGGCTCGGCTTGGGTCAGTCGCGTGGCCGAACGGCCTTGTCGTGCGCACGGCCAGGATGCCGACCGAGAAGAGTTGGAAGCCCATTGCGAATCGGCGCGCAACCACCGCACTCGGACTGCGAGCATCGACTATCCACTCAGCCAAGGGCCACGAGTACAGGGCGGTCCTGCTCGTGATCCCGAAGACCCTCAGAGCCGATGACAAAGGCAACACGGTCCTCGACGACTGGGAACACGACTTTCCCAGCGAACCTCGGCGAGTCCTCTACGTGGGTGCATCGCGAGCACAAGACCTCCTTGGGATCGCTGTGCCGTCGCGTCATAGCGCTCAGGTCGTGCGGGTCCTAGAGGCCGGGGGTGTCGAGTTCGAGGGCTAAGGGCGCGGGATCACCCCAAAGAGCAGTCACGCCGGGTGCTCCCAAGCCTCTCGGCGGGAATCCAGAAGCTCGAGAATCCCTGACATCGCGCCGTTGCCACGGTTCGCGTTCTGTCCTGTTAGGCCCACCAACGGTGTCGCTCCACTCGGTCCGCTCCCTACCCGGGATCGGACCTCGTCTCCAAGGTTGCGGTCGCGCCTCCCCCCGACGCTTCGTACCGTGGTCGCCGCTGGGGGTCGAGGTGCACGGTTCTGGTCAGGTGACAGAAGGCCTTTCGAATCCCCTCAGCTCCACTGGTGAGCCCGCCTTTTCGGCGGGCTCACTGCGTTTCGCGAGGGGATGCTGTTCTTCTTGCCCGGGTTCACTCGAAAGAGCGAGGATGGGGGTCGGTCGGCGGCGTAGCGTGTGCGGCGTGGAAGACGGTTCGAATCCCCTCAGGTCCAGCCGCCCGTGGATGTCCCTTTGCGCGGGGGTCGCGGGGCATCGGTCGGGGGCCTGACCGGTGCCCGATGATCACCACCCGCCGGTGAGGCCGCCCCGGCTCCGTCGCCTGCTCGGCTTCCTCGGCTTGCAGCGCGCCACGGTCGGCGTCCTCTCCATGGTGGTGCTGGTCGGCCTCGGCGAGCGAATGGCGGAACGGTTCCTGCCCATCTATCTGCTCGCCCTCGGTGGAGGCACGCTCCTCATCGGGCTTCTCCAGGCGATGGACAACCTGCTCTCCGCCCTCTACTCCTACCCGGGCGGGTATCTGGCCGAGCGCATCGGAGAGAAGCGTGCTCTGATCTTCTTCGACCTGGTCGCCATGTGCGGTTACGCCATCGTGATCCTGGTCCCGGCGTGGCAGGCGGTGATGCTCGGTGCGGTCCTGTTCATCTCCTGGTCGGCCGTGTCGATGCCGGCCACGATCGGCGTGATCTACCGGGTGCTGCCTGAGGGCAAGCGGACCATGGGGGTGACCATGCACTCCCTGGTGCGCCGGGTTCCCATGGCGATCGGCCCGGTCGTCGGCGGAGTGTTCATCGGTGTCTGGGGGGAGCGCGACGGCGTGCGGCTGGCCTTCGTCGTCGCCTTCGTCCTCGCCGGAGTGGCGCTGCTCGTGCAGCAGCGCCTGATCCCGGATCGTGAGGGTCGGGTGGAACGCCCGATCCCTCCGCCCCGGCTGCGGGCCGTGCTGCGCAGGATGAGCGGACCGATGCGCCGCCTGCTCGCCGCCGACATCGCCATCCGGTTCTGTGAGCAGATCCCCTACGCCTTCGTCGTCGTCTGGGCGATGAAGACCATTCCGTCGCCGGTGTCGGCATCGGCGTTCGGCCTGCTCACCGCCATCGAGATGGCGACCGCAATGGTCGTCTACGTGCCGGTGGCGGCGTTGGCCGATCGCGCCGCCAAGAAGCCGTTCGTCCTGGCCACGTTCGCCTTCTTCACCGCCTTCCCGCTGGTGCTGCTCGTCAGTCGCGACTTCTCGTGGCTGGTGCTCGCCTTCGTGGTGCGCGGGCTCAAGGAGTTCGGGGAGCCGACCCGAAAGTCGCTCATCATGGACCTCGCCCCCGAAGATGCCAGGAGTGCCGCCTTCGGCGCCTACTACCTGGTGCGCGACCTGGTGGTGACCTTTGCCGCACTCCTCGGCGCCCTCCTCTGGAGCATCTCCCCGGAGGCCAACCTGCTCACCGCAGCCGGCTTCGGTGTGGTGGGGACCATCGGCTTCGCCTTGTTCGGAACCGACACGCCCGAATCCGCTGCCACGCACTGACGCCGGGGTGGCGCCGCCTGCCGGCACCCCTCCTATCCTCCGGTGTCCCAATGGAACACGGCTACGACCATCGGCTGATCGAGACCAAATGGCAGGAGCGCTGGGAGCGCGAGGGCACCTTCAGGGTCTCCAACCCGGGCGACGAGGGATTCGACGCCTCACGCCCCAAGATGTACGTGCTCGACATGTTCCCCTACCCGTCGGGCGAGGGCCTCCACGTCGGGCACCCGGTGGGTTACATCGGCACCGACATCTACTCCCGGTACCAGCGGATGCGCGGCTGCAACGTGCTGCATCCGATGGGGTTCGACGCCTTCGGCCTCCCCGCCGAGCAGTACGCCGTCGAGACCGGGATCCATCCACGGGTCACCACGGAGCGCAACATCGCCACCTACGAGCGCCAGCTGAGGTCGATCGGCCTCTCCTACGACTGGGACCGCAAGGTGAGCACCATCGACCCGGACTACTACCGCTGGACCCAGTGGATATTCCTTCGTCTGTTCGACTCGTGGTTCGACGCCGCGGCGCGCCGGGCTCGCCCCGTGGCCGAGTTGATCGTCGAACTGGAGTCGGGGGGCCGGGAGGCGGGAGACCGTCCCTGGTCGGATCTGGACCAGAATGAGCGACGGGCCTTCATCGACGGCCATCGCCTCGCCTACCTGGACGAGGTCACCGTCAACTGGTGCCCGGCCTTGGGAACGGTTCTGGCCAACGAGGAGGTCACCCGCGACGGTCGCTCGGAACGGGGGGACCATCCGGTGTTCCGGCGGCCGCTGCGGCAGTGGATGTTGCGCATCACCGCCTACGCCGACCGGCTGATCGACGATCTCGACCTGGTCGACTGGCCGGAGTCGGTAAAGGCGATGCAGACCAACTGGATCGGGCGCAGCGAAGGGGCCACGATCCGCTTCCCGGTGGCCGGTACCACCGACGTCATCGAGGTGTTCACCACGCGACCCGACACCATCTTCGGCGCCACCTACATGGTCCTGGCACCGGAACACCCCCTGGTCGAAGTGCTGGCGCCCTCCGCCTGGCCCGACGGCGCACTGCCGCAGTGGACGGGGGGATCGGCAACCCCCGGAGAAGCGGTGGACGCCTATCGCCGGGAGGCGCTGCGCCGATCCGACCTGGATCGACAGGTCGAGACGCAGGACAAGACCGGAGTCTTCACCGGGTCGTTCTGCATCAACCCGGCGAACGGCGAGACGATCCCGATCTTCATCGCCGACTACGTGCTGATGGGTTACGGCACCGGGGCGATCATGGCCGTACCCGGAGAGGACGAGCGCGACTGGGAGTTCGCCGAGCGCTTCGACCTACCGATACTCCGCACCGTCGCGCCGCCCGGCGGCTTCGACGGCAAGGCCTATGTGGGCGAAGGGCCGGCGATCAACAGCGGATTCCTCGACGGGATGTCCGTCGGCGAGGCCAAGCGCGCCATCATCGACTGGCTCGGCGCCAACGGGCACGGCGAGGGCGCCGTCTCCTACAAGCTGCGGGACTGGCTGTTCAGCAGGCAGCGCTACTGGGGTGAGCCGATCCCGATCCTTCACGGTCCGGATGGCGAGCTACGACCCGTGGACGATGCCGACCTCCCGCTGCTGCTGCCCGAGGTGGAGGACTACCGGCCGGCTTCGATGGACGATCCCGAAGCCGATCCGACACCCATGCTGGGCAACGCTCCCGAGGAGTGGAAGCAGGTCGAGATCGACGGGGTGGTGTATCGCCGTGAGCTGAACACGATGCCCCAGTGGGCCGGCTCCTGCTGGTACTACCTCCGCTTCATCGATCCTCGGAACGATCGGGCACTCGCCGGCGTGGAGGAGGAGCGTTACTGGATGGGGGAGACCGGGGTCGACCTCTACGTGGGCGGTGTCGAACACGCCGTGTTGCACCTCCTCTACGCCCGGTTCTGGCACAAGGTGCTCCACGACCTGGGCCACGTCTCCACCGCCGAGCCATTCGGTCGGCTCTTCAACCAGGGGTACATCCTGGCCGACGCCTTCCAGGACGAGCGCGGCTTCTACGTGCCGGCGGCGAAGGTGGAACAGGTCGGATCCGACTACATCTACGAGGGGAAGCCGGTGACCCGGGTCACCGGGAGCATGGGGAAGTCGAAGAAGAATTCGATCGCCCCGGACGAGTTCGTCGGTGAGCACGGCGCCGACACGCTGCGCCTGTACGAGATGTTCATGGGGCCGCTGGATGCCTCCAAGCCGTGGACCACGCGCGACATCGTGGGTGTCACCAGGTTCCTGCAACGCCTGTGGCGCAATCTGATCGACCGCGACACCGGTGAGGTGCTGGTGACCGAGGCGGCGTCCGACGAGTCGTTGGAGCGACTCCTGCACCGCACCGTGGCGGCGGTCACCGCCGACATGGATCACCTCGGGTTCAACACCGCCATCGCCCGCCTCTTCGAGCTGAACAATGCCCTGGTCGGCCTGGAGCGTGTGCCGCGACCCGTGGCCGAGGCGTTGGTGCGGTTGCTGGCGCCTCTCGCTCCCCATGTGTCCGAAGAGCTCTGGGAGCGGCTGGGGGGTCGGGGTTCGGTGGCCTACGCCCCCTGGCCCGATTTCGACCCCCTGCTCGCCGCCGAGGATCGGGTGACCATGGTGGTTCAGGTCGACGGCAAGGTGCGAGATCGCATCGAGGTCGATCCGGGGATCGGCGACGCCGAGGCCAAGGCCATGGCGCTCGATTCGCCGCGGGTTCGAGAGAGGCTGGCGGGGACCCAACCGGCCCGAGTCATCGTCAAGCCGCCCCACCTCGTCAGCATCGTCACCCGATGACCGCCGGCGAGATCCTGCGGCGTGCCGGGATCTCCGTGGGAGCGGTCCGCCTGGCGCTTCCGCGGGTCGACCCGGACGGCGTGCGAGTCAGCGTGGCCCGGTCCTGGTTCCGGATGTTCTGGGCTCCCGGGATCACCGCCCTGGCGCTGCCGTGGGGCGTGTACCTGCATCCGAAGCGTCTCAACGCCTCGGCCGAGCGACTCGGCGTGCTCCTGGTCCACGAGCTGACCCACGTCGAGCAGTGGCGCCGGCTCGGGACCATCGGCTGGTTGCGCTGCTACCTCGGCGACTACCTGCGCAGGCGGCGCCACGGCATGGCTCACTTCGAGGCCTACCGGGCCAATCCTCTGGAGGTCGAGGCGCGTGCCCTCGCCGGAACCTTTGCCACCGGCTGAGGCGGCCACCTGGAAGGTTCGCCACGCCCTGGTGGCGGCCGGCGTCGGGCTGGGGGCATCGCTCGCCGGGGCGCTTCTCTCTCGGGGTGGCGGCATCACAGCCCTCGAGGTGTTCGCCCTGATCCTGCCCCTCCAGTCGGGGGCGACGATCGGGGTGGCGCTGGCGATGGCGCGCCGTGGAGGGCCGATTCGGGACCGGCTGCTGTTGCGGGCGCAACGATCGGACCTGGTGGGACTGGCCGTCGGGGTGGGCATCCAGATACTCGCCGCCGCCATGGCCCTGGTCGTCGTGGAGACCTTCTTCGGCGGTGAGTTGCCCCGGCAGGAGATCGTGGAGGTGGTCGCCACCGGCGTCGGTCCCCTGGAATGGCTTCTGGTGGTGCTCGGTCTCGTCGTCGTCGGGCCGGTTGCCGAGGAGATCGTCTTTCGCGGCATTCTCGTGTCGGCACTCATCCATCGGGGGCCGCGGTTCGCCGTGATCGTCTCCAGCGCCGCCTTCGCCCTCTTCCATCTGGTCGATCCTGCTGCCGCACTCTCGGTTCCCTTCCTCTTCGTCCTCGCCGTGGTCCTGGCCTCGGAACGTCTCCGCACCGGGCGGCTGGGACGACCGATCGCCATCCACGCCGGCTTCAACCTGGTGACGGTGATCGGCGTCATGGTCTCGGCGTAGGTCTTCCCTCCGGGTCGGCCTGCTGGTACATCGATCCCATGGATCGGACCTGGGTCTTGGCCGTCGCCGTGGCCGTCGCCGGCTCCGCCGGTGCCTTCCTCATCTGGCCGTCGGCTCCGCCACCGACCGTGCTCGAGGTGCTGTCCCCGGTTGCGGCGGAACGCACCATCACGGTGCACGTCTCCGGCTTGGTGGCCCGACCCGGCCTGGTGTCGCTCCCCGCCGGTTCTCGCGTCGCCGATGCGGTGCTCGCCGCCGGTGGCGTCCATGGCGAGGCCGACCTGGCAGCGCTCAACCTGGCGGCGCCACTGGTCGACGGGCAGCAACTGATCGTCCCCGGCAGTGGTGTCGCCCCATCGGCGGCCGGCACCATCGGAATCCGGGTCAACACCGCCGACGCCGAAGCCCTCGACGGGCTTCCCGGCGTGGGGCCGGTCCTTGCGGGGCGGATCGTCGCCCATCGGGAGGCACATGGCCCGTTCACCACGGTCGAGGACCTGCTCGACGTCCCGGGGATCGGTGAGAGCAAGCTGGCGGCGATTCGCGAGGTCGTGGTCGTCCCCTGATCTCGCTGCCCGCAAGTGCCGACCGGGCGCCGGTGCTGGCGGCGTCGACATCCTGGATCGGCGCCCTGGCGGGGTTGCAGCCGTGGGGGCGATCGGTCGTCTGGCTCGGCCTGCCGGCGGTCCTGGTGATGCTGGTTCTGTGCAGGTGGCGGGCAGCAGCAGCGGTCCTGTTGCTGGCGGCGGCAGCCTTCGGCGGCCATCTCGCCGCCGGTCGCGACACGGCGCCGGACCCGATCGGTTGGCAGGGGAGGGTCACCTTCCTCGGGGTGGCGGCGGGCGATCCAAGCGGGCTTGGGGAGTCCGGGTCGCTGGTGGTGAGGGTCACCGACCTGTTCGATGGCACGACCTGGATCAGCACCGATGGACCGGCCGTGCTGGTGAGGGGCGAGGTGTCGGATCTCGCCGCCGGCGAGCCGGTGATGGCATCAGGCCGCGTTCGCCCGACGGTGTTTCGGATGCGAAGCGGATGGGTTTCGGGAGAGGTCGAGGCCGAGTCCCTGGAGCGTCTCGGGGAGTCGGCCAATCCCCTGATGCGAATCGGGAACCGGCTCCGGCGGCGCGTGGTCGATCGCCTCGGGGGTGACGCCCGAGGGTCCCAGCGGGGTCTGATCTCCGGGTTCCTGATCGGAGATGTGTCGGCGCTTCCGACGCCCGATCGAGAGGCGCTGCGGCTCGCCGGACTGAGTCACTTCGTCGCCGTGTCGGGGAGCAATGTCGCTCTGTTCCTGGGGGCATGGTGGGTCGCCTGCGGCCCGCTGGGGTGGTCCCCACGCCGTAGGGCAGTCGCCGGGCTGGTCGGGCTGGGCGTGTTCGTGGTCGTCACCCGCTGGGAGCCATCCGTGATGCGGGCGGCGGCCATGGCGGCACTGCTGCTGCTTGGCCGACTCCGGGGGGTGGTGCCCTCGCCATGGGCCGCACTGGGGTGGGCCATCACCGGGCTGCTCGCCGCCGCTCCGGCCCTGGCGGCCGACCCGGGGTTCCAGCTCTCGGTTGCGGCCACGCTCGGCATCCTCGCCGGCCACCGGACCTGGCAGGGCCGGAGGCCCGGCTGGCTGTGGACTGCCCTCGGAGCCACCGTGTCGGCGCAGGTGGCGGTGGCTCCCTTGCTCCTCCTTCACTTCGGGAGCATCCCGCTGTTCGCGCCGGCAGCCAACGTGGTGGCAGCGCCGCTGGTTGCGACGGCCACCATCTTCGGGGGTGTGGGGGCCCTGGCCCTGCCGGTGCTGCTTCCGCTCGCCGACCTGGCGGCCTGGTCGGTGCTTGGGATCGCCAGGGCCACGGCAGACCTTCCTCAGGTCGATGCGGTCACGGGAGCACTGCTGGCGGGAGCGGTCGCCGCGGTGACATGGGTGAGACAGCTTCGCCCGCCGGCCACCGTCGTCGCCGCGGCACTGCTCCTGGTCTCGGCCATGCCGCCGGCCCCTCCGGCCGGTCCCGAGGTCTCGTTCCTCGACGTGGGGCAGGGTGATGCCGCCCTGTTGCGTGGCCCCTCGGGGGAGGTGGTGCTCATCGACGGCGGTCCCGATGGCGCCGTCCTGCGCGCCCACCTGAGGAGTGCAGGCGTGGATCACGTCGATCTGCTCGTGGTCTCTCATCGACACGCCGATCACACCACGGGGCTGATCGGGCTGGACGTTCCGATTGCCCGGATGTGGCACCCTCCTCAGCTCGGAGAGGATTCGCCTCTGGATGCCATCGTGGCCGAGCGTCTGCTGGCGGGGACGGTCGTCGAGCAGCCGGGTCCCGGCACCGTGGCTCGACTCGGGTCGTTCACCCTCGAGGTGCTGGGACCGCTGCGTCGCTACGAGTCGCCCAACGACGGGTCTCTGGTGGTCCGGGTGATGGCGGCGGGCGTCTCGGTCCTGTTCGCCGGCGACGTCGAGGCGGTGGCGCAGGCGGAACTCCGGCCGGTGCCGAGCGACGTGCTCAAGGTCCCGCACCAGGGGGCGGCCACGTCGGATCTGAATTGGCTGGTGGCATGCGAGCCTCGCCTGGCGGTCGTCTCGGTGGGCCCCAACGACTTTGGGCATCCCTCGCCGGCGGTGATCGAAGCCCTGGAGACGGCCGGGGCCGAGGTGCTGCGCACCGACGTCGAGGGGACGATCCGTCTGCGACTCGACCTGCTGATCCCGGCGGCCGAGGCGCTACCGTCGGATTCGTGACCGCCATCCATGCAGTGATCGGCCCGCGGGATGCCGGCCCGGGTGAACGCCAGCAGATGTTGGAGATGGCGCGTGCCCTCCTGGGGAGGGCGGCCGTCGACGGCATCGATCGTTTCGACGTACCCGGCCGGGGCGCCGCCGAGGAGGGCGACGGTGACCTGCGCCTCGGGCTGGACCGCCTGGTCCCGGCGCTGCAGAGTGGTTCCCTGTTCGGAGGGAGCCGCGGCGTGCTCCTGGTCGACGCGCACAATCTGCAGGCCACCGAGAGCGCGGTCGTGGCCGAACTGGCAGAGCACCTCGATCCGGCGGCGATCACCTTGGTGATGGTCGCCGAGGGAACGCTTCCGGCGGTGCTTGCTCGCCTGGTGAAGGCACGCGGCGAGAGCCTCACCGTGCGCAAGATGCGGGAGAAGGATGCAGTGGGATGGCTGCGCGAGGCGGCTCGAGATCGGCGAATTCGACTCGACCCCGAGGCCGCCACGCTGCTGATCCAGCGATTCGGCACCGACACCGCGGCGATGGGTCAGGCACTCGACCAGCTGGCGGCGGCTGGAGGCCCGGTCACCGGTGCCGAGGTGGCGGCTCGCTTCCGCAACCGCCCGGACGAGCCGATGTGGCTGTACGCAGACGCCGTCGGTGCGGGCGACACCGGTCAGGCGCTACGGCGGCTGGCCGACTTCCTCACCCACGGCCATCCTCTGCAACTGATCGCCTTCCTCGAGTCCGACCTGGAGCGCCGGGCCCTGGCCGCGGCTGCCGGCAGCATCCAGGAGCTCGCCGAGTGGTTGGGTGCTTCCGCCGACCACTACCCGGTGCAGAAGGCGTGGAACGGACGCAATGCCGCCGGGGATGACGAGCTGCGGCGCGCCCTGCAGGCCCTGGCGCGTGCCGACCTGACCATCAAGACCCGTCCCGAGGAGACCCATCGGGTGACGCTGGAGCGGCTGACGGTCGCCCTGTGCCGCTGGTACCGGGGCCGCGGCTGAGCCCGTTCGTTCCGCCGGGGGTCGCGGTTAGCCTTCGAAGGCCCGGACCGACACCACGGTCAGCTGGAACGACCCTCCCGGCGCCTCGTAGGTGACCATCGATCCGACCGCCACACCGAGCAGGGCCGACCCCATTGGGCTCGAGGGAGAGGCGAGGACCAGCCCGGGAATGCGGTTCTCCTGAGTGGCCACGAACACTTCGATCTCGATCCCGTCGCTGCGTCGCACCAGGGCGACACAGCCCACGGTCACCGTGTCGCCGATCTCGGCCTCCCGCACCTCTGCGGAGTCGAGGATCGACTGGATCTGCCGTATCCGAGCCTCCATCATCCCCTGCTCGTTCTTGGCGGCGTCGTAGTCGGCGTTCTCCCGGATGTCGCCGTGCGAGCGTGCCTCGGCGATGCGTTCCGAGATCTCACGACGGCCCGTCGTGGTGAGAGCCTCGAACTCGTCGAGCAACTTGCGATGGGCTGCCGGTGTCAGCCAGGTGGGCCGATCGTCGACCATGGGCCTGGTGGGCTCAGGAGGTGCGGGCGAGCCGGCGGGCGAGCCGCGACTTGCGCCGGGCCGCCGTGCGCTTGTGGAGGACGCCGTCGGCGGCAGCCTGGTCGAGCCGCTTCTGGGCGAGACGGTACGCTTCGTCCGTGGCTGCGGGGTCGCCGGCATCGGCGGCCAGCATGGCGATCTTGGTCCGGGTCTTCAGCTCCGAGCGAACCGCCTTGTTGCGCGCCTGACGCTTGACGTTCTGCCGGTTGCGCTTGATCTGGGATGGGATGTTGGCCATGGTGAATCAACCCGTGGAATAGGGGGGGAACGGGGCGCAACGATAGCAGCCGGTGGCGCCCCGGTACAATGCCGGCCCCATCCCGGGATCGGTGTGACCGACACCTCGCGTATCCGCAACTTCTCCATCATCGCGCACATCGACCATGGCAAGTCGACCCTGGCCGATCGTCTTCTGGAGCGCACCGGGGCGATAGCCCCCCGTGAGATGCGGGATCAGGTGCTGGACTCGATGGACCTGGAACGCGAGCGGGGGATCACCATCAAGGCCCAGGCGGTGCGACTGCGCTACCGGCGGCCGGGGGGCGAAGAGTTCGTGCTCAACCTGATCGACACGCCGGGCCACGTCGACTTCTCCTACGAGGTGTCGCGCAGCCTGGCGGCGTGCGAGGGGGCGATCCTCCTCGTCGACGCCGCCCAGGGGGTGGAGGCACAGACCATCGCCAACGCCTATCTGGCGATCGAAGGGGGCTTGGAGGTGATTCCGGTCTTGAACAAGGTCGATCTTCCCGCCGCCGACCCGGACCGTGTCGCCTTGGAGGTGGCAGGGGTCCTGGGTGGGGATCCCGAGGAGGTGCTTCGGGTCTCCGCCAAGACCGGCGAGGGGGTGGACGCACTGTTGGAGGCGATCGTCGAACGGCTGCCGCCGCCGTCGCCGGGCGAGGGCCCGCTGCGGGCACTGGTGTTCGACTCCCATTACGACATCTATCGCGGGGTCGTCTGCTACCTGCGGGTCACCGATGGCTCGATCACCACGGGTGACCAGCTTCGCTTCATGGCCACTGGAGAGGACCTTCCCGCCGACGAGGTCGGCGTGCTCACCCCGAAGGCGGTCCCGATGGCATCGCTCGGAACGGGCGAGGTCGGCTATCTGATAACCGGCGTGAAGGAGGTGGAGCGGATCAAGGTGGGCGACACGGTGACCCGGCGCGACCGTCCGGCGACCGAGATGCTTCCCGGGTATCGGGAGCCGAAGCCGATGGTGTTCAGCGGTCTCTTCCCGACCGACGGCGACGAGTTCGAGCGCCTGCGGGAGGCCCTGGAACGGCTGCGGCTCAACGATGCCGCCCTCGTCTATGAGCCCGAGACATCACGCGCCCTCGGCTTCGGGTTCCGCTGCGGCTTCCTCGGCCTCCTCCACATGGAGATCGTCAGGGAGCGCCTCGAGCGGGAGTACGACCTGTCGCTGGTCACCACGGCGCCATCGGTGGCGTTTCGGGTGGGACTGCCCGACGGCGAGGAGGCCGAGGTGCGGAGCCCGCAGGACCTCCCCGAGGTTCGCTCCTACATCTCCGAGCCGATGATGCGGGCGATGGTGCTCACGCCCACCGAGTACACCGGGGCGGTGATGGAGTTGCTACAGGAGCATCGGGGCGGCCTGACGTCGATGCACTATCTCTCGAAGGAGCGCGTCGAATTGGTGTATCGCGTTCCGCTCGCCGAGATCGTGTTCGGCTTCTTCGACCAGCTCAAGTCGCGCACCCGGGGATATGCCTCGCTCGACTACGAGGTGGATGGCTATGCCATCGCCGACCTGGTTCGAGTCGACATCCTCCTCAACGGGCTCCCCGTGGACGCCTTCTCCGCCATCGTCCACAAGGACAAGGCGTACTCCTATGGGCGCCGGCTCGTCGATCGGCTGCGGCAACTGATCCCGCGCCAGATGTTCGACATCCCGATCCAGGCCGCGGTCGGATCGCGCATCATCGCCCGAGAGACGGTGAAGGCGAAGCGCAAGGACGTCCTCGCCAAGTGCTACGGAGGCGACGTCACCCGGAAGCGCAAACTGCTGGAGCGGCAGAAGGAGGGGAAGAAGCGGATGAAGATGCTCGGCTCCGTCGAGGTGCCGCAGGAGGCCTTCATCGCCGTGCTCACGGTCGATGAGGGCTGATCGACCCGACTCGGCCACACTCGCCGACGGTGCCGCCGATCTCGTCGCCGCCTACGTCCACGTCCCGTTCTGCCGGAGGCGCTGCCCCTACTGCGACTTCGCCGTGGCCGAGATGGGCGATGCCGAGCGGCTCACCGGTGCCCTGGTCGCCGAGATCGGCAGATCCCGCCCGTTCGCGCGGCCGCTCGACGCGGTCTACTTCGGTGGGGGGACGCCAAGCGCCCTGGAGCCGAAGCTGCTGCGGCGAGTCCTCGAGGCGCTGCAACACCGATTTCGGTTCGCCCCCGACGTCGAGGTGTCGCTGGAGGCCAATCCAGAAGACCTGACCCCGGCACTGGCGTCAACCCTGGTCGAGTGCGGGTTCAACCGGATCTCGCTGGGTGTCCAGTCGCTCGACGACGACGTGCTGCGTCACCTGGGACGGGCTCACGACGGCGTTCAGGGGCGGGCTGCGCTCGATGCGGCGCGAGCCGTCTTCCCATCGGTCAACGCCGATCTGATCTTCGGTGCACCCGGCGAGTCGGCGGGGTCGTGGGAGAGGTCGCTGAGAGGCGTGATCGAGTGCGGAGTCGACCACCTGTCGGCCTACGCGCTGACGGTGGAGCGAGGCACCGCACTCTCTCGTGCCGTGGCCAAAGGCGCTCCGGCTCCCGACCCCGACCTGCAGGCCGATGCCTACGACGTCGCCCTGCAGATCGTTGCCGCCGCCGGCCTGGCACGCTACGAGACCTCCAACTTCGCTCGCCGCGGGCACGCCTGCGCCTACAACCTCATCACCTGGGCCCAGGGTGAGTACGAGGCCTTCGGCAACGGGGCGCACCGGCATCGGGATGGGGTGCGGTCCTGGAACCTCTGGAGGCTCGACCGGTACCTGGAGAAGGTCGAGGCAGGATCGTCGCCGGTCAGCGGGCACGAGCGGGTGGAAGGCGCCGCCGTCGAAGTGGAGCGTCTCATGCTGGGGCTGCGTCGGGCGGCCGGGGTGACTCTCGGAAGGGGCGGCGCCGCCCTGCTCGCCTCCCCGGCAGGGAAGCGCCTGGCAGATGCCGGCGTGATCGCCGTCGAAGGGGGTCGCCTGAGGGTGGCTCGCCCCCTGCTCGGCGACGAGGTGGCCCGTGAACTGTTAGCAATCGACCTCCCCGAGTGCTAACGAATGGCCGGTCCTGCTAATCTCCCGGGGATGCTCGACGCGCGCAAGGCCGCCATCCTGGGGGCTCTGGTCGAGGGCCACATCGACACCGGAGACCCGGTCTCGTCGCGCGCCATCCTCGAGCGTTGCGGGATCGAATGCTCCAGCGCCACCATCCGCAACGAGCTCGTGATCCTGGAGAGGATGGGGCTGGTCAGCCAGCCACACACCTCGGCCGGGCGAGTGCCCACCGATCGAGGCTTCCGCTACTACGTCGACCACCTGTCGGCAGGTTCGGCACGCGCCTCGGTCCGCCATCGCATCGACGGGTTCTTCAGCACGGTTCACTCCGAGTTCGGGAGGATCCTGCGCGAGACCTCCGACCTGCTCAGCGAGATCACCCGCTATCCGGCCGTCGTGCTCGGCCCCGGCCTCCGGGGCCACGTGGTGCGTGACCTGCAGGTGTTTCCGCTCGAGGCGGGGGCGGCGATGCTCGTGCTCCTCACCGATTCGGGAAGGGTGTATCAGGCGGTGCTGCGTCCGCAGATGCCCGTGGGACCGAGCGACGTGGCCGCAGCCGCGGAGCTGCTCTCCTGCCACGTCGGGACGACGTTGGGAAGCGAGGTGGACCTGCCCGCCAACGGAGCCGTCCCCGCCGTCATCGCTCTGGTGGCACTGGCGGCAGATGCCATCTCCGCCGCCCTCGACCGCGGCCGCGACGTCTTCGTGGGTGGGGCCAGCCGGATGGTCGACCTCTGGGAAGACCTCGAGAAGCTCCATCGGGTGCTTTCCCTGCTGGAACGCGAGGCTGCCATCCTCGAGCTGCTGGACGACACCTCCGAGGGCACGTCGGTGAAGCTGGGCACCGAGCTGCACTCCCCTGAGCACGACCTGGCGATCGTGTCGGCCGGGTACCCGGCGGCCGCATCCAGAGGCCGCGTCGGGGTATTGGGCCCGATGCGGATGGACTATCGGCGCGCCATCCAGGCCGTGGAAGAGGTTTCCGGCGCCTTGGGCGACAGCCTCAACCACTGACGTGGCGGACTACTACGAGACGCTCGGGGTGGCCCGAGACGCCGGCCCCGAGGAGATCAAGCGGGCCTTCCGGCGTCTCGCCCGGGAGACGCATCCCGACGCCAACCCGGATGACGCCGCCGCCGAGGAGCGCTTTCGGGCGGTGGCCGAGGCCTACGAGGTGCTGTCGGACCCGCAGCGGCGAGCGGCGTACGACCGCGGGGACCGGGTCGACCTGGGAGATCTCTTCTCGTCGTTCGCCGGTGTGGAGGATCTTCTCTCACGGTTCTTCGGAGGCGGGTTCGGTGGCTTCGGGGGATCGTCCAGAGGGCCCGTTCCCGGCCGGGACGTCGGGGTGCACGTCGCGGTCACGCTCGCCGAGGCGGCATCGGGTGTCGAGCGGGTGGTCACATATCGCGCCGCCGTGCCGTGTGCCACCTGCGCCGGGTCGGGTGTGGCCCCCGGTGCCGAGTTGGTCGAGTGTGACCGCTGTCGGGGTGCCGGCTCTCTGCGTTCCAGCCGTCAGACCATGTTCGGGACCGCGGTGTCGGTGGTGCCCTGCGACCGGTGTCGGGGTAGGGGCAAGGTGGCGACGGCGCATTGCGAGGAGTGCCGGGGCGGCGGATCGGTGACCGACGAGGTGAGCATCCCGGTCGGGATCCCCCCGGGCGTCGAGGATGGGACCCGCCTGCGGATCGGCGGAGCGGGCTCGATGGGCGACCCGGGGGCGCGGCGCGGCGACCTGATCATCGGGATCTCCGTCGAGGACGACTCTCGCTTTCTCCGCCACGGCCCGGATCTTCTGCATCGAGTCTCGATCGGGATCGCCGAGGCGGCACTGGGCACGGAACTGCAGATTCCGACCGTCGACGGCGAGTCCACCTCGTTCACCGTCCCCGCCGGCACCCAACCGGGGACCATCTTCAAGCTGGCGCGCCTGGGGATGCCGCGCCTCGAACGCCGCGGTCGGGGTGACCTGCTCATCGAGGTCGGGGTCGAGGTCCCGACTTCGCTCACCTCGGAGCAGGAGGAGGCGTTGCGACGGTTCGCCGGGGATGGCGGTCCGGTGAAGCCGTCCAAGCGGCGGCGGCGTTGAGCACTGGAACTCGCGCGCTGAGTTGCTAGGATGAGCGCTCAGCGCAGCCATCGGTGACTCAGGGTGGCGGATGGTGGAGGAGGGATCGGTGACGGCGTCGTACAACGAGATGGTCGGGATGCGGCTTCGGTCCATCCGTCGGCAGCGTGGCTTGTCCCTGCAGGACGTGCAGCGCCTCTCCGATGGCGAGTTCAAGGCAGCCGTCGTCGGGGCCTACGAACGCGGTGAGCGCAGCCTTTCGCTGCCCCGCCTGCAGCGCATCTCCCAGTTCTTCCAGGTTCCGGTTGGCGAGTTCCTG
Organism: Acidimicrobiia bacterium; assembly: GCA_030584185.1. Taxonomy (NCBI): domain Bacteria; kingdom Bacillati; phylum Actinomycetota; class Acidimicrobiia; species Acidimicrobiia bacterium. Next base: position 562,609 of record CP129495.1, on the reverse strand, counting down.
CCCCGGCCCGAGGGCGCCGAACGGGCGGTGCCGTCACGCGCCAGCAAGGGGATGACCATCGATCTCAATCGTGTCGAGCGGCTCTCCGGGACCGAGTCGGTGATCGTCAGCCGGTTCCTGCGCTCGATCCAGCTGATGCGTCAGGACTTCAACGGGGAAGTGCTCACCATCCGTGCCGACGATCTCCGGATGCTGTCACTGCTCATCGATCAGACCGAAGAGGCGTTCTCGGAGCGGCTCTCCGACCTGGGGATGACGACCGGCGCCTAGTCCGGCTTTGCCGGTGCTCGGCGATATACTTTCGCCTTCGCATGATCCCCTCTTCGCGAGGACTTTCGTGACCCACGCTTCACTCACCGAGGTCACGCTACGCGTTCCCGGCGACCACACGATGGTCGCCTTGCTCGGCGAGCGTGACGGCCTGCTTCGCATCGTCGAGGATGCCCATCCCGATGCGACCATCGTGGCGCGCGGGGACGAGATCCGCATCAATGCCCCGGAGGCGACGGCGGCTCTGGTTCGCACCACTTTCGAGGAGCTGCTGGTACTGATCGCCGGGGGTCAGAGTCTCGACGCCGACCGCGTGCGACGGATGGTGCAGCTGGTGAAGGACGACGTCGAGGTGCCGTCTCGCGTCTTCGCCGACGGCGTTCCCGTCGGGCGGGGCAAGGTGATCCGGCCGAAGACGCTCAACCAGAAGCGGTATCTCGACGCCATACGCGAGGGCACCGTCGTGTTCGCCATCGGCCCTGCGGGCACCGGCAAGACCTACCTGGCGATGGCCCTGGCGGTGCACGGCCTGCAGGCCGGGGAGTACACCCGCATCATCCTCACCCGCCCTGCCGTGGAGGCTGGTGAACGGCTCGGGTTCCTCCCCGGGGACCTGGCCGCCAAGGTGGACCCGTACCTTCGTCCCCTGTACGACGCCCTCTTCGACATGCTCGGGCCGGACGAGACCGGAAGGCTCCTGGAGCGGGGGGCGATCGAGATCGCACCACTGGCCTACATGCGAGGCCGCACCCTCAACGATGCCTTCGTGGTTCTCGACGAGGCGCAGAACACTTCTCCCGAGCAGATGAAGATGTTCCTCACCCGCCTCGGGTTCAACTCGAAGATGGTGATCACCGGCGACGTCACCCAGGTGGACCTCCCGGAGGGGCGGGCTTCCGGTCTGCGCCAGGTCGGTGAGGTTCTCGAGGGCATCCCCGGGATCGTATTCCTGAGGCTCGGCGCGGAGGACGTCGTCCGCCATCGCATAGTCGCCTCGATCGTCGAGGCCTACCGCATGCACGAGGAGGCACGGGGGCGATGAGGCTCCTGGCACGCCTCGGCACCCTGGTCCGGCCGGCGACCATGTTCGTCACCGTGGGCCTGGTCGCCGTGATCCTGGTGTGGGGCCAGGAGGAGGCTCCGGCCCCGATCGAGCTGCAGGTGGGGGAGGGCGCTCCCCGCACCTTCGTGGCCACCAGCACGGTCGAGGTCGTCGACGAGGAGGCCACCGAGGCGGCACGCCAGGCGGCGGCGGCGGCGGTCGCCGACGTGTACCGAACCGACACCCAGGCCACGGAGACCGTGCTCAGCATCATCGCCGTCCTCTTCTCCGATCTCGCCGTCGCCGCCGAGCCGGTGGAGCCGGAGGCTCCTGCCACCACCACCACCGAGCCTCCCCCGACCACCGAGATCCCGACCACGGTGACGACGGCTCCCGGTGACGAGACGACCACGACGGAGGCCGCCACCACCACGACCACCGAGCCTCCACAACCGATCCCGAGAACCGAGCAGATTCTGCTCATCAAGGCCTCGTACCCGCTGCTCGAGGACGAGACGATCGCCGCCCTGGTCGACCTGGTGAACGACGATGCCGAGCGGATCGCCGCCGGCGAGACGGCGCTGTTCCCGGTGGTGCGTCAGGAGGCGATCGACATCGCCGAGGACTATCTGCTCGACGGGATCCGGCCGACGGAGCTCGACGAGGCACGAACCGACCTGGTGACCCGCCCCAGGCCCCTGGTTCTGCTCCCCGACGAGATCCGCGAGCCGACCGAGCGCGCCGTCTCCGACGTCGTGGTCAATGCCCTGCAGGCCAACGAGTTCCGCGACGACGCCGCAACCCAGCTGGCCCGCCTCGAAGCCAGTGCCGCCGTCGAGGAACTGAAACGCACCTTCGGAGCCGGCCTGGTGATCGTACGCGAGGGGGATCCGGTGACCGCTCCCGCCCTGGAGGCGATCGAGAAGCTCGGGTTGCTCGAGCCCGAGGTGGAGGCGGCCCCGACGCGCGCCATGGCGCTGGTGGCCCTGCTGGTGGTGGTGCTGGCGTTCGTGTTCATGGCCAGGTTGGCGCGCGACACCTGGCGTCACCCCAAGATGGTCGCCCTCTTCGGTCTGCTGCTGGTGATCGCCGCCTTGACGTCGAGGGTTCCCGAGTTGGTGTCGCGCGATCGAATCGAACTGGGATTCGTCCTGCCCGCAGCCCTGATCGGGTATCTCGCCGCCAACCTGTTCGACGTGCGGGTGGCGGTTCTCATGGCGCTGCCCCTCCCCGCCTTCACCGCCCTGGCCACCGGTGACCTGGCACTGGTGGTGTTCACCGCCGCCGCAGCCCTGACGCCGGTGTCGCTGGTCTCATCGGTCGCCTCGAGGACCCAACTCAACCTGGCGGTGGTGATCTCGGCGTTGGCTCACGCCCCGCTCGCCGGCGCACTCGCCTGGCTCTTCTACGGCTCGGAGACCGTGGTGCTATCCGCGGTGTGGGGCTTCGTGGGTGGCATCGTGAGCGGGGTCGTCGCTCTCGGCGTGCTGCCGATCCTGGCCGCGGCGTTCGGGATCACCACCACGCAGACCCTGCTCGACCTCACCGATCGCAACCACCCGGCGCTTCGCCGCATCGAGGAGTCGGCGCCGGGCACCTTCAACCATTCGATCATGGTGGGGAACCTGGCGGATCGTGCCTCCCGCGCCGTCGGCGCCAACCCGCTGCTCGCCCGGGCGATGGCCTACTTCCACGACCTGGGGAAGACCGTTCAGTCCAAGTACTTCGTGGAGAATCAGTTCGGGGTCACCAATCCTCACGACCGGCTTCCGCCCGAGGAGTCGGCGGCGATCATTCGCAGCCACGTGAGCGAGGGCCTTCGTCTGGCCAGGGAGTTCCGGATCCCGCCCGACGTCGCCCAGGGGATCCTCACCCACCACGGCACATCCCTGATGCGCTTTTTCTCGCACCGTGCCGAGGAGTTCTACGGGGACGACGTCGACCTGGGCGAGTACCGTCACCGGGGCCGCAAGCCGAAGACGAAGGAGATGGTCATCCTGATGCTCGCCGACGCCACCGAGGCCGGCACCCGGGCCCTGGTGCAGAGCGAAGACCCCACCAGCGAGAGCATCCGCGAGCTGGTGGAGGGGATCATCGCCGAGAAGGTCGAAGATGGTCAGCTCGAGGAGTCCGACGTCACGTTCGGCGAGCTGACCCGGATCAAGGAGGCGTTCGTCGATTCCCTGATCGGGTACTACCACACCCGCATCCCGTACCCGGGCTTCCCGGTTCCCCGAACCACCCAGCCGGTGTGAACGTCTACCTGAGCGACGAACAGGGTCATCCTGCCGATGCCGCCTCGCTTCTCGCCTTCGCCGAGAAGGTGTTGCAGGCCGAGCGGTTTCCCGGCGACTCCGAGTTGGCCGTCTACCTGGTGTCCCCCAAGGAGATGGCCGTCTACAACGAGCGCTTCATGGGACGCAAGGGTCCCACCGACGTCCTCGCCTTCCCCCTCGAGGTGCTGGTCCCCGGCGAGCCACCCCGGTCGCTGCCCGGCGAGCCGCCGATCAACCTCGGTGACGTCTTCCTGTGCCCGGAGGAGGTGGAGCGCAGGGCCCGGCGAGAGCAGATCCCATATGACGACTTCGTCCATCTGCTCCTCGCCCACGGCATACTTCACCTGTTGGGATACGAGCACGACGACGAGAGCGGCGCCGAGACCATGGAGCGGCGCGAGGACGAGCTACTCGACCTGATCGGGAGGACCTGGCAGTGATCGGCCTTGCCCTCGGCCTGTCGGCGGCGCTCATGGCCGTGGCCGCCGCCCTGCGGTTCGGAGGGGCGTCGATGCTGCGGACGAACCGCGCCGATGCCTTGCGCGACGCCGCCATGGGAATGTCAGGGGCGACCCGGGTGGCGGTGCTCCTCGAAGACCCGACATCGGTACAGCCATCGATAGGCATGGTTCACGTGGCGCTTCTGGTGGCCGCCGGCATCCCGGCGACCTGGGCGCTCACCGCCCTGGCCAGCGGCGCCTTGCTCCTCGGATTGCTGGTGGCGCTCGGTCTGCTGCTGGTGCTCGCCGGGGACACCTTGCCCCGGGCGTTCGGACGGGCGGCGCCTCGCCGGCCCGCCTACCGCCTTTCTCGCCTGCTGGCCGGCGCCGTACACCTCGGGCGTCGGGCCGCCGACTTCATGTCCGAGGGCTCCGATGCCACCGGGAGCGGGGAAGCGGAGGACGATGCGTTGGTCGAGGAGAAGGAGCTCATCTCGTCGGTGCTCGAGTTCACCGATGCCATCGTGCGCGAGGTGATGGTGCCCCGCACCGACATGGTGAACCTTGCCGCCTCCGACGACACCGACCGGGCGCTCGACGTGGTGATCGAGTGCGGCAGATCCAGGATCCCCGTCGTCGGCGACGATCTCGATGATGTGGTCGGCGTGCTCTACGCCCGGGACCTTCTCGGCCTCTTCGACAGCGGCCAGGGCCCGCAGCCGGTGAGCCGTCTGATGCGCCCGGTACGGTTCGTTCCCGAGACCAAGCGCGTCTCGGAGCTTCTACGCGAGCTGCAGGCGTCCAAGGTCCACCTGGCGATCGTCGTCGACGAGTTCGGGGGCACCGCCGGGCTGGTCACCATCGAAGACCTGCTCGAGGAGATCGTCGGCGAGATCGTCGACGAGTACGACACCGAGGAGCTGATGTTCCAGGTGCTGCCCGACGGAGGGTTCCTCCTCGACGCCCGCCTCCCCGTCGACGAGGCCGAGGAACTGCTCGGGGTGACCCTTCCCGGTGAGGACTGGGACACGGTGGGAGGGTTGATGCTCGGCCTCGCCGGCCGGGTACCCGAGGAGGGTGAGGCATTCGCGGTGGCGGGACTGCGGCTGGTGGCCGAGAAGGTGCAGGGCCGTCGAATCTCGTCGATTCGCGTCGTGCCCGAATGAGGTCGGGCTTCGTTCCCGTCGTGGGGAGGCCCAACGTCGGCAAGTCGACGCTGGTGAACGCCCTGGTCGGGAGCAAGGTGTCGATAACCTCACCGCGCCCGCAGACGACACGCAACACGATCCGCGGCGTGGTTGATCGCGACGACCTGCAGATCGTGCTCGTGGACACCCCCGGGCTGCATCGACCTCGCTCCGCACTGGGGGAGCGCCTCAACGCCGCGGTGATGGGGTCGCTGGTGGAGGCCGACGCCGCCCTGTTCGTGATCGAGGCGACCGGGAGGATCGGCCCCGGAGATCGGCTGATCGCCGAGCGCCTGCAGGCGGCGGGCCTGGCCACGGTGTGCGTGGTCAACAAGGTCGATGCCGCCGACTCCGCCGACGTCGTCGAGAGGCTCGCCATGGCTGCCGAGTGGGACTTCGCGGCGTACGTTCCGGTGAGCGCACTCACCGGTGACAACCTGGAGCCGGTGGTCGCCGAGATCTCCCTCATGCTCCCCGAGGGGCCCCGTTACTTCCCGGAGGGGATGCCCTCGGATCAGGCCGACGAGTTCCTGATGGGCGAGATCGTGCGCGAGAAGTTCCTCGCCCTGCTGCGCGACGAGCTGCCCCATTCGCTGGCGGTACTGGTCGACTCCGTCGAGGAGCAGCCCAATGGAGTGACTCGGATCGAGGCCGAGGTGATGGTGGAACGAGAGAGCCAGAAGGGGATGGTGATCGGCAAGGGCGGGGTACTGCTGAGGGAGGCAGGCAGCGCCGCCCGCTCCGAGTTGGAGGCGCGCTTCGGCACTCGGATCCACCTCGAGTTGAGGGTCAAGGTCCGCAAGGACTGGCAGACCCATCCGGGCATCATCGCCCGGCTCGGCATGTGAGCCGATTCAATCCTCGGGCCCGGGGGATGGCTCGGATGCGGCGGCGAGCTCGTCGATGAGTCGCTCTTCGGCTTCAGAGTCCACCTCTCGCAGCCGGGTGGCGATCCACCACAGGTTCCCGGCGGGATCGACCACGCCTCCGTAGCGCTCTGCGGATTCCGGGTGGTTGCTCGGCTCGACCACGATGACGGCGCCGGCGTCGAGGGCGGCGGCGAAGGCGTCGTCGCAATCGGGGACATAGAGGTGGATCGTTGCGGGCATCGTCCCGGACTCCCCGGTGGGCTCGGCCACGATCACCATGCCGTCTCCGAGGCGCACCTCTGCGTGGATGACGGTTCCGTCCGGCCGCTCGTTGCGATGGATCACCTCACCCTCGAAGGCGTCCTCCAGGAAGTCGAGCAGATCGTCGGGGTCATCGGCGATCAGGTAGGGGATCACCGTTCCGAGCTCCGGCCGCTTCCACACCGTCAACTCGTCACCCCCAAGCCGTCGATCGCCTCGATGAGACGCCGGTCGAGCTCCGTGAGGGCCCCTGCCGAGTGGGTGATCAGGGTCAGCGTCACCCGATTCCAGCGGATGTCGATGTCCGGATGGTGATCGGCGGCCTCGGCGACGAGGGCGACCCTGGTGACGAAGCCCATCGCCTCGGCGAAGTCTGCGAAGCGAAAGGTGCGGCCGACCCCGGCTCCCGCCGGTTCCCAGGCGGGGTGCCGGGAGGCGAGTTCGGCGCGTTGCTCGTCGGTGAGTGGATCGTTCACCCTTCAAGTGTCGCGCAAGGCCGCGCCACGTGTGAGTCGTTCGATCAACGGTGGCGTCGGATTCCTCCGAAGGCGAGGATCGCAGCCGAGGCGATGGCGGCACCGATGACCAGCAAGGCGACCGGGAACTCCCCTCTCGCCGAGCTCGCCGGGGGGGCGAAGGCTTCCCCGGGCACGGTCGACGTGGTCGGCTCGGCGGCGGTGGTGCTCTCGGGCAGGGGATCGGATGGCTCGCCGGAGGGAACCACCTCGTAGGCCACGCCATCGGCGACCACGATCATCTCCGCCGCCGCCGCCAGGATCGCTCCCATTTCCGGTCGCTGCGCCAGCGAGAAGTACTCGACCGAGCCGAAGGAGATGCGTACCACCGGCATCTGGGGGTCGTAGAGGGTGTCGATCCATCTGCCGTCGCTCCACAGCAGGGTACGGTCACCCGCCAGGATCACGAGGTCGGTGGGCATCGACGCCAGGCGCTCGGCGGCAACCAGCCCGGCGGCGGCGTCGGCCTCATCCACCGCCGCCTTCCCCGAGGACTGCGTGGGGGTGTCGGCGGCCTGGCGCGCCGCCTCGCTGCTGATGTCCTCGAGCGCCTGCTCCCCGAACGGGGCATCCTCGGTCACCAGGTAGGAGGTGTACGGGGTGACGATCCCCCATCTGATCGAGAGGCGCACTATCTGGTCGATGGTCTCGGGGTCGGGGCCGTCGAGCCGCACCGAGCGGAGCAGTTCGCCGATCTTGCGACCGGCCCACAGCCGCGGCACCGACGGGTCCCCACCCGACTCGGTGAAGAGCACGTCGTCGAACACCAGACGAACCTCGTCGCCCCCGGAGCGCCCGGTGAGGGTGATCGTGGCCGGCCCTGCTCCCGTGTACCGGCCCACCGCCACCAGTTGACCACCTCGGAAGACGTCGGGGAGGGGCTGCGGCTGGAGGTCGGAGACGGTGACGCCCGAGACGGTGAGGCTCACTCCGGTCAGCACCGGGGACGAGATCCGGGAGTACAGCGACTCGATGGCGGCGTCGATCGCCTCGTCGGGGGTGACGTAGGTGGTGCTTCCGTGGTGCTCCCTGGCCATCGAGTCGAGCAGGAAGGTGTCCACGTCATAGCCGACGCCGAAGGCGAAGATCGACACCTGATCGCTGCTGCGCCGATCGAGGTTCTCCAGGATGGTGGCGGTGTCGACGACACCTTCGGTGGGGAGCCCGTCGGTGAGGAACACCACGTACGCCGGCCGGCCCGGTTCGGCCCGATCGAGCGCCTCTTCGAGTGCCAGGTCGATGTTGGTGGAGCCCCCGGGGGCGAGGGTCGACAGCCAGTCGCGCCCCGCCGGCGCCTCGGATGCCGGTCGCAGCCCGTCGCCGAACGAAGTGGTCCCGGTGGAGAAGGCGATCACCTCGAATCGGTCACCGGGATTGAGGCCGTCGAGGACGTGGGCGGCAGCGTCACGAGCCTGGATGAACTTCTCGCCTTCCATGCTTCCCGAAACGTCGAGGACCAGGATCAGGTCCTTGGCCACGACGGCGCCTCCGCCTTCGAGCCCGGGGGATGCCAGGAGGAGGAACCAGCCTTCCTCACCGTCACGGTAGGTCACCACGTCGAGGTCGACGGCACCCGCCCCGGTCGAGTGATAGAGGACCAGGTCGGTGGTCGCCACCTCCGACGCCTCGTACCCCACCACGACGCGTCCGTCCGAGATGCGATCGATCCCGACGTCGTGAGAGGGCGAGTAGACGGTCTTCACCCCGTCGGCGGAGGCGATCTCGATCCGGGCCGACAGAGACTCGATGGTGGCGGCGTGTTCCCTTCCCAGCGGATGGCGGTAGCGGGCGAGTCCGTGGTCGGAGGCGAGCGCCTGGCGGTACTCGATCTCGACCGTTCGCCTCGAGTGGGCCTCGATGGGGAAGAGCCGAAGCCGCAACAGGGCATCGTCCGCCCACTCGAGGAGGGCCGGATCCTGGGTGCGGCGGACGATGTCCTCGTACGTCTGTCGGGCGGCGTCACCGCCGAGGAGCTCGCCTGCGACCGGTTCGCCGTCGATCCACAGGGTGAGGCCGGTGACCGTGGCGTCCACCGGGATCGGGTGGAGGAACTCGCCCTCGCCGGCGAAGTCTCCGTCGTTGCGCAGCACCTGGCGAACCCGCGTCGTGGCGATGCCGTCGGTGATCTCCACCTCCAGCCGGTACTCCTCGACGACCAGGTCGGCGGGGCCGCCGCAGTGCCACCAGGGGCAGGGGGGCAGGGGGGATGGGGTCTGTGCTGCGGCGGTCGAGGGCAGGGAAATGGCCAGAAGGGCGGCGGCGAGGGCGGCGCGCATCGATTGTTCCTTCCGGTCGTCTCTCCTTCGGACGACCGGTCGGGGCCCGCCGGTTCCCGGGTGGCGGATGGGGCGCCGGTACGCTGTCGCCGTGGCGCTGCGCAACGACCAGGGGATCGTGCTGAGGAGCTTCCCGTTCGGGGAGGCGGATCGCGTTGTGGTGATGCTCAGCCCGAACCACGGGAGGCTGCGAGCGGTGGCGAAAGGGGTTCGCCGCACCAAGAGCCGCTTCGGGGGTCGCCTGGAGCCGTTCACCCACGTGGACCTGGTCCTCTATGAGGGCCGCAACCTGGACACCATCACCCAGGTCTCGGTCATCGAGGCGTTCCCTCGGGTGCGTGGCGACCTGGACCGGGTGCTGGCAGCGGGGACGATGGTGGAGGCCATCGACGCCGTGGTTCAGGAGAACGAGGGGTCCCGGCGCTCCTTCCTGCTGTTGCAGCGCGGCCTGCGGGCTCTCGAGGCGAAACCGGCCCATCCCGACGTGATCGCATCCTTCCTCCTCAAGCTGGCGGGCGTGGTCGGCATCGCCCCCGCCCTCGATCACTGCGCCGGGTGCGGGCGCCGTGAAGACCTCAGCCGGTTCTCCTTCGCCGGGGGTGGGGTTCTCTGCGAGCGGGACCGGGTGCCGGGGGCGATCCCACTGCGGCCCGGGCTCACCGCCTACCTGGAGCGCCTCGCCGCCATCGACCTTTCCGATCTGCCCACTGCCGACCCCTCGTTCTCCGGGGAGGCGATGGGCGTGGTGCGGCGGTTCATGGAGTATCACCTCGACCGGCGGCTGGCCGCACCGATACTCGATGCCTGATCCTCGCCACGTGGCCATCATCATGGACGGCAACGGCCGGTGGGCCACCGCACGGGGACTTCCGCGTACCGCCGGGCACGCCGCCGGGGAGTCCGCCCTCTTCGACGTGGTCCATGGCGCCCTCGGCCTGGGGATCGAGTGGCTGACCGTGTTCACCTTCTCCACGGAGAACTGGAATCGCCCGGGCGACGAGGTGGAGTTCCTGATGGGGTTCAAGGAGGACCTGCTGCTGCGGCGGCGCGACGAACTGCACGAGCTCGGGGTCCGGGTGCGGTTCCTCGGAGATCGCGACGATCCCCGTGTTTCCGACCTGCTTCGGGAGAGGATCGCCGACGCCGAGGCGCTGACCTCGGGCAACACCGCCATGACGATGGTGTTCGCCTTCAACTACGGGGCGCGAGCCGAGATCACCGCCGCCGCCCGACGCCTCGCCGAGGATGTGGCCGCCGGCCTCGTACGGCCCGACCAGGTGGACGAGGCGGCGCTGGCGGCCCGTTTCGAGATGCCCGACATGCCGGATCCGGACCTGGTGATCAGGACCAGCGGGGAGCAGCGGATCAGCAACTTCCTGCTGTGGCAGGCGGCGTACGCCGAGTACGTGTTCCCCGACACGCTGTGGCCCGACTTCCACACCGCCGACCTCGAGGCCTGCGTGGCGGAGTACCGGGGCCGGGAGCGACGCTTCGGCAGGGTGTGATCGGGGGCGTGCCGTCCGCTCGTCGGAGGGGCATCCAGGGTCGCCGGCCGCCGTCGAGCCTCCGGCCCGCTCCGCCACGGGCACACCCTCCGACCGCCGGCACCCCGTCCACCCCTAACATCGGCGCCCATGCCGGCCCCCGACCTCGAGACCATCGTCAACCTCTCCAAGCGCCGTGGGTTCGTGTTCCCCGCATCCGAGATCTACGGGGGCCTGCGCTCCTCGTGGGATTACGGGCCGCTGGGCGCCGAGCTGCTGCGCAACCTGCGGGAGGCCTGGTGGCGCGCCATGGTGCAGGAGCGCGACGACGTGGTGGGCATCGACTCGGCCATCATCCAGGCTCGCCAGGTATGGGTCACCTCGGGTCATGAGGCCTCCTTCACCGATCCGCTGGTGGAGTGCACCTCGTGTCATCACCGGTTCCGCCTCGACAAGCTCGACGACCCCGACACCTGCCCCGAGTGTGGTGCCACCGGGTCCTTCACCGACCCGAGGGCGTTCAACCTGATGTTGAAGACCTTCCTCGGACCGGTGGAGGAGGACGCCGCCGTCACCTACCTGCGGCCGGAGACCGCCCAGGGGATCTTCACCAACTACGAGAACGTGCGCCGCACCGCCCGCATGCAACTCCCGTTCGGCATCGCCCAGGTGGGCAAGTCGTTCCGCAACGAGATCACCCCGGGCCAGTTCGTATTCCGCACCCGCGAGTTCGAGCAGATGGAGATGGAGTTCTTCTGCCGGCCCGAGGAGGCCGACGAGTGGTACCGGTACTGGCTGGAGGAGCGGATCGACTGGTATCGCTCCCTCGGGATGAGCGAGGAGCGCCTGCGCCTGCGCCCTCACGTCGAGGACGAGCTGGCCCACTACGCCGCCGCCACCAGCGACGTCGAGTACCTGTTCCCATGGGGTTGGGACGAGCTGGAGGGGATCGCCAACCGCACCGACTTCGACCTCAAGGCGCACTCCGAGGCCAGCGGCGAGGACCTGCGCTACTTCGATCAGGAGAGCGGCGAGCGCTTCTTCCCCTACGTGATCGAACCGGCCGCCGGGGTGACCCGTTCCGCCTTCGCCTTCCTCATCGACGCCTATGACGAGGATCAGGTGGGTGGGGAGAGTCGCCTCGTGCTGCGGCTTCATCCCCGCCTCGCCCCGATCAAGGTGGCCGTCCTCCCGCTGTCGAAGAAGGACGATCTGGTGGCGGTGACCCACGAGGTGGCGGCGATGCTCCGCCGGCGCTGGATGATCGAGGTGGACGTGACACAGTCGATAGGCCGGCGGTATCGCCGCCAGGACGAGATCGGGACCCCGTACTGCGTCACCATCGACTTCGAGACGCTCGAGGACCGGGCGGTCACGATCCGTGATCGCGACACCACCGAACAGGTGCGACTGCCGATCGCCGGCCTGGTCGATCACCTCGAGGGCCTCCTCGGCTGAGTCCCCCCGGGGTGGCCGCGACCGCCCCCGGTACACTCGCCGCGATGGCCTACCGGCGTGACGACATCGAGCGGGTGAGGGACTCCACCGACCTCGCCGAACTGGTCGGGGAGGTCACCAAGGTGCGGCGCTCGGGGCGTTCGGTGATGGCGGTGTGCCCGTTCCATCAGGAGAAGACCCCGTCGATGAGCGTGGATGCCGCCCGGGGCCTGTATCACTGCTTCGGGTGTGGGCGCAGCGGAGACCTGTTTCGCTTCGTGCAGGAGACCCAGGCCGTCGACTTCTCCGAGGCGGTGGAGATGCTGGCCCGCCGCGTCGGGGTGACGCTGCATCAGGACCCGGAGGCGGCCAAGCGTCGTGACCGTCGTCAGGTGCTGGTCGACGCCACCGCCGAGGCCCTGGCGTTCTTCCACGACCGTCTCAAGACGGGCGGTGATGCCGGGGCGGCACGCGGCTACCTGCGGGGACGCGGTTACGACGCCGACGTCGTGGATCGCTTCCTCATCGGTTACAGCCCGGGGGATGGCTCGTCGCTGGTCGACCACCTGCGACGCAAGAAGGTGCCCGAGGACGTGATGGTCACTGCCGGCCTGGCGGTACGGGCCCGCACCGGCCGGGTGTTCGACCGATTTCGGGACCGGGTGATGTTCCCGATCCACGACGTTCGCGGCGACCCCGTCGGGTTCGGTGCCCGGCTTCTCGAAGGGGACGGTCCCAAGTACCTGAACTCGCCGGAGACCCCCCTGTACCACAAGTCGCAGCTGCTGTACGGGCTCCATGCCGCCAAGTCGGACATCGTGCGGCGCGGCGAGGCGGTGGTGGTCGAGGGGTACACCGACGTCATCGCCCTGCACCTCGCCGGGATGCCGGTTGCGGTCGCCACCTGCGGGACCGCCCTCGGCGAGGAGCATCTCGACCTGCTGCGTCGGTTCTCGGAGAAGGTTGTGCTCATGTTCGATGCCGACGAGGCGGGCACTGCGGCCAGCCTGCGGGGTTTCGAGCGGAGCGTCCCGGGGGATCTGGATCTGCGGGTGGCGTTGCTTCCCGAGGGTCGCGATCCCGCCGACGTGGTGGCTGCGGGCGAGGCCGAGCTTCTGGCCAAGGCGGTGGCAGGCTCCACTCCGCTCCTCCAGTTCCGTCTGGACAAGCAGCTGGAGTCCTTCGATCTCTCCGAGCCCGAAGCCCGCGGGCGGGCGGTGCGGGCGGCCGCCGAGACCGTCGCTCGCCATCCCGACCGAATCACCCGTCACGAGTACGCCGTGCTGGTGTCGCGGCGCACCGGTGTCGATCTCGACGTGGTCAACCGCGCCGTGGAGGCGGCGGTTCCCGGCGTCGAGGCGCCGCCACGACCGGCGGTGGCCACCGAGCGGCTCGGCGGTGTGGAGAAGGCGGAGCGTGAGCTGCTCCGGTTGATGCTGGCCAACCACCCCGGGGTGCGAGGCGGCGACCTGAGCGGTGTGTTCTCTCGCGAGGACCATGCCGCCGCCTACAAGATGCTGGTGCCGGTACTGGAAGCGCTCGAACCCGGGGACCCACCCGACCTGGGCTCGCTCCTGGGGGAGGACGACTCGGAGGTGTCGGTGATGCTGCGGGGCCTCGCCGCACTCGACAGGCCTCTCCCGGATCCGGGCGAGGTGTTGGGAAAGGTTCAGGTGGGGGCCATGGAACGCCGAATCCAGGAGTTGAGGCGCCGCGTGGAGTCGACTTCCCCCGGCTCAGAGGCCTATTCCGCCTTGTTCGAGGAGTTGATAGCTTTGGAACGCAGCCGCCGCGATCTCGGGAAGCAGCAATGAGCGTGGATGAAGTCATAGCCGAGCTGCTTGCCCGTGCCCGCCAGCGCGGGTTCCTGGTGGTCACCGAGGTCCAGCAGGAGCTCGAGGAGGCCGAGGCGGGATCCGAGTCGTTCGACTCGGTGATGGACACCCTGCGCGAGAACTCGGTCGAGATTCGCGAGGACACCCACGACGCCATCTTCGACGTGCTCCCCGGCGACGACGAGATCGAGGTCACCGACCCGGTGCGCATGTACCTGCAGGAGATCGGACGGGTGCCGCTGCTCGACACTCAGCAGGAGGTGGAGCTGGCGATGCAGCGCGAGGCGGGGGAGCGCGCTGCCGAGAAGCTGCGTCATCTCAGCCCCGACGCCCCGGCCACCGACCGGGTGTTCCTGGAGCGGGCGGTGCGCTCCGGAGAGCGCGCCGAGCAACGGCTCGTGGAGGCGAACCTGCGCCTGGTGGTCTCGATCGCCAAGAAGTACGTGGGACGGGGAATGCCCCTGCTCGATCTGGTCCAGGAGGGGAATCTGGGCCTGATGCGGGCCGTCGAGAAGTTCGACTACCGCCGGGGTTTCAAGTTCTCCACCTACGCCTCGTGGTGGATCCGCCAGTCGGTCACCCGTGCCCTCGCCGACCAGGGTCGCACCATCCGGGTTCCGGTGCACATGGTGGAGACCATCAACAAGCTGGCGGCCGTGCAGCGGGCGCTCAACCAGGACCTGGGCCGGGAGCCGACCATCGAGGAGATCGCCGCCGATCTCCACATGGAGCCGAGCAAGGTGACCGAGCTGCGTCGCATCGCCCAGGACCCGCTGTCCCTGGAGTCCCCGCTGGGGGAGGAGGACGATTCGACCCTCGGCGATTTCGTCCAGGACCCCGACGCCGAGGCGCCGGTTGCCGCCGCCTCGTTCCGGCTGCTCCAGGACTACCTGGGGGTGGTGCTCGAGGAGCTGTCGGAGCGGGAGCGCGAGGTGCTGATCATGCGGTTCGGGCTCAGGGACGGGCGCATCCACACCCTCGAGGAGGTCGGCCAGCACTTTCGGGTGACCCGGGAGCGGGTCAGACAGTTGGAGACCAAGGCGTTGGCCAAGCTGCGCCAGCCGTCGCGCGCCGGGAAGTTGAAGGACTACCTGGAGGGCGGCTGATCGGCCGGTGGTACCCTTCCCCGCCTTTCCGGGGTAGCTCAACGGCAGAGCAGCGGACTGTTAATCCGTTGGTTGGGAGTTCGAATCTCCCCCCCGGAGCCAGAAAACCCTTGCAGCGCAACAGCCTGCCGGTTTCACCCCAGCGTAGCCGTAGCGGCGGTTGCACGGCGGTTGCAGAAGGAGCGGCGGATGGGTCTCAAGCAGTGTGGTTTCGTCAGCATCGGCTGGTACGCGACAGACCCAGGATGGTGGCTGAGAGAGACAAGCCGTCCCCTGACCGAGGTCGAGCAGAATGCGGCGATCCGGTTCAACACCCGCCGCCAGGGTGGTCGCCTTGATCCTTCGCTGCCCTCTCCCCTTGAGCGAGCGTCCATTCGTAGCCGTGCCGGGTACACCCAGCAGGACATTGCTCGGCTCCTTGATGTGTCTCGCCACACGGTGACCAAGTGGGAACAGCCCGCCGGGTACATCGACGGTCGAAGGCTGCCGGGCCGGGAGCCGGTAGGGGATTTGCGAGAGCAGTACGCGAGCCTCTTGTCCAGGCTGGAAGCCGCAGTGGCGGCGAGCCAGTAGGGGAGAGCCATGCGAGAGAAGCGCACTCTCGCCTTCGAGGCCTTGGATCGGGCACTCGAGCGTGCCGCTCGACACAATGAGCGCGCGTTCGCCGCGCTCGCCGAAGCCCTCTGGTGGGTCTGCGTGCTCAACGACTCCTTCTGGAAGGGACCCTCGGGAGACGACTATGTCGCACGGCGGGAAGGGGACGAGCGCGGTCCGACACTCGTCGGCCTGCGGTACGCCCGCAATCGCCTGACGCATGATCTCGACCTAACCGGGATGCACGGCCTTATCGGCGGCGTCGACCTTCCAGCGAACTTCCCCCTGAACTTCGGAGGGTGGGTTTGGCGGCGTGTAGATGACGTGGCCCCAACCGACCGAGAGGACGCAAACGGAGAGGGTGCCTATCGGCGATGTCTAGAGGGGCACAAGGTCGAGGCGACCCTGCGAACGGCCCGCGACTTCCTCGTCGAGTACAGCCGGTCGAGCTAGGCGGTGAACCGGCGCTTAGCGTCGCCCCGACTTGGGCTTGCGTCCCATCGGCGGGTCCCCCGCCCGTCCGATGGCTTTCGAAACCCTCACGATTTCCTGACGGTATGGGCACCGCCCCGCGCCGGCCGGTAGCCTCCCCGACCAATGCCTGACACCGACTACATCGCCGCGGAGCAGTTGGCTCGTCGGGACATCGACGAGCAGCTGTTGGCGGCGGGCTGGGTGGTGCAGGACCAGGCGCACCTGAACCTCGCAGCCGGAACTGGCGTAGCGGTGCGCGAGGCGGTCCTTGAGGCGGGTCACGGCCGAGCCGACTACCTGCTGTTTGTGAACCGGGAGGCGGTCGGGGCCATCGAGGCGAAGCCGGTGGGGCATACGCTCACCGGGGTGGTGTTCCAGACCGACAAGTATCGGGAGGGACTACCTGAAATGTACCCGGCGCCGATCCGTCCGCTGCCATTCGGGTATGAGTCGACAGGGGTCGAGACCCGCTTCGCCAACGGCTTGGACCCGGATCCGAAGAACCGTCGCGTCTACACCTTTCACCGGCCCGAGACAAGGCCAGCCTCGACATCTTGTGGCTACGCGACGAGTCCCTCGAGGACACAGCCAATCTGCCGCTGCCGGGTGTCATCGCAGCCGAGATCGTCGAAGACCTGGAGGCAGCCCTGGCCGAGTTCGCCGCCATCGCCGACGCGCTCGAGGAGGGGGACGAGCAGTGAGAAGTGGACGGCTGCGCCTCGATGTGATGGCTCGACTCGCGATCCTGGGGGACCTGCTAGATCCCGATCGGCTGACGGCGGTAGCGAACCTGCGGAACGACTTGATCCGAGAAGCCCACGCGGCCGGCTATGCCATTGCTGCCATCGCGAGAGCCGCTGGCGTCTCTCGCCAGACCATCTACAACATTCGGCGTTGACGCGGAATGGCTGCCTCGCGAGTGACATGGGGGTGTCGATGAGCCGAAAGTCGCTTGATCTTCGGGTTATGTTCGCACGGTCTGTCGAGTCGATAAGGGCGAGGTTCAAAGAGGTGTGCGAAGCTGTGGAGCATCGGGGTCCGAAGGGTGTGGCCAAGAGGGATCAACGTGCGTCTTAGGCACCGACTGCTGGTGGTTCTCGGCTGGTTGCTGAAAGGTTTGGGGATTGTCTCGTGCGGGTTGGCGTTGTTTGGGTACGCGTGGTCAGACAACCCACCTGGAACCCCGGTCTGGAGTGAGCCGCTAGGACAAACGCTTCTTGGTTTCCTCGGCTTCTTCTTGATCTTTCATTGGAGCGGTTGGATAATTGAACACGCAGAGCACCTCCACTGGGAGGCCGAAGCCAGGGACGAGTTGCCACCCACCCAGCGGTGATCGCCGGGCCGGGGCCTGTCAAGTTGTTTGTGTGAGGTTGCTGGTTCATCGGGTTTGGAGCCGTCCGGGGAAGGCGACGGCGAATGCGTTGAGTGCTTGTTTCCATCCGTGGGTGCCGGTGCCGAGTGCACCCCCCCTGTCGTGGCCGATGTTTCGGATGCCCAGGTAGAGGATCTTCAACGCCGACTCGTCGGTGGGGAAATGGCCGCGGGTCTTTGTGATCTTGCGCAGCTGGTAGTTCAACGATTCGATGGCGTTGGTGGTGTAGATGATCTTGCGGATGGCCGGGTCGAAGTCGAGGAACGGGGTGAACCGTTCCCAGTTTCGTCTCCACAGGTCGACGATCGCCGGATACCGCTGCCCCCATTCGGCGGCGAAGCCCTCGAGAGCGGCGGCGGCGGCGTCTCTGGTGGGTGCCTGGTAGATCGGCCGCAGCGCCGCGGTCACCTGCTTGCGGTCTTTCCACGAGCAGTAGCGGATCGAGTTGCGGATCAGATGCACCACACAGGTTTGGACCACCGTCTGGGGCCAGACCGCCTCGATGGCGTCACCGAACCCGCTGAGTCCGTCGCAGCAGGCCACCAGCACGTCTGAGACGCCCCGGTTACGCAGCTCGGTGAGCACCCCCAGCCAGAACCTGGCACCTTCGTCGCCGGCTCCGAGCCACAGGCCCAGCACATGTTTGCGGCCGTCTAGATCGACACCCAAAGCGACATAGACCGGGCGGTTACGGACGTGGCCGTCGGTACGGACCTTGACCACGATGGCGTCGAGATACAGGATCGGATACACCGGGTCGAGGGGCCGTGACTGCCATTCCCTCAGCTCGGGCAGGATGGCGTCGGTGATCCGAGAGACCAGCTCCGCAGAGATCTCCACCTGATACACCTCGGCGATATGGGTCTGGACGTCACGCACCGTCATCCCCCGGGCCACCAGTCCGACCACCAAGTCGTTGAACCCGGCGATCCGTCGCTGCCGCTTCGGCACCAACGCCGGGACGAAGGTGCCCTCCCGATCCCGGGGCACCTCGATAGGGATCCCGCCGGCGTCGGTCAGCACCGTCTTGGGATATGACCCGTTGCGATTGTTGCCCGACCCCCACCCCGCCGGATCACCCTTCTCATAGCCGAGATGCCCGGCCATCTCCACCTCCAGGGCCCGGTTCATGATCCGAGACGTCAACTCGGTCAACACCCCGTCGGGACCAAGAAGCTCCAGACCCTCGGCGTCAACCCGGGCCATCAGCCGATCCACCATCGCGTCGTCAATCACCGGGTCCTCCGGATCCCGCCGGCCCATGTCACTCTCAGCAGTCATGCGGGTGCCTCCTATCTCCGACCCCAACCGGGATCAGGGTTGCTGGGACAAACACCTCACACAAACGATTCAACACCCCCCCGGGCCCGAACTCGGTTACCTGTCGCGGCTGCGGCTAGGGAACCTCGGTGGTGAGGAACTGAACGATGTCTGCCACCCACCGTTGGTTGGGGGGCGATCAGCAGCGAAGTCCCGCGCCAACAGGTCAGGAGCCGGGGCGATATCACGACGACCTCGCCGCCACTTCTTGCGGGATTGAGCCCTCATCAGGCCATTTCGGCCCATCAACCGTGCCACTCGACCCCTACTTGCCCCCACACCGCGACGCTGCAACTGGCCCAAGATCCGGGGCGACCCATAGGTACCCCGAGACTCGGCGTGGATCCGACGGATCTCACCCAACGGCGCCTCATTGGCCACCGCCCGGGCCGAGGGACTCCGCGACCGCCAGGCGTAATAGCCCGACCGTGACACCTCGAGCACCCGACACAACCGCTTCACCTCATAGGTGGCCCGAAGCTCATCGACAACACCAAAGCGGCTCACCGTGTCGTCTTCCGGGGCGAAAAGCGCTGCCGCCTTACGCAGGATCTCGCGATCCGCCCGCAAACCGGCGTTCTCCCGCCGCAACCGCGCCAACTCGGCGCGTTCAGTCTCAGACAACCCATCAGGGTCCTCGGCACGGGTGCGGGCATCACGATCGGCCTGGATCCAGTTCCGCAGCGTGTTATCGCTGTTCCCCAGACTCCTAGCCACCTCCGCCCGAGGCCGACCAGACGTTCCACCAGCTCCATCGCCTCAGCGCGAGACTCAGGCGGATTCTTCGACGGACGACTCATACACGGGCTCCTCTCTGGTCAGGCGACCAGAATCCCGTGTCCACCATTTCAAGGCAAGTTCAGCGCCTAACGGCGTAGTCTCCGATGGACACGCAGGCACACGGGAGGCACTTGATGGCCATTGTCGTCTTCATTGCGACCGCAATGGCGGTCGCTCTCTTTTTCGATTTGGTCTTGTTTCCCAACCAGACGTTCAGGACACAGAAAGACCTTGACAATTTCTGGGCACTCGCAGGTGGGGTCAACATTGGCTTGTCGATTCTCACGACGTGGCTTTTTACCAGCTCGCGCAAGAACCGCCCTCAGCCCGGGAACCCGCAAGTTGGCCAGGTTGTCTTCGTGCCCAAGGGGGGCTTGACCATTAGAGCGGACCCCGACCCCAACCTGTCCTCGACCGCGAGTTTCCAGGGAGGCGACACGGTTCGCGTCCTTGAGGTCGCCGCACTATGGGCGAGAGTGGTTTCAACAGAGGACGAGAACAAGGACGGGTGGGTGGACGGCCGGGTGCTCCTGATCCCGAGATCGCAGATCACTTAGCTGGACAGGTCTCCAATCAAAGGACCCGCGCAAGTCCTGACGCAATCGCCCTCTGAACCTCCCCGGGTTCGGTAGAGGCTTCATGTCTTGAGTGTCATCGATTCGGTGGTGGTGTTCTGAAGGTAGTAGGTGGCCTCCTTCTCGGTTGGGGTGGTGGTGCCCATGAGCCGGCGGTGGTTCCACCAGTCGACCCAGAGCAGGGTTTCGAGTTCGAGATCGTCGCAGCCGTGCCAGGGTCCTAGGTTCGAGACGAGTTCGGTCTTGTAGAGCCCGATGATCGATTCCGCCAGGGCATTGTCATAGCTGTCGCCGATGGATCCCACCGACGGGTCGATGCCGGCTTGAGCGAGTCGTTCGGTGTGACGAATCGACAAGTACTGCGCCCCGGCGTCGGTGTGGCAGACGAGACCGGCCACGACGCCGGCTCCGAGTCGGTCCCAGATGGCCTGTTCGAGTGCGGTGAGTACCAGGTCGGTGGTCATGCGCCGGGCCACGTTCCAGCCCACGATGGCTCGTGCGTAGCAGTCGATGACAAACGCCGCATACACGAACCCTGAACGGGTACGCACATAGGTGAAGTCCGCCACCCACTTGGTGTCGGGAGCCTCGGCGGTGAAGTCCCGATCCACCAGGTCGGCGGGACGCTCATCGGCCGGGTCGCTTCTCGTGGTCCGGGGTCCTCCGCCACGAATGGCGCCGCGGATACCCAGCTGGCGCATGAGACGCTCCACCGTGCAGCGGGCCACGATGATGCCTTCTCGGTTCAGCTGCGCCCAGATCTTCGGAGCCCCATACACCGAGTAGTTCTGCTCCCATACCCGCAGCACCTCGGCCTCGAGGGCCTCGTCGCGCAGCCGTCTCGCCGAAGCCGACCGGGACCGGGCCGCGTAGTAGGTCTGAGAAGCGATCGGCAACACCGCGCAGATCGGCTCGACTCCCCAAACAAGACCCTCAGTGCGACGTTCCTTGTGAGCGTCGATGAAAACGATCATCTCTGCTGTGGGCGGTCGAGCTCCGCCGCGAAGAAAGCCGACGCCGCCTTGAGGATCGGCGATTTCAACCGGTGAGCGCAACGGGTCCTGTGAGATGAGCGAGAGCCGATCACGGGAGGTCGTTGATGCAGGGACGGCACGGACACCTGAGCGCCGAGCAGAAGCAGCTTGCCTTCCGGCTACGAGCACGCGGTTGGCGGCTCGTCGATATCGCCAGGGAGATCGGTTGCACCGCGCCCATGGTCGGCTTGATGGTGCGCGACGGAAGGCATGGAGGGGCGGCCCCGTTTGGCTGGGAGCCGCGGTCGGGGGGTCTCACGATCCGCGAGCGTGAGCGGATCCTCCTCGGCATCGGCCGTGGTGAGTCGCTGAGCGCGATCGCCCGGGTTCTGGCGCGTTCGCCGTCGACGGTTACCCGGGAGGTGAAGGCCAACGGTGGCCGGGAGCGCTACTCGGCCTGGCACGCCCATGAGCGTGCCCGCGGACAGGCCCGACGTCCCAAGCCCTGCAAGCTGCGGCGGGGCAGGCTCCTGCGGGAGGTCTCCCGGCGCCTCGAGCAGTTGTGGTCGCCACAGGAGATCTCCCGGCGCTTACCGTTGGACTATCCCGACGACCCGGAGATGCGGGTGAGCCACGAAACGATCTACCAGTCGCTCTTCGTGCAGGGACGCGGCGAGCTGCGCCGGGAGCTGGCCCGGTGCCTGCGTTCGGGACGCACCACCCGGCGCCCTCGGGGCCATGTGGAGAAGCGGGGACGCCTGCCGAGCATGGTCATGATCTCCGAGCGCCCGGCCGAGGCCGACGACCGTGCAGTTCCGGGTCACTGGGAGGGCGACATCATCCTCGGTGAGCGCAGTCGAAGCGCCGTGGGGACACTGGTAGAGCGAACGACCCGGTTCCTGCTCCTGCTGGATCTGAAGGGCGACCGCTCGGCCGAAGCCGTCGACGCCGCCATGCGTAAGGCGATCAGGTCCCTGCCCAAGGAGCTGTGGCGCTCCATCACCTGGGACCAGGGAGCCGAGATGGCCGACCACGTCGACTTCACCGTCGCTACCGATATCCCGATCTACTTCTGCGACCCCCACTCGCCATGGCAGCGCGGATCGAACGAGAACACCAACGGACTGCTGCGCCAATACCTTCCGAAGGGGACCGACCTCTCGAAGTCCAGCGCCACCGATCTACGCCGGATCCAGCGCAGCCTCAACGGTCGCCCGCGCAAGACACTCGGCTATATGACACCATTGGAGAAACTCGCAGAGCTCGTTGCGGCCACCGGTTGAAATCGCCATCTCATTCGCCCGACGCAGCTCCCGGTTCTCGCGCTGCAGCTCCCGGACCCGCACCGACTCCTCCGACGTCACCCCCGGCCGCCGGCCCTCATCGACCTCGGCCTGGCGCACCCACTTGCGCAACGTCTCAGCCGTCATCCCCGACTTGGCCGCTATCGACGTGATCGCCGCCCACTCCGAGGCGTACTCGTCACGATGCTCCAACACCAGACGCACCGTCCGACGGCGCACCTCGTTCGGATACTTCCCCTGCTGTCTCCGTGTCATGGCTCCATCCTCCCAAAGGTCGGAGCCTCCAAGAAACCCGGGGAGGTTCACCTCGGCAGCCCCCCACCCGGAAGACCGGGCGGGGCCCCTATGCCACCTCGTCACCCCCGCCCCCAAAGACCACCCCACACCCATCCCCACCCCGACCTCGCCGGACCCCCTCGACGCACCGTGACGAGTTTCGTTGCATACTCAAGTAAAGAGGTAACCCGTATGCTCAGCGATCCACGGCTCCGTCGGCCCATGCGGCGGCGAGAAGCGCAGGAAGCTTCATGGTTGCCCAACTGCGTACGACAGGGGAGTACCGCCGGAGGCACTGCGCCCCGGACCGCCCAAGGATCCGATGAGTCGTCTCCGCTCCCCCATAGGGGATCTCGCCGCCCCGGGCACACCACATACTTCGCGTTGGTGAGGATCGACGGTAGACGTCAGGTTATGAGTGCATCGTGTGTCAGCATGCCGATAGAACAGGCCCACCGAGCGGCCCGCTTAAGCAGGACGGCACGTCAACGCAGACAACCAGTGGGAGTCTGGGTCAGATGACACGACGAAATATCTGCCGCTGTCATCAGTGCCAGCGACATCCCACACCCTGCCGCCCCCGTGGTCGACTTGGGCGACTAGTCCTGTGTTGAAGTCAATCACGTATACGCCACCCCAGGTCTCACCCTCATCCAAGTCCGCCCCGTACGCCACCCAGGCGACATTGGCGGATGAGTCGTACACCCAGGGATGGAGGTGACCGCGGTCGACTGGAACACCGGGCACCGGTATGACTCGCCCGACGGCGGTCTGGGAATCGATTATCACAAACGCGCTTCCGACACTACCAGCCAAGTCGCCGTTGGCGAGCACATGGAAGTCCCCCCAGCCGACGTACTCCTGCGGTGACTGCACGCGATTCCGGAGAACGAGGGTGTTCTCACGAATCTCGTAGATCGCCATAAGAGGTTCGGACATGTCGCCGACCAGGCCCACCAACCCACCGGCTCCGAACACGAGGTAGGTGTGCAACCCCTCGACCACGGCTGGGCCCATCCACCGACTTCCTGACAGGCGCCACAACCGTGATGCCGCGCCTGCCTCCAACGCCCAGACAGCTCCATCGACGCCCCTGAAGAACTCAACATCGGCACCCGCTCCCTCCGGCAGTCCGACCATCTCGCCACTCCGGAGATCGACGAGCCGGTCGGTGCCGTCCGCCATTTCAGCGACGTACAGCGAGAGATACGGTGAGCCGTACCGAGTCGACTCCAAGGGGGTGACAGTGACCGCGACACCATCGAATGAAGCGACTGAGACGTTGCCAGCCCGGTCGCCTAAGAAGTAGAGGTCCCCGGGGTAAAAGACCATGACTCGCTCATCGTCAAGGGTGGCGACATACCGTACGTCGGTACCGACTGAGGACTGGGAACTCCCGAATATCCGACCCGCCATGTCAACAGCCGCGAAACTGCCAGCCATGTTGATCAGCATGAAGCTGGGTGTCGCAGCAAGAAACCGCACGTCAGCGGCCTCCGATGTGAAGGTGAAGGCCCCCGTTTCCGCGTTGATCGCGCCAACTTCGTCCCAGCCGGCGAACCAGACGGTACTGCCGGCGACGCGAAAACCTGCCTCAGGAACGGGGATGCGGTACATCATTCGACATGAGGGGGCCGGGAAGCTCGTCTGTGTGGTCTCAACGGACGCTCTAGTGTCGCTGGAATCCACCGCACCCGTTGGGACGGCCCCCCCAGTCCCTCCACAGGCACTCGCCGCGACCAGCAACGTCGCGAACACCACGACTGCCCCAAAGCGCGTTGGCCTTGTCATTCCGGACGCTCCCTCTGCCAAGAACCGTGCATGGCATGCTAGGGAACCTCCCCGGGTTCGGTAGAGGCTTCATGTCTTGAGTGTCATCGATTCGGTGGTGGTGTTCTGAAGGTAGTAGGTGGCCTCCTTCTCGGTTGGGGTGGTGGTGCCCATGAGCCGGCGGTGGTTCCACCAGTCGACCCAGAGCAGGGTTTCGAGTTCGAGATCGTCGCAGCCGTGCCAGGGTCCTAGGTTCGAGACGAGTTCGGTCTTGTAGAGCCCGATGATCGATTCCGCCAGGGCATTGTCATAGCTGTCGCCGATGGATCCCACCGAGGGATCGATGCCGGCTTGAGCGAGTCGTTCGGTGTGACGAATCGACAAGTACTGCGCCCCGGCGTCGGTGTGGCAGACGAGACCGGCCACGACGCCGGCTCCGAGTCGGTCCCAGATGGCCTGTTCGAGTGCGGTGAGTACCAGGTCGGTGGTCATGCGCCGGGCCACGTTCCAGCCCACGATGGCTCGTGCGTAGCAGTCGATGACAAACGCCGCATACACGAACCCTGAACGGGTGCGCACATAGGTGAAGTCCGCCACCCACTTGGTGTCGGGAGCCTCGGCGGTGAAGTCCCGATCCACCAGGTCGGCGGGACGCTCATCGGCCGGGTCGCTTCTCGTGGTCCGGGGTCCTCCGCCACGAATGGCGCCGCGGATACCCAGCTGGCGCATGAGACGCTCCACCGTGCAGCGGGCCACGATGATGCCTTCTCGGTTCAGCTGCGCCCAGATCTTCGGAGCCCCATACACCGAGTAGTTCTGCTCCCATACCCGCAGCACCTCGGCCTCGAGGGCCTCGTCGCGCAGCCGTCTCGCCGAAGCCGACCGGGACCGGGCCGCGTAGTAGGTCTGAGAAGCGATCGGCAACACCGCGCAGATCGGCTCGACTCCCCAAACAAGACCCTCAGTGCGACGTTCCTTGTGAGCGTCGATGAAAACGATCATCTCTGCTGTGGGCGGTCGAGCTCCGCCGCGAAGAAAGCCGACGCCGCCTTGAGGATCTCATTCGCCCGACGCAGCTCCCGGTTCTCGCGCTGCAGCTCCCGGACCCGCACCGACTCCTCCGACGTCACCCCCGGCCGCCGGCCCTCATCGATCTCGGCCTGGCGCACCCACTTGCGCAACGTCTCAGCCGTCATCTCCGACTTGGCCGCTGTTGACATGATCGCCGCCCACTCCGAGGCGTACTCGCCACCATGCTCCAACACGAGACGCACCGCCCGACAGCGCACCTCGTTCTGATACTTCCCCTGCTGTCTCCGTGTCATGGCTCCATCCTCCAAGAGGTCGGAGCCTCCAAGGCACCCGGGGACATTCAAGTCGACCCATGAGTTGTTCTAGAGTCCTGATGAGTTTGACAGCACGTGGCAGCAAGGTGACATGGCCAAGGCGGGAGAAGCACAGTGCGGCTGAGCATCCTTGTCGGAGCCGGGGTCTTGCTCTTGACAACCCTGGTCGGTGCTTGTTCGGAGGACCCTCGCCAATCTGGCGAGTACAGGGACCTCGACGCACAGCGGATTGAGCTGGAACGGGGGGTAGCCGACCTCGAAGCTCAACTGGCCCAGTTGCAGGCATCTCTTGCCGCAGCGCTCTCCGACGCAGCGGTCTCGTCAGCTGATGAAGTCGACGATGAACAGGGTGCCTTGGTTGAAGCGAAGACGGTGCTGGCCGACGAGATGGCCCTCCTTCGGCGAGATATCACGCAGGCCGATGGAGCGGCGAGCAGGGCACGAGGACTTATCGAAATCCACAGGAGCCGGCTCCGCTTGGTGGCAGATCTGAGGGCGCAACTTGAGAGTGGGGATTTCAGATGATTCGGAGGCTGGTATCAATGCTGACGGCCGTGATTGTCGTTGCAGGCTGTTCAAGCCCGACATCCACAGCTGAGTACCACGATCTTGAGGTTGTGGCACACGCCCTGAGAAAGCGGGTGAGGACGCTCGAAGCAGAAGTCGAAGCTGCTGCGCAGTCCATTGATAAGTTGGCTGCACCACTGATCGAAGTAGCCTCTCTTCGTCTTGAGCTTGAGGAAATGGAGGCGGAGAAAAGCGGTCTTCGAGACCAACTTCCCGCGTTACTGGCGGACGTCGAGTCCCTAGAGGCTGAGCGCGACAATCTCCGCGATCAGGTTGAAACTGCGACGCAAGAGCTCCATGAGGCCATGCGCAAGTCCTCGGCATTCGGTCGCTGGGTCCGGGCGACGAATACGGAGCAAGGGCGCTGGAAGTGTGCGAAGTCGATCGTGGCCGCCTTTAGAGAGCTTGGGGCGACGGGGGTCACCGAGGCATCCTTGATGGAATCGGCACCGACACCAAGCGACCTCTTCGACGAGGGGAGGGAGGCACTCGGTGTCGCGATAGACCTAGGGTGTCCAAACTGGTGGCTCGAAGACACGGAGTACTGGTCTGAGGAGAAGATCAAGAATTCGCTCTGCAGGACCGTCGACCTGGCAACGCTTGGCCGGCAACCCGACCGAGTCCGCGGGGACTGCCTGACGGGCTGGGGCCGCGTGGTCCAGTTTGATCTGGCAACAGGACCTTGTGTCTTCCATGCAAACGTGGCCACGCACAATGTAGCCTGGTACTCGTACGACTTGCGTGTTGAGTTCAAAGACCCGAACGGCGTCGGCTGCGACTGGCTCGACGGGTTGGTGGAGGGGGATGAGTTTCGCTGGTACGCGATAGGTGATGGTGTGGTGACATATGAGACGAGCCTCGGCGGAACGAATTCGATTCCATCAGTGAAGATCTTCTCCTATGGCGGGTAGTACCTCGGCAATCACAGGTCGAGCGGACTGCGCATCAGGAGCATGAGGAAGATGGCCAGCTTCGTGAGCACCGGGGAGAAGCCGTCAGCTACAGCCGCCTCGCAGGGAGTACGGTTTCGGCGTGGCGAAGTGCGGGCATTGCGGGCAGAGTCTGAGAGTCGCCGAGATTCGCGCTCACCACGGACTGCCTCCACTAATCGCAACTGTGCCCGCGCCAACAAAGCCTCAACCGAAGGCCCCTGAGTCCTCAGCCGAAGTGGCAGTCCGGGAGGTGCGGGCCAAGGAGCGGCACGAGGAGCGCTTACAGCGTGTCGCAAGAACCTGGCCCAAGGCGACCAGGCGGCGTGAAGAGGAGAAACGGGCACAGGAGATCCTCCGGGAGGTCGACTCTCGAAAGCCGAAGCCATCGAAGGCGAAGGGCAAGCGCAAGGTTGGGCGCGTGGAGCGCGATCCCGACGAGACACGCGGTCGCTGGGACAAGTTCGGCGAGTCCCCTCGGCCCACAGGGAAGCCCTACAAGAAGGACTATTAGGGGATTCGACGATTCGCACTCACGTTGTCGCGTGTGCGAGGCGTGGCTCGCGGATGAGGGCAAAGGCCGAGTGTCTCGGCAAATGAGGGAACTCATCGGCCATTGGAGCCTGGACACACCGCCCGAGGTGGTAGCGGCGCAGATGGTTGCCGCTTCTGGCGGGCGGTTTAGCCCAAAGGATCTGCGGGCCTTGGCCATCGCGGTACTCGTCCAGGAGTCGGGTTGGGACCAGGCTGACGGGGGCGTTCTCATCGATCCCGAGGGCAAGCGTCATTGGGTGGTGGCCCGAACCCTCAAACCGGGAGCGAGAGTGGCATCCTTCAGCCTCGGCGATCGGGACTGGGACTTCCTCGCGACGGTGTTTTTCGACCGAGAGTCTTACGAGGTGTTCGGCTGGATGGGCGTGCGGCGGATCTGGGTGGACAAAGCGCTGCATCCGAAGCAGACCAGCGTGCAGCTCACGTGGGACGGTGCGCGGGGTGCGTAGGGAGCGGGCCAGGGTGTTCGGTCCACACGGCCCGATGAGCGCACGGGGTGGGGGGAATCACCGCAAGAAAGTGCCTCGGGTCGAGGACTAGCCGCTACGGTGGGGGGGCCAAAGGAGAGAGGGGCTGGAACCGGAAACGGGGAAGGCCCCCTTCTTCTTTTCCCCCTCGCCTGCGGCTCGGGGAAGACCGCCCTCGCTGCGTTCGGTCGGGCCAAAGGAGAGAGGGGCGTGGAGACCGAATCCGGGGAAGGGCCGCCGTCAACCGTTAGCCGTTAGCAGCGGCACCAGGCTGCTCCTCAGCGACGAAGCTCTATGGCCGGTGCTCCACGACCTGCCCGAGATACCAGTCCCAGGCGTCAAGGAACTCTTCCATGGATTCGGCGATGGCGGCGAACGGCACCCCCGGCCATCGGTCGATACCGTCCTCGGGGATACTCGCTCCGGCCTGGTTGAGCCTGGCGAGCAGGTCGAGCCGGTGCTCGGGCCGGGCGAAGGGTTGGCGCTTCGACATGTCCGAGAAGCGGACTTCGAGCCGCGCCGAGGTAGTCACGCTCATCGTCGCGTGGTCGGCACCGCCGTGATCGAGGACCGGCAGCATCGTCCCGTACACCGCGCCCCTGCCCCATTGGATGTCCAGGCCCCGTGAGATCGCCCAGTCGAAGATCCTGCGCCCGACCGTCACTGCCTCGGTGCCGTGTTCGGCCAGGGCATCGAAAAAGGACCCTTCATCCCATTGGCGGGCTGGGCCTCGGCGCGTCTTCTTCTCTGTGGCCCGGATGGTCTGGCCGTAGACCTGGGGAACGAAGGTGACGAGGTCCTCGCCGACGAACTGTCGCACCTCGAGACCCAGCACCTCGACGGGATCGGTGTGCTGATTCCAGAACTCGATGACACGCCGCAGTTCGACCGGGAGGCGGTCCGCGACGAACAGGAGTCGGACCCGTCCCGCTTCGATGTTCGCGGCGACATTCGACCAGAACTCCTCGGGGTCGTCCGTTCCTGTGAGGGCGACTACCTCGAGGCCGGGGTCCAGGTCGGCCTTGGAACACCTGTCCTCGAGCAGCGACCGCATGCGCTCAGCGGGGATGAAGGCGACCGTGTGGGCCGCGTAGTCGAGCATCTGGCCCACCACTTCGCGGCGGATCCGCGTGTCGGTGGAGCGCTTCACCTCGATGAGGGTGGGCACACCGTCCTGGTCCAGGAGCAGCACGTCCAGCGACCAGTAGCCGCCACCTCCCTCAGCCGCAGGGACCCCGACCTCCTGGTCGATGACCAGCCAGCGCCGTGGCTGTTCGGGGTCGATCTGATCGCCGACAAGCAGGTCAGGGTGCTCGGTGATGAGGCCCTGAAGGATCGCCTCGAAGTCGTAGCCTTTTTCGGTCATCTTGACCAGCGACCCGTCGGCGCGTTTCACGAACATGCCTGGAGCCTATCCGCTCGGGCTGGCGGCCTCCTCGAGTAGCGCCGCCGCGAGGTAGTCCTCCAGGTCGAGGGCGACAGTGAGGGCGAGGGCCACTCGGTTCCTGGGTGCCCGCAGGCCCCGCTCGAGGCGGGATAGGTATCCGGTGCTAATGCCCACTAGCCGGGCAGCCTCCCTCAGGCTCAGGCCCTGACGCAGCCGGGCGAGGCGTAGGGCATGAGCAAGGTCGGGGGGCAGCAGCTCGTAGTCGACGTAATGGCCGCGGACGGCCTGCTGGTCGCGTTCACGGGTTGCCGATGCGCGTGGGTTGCCGAAGCGGTGAGCCATGACCCCTCCAGGGCGGGGGAGGCGCTCGGCGGTGCTCTGCTCACATGATGCCACGCGGGCCTCGAGGTCGGTCGATTTGGAGTGGGCGAAGCGATCACCCGCGGCTCCTACCGACTCCCGTCACACTTTCGCGGGAAACGTGAAATCCCGTCCTATGCTGCCAAGGAAATATCGGTCGCGACCGAGAGTGCCACACGAGAGCGCCAGCGGCCCCGAGTCCCGAAAGGGGTGAGGGCGTATGGCGCTCGAAACGTATCTGGAGGACCGCCTCCTCAGCACCGAGGAAGCGGCCACCTACCTGAACTGCTCCCAGCAGACCCTCCGCAACTGGCGGGTCCAGGGGAGGGGACCAACGGCCGTGAAGGTCGGGGCCTTCCTGGTCCGGTACCGGCAGCGGGACCTGGACGCTTGGCTGGAAGAGCAGAACACCGGGGCCGATCCCCGATGACGGCGCGAAGAACCCCCCGACTTAGGGTCGAGGGGCGCTCCGAACTTGCTGCCCCAGATCCTAGCGGCATCGGCGTCCCGGTCGGTGAATCCCTCGCGTCGCTAGGCGGGCAGATCGGGGGCGCGAGATGACTCCACACCAACAGCCCTGCGTCAAACTCGACACCGCTGATCTCCATGCGCTGACCATTAAGTGCTTGGTCGCCATTATCCAAGCGAATCTGGGTGAGCCTCACCTGTTTCGGTACGGCTTCGGGCTGGCCCGAATCCGCGCGACGAGCAGGGGCATCATGGTGGAGCCGCTGAACCCGGATCGGCTTCGCAACGAGTTGGCGAGGCTCATCAAGTGGCTCGCGCCGCTCCACGACAAGGACGGGGAAGTCGCGCGCTGGAAGAAGGCGAAGCCGCCGCTGGATGTGGTGACGAATGTCCTCGCTGAACCCGATTGGCCCTTGCCGCGGGTGATTCGGGTTGTTCCGTGCCCCGTATTCGGACGCGACGGGCGGATCCGTTCCGAGAGGGGCTACGACCCGAACACGGGGACGTACTACTCGCCACCTGCGGGTTTCGTGCTTCCACCCGTATCGGAAGATCCGACCCCGAGCAAGATCGAGGAGGCGGTCCGCCTGATCCGGCAGGACCTGTTGGGGGACTTCCCCTGGGTAAGTTCGGCGGACTTCGCCAACACGATGGCGATGCTGCTTCTTCCCTTTGTGCGAGACATGTTCGATGGGCCGACCCCGATGCATGTCGTGGACGCCCCCACACCGGGGACAGGAAAGACCCTCCTGGTCAGGCTGGTGGGCATTGTTGTCCTCGGGCGTGAACCGGGCATGGAGACCCAGGGCGGGAGCAGTGACGAGTGGCGCAAGAAGATCGGCGCTTCCCTTTCGAAGGGTTCGGCTCTCGTCGTGATCGACAACCTGCGGGGCAGGATCGACTCTTCTCACCTAGCGTCGGTGCTGACGACAACCGAGTGGGGCGACCGACGGCTCGGGCACAACGACGAGACGATCGAGTTCCCGAACCGAGCGCTGTGGGTGGGGACCGCGAACAACCCGACTTTCTCTCCCGAACTCACGCGCAGGATTGTGCCGATCCGACTCGATGCGAGGGTCGAGCAGCCAGCATCTAGGGACCCTGCCTCCTTCAAGCATCGGGATCTGGCGGGATGGCTAGACCAGAACCGCTCCGAGGTGGTCGCCGCGATCCTCACCCTGGTCCAGGCGTGGGTTGCTGTTGGTCGGCCGTTGGGAGACCGAACAATGGGCAGTTTCGAGAACTGGGCTGGTGTGGTCGGCGGAATCCTTCAGGTGGCGGGGATCGATGGATTCCTCGAGAACCTGGACGACTTCAGAGGCCGGGCTGATACGGAGACGGAGCAGAAGCGGGTGTTCATCAACCGGTGGGCGGAAAGGCACGGTGAGTTGCCCGTCAGTACCTCGGACCTGCTGTCTCTCCTCGGAGACCTACCCGACTTCCTGGAACTCGGCGACGGTTCCGAACGAAGTCGCGCCACCACCCTTGGCCTGCGCCTTGTCGAGATGGACCGCCAGGTCCACAGCGGGTACCGGATCGAGAAGGCAAGGGATAGGGGAGGCGCGAACCAGTGGAGATTGCGCAGGGAGGTGGGCTGAGGACGTTGAGGACCTCTGGACCCTCCTTGGGTGCTGGCCCGTGTAGGGGTGACCACCCAGATCAGGTCGATCCTCTCCGTGACAGCAGTGAGAACGTCCATAAGGTCCACAAGGTCCAACCATCGGCGGCTACCACTACCCGTACAGCCGCTCGACGGTGGCTGCCAGCCGCTGATGCCGCCGCACCTCGTCGAGGTCCCTCGCGTAGATGGTGAGCAGCACCTGGGGGTTGTGGCCGAGGTGGGCCGCCACCTCGATCTCGCTCATGCCCGCCTGGAGGAGGGCCGACCCGTGGCTGTGCCTCAGTCCGTGGAGCGTGACGCCGGGCCGAAGTCGTGTGTGCTTCCATTCCTTGAGGAACAGGCGCGTCACGGTGTCGGGGTTCATGGCCGTGAGAGTGGGTCCCCATCGGAACATGAAGTCAAACTCGCCATGGCCGTCCCGAGTCTCGACCTTGACAGTCTCTCGAGAGGCTGTCGCCTGCCGGTAGGCCGTCAGTGTTGCGGCCGTGGCTTCGTCGAGACGGATCGACCGATACCCCTCACGGGAC
Source organism: Acidimicrobiia bacterium (assembly GCA_030584185.1). Lineage (NCBI taxonomy): Bacteria > Bacillati > Actinomycetota > Acidimicrobiia > Acidimicrobiia bacterium. The sequence goes on along the minus strand of CP129495.1, from coordinate 529,948 downwards.
TTTGGGGGGCCGGTGTACAGCGTTCCGCTGTCGATGAGGAGGTTGCGGGAAACGGTCAGCAGCCAGATGCCGTCGTGTGCCTCAAGGTCCTCCCACGTGAGACCACAGGCTTCAGCCCGGCGTATCCCCGTTGTTGCCATGACACGCCACAACGGGTACAGCGACTCACCGCCCGACTCGGGGCAGCAAAGGATGTGCTCGAGCCAGGCGGTCACGTCGTCAACCGTGGGACGGATGACTTCGCGGGTGGAGCGGACTCGTGGACGATCACGACGCGGCAGGTAGATCGGATTCGTGGGCAGGTCGGAGTCGGCAAAGGCTCGGTGAAGCATCCCGAATACCTTCACCACGCTTCGATCGCCTAGGCCGCGCTCTCGCAGGTGCGCGAGCCAGGTCCGCAGATGCTTGGGTTCGAGGTCTGCGATTGGCAGGTGTCCGAGGTCAGGAATGATGTCCCCAAGCACGATCCGGCGGTAGCTCTGGGCGGTCGAGCGAGCGAGTAGCCCGGTCTCGAGTTCCCTGGCAAGGACCTCATCGAGCCACCCGGTGAGGTAATCGCCGACTGTCTGCTGTTCGAGTTCGCTGGTCCGATCCTGCTCTCCAAGAGAGTGACACGTGGGGGCCTCCGCAGCCTCCCTGCGGGTCGCTGGTCCACCGAGCAGCACATGACGCTCCAGGCACTCCTCTGCCTCTTCTCGGGTCGCGAAAGTGCCGATTGAACGGCGAGGCCCGTACCCCGCTGCTCCGGTAGTCATCGCGGTCCACCGTCCGTTCGGCCGTTGGAACACCGTTCCCGGCAGTGTGATCTTGCGTCGCTTCATGCTCATCCCTCCCGCTGCGCCGTAGCGCCCTCGTCGGTTGCAGGTGGTTGCAGAATCGGGTGCTAGCAGCCCGGGGTCAAGAGACCACAAGTGTCGCTAAGCGCCAAACGCGTGGGTTTTCGCTTGTCGGACAAGGCTCGAGTCGCCTCTGTTAATCCGTTGGTTGGGAGTTCGAATCTCCCCCCCGGAGCCGACACCTCACGAGGTGCGCTCGAGGCGCTCCTTGCCGGCCGCCCGGATCGCATCTGCGATCTCGGGGTGGGCGTCGGCCATCGACTGGAACTCGCGCTTGAACATGACGATGAGGCGCATCGGGGTGCTGGCGGTGACCGAGGCGGTTCGCCGCCGGGTGTCGAGGAGGGCGATCTCACCGAAGTACTCACCCGGGCCCATGACGGTCACTACGGCGCCATCGTGGGTCACCTCGGCTGTTCCCTCTTCGATCAGGAAGAACTCGTAGGCGAAGTCCCCCTCGCGAGCCAACGGGGTCCCGGCACCCACCTCGATCTGATCCATCCAGCGTGCCACCTGCCGGCGATCCGAGTCCGAAAGGCCGGCGAATAGGGGAACCGTCCTCAGGACGCTGGCATCCATCCTTGGGTCCCTCCCGATGAGACTTGTGCGAGGATAGCGAAGCACGGCCTGACGGGTCGGCGGGAGGTGATGGTGGCGGAATCGGGCGCCGTGGCGAAGGCCGAAGAGGCGCGCTCCGCGGCGGCACACCGGGAGTGGCATCGGGCCTACGACCTGTTCCTCGCCGCCGACGCCGTCTCGGCACTGGGGGTCGACGACCTGGAGGCCATGGCCGAGGCGGCATGGTGGACCGGACGACTCGACGCCGCCATCGGGGCCCGTGAGCGCGCCTACTCGGCGTGCACGTCCTCGGGCGACGTCCCCCGGGCGGCTCGCCTGGCCGTCGACATCGCCTACGACCAGTTCGCCATGCTCTCCCGGGCTCTGGGCACCGGTTGGGTGCGCAGGGCCAAGGAGTTGCTCGACGGCCACACCGAGGTGGCCGCCCACGGCCACCTGGTCCGGATCGAAGCGATGATCGCCTTCGAGATGGATTCCGACTTCGAGCGGTCCCTGGGCCTGGTGCGGCAGGCAGCCGAGATCGCCCGGCGGGTCGGGGATCGTGACCTGGAGATGCTCGCCCTACATGACCAGGGGAGGAATCTCGCGGCGATGGGCACCGTCGACGAGGGGATGGCGCTCATGGATGCGGCCATGGTCGCTGCAGTCGGCGGCGAACTGGGCCCCCTGGCCACGGGGAAGATCTACTGCAACATGATCAGCATCTGTCAGAAGATGGCCGACTACGGCCGAGCCGGTGACTGGACCGAGGCGGCACGGCGCTGGTGCGAGCGCGAGGGACACAACTCCGGCTTTCCCGGGCTGTGTCGCGTGCATCGTGCAGAGATCATGCGGCTGCGCGGCGCCTGGACGGAGGCCGAGCAGGAGGCGCGGCGAGCCTGCACCGAGCTGGAGCACTTCGTCGCGTACTCGGGGGAGGCGCTGTACGAGGTGGGGGAGATCCGAATGCGACTCGGGGACCTCGTCGGCGCCGAGGCGGCATTCCGGCAGGCACTCGAGTGCGGTCGTCGACCGGTGCCGGGGCTTGCCCAACTCCGCCTCGCCCAAGGGAAACCCGAAGCGGCGGCCGCACTGCTGGACGAGGCGCTGGCGTCGACGACACTTGGCCCCCTCGATCGGGCCCGGCTGCTCCCGGCACGGATCGAGGTGGCCGTCGAGGATGGCGACCTGGAGGTGGCGGCGGCTGCGGCCTCCGAGCTCGATGGGATCGCAGCCTCCTTCTCGACCACCGCCCTGCGGGCGGCGGCGATTCAGTCGCGCGGCCTCGTGGCGCTGGCGAGCGGGGATCCATCCGGCGCGGCGACGGCGCTCGCCGAGGCCGGTCGCCTCTGGCTGCAGGTCGACCTTCCGTACGAGGCTGCCCGAGCTCGCCTCGCCAAGGGCAGGGCACTGCTCGCCGCCGGTAGCCTCGATCTCGCCGAAATGGAGTTGCAGGCGGCGCGATCGGTGTTCATGCGCCTGGGGGCGCGTCTCGACGCGGTAGACGTGGACAACATCCTGGGTGACCGGCCTTCGGCGGGGCGACGGCTTCGAACCCTCATGTTCACCGACATCGTCGAATCGACGCGTCTGGTCGAGACGATCGGCGACGCCGCCTGGGAGCACCTGGCGCGCTGGCACGACGAGACGCTGCGGGACCTGTTCGCCCGGCACGGAGGGTCCGAGATCGACCATGCCGGAGACGGGTTCTTCGTCGAATTCGAGGATGCCCCGGCAGCCACCGCCTGTGCCGCCGCCGTCCAAAGAGCCCTCGACGAACACCGTCGTAGGCACGGGTTCGCTCCCATGGTTCGCATCGGCATTCATTGCGCCGAGGTGTCGGGAGGCCTCAAGGGGAGGGGTGTGCACATGGCGGCCCGAATAGCGGGCACCGCAGGCGGAGGCGAGATCGTCGCTTCCAGAGAGGCGGCCGAGGCGGCAGGGATCGCCGTCACTTCGGAGGCACGTTTCCTGGATCTCAAGGGCTTCGACGGCCAGGTAGAGGTCGTCACCATTCCCTGGTCCTGAGGCGAGGGCACCTCGCCCGTCGGAGGACATGCGTTTCTCCAGGCATCACCACAATGAGCCTTCTCGACGGGGTCGGATTCATCCGAATACGTACGACTGCGACCTCGGATATAGTCGGGTCTACGAGGCCGCCGAAAAAGGGGAGAAGGCCATGGCGATGTCCGCAGAACACAAGGCGGCGCTTGCCGCCGGTAGGCGTCAATCGCGAGCGATCAAGAACTATCTGGAAGCGTTGGGTGCGCGCCGTCCCGGGCGTCCGGTGACCCCCGAATCCCTGGGCAAGAGGATCGCCGATTTGGGCGACAAGATCGCCGCCGAGACCAACCCGCTCAAGGCGATCGACCTTCGCCAGGCACGCCTCGGCGCCCAGGCCGCTCTGGCCAGGGCCAAGGGAGCGTCGGATCTCGCCGAGTTGGAGGCCGAGTTCGTCGCCCATGCCGCCGAATACGGTGCTCGCAAGGGCATCTCCTATGCGGCATGGCGCGAGGCCGGAGTCCCTGCCGCCGTGCTGAAGAAGGCCGGCGTCGGTCGGGGAGCCTGAGCTCCTTCAGTCTCGGCTGATCACACCGGAGGCGATGGCCTCCTCGATGGCATCTAGGCATCGCCGGTTCTGCTCCTCCGTGCCCACCGAGATGCGCACCCACGGGCCCAGCGCCCGGACCAGGCTGCCGCGCCTCAGCACGAAATCGGTGGCGGCCATCGCATCGGACGGCCTCCACAGCACGAAGTTGGTCTGGCTGTCGATGGCGAACTGACCGAGATCTCGCAGGCGCGCTGCGATCCACTCCCGCCCGGCCACGGCGTCGGCCACCCGGAGCCGGATCCGTTCTTGATGACGTAGGGCTTCGGTCGCAGCCATCTGGGCGATCACGGAGACGGCGTACGGCGGTTGGGGTCGGCTGAGGGCGGCGATCAGATCGGGGTTCCCGATGGCGTATCCCACCCTCTCGCCGGCCAGGCCGTACACCTTGGAGAACGTCCGGCTCACCAGGACGTTCTCGTGGTGCATCGTGAGGGGAATCGCCGACGACCAATCGGGGGCGGTGACGTACTCGGCGTACGCCTCGTCGAACACGATGGTCACCTCGGGCGAGACGGCGGCGACCAGCCGCTCCATGGCGGAGAACGGCACGTGGGTGCCGGTGGGGTTGTTGGGGTTGCAGAAGTAGAGGACCCTCGTGTCGGGGCGGACCGCCGCCGCCATGGCATCGGCGTCGAGCCTCCATCCCCCGTCGACGGGGACCGGGATCGCTTCGGCTCCGGCCACGGCTGAGGCCATCCGGTACATGATGAACGAAGGGTCGGCGAACACGATGGAGGTACCCGGACCCGATGCGGCGAGGGCCGTCGCCATCAGGATCCCGGTGCTCCCCGGTGCCACCCAGACCCACTGGCGCTCCACTCCGTAGAGGGTGCCGAGGGCCTCCGCCAGCCACCTGGAGTCGGTCACCGGGTAGCGGTTGACGGTGGTCGCCGCCTTCCGGATCGCCTCCAACACCTCGGGGAACGGCTCCACCGGGCATTCGTTGGAGCCCATGTCGATCACCTCGTCCAGGGACAGCCGGGCGGCCACCTCCAAGAGGGGGTCGCCCGGGTCGTACTTGGGGATCGCCTCCAGATCGGGCCGGAATCGGGGCATCGGGGGTGTGCACTCCTCGGTGATGGACCAGCCGAGGCTAACCGCTGTGCCGGGCCCACGGAAGGCGCGCAGCGCGTTGACATCGAAAGGCGTCGACCCCTATCATCAACTTACCTACCGGCTGACCGGTCGGTAAGTTGTCGAAGATCGGCGAGGCGACCATGGCAACCCAGGACGAGCGGACCGCCAACACCACCGGGCGCATCCTGGCGGCGGCGCGCTCGCTGTTCCTCAGCCGCCCCTACGCCGACGTCACCACCGATCTCATCGCCCGCGCCGCCGAGGTCACCAAGGGAGGGCTGTACCACCACTTCCCCTCCAAGGAGCGGCTGTACGTCACGATGATGCTCGGCGACCTCGACTCCAAGCGGCGGCTCTTCGCCGGCGCCGTCGACATGGAGGGAACCTGCCGGGAGCGGCTGGCCCGCCTCACCCGGGACTTCCTGGAGCTTCCCGAAGAGGAAGGGCAGCTGATCCGCCTGGTGAGGCGTGACATCAACACCTTCCGGGGGGCCGATCGCGATCGCCTGGTGCGCGCCTACCAGCGAGCCCTTCCCGAGCAGGTGGAGGCGATCGTGAACGATGGGATCGCCGACGGCGAGCTGGCCCCTGCCGATCCCCGGCTGCTCTCCTGGTCGTTCGTCGCCCTGGTGGAGATCGTCATCGGCGACTACGCCATGAAGACTCTGGGCGACGTCGACTCGCGTCTCGATCACGTACTGGACCTGTTCTTCGAGGGGGCCGCCGCGGTCCCGGCGGGGGTGATGGCATGACGACGACTTCGGCGCGGGTCTTCCCAGAGTGGCGCGAGAAGGGGCTCGACGACGCCCTCCTCGAGTGCCGCGAGATGGTGGAGTCGGCCGAGTTCCCGACGGTGGCGCGCTGGCGGGAGCAAGGCGGCAAGGTGGGGGGCCACTTCCAGGTGTATTTCCCCGAGGAGATCATGCATGCGGCCGGTATGCTTCCTTTCAAGCTGCGCGGGGCGCCGGTGGAGCCCAATCAGGCGGACTCGCATTTCGGGTCGTACCTGTGCTCGATCCTGAAGACCTCCCTGGAACTGCCGCTCAGCGGGCGGGTGCAATTGGACATGTTCGTGTCCCATCCGATCTGTGATGCGGCCCGCAATCTGGCTGCGATCTGGGGTCGCAATTTCGACCATCCCTGCCAGATCCTGTACCTTCCGCAGAACCCCAACTCCAGCGGCAGCGTCGAGTATCTCCGCAACGAGTACGACCGTATTCGCCGTATCGCCGAGGAGGTCACCGGGACGCAGGTCACCGACGACGCCCTGCGCAACTCGATCGAAGTGTTCAACGAGAACCGCCGGCTGATGCGGGAGATCTACCGGATCAAGCGGGAGACCCCGTGGCTGCTCGCCGCCGAGGATGCCTACGCCCTGGTGGCCCTGGCCGGGATGATGCCCCGGGAGGAGCACAACGACCTCCTGGCCACCGTTCTGCCGCAGATCCTGGCGCGGACCGCTCGTCAGGAGGACCGCATCCGGGTGGTGTTCGAGGGCGGCTTCTGCGAGCAGCCTCCCTTCGACCTGGTGCGGATGCTGGGGCGGAGTACATACGTGGTCGACGACGACTTCCTCATCGGCCTGCGCTGGATCACCGAGGACGTCCCCAGCGACGGCGATCCGCTCCATTCCCTCGCCGAGGCGTACGTCGAGCGCTCCTCGTACAGCCCGGTGCAGCACGACCTGCGCAAGCCGAAGGAGAAGATGATCCTGGAGCGGATCCGCAACTCGGGCGCCGAGGCGGCGATCCTCGCCGCCGCCAAGATGTGCGAGCCCGGGCTCGAGGAGCAGGTCACCTACGTGCACGCCCTCGATGAGGCCGGAGTCGCCTACTTCGTGACCGAGTTCGAGGAGAACATGACCTCGTTCGACCAGCTCGAGCTGCAGCTCGAGACCTTCGTTGAGAACATCCTTTTCGCCTGAGGGAGCCATCGATGACCACAGCAACAACCAACCTCGTGGGCCGGGGTAACCAGGAAGGGGCCGACCTCTTCCGGGACTGGTTCACCGAGCTCGACCAGACCGCAGCCACTGGCGGCAAGGCGGCCTACGTCTTCGTGATGGGGAGCATCAACGAGATCCTCAAGACCTTCGACCTCCCGGTCGTCTTCCCCGAGATCAACTCGCTGCAGACGGCGGTGCGCCGGGTGGCACACGAGTACCTGGAGGAGGCCGAGGACCACGGCTACTCGCCCGACATCTGCGGCTACGTGAAGGCCGACGTCGCCACCCAGCTCCGGGGTGGGGAACACCCGATGGGACGGATCCCGCCGCCGGCACTCTCGGTGCTCACCAACGCCTGCAACACCTACATCAAGTGGGCCGAGATCTGGGAGCGGATGTACGGAACACCGATGTTCACCATCGACATCCCCGGCACCCGCCAGGCCGGGACCCAGACCTGGCCGGGAGACTCCGACTTCGAGGCCGACCGCAAGTACGTCGAGGTGCAGCTGAAAGAGTTGATCACGCTCTGCGAACAGGTCACGGGCACCAAGTTCGACATCGACAAGTTCCGGGGCGTGCTCGACAACGCCAACGTGATGAGCCGGTCCTGGAGCCGCATCCTGGAGCTGAACCGGGCCAAGCCGGCGGTGTTCAACGCCCTCACCGACGGCACCATCTACCTGGGTGTGGCCAACGGCTTTCGCGGCACCGAGACCGGGGCCCGCTACTTCGAGCGCCTGGTCGAGGAGATGGAGTACAAGGCGGCCCAGGGGATCGGCACCAGCATCGAGGAGAAGTACCGGCTGCTGTTCGTGGGGGTGCCCTGCTACCCGATCTTCCGGCGTTTCAACGAGCTGTTCACCGACTGGGGCGGGACCTTCGTCAACTCCACCTACCTCTGGTTCGCCTCCGGCGGCGCCAACCGTGGGTTCGAGTACGACCTCGACCGCCCCCTGGCCAGCCTGGCCGAGGGCGTGCTGGTGAGTGTGCGCGACGCCATGGACGCCATGTTCCACCAGAACGAGGTGCTGGCCACCATGTACGAGGAGTTCGACGCCGAGGGTGTGATCTACCACCCGATCAAATCCTGTCGCACCGTGTCCACCGGCCTGGCCGATGGCCGCCGGTACCTGACCGAGAAGCACGGCATCCCCAGCCTGTTCATCGAGTCGGACATGATGGACCGGCGGGTGGTGTCCGAGGCCCAGATGAAGAACCGGATCGACGCCTTCTTCGAGGGGCTGGACTCCCGCAGGCGTCTGGCCGCCGCCGAAGCGAAAGGATAGGAAATGCCCTATGCAGCAGGAGTCGACGTCGGCTCCACCCAGACCAAGGCGGTGATCATCGACGAGGGGCGCCAGATCGTCGGGCGTGCCCTGCTCGACACCGGCGCCAACGTGATCAAGGCAGCCGAAGACGCCTACGTGGTCGCCCTCAAGCAGGCCGGCCTCGAGGAGCGTCAGGTCGAGTTCGTGGTCGGGACCGGGTACGGCCGCTACCGGGTCACCTTCGGCAACACCCAGGTGACCGAGATCTCCTGTCACGGTCGCGGAGCGGTGCACATGTTCCCCAAGACGGTCACCGTGGTCGACATGGGGGGCCAGGACACCAAGGCGATTCGGGTCACGCCCGAAGGCGAGATCAGCGACTTCTGCATGAACGACAAGTGCGCCGCCGGCACCGGACGGTTCCTGGGGGCGGCGGCGACCGCACTCGGCCTGCCCCTGAGCGAACTGGGCCCGATCTCGATGCAGTCGGAGAAGCCGATCAAGATCAGCACCACCTGCACGGTGTTCGCCGAGTCCGAGGTCCTGGCCTGGATCGGCAAGGGGAAGAAGATCGAGGACATCCTCTGGGGGGTGCACATGTCGATCGCCTCCAGGTCGGTGGCACTGATGCGCCGGGTCGGGATCGACGACGAGGTCACCTTCACCGGCGGCGTCTCGCGCAACCAGGGCATGGTCAAGGCCCTCGAGGAGCGGTTGGAACGCAAGCTCAACTACTCCGAGGACAGCCACTACATGGGGGCGCTCGGGGCGGCGCTGTTCGCTCACGATCACGTCGTGGCCGGCCGCGCCCCGTCCAAGCAGGGAGCGGGGGTGACGCAGTGACCATCACCGCAGGCATCGACGTGGGATCGACCTACACCAAGGTCGTGATCCTGGACGACAGCGAAGAGATCCTCGCCAAGATGGCGTCGCCCACCGGGTTCAAGCTGCGCGAGATCGCCGCCGAGACCTACGACCGGGCTCTCGAGGCCGCCGGCCTGGGACGCGACGACATTCGCTACGCCATCGCCACCGGCATCGGGAGGCACCAGGTCGACTTCAAGGACACCCAGGTGACCGACCTCACAGCCAGCAGCCGCGGCGCCGCCCGGCTCTTCCCGGGAACCCGCACCATCCTCGACATCGGCGGGCAGACGATGAAGGCCACCCGGGTCGACGACGAATCGAAGGTGGTGTCGTTCCGGCTCAACGACAAGTGCGCCGCCGGTACCGGGGCCTTCCTGGAGAAGACCGCCCGCTACATGGGATACAGCGTCGAGGAGGTCGGACCGTTGATGTCCACCTCAAAGGAGCCGGTTCCGATCTCGGGCGTGTGCGCCGTGTTCGCCGAGTCGGAGGTGATCAACCACCTCTCCATGGGGACCGCCCCCGCCGACATCATGCAGGGCGCCATCGAGTCGCTCACCAGCCGTTCCGTACAGCTGATGAAGCGGGCCGGGTTGACCCCCGAGTACACGCTCATCGGCGGCATCCTCCGATTCGAGACCATGGGACGGTCGATCAGCCAGACGCTGGGCGCCGAGGTCAACGTGCCCGAGCCCGAGATGGTCCAGTTCGTGGCCGCCCTCGGGTGCGCCATCCTCGGCCATCGCCGCCTGGCCAAGATCGCCGCCGAGGCGACGGTGGCGTGATGAGCGAAGAGCTCCCTCCGGTCTACTGCTCCCAGGGGATAGCCATCCTCCAGGACGTGGCACTGGGTGCAGAGGGCTGGCAGCGACGCACCGTCACCGACCAGGCACGCATCGACGAGCTGGTGGCTCTGTACGACAGCCTGGGGTTCGAGACCCGGGTCACCGGACTCGACCCGGAGAGCTTCGCAGAGGCGTGCACCACGTGCTCGATGACGGCGTGCCGTTCCTACCTTGCGCTGTTCACCCGCCCGGCGACCGTCGGGCGGTGACCGTCCCGGCGAAGCCGTCCAGGAACAACCGGGCCATCTGCCCGGCAAGCTCAGCGGGGGTCGTCGTGCTCGGCAGCGAGTGCACCCACCGATAGGTCCAGTTGAGCATCCCGAAGAAGCACAGGGTGGCCACCTCCGCCTCGTCGCGACCCAGGTCGGGCCGCAGCCGCCTCAGGAAGCCTCGGGCCCGTTCCGTGTAGGCGTCGCGCAGCGCCCGCACCTCCTCGCCGGCCGTGCCCCGCAGGGTGCTCAACTCGTGGGACATCACCTTCATGGCGTCGAGATCGCGGGTGAAGAAGGCGACGTGGTTCTCCACGAAGGCGGTGATCGCCTCGGCAGGGTCGGTGATCTCGGTGAGCCTCTCCTCGAGAGCGGCCCGCACCCGCCGGAAGTTGGTGGTCAGGATCGCCTGGAGCAGGCCCTCCTTGCTCCCGAAGTGGTGGTAGATCGAACCCAGGCTGGCGCCGGTGTACTGGGCCACCTGCCGCATCGAGGTGGCGGCGTAGCCATGAGCGGCGAACGCCCGGGCGGCTCCGGCAAGGATGGCGTCGACGCGGGGCCAGTTCGGGGAGCCCGTCGGGGCCGGCCGATCAGAGATACTGCCCACCGTCCACCCGGATCACCTGTCCCGTGACGTGGCCCGAGGCCGGCCCCACGAGGAAGGCGATCACCGAGGCGATGTCCTCGGGCTCGGCGAGCTTTCCCAGGCACGAGTCCTGGCGCGCCGCCTCGATGACGGCGGCAGGGAGGCTCTCGGTCATCGGGGTGCGCACCATCCCCGGTGCCACCACGTTGACCCGGATGCCGAAGTGCCCCACTTCGCGGGCCACGGTCTTGGCGAGGCCGTGGAGCCCGGCCTTGGAGGCGGCGTATGCGCTCTGCCCGAACTTCCCCCGCTCCCCGTTGATCGAGGACACGAACACGATGGCGCCGCCGCCGCCCTGGCGCATCACCGGAATGGCGGCGCGGGTCAGGTGGAACGCCGCACCCAGGTTCACCTCGAGCACGGCGTCCCAATCCTCGGGGGTCAGCTTCCAGGTGACCCCGTCGCGGGTGATCCCGGCGCTGTGCACCAGAACGTCGAGGCCGCCGAACGTCTCGACGGTGCGCTCCACGACATCGACGCAGGCCTGTGGGTCGCGCAGGTCGACGGCGAAGGCCTCGGCGGCGCCGGGCGGCTTGGTGGAGTCGTCGAGGTCGGCGACGGCGACCAGGTGATCGGCTGCGGCCAGCGCCGCAACCGTGGCCCTGCCGATCCCACCCTGGCCGCCACTGACCAGAGCCCGTGCGCTCATGAGTTCCTCCATTCCGGCGACCGCTTCTCCATGAAGGCGCGGATCCCCTCCGAGCCGTCGTGCAGGGGAAGCAGCTCGTCCACGTACAGCGCCTCGGCTGCGGACAGGCGGCGTTCCACCTCCTCGAGGCGGCCCATGCGAACCGCCTTGGTGGCAATCCTCAGCGAAGCCGCCGAGCGGGGAACGAACTCCTCGGTGACGATGCCGGCGATCGCCTCATCGAGGGTGCCGGTGGGCACCACCCGGTTGACGATCCCGATGGCCTGCGCCTCCGCGGCGACGATGTCCCGGCCGGTGAGGATCACGTCCTCGGCGGAGCGGCCGGTGAGCAGGGCGCTCACCGGTGGCGGGAACACCCCGAGCCTGATCTCGGGCACCCCCAACACGGCGCCCTCCTCGGCGACGAGGATCCCGCACGACATCGCCAGGTCGAGCCCGCCGCCCAGGCAGCGCCCCTGGATGCCGGCCAGGGTGGGGTAGGGGAACCCGACCAGCCGGCGCACCACGCCGCCGATGGCGGCGAGCATGGCCGGCGCCTGGTCGGGAAGGTGCTCCTGGATGCTGGCGCCGAAGCAGAAGTTGCGGCCCGCTCCTCGCAGCACCAGCACCCTGCCTTCGGGGTCGGTGGCCGCCTCGTCGATGGCGGCGATCAGCTCCTCGCACATGGCGATGTCGACCACGTTCCCCGGGTCGGAGTCCATGGTGATGGTGTGCACCGCCCCGCCTGCTGACGTCTCGTGACGTACCTTGCTCACGACGGCTCCCGGTGCTGCGGGGAGATCGCCTCGATCAACTCGTCACCCCAGGTCTCCCCCTGGGCGATTCGACGGCGGAGATCGATGAAGTCGACCTCGCGGCCCTGCTCCCGTGACCCGCGATGGAAGGCCTGGAACCCGGCCTTGGCCTCGGTCATCATGTTGAGCGACAGCCAGGCCCGGTTGGACTCCTTGTTGGCGTCCCAGTGCTCCAGCTTCTTCTTGCGGAGCGACTCGATCGTCTTGATCGTGCAGTCGGGCATCGTCATCAGCAGCTTGGTGACCAGGGTGTCGACACCGGCGTCGAGCAGGGTGAAGTCGATCTCCCCCTGGGCGAGCAGGGCCTTTCCTTCGCCGAGTTCGGCCCCCTCCTTGGGCCGGCCCAGGATCGGCCGTCCCCAGTCGTCGAGCATCCGGTCGGTGACCACCAGCGGGTTGGGCACGAACACGCCGTCCACCTTGAGCACCGGGAAGATGTCGTTCACCAGTCCCAGGCGAAGCGCCTCGTGGGCACTCCACGGGTCGCAGAGGACACAGGAGGCGACGGCGTTCCCCCATCCCACGTAGAGGTGGAGGAAGTCGGTGGAGCCGCCGTCGGGTGCGGATCCGTGCTTGGGACCGGCCTGCCCGAACCGGGCGAGGTCGGATGCCAGCGTGAAGTCGCAGGCCATCCCGATCTCCTGCCCACCCCCGATCCTCATGCCGTTCACCCGGTTCACCACCGGCTTGTCGCACATGAGGATGGCCGAGACCATGTCGTTGAAGAGGCGCATGTACTGCCGGTACTCGAGGGGCCGACCGGCGTAGTACTCGGAGTATTCGGCGGTGTTTCCCCCGGTGCAGAACGCCCGGTCCCCGGCGCCGGTGAACACCACCGCCACCGCCGCCCGATCCATCGAGGCGCGACGAAAGGCGAGGATGGTCTCCTTGACCGCCTCGGTGGTGTACGAGTTCAGCTGGGTCGGGTTGTCCAGTGTGATCCAGACGGCGTGCAGGCCATCGACCGGCTTGCCGGAAGGGTCGAGGACCCGTCGCTTCTCGTATCCGATCTCCCGGAACTCACGCTCCGGCATCAGGTCGTGGTCGACGAACTCCATGTCTCTCCTTTCAGGGAACCAGGATGATGCGGCGGGGGTCGGTCCCGGCCGCCGCTTGGGCGAGCGCCTCCTCGGCGTCGTCCATGGGGACCTTGCGGGTGAAGGGAAGCACCTCGACCTTCCCGGTGGCGACCAGGCCCACCGCCTCGGGGTAGAGATGGGGCGGGCAGCCCCAGGTGCCGAAGGCGTCGGCGTCGAACGCCATGAGGTTGGAGAGGCGAATCGACACCTTCTCCCGGGTGAACCCGACCACGGCCAGCGTGGCGGCGGTGCCCAGCAAGCCGAAGGCGGTCTCCTGACCGGCCGGGTGCCCAGAGCACTCGAAGATCTTCCAGCCATGCCGGGCCAGGTTCCATTCCGAGGCGATCTCCTGAACCCGGTCCTTCACCGCCCGGGCGTCGAGGCCGCCCGCCGAAATGGTGGCCGCCGCCCCTCGCGATGTCAGCGGGTCGAGCCGGGCCGGATCGAGATCGATGGCGATCACCTTGGCGCCCGATGCGGCGGCAATCTGCACGGCGTAGGTGCCGATCCCGCCGGTGCCGATGACCACCACCAGGTCGCCGGCGGCCACCCGGGCGCGACGCACCGCCTGCAGGGGAGTGGTGACGGCATCGGCCACCACTGCGAAGTCGGCCAGGGTGTGGCCCTCGGGAAGCATCGGGATCTCGGTCAGGTAGCCGGCGGGAACCGTGAGGTGGGAGGCGAAGCCCCCGTCGATGTCGTTGCCCGGCATCACCTGGCGGGTACAGGCGTTGCCGCGGCCGGCCAGGCACAGGTCACACTCGCCACAGGGGATCACCGCAGGCACCAGCACCTGGCGGCCGACCCACTCCGTGGCCCCGACACCGGCCTCGACGACGGTTCCGGAGACCTCGTGTCCCAGCGTGATCGGGAGGTCGCCCCGGGTGCGGACCGATCCCTCCCAGAACCCGACGTCTGTGTGGCAGACACCGCATCCGGCGACCTCGACGAGGACCTCTCCGGCCCCGGGGGCGTGTCCGGCGGCATCGTGTCGCTGCAGCGGCTTGCCCGCCTCGACGAGGCGCCAGGAAAAGCGTTCTGACATGTTCCTCCTAGAACGGTCGTTCCAGCGCCCCGTGAGGAGTGTACTCGGCGAGCACGGACGCTGCACAAGGGTACGCTTCTCTTGGGCTCCCATGAAGTGAAACGAACGTTCGGGATGGATCGAGGCACACGACCGGGATCTTCGCTAGCATCGGATCATGCCACCCGAGACCCCGACCGAGCGCCTCCGCGAAGAGCATCGGCTGATCCTCCAGGTCACGGAAGTGCTCGATGCCATTACCACGGCGGCGGAGAAAGGCAAGGAGCCGGATCTGGTCACCTTCGATCGATGCGTCGCCTTCTTTCGCCTCTTCGTCGACGCCTTCCATCACGCCAAGGAGGAGGACCTGCTCTTCCCCGAGATGGAGAGTCAGGGGATTCCGACCGATGGGGGGCCGATCGCGGTGATGCTCTACGAGCACGGCCTGGGCCGGGCTCACATCCGGCAGATGGCCGAGTCGCTCGACGAGCTGGGCCGGGGAGACGCCGGGGCTGTCGCCTCGCTGCTGTCCGCGGGACGGGCCTACGTCGATCTCATCCGCTCCCACATCGGCAAGGAAGACAACATCGTCTTCGAGATGGCCGACCAGGTGATTCCGGGGAGCGAGGGCCTCCGCCTGTGCGGTGCCTATGACGCCGTTGCCGGGCGCTCGTTCGAGGGTCGGACCCGTCAGGACCTGGTGATGCTCGCTGCCGATCTGATGAAGGCCTACCCGGCCGGCGGTTGATCTCCCGGCGTGGGACGGGTCAGGGCCGGCCGCGCAGGAACAGCGAGACCGCCTCCAGCCTGCTGTGGACCTGCAGCTTGCGCAGGATGTGCTGCACGTGGTTGCGCACCGTGGCGGGGGAGACGAAGAGCTTCTCGGCGATCGAGGCGCCATCGAGACCGTCGGCCAGGAGCTCGAGCACCTGCCGCTCGCGTCGGGTGAGGGTCTCCAGGCGCGGATCGGCGGCGATGGCCGGGCTCCAGCCGGAGAGGCGCTCCACCACCAGGCGTTCCAGTTCTGGTGGGAGCCCCACCTCGCGCACCAGGTGGATCATTCGGCACTCGGATCGCATCTCAGGCGGCGGGACGATGCTGGTGGCGGTGAGCCACAGGCTGCGTCCGGCGGCGGTTCGTCCGATCACCTCGGTGGTCGCCACGATCTCGTCGGGATCGCCGGGCCCGGCGGCCGGGCACTCGGGCCCGCAGATGCCGTCGCCGCAGCGATCGCGCCAGGCGAGGACCTCGTGACAGGATCGTCCCATCGCCTGGGCGGTGGTGTATCCGAGGAGCCGCTCGGCGGCCGCGTTCCAGCCGACGATGCGCAGATCGCCGTCGACTGCGACCATGGCATCGTCGGTTCGCCCCAGAACCTCCAGGAGGTCTTCCAACCTCGTGCGGACCGTGGCGTCGCTGTCGGAGCGAGCGGCCATCACTGCGCTGGACTGTAGCGCTCGGCGGATCTCAGCCCGGTCGGGTGCCGCCGTCGAGGCGCAGCACCTCGAGGATCCCTCCGGCGGCGAGGATCCGTCTCATCTCCTCGGGCAGGGCCTCGCCGGTACACGTGGTGCCGGTCGCGGTGTTGGTTGCCGTACCCGCCGCCAGATCGATCTCGATCGGATCACCCTCGGCGAAGGCATCGCCGATGCCCGGACAGATCAGGATCGGGAGCCCGACGGCGATGGCGTTGCGCATGAAGATCCGGGACAGGGACCCGGCGGCGACACAGGCCACGCCCAGGGCCTTCAGGTTCTCGGCGGCGGTCTCGCGTGACGAGCCACAACCGAAGTTGGCACCGGCGACGACCACATCTCCCGGCTTCACGTCCTGGGCGAAGGAAGGGTTGATCGACTCCAGGACATGGCGCATGCGGACCTCCAGAGGGTCCAGGGCGAACTGCCCGGGGGAGAGGAGATCGGTGCTGATGTCGTCGCCGAAACGCCACACGCGTCCCCGGATCATGTTCTCGCTCATCGTTGTATCTCTCGCGGGTCGGTGATCGTGCCTGCGATCGCCGAGGCGGCCACCGTCTCCGGAGAGGCGAGGTAGATCTCGGCTTCGGCGCTGCCCATGCGGCCGATGAAGTTGCGGTTGTGGGTGCCGATGCAGCGTTCGCCCGGTCCGAGGAGCCCGCCATGGCCGCCGAAGCAGGGCCCGCAGCCCGGAGCGAGGATCGAGGCGCCCGCCTGTACCAGGGTCTCCGCCACGCCCTCTTCGATCGCCTTCAGCAGCACGCTGCGCGAGGCGGGAGCCACCACGAGACGCACACCGGGGGCCACCTTGTGCCCGGCCAGCACCGCCGCCGCCGCCCGCAGGTCTTCGATGCGCCCGTTGGTGCACGATCCGATGAAGGCCTGGTGGATGACGATGCCGGCGGCATCCGAGACCGCGGTCACGTTCCCCACGTCGTGGGGGAGGGCCACCTGGGGAGGCAGCGTGCTCAGGTCGATCTGGTGCACCGCCTCGTAGGCGGCTCCCGGGTCGGGCGCCCACGAGGTGTCCGCCTCGCCCAGGTACTCGGCGGTGATCTCGTCGGCGGCGAACAGGCCGAACTTGGCCCCCATCTCGAGGGCCATGTTGCTCACGGTGAGCCGGCTGGAGACATCGGCCGTGGCCACTCCGGGCCCGCCGAACTCCATGGAGCGGTACTGGGCGCCGTCCGAACCGAACGTTCCCGCCAGATGGAGGATGACGTCCTTCCACGAGACTCCCCGCTGGAGTGCCCCGGAGAACTCGTAGCGCAGGGTCTCCGGGACCCGGAACCAGAGCCGGCCGGTGGCCATGGCGTACACCATCTCCGATGTGCCGATCCCGGTGCCGGCCGCCGCCAGGGCGCCGTAGGTGGTCGTGTGGGAGTCGGTTCCCACGATCAGCATGCCCGGCCTGACGTGCCCCTGCTCGGGGAGCAGCTGGTGGCAGATGCCCTCACCCGAGTCGTAGAAGGTGCCGATGCCGAGACGCTTCACGTGCTCACGGATCCGGTGATGGACGTCGGCGGCCTCGGCGGTAGGAGCCGGGACCATGTGGTCGATCACCACCGCCACCTTGTCCGGATCCCAGACCTTGTCGAACCCGACCTTGCGCAGGGTGTCGAAGACGCGGGCGGCGAAGATGTCGTGTACCAGCGCCAGGTCGACGTCGGCGACCACGAACTCCCCGGCCTTCACCGAGTCGCGCCCGGCGGCTCGCGCCAGGATCTTCTCGGCAAGCGTCATCGGCATGAGACGGCTCCCCTCATCCGGCCCCGAGGCTGCGACCGCCGCACACGTAGAGGGTCTGACCGGTGACGTATGAGGATTCCTCGGCGGCGAAGAACAAGACGGCGTTGCCGATGTCCTCGGGCTGGCCGACACGACCCAACGGGATCGTCTTCACCAGGCGCTCCTTGACGTCATCGGCGAGACCCTGGAACAACGGGGTGTCGACCAGTGCCGGGGCGATGGCGTTGGCGGTGATCCCGTAGCGGGCCATCTCCAGGGCGAGCGAGCGGGTCAGGCTGATCACGGCGCCCTTCGAGGCGGCGTAGTTGGACTGGCCGGGCCCGCCCAGCCAGGCACGCGACGAGATGTTGATGATCCGGCCCCACTTCTGCTCCATCATGTGGGGAGCCGCAGCCCGTACGCACAGGAACTGCGACTTGAGGTTGATCCGCAACACGTCGTCCCAGTCCTCCTCGGACATCTTCACCAGGTACTTGTCGCGAGCGATCCCGGCGTTGTTGACCAGGATGTCGACGCTGCCGAAGGCGTCCATGGCGCCCTGGACCAGGGCGGCGGCACCGTCGGCGGTGGAGATGTCGGAGGCGACTCCGGCGACGGCGACACCCTCGGCTTCCAGCGCCGACCGCGTCGACTCCACCCGGTCCGCCGCCAGGTCGTTGACGACCACCTTGGCTCCGGCCCGCCCCAGCACCGCGGCGATGCCGGCGCCGATGCCCTGGCCGGAACCGGTGATGATGGCGACTCGATCCTTCACGTTCATGCCGTCCTCCTCAACGTCCCTTGAACTGGGGCGGGCGCTTCTCCACGAAGGCCTGGATCCCCTCCTTGCGATCTTCGCTCGCCCGCAACACCGCATGTGACGTGGACTCGAAGTCGAGACCCGACTCGATGTCCATGTCCGGCGCCCGATTGATGAGCGCCTTGATCCGGTCCAGCGACAGCGGCGCCCGGGAGGCAATGGTACGGGCCATCTCCATCACTCGATCCTGGAGTTCGGCGACGGGGACCACCCGGTTGACCACGCCCATCCGCAGGGCGGTGGCGGCGTCGAACTGATCGCCGGTGAACATCATCTCCTTGGCGAACCCTGGGCCCACCAGTCGGGTGAGGCGCTGGGTTCCGCCGGCCCCGGGGAGGCTTCCCACCTTCGCCTCGGGGAATCCCACCTTGGCGGTGTCGGCGGCCACCCGCAGGTCGCATCCGAGTGCCATCTCCATGCCGCCCCCGAGGGCGTACCCCTGGATGGCGGCGATCACTGGCACGTTGAGGTTCTCCAGGCCCGAGAACACCTGGCGCACCAGGAGGCCCAGCGGATCGTGCACGGTTCCCGCCTCGTACTCGGCGGCCCGGCTCTTCAGGTCGGCACCGACGCAGAACGCCTTCTCGCCCTCGGCCCGAAGCACCAGGACCCGGATCCCCGGGTTGGACCCGATGGCCTGGAGCAGGTCGCGCATCCGCTCCAGCATGGGGACGGTGAGGGCGTTCAGCGCCTCGGGCCGGTCGAGGGTGAGCACCCCGATGCCCTCCTCCACGATCTCGAACCGAACCAGCTCTTCGACCGATGTCTCATCCGTCATGGTTCTCTGCTCCTTTCCCGGGGTCGTGTACCACCCCGTCGGCCAACAGTCTGGCGATCTCGTCCTCTCCGAAGCCGCGCTCCCGGAGAACGGCGACGGTGTCCTCGCCGGGCCGGACCGGGCCCGACGTGCCGGGGCCGGGCCTGGTCGCCGAGAACCGCCCGGGGGCGGTGGTGCTGTGCACCGTTCCCACGACCGGATGCTCCACGGCGACGACGGCTTCTCCGGTCGCCACGTGCTCCTCGGCCATCAACTCCGGGTAGGAGAGCAGCGGCCCACAGAGGATGTCGGCGGCGTCGAGGATCTCGATCCACTCCTTGGTGGTCCTGGTGCGGAACACCGGTTCCAGCACCTCGGCCAGGTCGCGGCGGGCCACGACGCGTTTTGCGTTGTCGTCGAAGCGGGGATCTGTCGCCAGCTCGGGCATGCCGATGGCACCGCACAGTGCGGGCCATCTGGTGGGGGTGTAGGCAGCCACCATGATGAACCCGTCCTTGGTGGGGTACGCCTCGTTGGGAGCGGCGTACGGGGCGGCGCTTCCCAGACGCCGGGGAGGCACGCCCTCGGCGAAGAACATCGAGAGCGGCACCACCTGGAAGGCGAGCAGCGAGTCGAGGAGAGAGACGTCCACCCGCTGCCCGACTCCGGTCCGGCCCCGTGCCACCAGGGCCGCCAACAGCGCCTGCGAGGTGAAGGCTCCGCCCGCCATGTCGGCAGCGGGAACCCCCACCTTGACCGGGGGCCCGTCGGCGGTTCCGGTGACGCTCATGATCCCGCTCATGGCCTGGGCCACGCCGTCGACGCCGGGCCGGTCCCGCCAGGGGCCCGACTGCCCGAACGCCGAGATGGCGGCGTACACCAGGCGCGGGTTGCGGGCGGACATCGCCTCGTACCCGATGCCGAGCCGGTCGGCGACGCCGGGTCGGAAGCTTTCGATCACCACGTCGCAGCCCTCGGCCAGCCGCAGCAGCACCTCGGCGCCACCGGGCTCCTTGAGGTCGACGACCACACCTCGCTTGTTGCGGTTCATGCCCAGGAACGAGGCGGCCACACCGTCGAGGAAAGGCGGCCCCAGGCCGCGACCCCATTCACCCCCAGGCGGTTCCACCTTGATGATCTCGGCTCCCATGTCGCCCAGGTGCATGGCGCAGGTGGGCCCGGCCGCCCCCTGGGACAGGTCGAGCACGACGATGCCTTCGAGCGGACCCGGCATCAGGCTTTGGCCCCCACCGCCTGCTGCGCCGCCACGCCCCTCACCGCCAGGTCGGCGAACTGGCGGGCGATCTCGTCGGGGGTTCGGTCCCCTTCGGGCCGGTACCAGCGCACCGAGGCGTTGCACATGCCGAGGAGGGCCATCGCCGAGATCCGGGCGTCGTGGGGAAGGAACTCCCCGGAGGCGATGCCGTCCTCGAGGATGCGGCGGAAGTTGCGCTCGTAGGCGTCCCGCTTCTTCAGATGCGCCTCCATGAACTCGGGAGCCAGGTATCGCCCCTCCTCGATGAAGCAGGCCACGTAGTCGCGGTCGATCAGGGTCGCCTTGGTGTGGAGGGTGAGCGCCCGATGCAGGCGCTCGGCCGCCGGCGCATTCGAGCCGGCCACGTCCTCGACGAGAGGGGTGACCCTTCCCATGGTCAACTCGATGATCTCCGAGAGCAGGGCCTGCTTGCTGGGGAAGTGGTGATACAGGCTCGATTTGGTGATGCCCACCTCGGCTGCCAGGTCCGCCATCGAGGTGCCGTTGAAGCCCCGGGTCCGGAACAGGCGCGCCGCCGCCCGGCGGATCCGCTCGGACGTGTCGGGGGTGTCGTCGCTCACGAGGCGGCGTCCACCCCGAGCAGGGATTCGATCTCGGCTTCGGTGAGGACGTGGTCGGAGGCCTTCGCCGCGGCGAGGATGCGCTCCACCGTCCCTTCGTCGGGCTCCAGGTCGTGCTGCATCATCCAGGCGACCGCATTGGCCTGCCCGCTCATCGGCCCGACGGTGATCGACTGTTGTCGGCCCAGTTCGGCGGCCGGCACCCCGCTGTAGATGCGGTCGGCGAGCCAGACGTCGCCGGTGCGCAGGGCCTTGAGCACGGCTGCGGCGTGCACCCCGGTGCTGGTCTCGAAGGCGTCGCTGCCCACGACCGGGGTGTTGCGGGCGATCGGGGTCTTGGTGCCGCGAGACACGGCGTCACAGTAGGTGGGAAGCCCGGTGAGGTCGGCGTCGAGCCATCCCAGCAGCTTGAGGTTGACCAGCAGCAGCTCCATCGGCGTGTTGCCGGAGCGTTCTCCGATGCCGAGGCCGCATCCGTGCACCCTGTTGGCGCCCTCGGCCAGGGCGGCGAGCGAGTTCATCACCGAGAGCCCTCGGTCGCGATGCCCGTGATAGTCCACCTTCACCTCGGCGCCGGTGTCGGCCACCAGCTCGCGGGCGAACCGGACCAGGGAGCGGACCCCCCAGGGAGTGGCGTGACCGACCGTGTCCGAGAGGCAGATCCTGCGCGCACCGGACTCGATCGCAACCTTGTAGACCTGCCGCAGAACGTCGGGATGGGCGCGGGTGGTGTCCTCGGTGACGAACATCACCTCCAGCCCCTCGCCCCGGGCCAGCTTCACCGCCTCCTCGGTGGTGCGGAGGAGGAAGTCGAGGTCCCAGCCCTCCACGTACTGCCGGATCGGGCTGGAGCCGAGGAAGATCGACGCCTCGATGGGCACACCCGACTGCTGCTGCGCCTCGGCGATGGGAAGGATGTCGTTCTTGTGGGAGCGGGCGGCGCAGTTGGCCTCGATGTCGAGCCCGGCGGCGGCGATCTCCCGGGCGAGCCCGACCACGTCGGAGAACATCACCGGGCTGGCAGAGGGGTAACCGATGTCGACGTACTTGATCCCGAGGGGTGCCATGGCGTGGAGGATCTCGAGCTTCTGGTCGAGACCGGGCTGGTGCACCGACGGGCTCTGCAGGCCGTCGCGTAGGGTTTCGTCGTCGAGTTCCACGGTGGTGGGCCGCTGCGGGGCGTTCCCGCCACTCAGGTTCCAGTCGTAGAGGAGCTCGTCCTCGCGCTGTCGGTCGGTCTCGGCCATCGCGTCCTCCATCTCCAGGCGGCGCAGAACAGGTCGGAGCGGTCACCCGTCCGGCCGTTCGGTTGGACAAAGGCTCCCAAAGGGAAAGCCCGGCGACAATCCGCCAGATGTTTCATTTAGGTGATGCGTCGACACCACTCGACTCGGACGGAGGGCGCCATGGTGTGAGTGGAGCAGGCAAATGGGCCGTTCGCCCCATTGACGGGGCAGCGAGGGGCCGAGGAAACTGATCCAACCGAACGGCCGGACGGCTGTCGGGGTGTCGGGTGGCCACCGGGCGCGCCTCGGTCGCGTCGACCCGCCCACCGACACCGACCGGCGACGGGGTTCCAAGCCACCCCGAACAGACTGAGGAGGCGATGGTGACTGCTACCGATCGGGACACGGCCCCGGTCTCTTTTCGACCGGGTGAGTTCGAGATCCTCCCCGACGGCAGCGGGCGGCTGCTCGGCAGCCGGTGTCGCAACTGCGGCGCCCACTTCTTCCCGATCAGGGAGGCGTGCTCGGGTTGTCTGGGGACCGATCTGGAGACCGTCCGTTTCTCCACCACGGCAAAGCTCTACACGTTCTCCGTGGTGCGCCAATCGGTTCCCGCCTTCCCGGTACCGTACGTCCTCGGCTACGTCGACGTTCCCGAGGGTGTCCGCATCATGACCCAGATCTCCGGTATCGATCCCGAAGAGGTCAAGATCGGCATGGACCTGGAGCTGGCGGTGGAACCATTCGGGACCGGGGACGACGGCGAGACCCTGTTCGGGTATCGCTTCCGCCCGGTGGGAACGGAGGAGGGCAAGTGACCGGCGTGCACATCATCGGCGTCGGCATGACCCGGTTCGGGAAGCATCCCGACGACGATGCCGCCGGGCTCGGAGCCAAGGCCCTGCTCGAGGCCATCTCCGACGCCGGCATCGACCCCCGGCTGATCGAAGGCGCCTACTGCGGCCACGTGTTCCAGGGCATGGTCACCGGCCAGCGGATCCTGGCACAGGTGGGGATGGCCGGGCTTCCCCTGGCCAACGTCGAGAACGCCTGCAGCAGCGGCGCCACCGCCATCCGTGAGGCGTCCCTGGCCATCCGTGCCGGCGAGCACGACGTGGTGCTCGCCGTCGGCACCGAGCATCTGACGACGAGGTTCGCCGGGGCGCTCACCCCGGATCCCAGCGATCCCGAGGCGGCCGTGGGGGCGACCATGCCCTCGGTGTACGCCATGCGGGCCCGTCGCTACATGGAGGAGTTCGGGATGACCCGCCGGCAGCTGGCTGCGGTGGCGGTCAAGAACCGTCGCCACGCCGCCGCCAACCCGCTGGCGCACTTCCGCAAGGAGATCACGATCGAAGAGGTGATCGAATCGCGCCCCATCGCCGACCCCCTCAACCTTCTCGACTGTTCGCCGGTCACCGACGGCTCCGCCGCCGCCATCCTGGTGAGTGATCGCATGCTCAAGCGCCTTGGCAACGGGCGTGCGGTCCGGCTCGCCGCCTCGACCCTCTTCACCGGATCGGTGGAGACCGAGCCGACCTCGATGACCTTCGAGCCCCTCACCCGCAAGACCGCCGAGGCGGCGTACGAGAAGGCGGGGATCGGTCCCGAGGACGTCGACTTCGCCGAGGTTCACGACTGTTTCAGCATCGCCGAGGTGCTGCGTGTCGAAGGCCTGGGCCTGTTCCCTCAGGGTGGGTATCCCGCCGCCGTGGAGCGTGGCGAGGCGGACATCGGCGGACGGCTTCCGATCAACCCGAGCGGAGGGCTGATCGGCAAGGGCCATCCTCTCGGCGGCACCGGGGTGGCTCAGGTGGTGGAGCTGGTGCGCCAGCTGCGGGGTGAGGCCGGTGAGCGTCAGATCGAAGGTGCCCGCGTCGGTCTGGCACACTGTCGTGGCGGCAAGGCGGTCGGCATCGAAGGGGCGGCGTGCACGGTGCAGGTGTTGGTGAAGTGAGCGACGGGGCCGAGCAGCGGTCCCTTCCCTTCGTGCTGATGCGCGGCGGCACCAGCAAGGCCGTGTTCCTGAAGAGCGAAGACCTGCCGCCCTTCGGTGTGCAGCGTGACCGCCTCGTCCTCGAGGTGTTCGGCAGCCCGGATCCTCGCCAGGTGGACGGGCTCGGTGGCGCCGACATCCTCACTTCGAAGCTGGCGGTGATCGGCCCCCCGAGCATCCCCGGCGCCGACCTGGACTACACCTTCGGCCAGGTGAGCATCACCGAGCCGGTGGTGGACTACGACATCAACTGCGGCAACATCTCGGCGGCGGTGGGGTCGTTCGCAGTGGACGAAGGCCTGGTGCCGGTGGTGGAGCCGGTGACCGTCGTGCGCATCCACAACACCAACACCTCGCGGGTGCTGGTGGCGCGGGTCCCGGTGCGCAACGGGAAGGCCGCCGTCCGGGGCGAGTTCGCCATGGACGGAGTCCCCGGGACCGGCGCCGCCATCGCCCTCGACTACAGCCGCACGGCGGGAGGGCTCACCGGGGCGCTTCTTCCCACCGGGAACACCCGCGACCGCCTCGAGACCGAGTTCGGCCCGGTGGACGCCACCATCGTCGACCTGGCCAACCTGTGCGTCTTCGTGGCTGCCTCGGCGGTGGGGATGACCGGCGCCGAGTCGCCCGGTGACACCACCGACCTCTCGGCGGTGCAGGCGGTCAAGGAGGCCGCCGCCCGCCTCATCGGAGTGTCCTTCGACGGCCTGACACCGATCCCGACCATGGTGGCTTCGCCGGTCGAGTACACGGCGTACGGGTCCGGCGAGCGGATCGCCGCCGCCGACGTAGACCTGGTGGCGAGGGTGATCGGTGGTCGCCCGCCGATGCTCCACAAGGCCTATCCGGGAACGGTCGGTGCCTGTACCGCCGTTGCCGCCTGCCTCCCCGGAAGCGTCGTAGCCGAGGTGACCCGGCCGGCACCCGACGGCCTGTACCGGATCGGCCACACCTCGGGGATGATGGAGGCCGTGGGGCGGGTCCTCCCCGATGGCGACGGATGGGTCGTGGAACAGGCCTCGTACGACCGCACCGCCCGCAGGCTCGCCGAAGGTCGCACCTTCGTTCGCCGCGACGAGCGGGTCCCGTCGGGGACATGACCCGTCGCCCTCTCCGACTCCGCGTCAACGGTGACGAACACCAGGTCCTGGTCGAAGACCACCGGACGCTGCTCGAGGTGCTGCGCGAAGACCTCCGCCTCACCGGAACCAAGCACGGCTGCGAGCTGGGGGAGTGCGGCGCCTGCACGGTCCTGATCGACGGTGTGCCGGTGCTGTCCTGCCTCACGCTCGCTCGCTCGGTCGAAGGCCGGGAGTTGCGAACCGTCGAAGGCCTGGAGACCAGTGGAGTGCTCAGTCCCCTGCAGAGTGCGTTTGCCGAACTGGGCGCCGCTCAGTGCGGGTACTGCACCCCCGGCATGCTGATGGCCGCCACCGGTCTGCTGGAGCGGGTCCCGTCGCCGACCACGGATGAGATTCGGGAGGCGCTTGCCGGGAACCTGTGCCGCTGCACCGGGTACTCCAAGATCCTCGACGCCGTCCATCTCGCCGCCGAGGAGGGGTGATGGAGGGTCATGGGTTCTCGGTGGTGGGCACCCGGCGGCCTCGGGTCGACGCCGGTCTGCAGGTGACGGGACGCACCGTGTTCGCCGACGACATCTCGCTTCCCGGGATGCTCGTCGGCCGGCTGTTGCGCAGCCCTCACGGCCACGCCCGGATCGTGAGGATCGACACCTCCCGGGCGCGCGCCCTGGATGGGGTGGAGGCGGTGATCACCGGCGCCGACCTTCCCATCACCTTCGGAATCCTCCCGGTGAGCCAGGACGAGCACACCCTGGCTCTCGACCGGGTTCGTTACGTCGGCGAGCCGGTCGCCGCCGTTGCCGCCCGGGATCCGGAGACCGCCGCCCGGGCGCTGGCCCTGATCGAAGTCGAGTACGAGCCGTTGGAGGAGACCCTCTCGGTGTTCGACGCCGGCTCCGATCGCCTCCTGATCCACGGGGACGGCTCCGGTCGCAACGTGCACCGCCGGGCCGCCCTCGAGTTCGGGGACGTCGATGCCGGGTTCGCCGAGGCCGACCACATTCGCGAGGACCTCTACGACTTCCTGGGAAACACCCACGCCGCCCTGGAGCAGCACTGCGCGGTGGCGTCGCACGGGCCCGACGGGCGGGTGACGATCTGGTCTTCGACCCAGGTGCCGCACTACCTGCATCGCACCCTCGCCCGGGTCCTGGAGATGCCAACCGGCCGGATCCGCGTCGTGGCCACGCCCGTGGGCGGCGGTTTCGGTGGCAAGACCGACCCCTTCTCCCACGAGATCGCCGCCGCCCGCCTCTCGATGGAGACCGGGCGGCCGGTGAAGATCACCTTGACCCGCGAGGAGGTCTTCTACTCCCATCGCGGCCGTCATCCGGTGCTGATGTGGCTCCGTACCGGCTTCAAGTCGGACGGGACCATCACCGCCGCCCACCTCAGGACCCATCTCGACGGGGGGGCCTTCGGGTCGTATGGAGCGGCGACCCTCTACTACACCGGCGCCCTGCAGACCTCCACCTACCGGATCCCCGCCTATCGCTTCGAGGGCGTGCGCTGTTTCACCAACAAGCCGCCGTGCGGCCCCAAGCGGGGGCACGGCACTCCTCAGCCGAGGTTCGCCATCGAATGCCAGTTGGATGCCGCCGCCGAGGACCTGGGGATCGACCCGGTGACCATCCGGAGGCGGAACCTGGTGGAGCCGTTCACGATGACGGTGAACCACCTGCGCATCACCTCCTGCGGGCTCGCCGAGTGCCTGGATCGGGTCGTCGAGGCTTCGGGGTTCACCGAGAAGCACGGTCGGCTGCCGGCGGGACGGGGTGTCGGCCTCGCCGTCGGGGCCTATCTCTCCGGTGCGGGGCTCCCCATCTACTTCAACGACATGCCCCAGTCGGAGGTGAACATCAAGGTGGACCGCGGCGGCGGGGTCACCGTGTTCTCGATGGCCGCCGACGTCGGCCAGGGCTCGACGTCGATGCTGGCCACGATCGTCGCCGAGGTGCTCGGCTTGGATCCGAGCGGCCTGGCGGTGGTGACCGCCGACACCGACCTCACCCCGGTCGACCTGGGCTCATACTCGAGCCGGGTCACCTTCATGGCGGGCAACGCCGCCCTGGATGCCGCCGGGAAGATGCGGAACCTGGTGTTCGAGGCGGTGGCGGCCGAGCTGGGCACCAGCCCCGACGTCCTGGTGGCCGAGGACGGCAGGATCTCGATGGAAGGCGACCCGGAGAAGGGGATGTCGTGGGAGGAGGCGGTGAGGGCCGCCGTGGCCCGTTCCGGCCCCCTCTCCACCTCGGGCGAGTACCGGGCACCCGAGCTCGCCGGGCCCTACAAGGGCTCCGGCGTCGGCATCTCGCCGGCGTACTCCTACTCGGCGGCGGTGGTCGAGGTCACCTGCGACCCCGACACCGGGATGGTCGCCGTGGACCGGGTCTGGCTGGCCCACGACGTCGGTCGCGCTCTCAATCGCACCCTGGTCGAAGGGCAGATCGAGGGCGGTGTGTACATGGGCCTGGGGGAGGCCCTGATGGAGGAGCACGCCTTTCGTGACGCCCTCCACCGGGGGCCATCGCTGCTCGACTACAAGATGCCCACCTTCCTCGACATGCCGCCGGTGGAGTCGATCATCGTGGAGACCGACGATCCAGAGGGGCCGTTCGGGGCCAAGGAGGTGGGCCAGGGGCCGCTGCTCCCGGTGATCCCCGCGGTCGCCAACGCCATCCACGACGCCTTGGGAGTTCGTATCGACGAGGTCCCGATCACGCCGGACAAGGTGGTGCGAGCACTGCGCGATCTGGCAAAGGGGGGCGCCGGGAGGGTGGGACCGGAAGCCATCCCGGAGTTCGACTACGGCCGCATGATCTCCGTCGACCCGCCCGAAGGGTTCTCGGCGTGATCCGGCTCCCCGCCTTCGAGGTGCTCTTCCCGGCGAGTGTGGGGGAAGCCCTGGAGATGCTCGCCGCTCATCCCGGGTCGGTGCCCGTGGGTGCCGGAACCGACCTGCTTCCCAACATGAAGCGCCGCCAGGTGCACCCGGGGGTGCTGGTGTCGCTGGCGAGGATCCCGGGGCTTTTCGGGATCGACACCGCCTCCGATGGGACAACGGTGATCGGGGCGTCGACACCGCTGGCCCAGGTGGCCGACTCGACCGAGGTGTCGCCGGCGATGCGGGAGGCCGCCGCCCTGGTGGCGTCGCCCCAGATCCGCAACACCGCCACCATCGGCGGCAACCTGTGTGTGGATACCCGATGCGCCTTCATCAACGTCACCGAGGAGTGGCGCACGGCCTCCGGACCGTGCCTCAAGGCCGGCGGAGACGTCTGCTGGGTGGCTCCGAAGGGCAGCCATTGCTACGCCATCTCGTCATCCGACCTGGCACCGGCTGCGATCGTGTCCGGGGCGTCGGTACGCCTGGTCGGGCCGGCGGGGGAGCGGGTGCTTCCGGTCTCGGATCTCTACCGGCCCGACGGGATCGACCACATGGCCAGGAGGCGTGACGAGATACTCACCCAGGTGCTGGTGCCGCCGGCCGCCGGCCTCCGCACCACCTACCTGAAGCTGCGCCGTCGCCAGGCTGTCGACTTCCCCATGCTGGGCGTGGCCGCCGGAGTCCGGCTGGCGGAGGACGGCACGGTGTCGGACGCTCGGATCGTGCTCGGCGCCGTCTCGCCGGCTCCGTTGCGGGCGGTCGACGCCGAGGCCCTTCTCCTGGGGCGCCGGCTCGATCGGGAGACGATCGCCGCCGCCGCCGAGCTGGCCGCCAAGCCGGTGCGACCGTTCGACAACGCCGACCTCGGTTCTCGCTACCGAAAGTGGATGGCGGCGGTCTTCGTCGAACGGGCACTGGGCGCTCTAGCCGCCCCCTGAGCGGTCCTTCACACCGGCTCCAAACCCCCCACCACCGAGGTGTCGGTCAGGTTCTGCAGGCGAACCTGCCCACGCGCCGCCACCTTCCCATCCTCGCTCCTGGTGACGACCACCTGCCACAACTGCTGGGTCCTCCCCCGATGCAGCGGTGTCGCCTCGGCGACCAACTCGCCGCCGCGCACCGAACGCAAGAAGTCGGTGGTGTTGGAGACCCCCACCGCTCCGGGCATCCCCTGCGACATCGCCCAGAAGGCGCCTCCGGTCGAGGCCGCCGCCTCGATCAGGGTGCAGTACACCCCGCCGTGGACGATTCCGTACGGCTGCTGGTGGACGACGTCGACGGCGATTCGTACCTCGACCCGGTCCGGCCCCACCTCCAGAAACTCGAAGTCGAGGGCTCCGTTGAGCCCGTAGCGCAGGTCGGGGACGGGGGGCTGGGGGTCGGTCATGGCCCGTCACGCTAGACGAACCGGGAGGGCCCCGGTGTCGAAGTCTCGCTCCATGACTCCGATCCGCATGGGTCCAATGCATCATGGAAATGATGTTCAGGGAGGATTGCCGCCGGGTCGCAGGGGTGGGAGCCTGTCTCCCAACCGAACGGCCGGACGGGAAACGATCCGGTGGAGGAGGGCAGGCGGTTGCGGTATGTGAACGCACACTTCTGGCGGTCGAGGTCATGAGCCTCATCGTCGAGGAACCCGGGACGCGCCTTCCGGAACGAACACTGCTCTCCGGCAACGAGGCCATCGCCCGCGGTGCCGTCGAGGCGGGGGTGAGGGTCGCCGCCGGCTATCCGGGCACACCGAGCACCGAGATCCTGGAGTCGATCCGGCATCGCGGCGACATGGACGTCCGCTGGTCGCCCAACGAGAAGGTGGCCCTCGACGTCGGGCTGGGAGCCTCGCTGGGAGGTGCCCGCGCCCTGGTCACCATGAAGCACGTCGGCCTCAACGTCGCCGCCGACACCTTCATGACCGCCGCCTACACGGGGGTCGGGGCCGGGCTGGTGCTGGTCGTGGCCGACGACCCGGGGATGCACTCCTCGCAGAACGAACAGGACAGCCGCCACTACGCCCGGTTCGCCGGCGTGCCGCTCCTCGAGCCCGCCAACAGCAGCGAGTGCCTCGAGTTCACCAGGCTCGCCTTCGAGATCTCGGAGCGCTTCGACGTGCCGGTGTTGCTGCGCAGCACCACCCGGATCTCGCACAACCGGGGCCTGGTCGCCCTGGGCGAGAGGGAGGATCGGCCGGCCACCGGGTTCGTGCGCAACCCCTCCAAGTACGTGATGATCCCCGGGTACGCCCGGGGCCGCCGCCCGGTGCTCCTGCAGCGGCTCGAAGAGATGGCCCGTTGGGCGGAGGACTGCGACCTGACCGCCGAGTTCGGGGAGGACACCGCGGTGGGCGTGATCACCTCGGGCATCTCCTTCAACTACGTGCGTGAGGTGCTGCCGGAAGCCCGTGTCTTGAAATTGGGGATGGTCCACCCGCTCCCGATGGACAGGATCAGGGAGTTCGCCGGCTCGGTGGGCCGTCTCTTCGTCGTCGAGGAGCTCGATCCGTTCCTGGAGGATGCAATCCTGGCGGCCGGGATCGCCGTGGAGGGCAAGCGGTGGTTCTCCCAGATCGGAGAGCTCGGCCCCGACGCCGTCGCCGCCGGCTTCGCCGCCGCCGGCGTCGTCGAAGCGCCCGAGCCGGTCGCCGCCCCGCCGGCCACCGTCAAGCGCCCGCCGTTGCTCTGCCCCGGGTGCCCCCACACCGCTCCCTTCGTCGCCTTGAAGCGCCTCGGGGCGGTGGTCTCGGGCGACATCGGGTGCTACACGCTGGCGGCCCTCGAGCCCCTGGCCGCCATGGACACCTGCCTGGCCATGGGGAGCAGCATCGGGATGGCGGTCGGCCTAGCCGCATCGGGCGGCACCGAGGCTCCGGTGGTGGCCACGATCGGCGACTCCACCTTCGTCCACGGCGGCATCCCCGGTCTCGTCGAGGCGGTGTACAGCAACGCCAACGTGACGGTGATCATCCTCGACAACGGGACCACCGCCATGACCGGTGGCCAGGAGCATCCCGGCACCGGCAAGACCCTTCAGGGCAAGGAGGCCAAGGCGGTCGACCTGGTGGCGCTGTGCAAGGCGGTGGGGGTCGAGGACGTGCGCGTGGTCGACCCGTACGACATCGCCGCCACCAACGCCGCCATCAACGCCGCAATCGGAAACCAGGGGCCGTCGGTGGTCATCACCAACCGGCCCTGCGTGGAGGCCCCGGTCAAGGTCAAGGACCGCCCCTACTTGGTGGACGCCGCCGCCTGCACCGCCTGCCAGGCGTGCATGGCGCTGGGCTGTCCCTCGATCGTCTGGTCGGACGAGACCTTCGATGGCAGACGGAAGGTCGTCATCGACACCGTCACCTGCACCGGCTGCACCCTGTGTGCCCAGCTCTGTCCGCCCCGGGCGATCGCTCCGATTCCCCGCAAGGAGGCCGCCGGTGTCTGACCGCTCCAAGGGGCTGCTGCTGGCCGGGGTCGGCGGCCAGGGGGTGATCCTGGCCTCGATGATCGTCGCCGACGCCCTGGTCCGGGCGGGCAACGACGTCAAGCAGTCCGAGGTGCACGGCATGGCCCAGCGCGGCGGGTCGGTGGTGAGCCACATCCGGTGGGGGCCCCGGGTGAGCAGCCCGCTGGCGCCGAAGGGGAGTGCCGAGGTGCTCGCCGCCTTCGAGTGGGCCGAGGGACTGAGGTGGATCGATTACGTGCGTCCCGGGGGAGCGGTCGTCGTCGACGTGCGCACCATCATCCCGCCCGGGGCGTGTGTCGACCGCCGGGGATGGGCGACGGCGTACCCGCGCATCGACGACGGCCCCATCGCCGATCGGCGGCTGCAGCCCCGTCTGCTCAACGCGGCGGCGATCGCCTCCGGGTTGGGGAACGTCCGGGCCGCCAACAGCGTCATCCTGGGATCGGTGGCCGGGTTCCTCGACATCGATGACCAGTACTGGGAGGCCGCCATCTCGTCGTTGGTTCCGAAGGGGACCGCCGAGATCAACCTGGCCGCCTTTCGGGCGGGCAAGGAGGCGGGCACCGTCGTGATCCCGGCGCAGCCCGCCCCGGAAGCGACCGGCGTCGCCGGGCCGCACGTGATCGAGGTGAAGCACGACTGGTGCAAGGCGTGCGACATCTGTTCTCGGGTGTGTCCCGAGTACTGCCTTGCCCTCACCCTCGACGGCAAGCTGGCCGTGGTCGATCCCGACGCCTGCACCGGATGCCGTCTCTGCGAGATCCTCTGTCCCGACTTCGCCATCCGGATCCACCCGCCGGTCGTGGCCGGTGTCGCCGCGGGGGAGGGTGCCTCCTGATGGGCAAGATCGAGCTCCTCCAGGGCAACGAGGCGGCGGCGCGTGCCGCCGTGGCCGCCGGCTGCACCTTTTACGCCGGCTACCCGATCACGCCCTCCTCGGAGATCGCCGAGTACATGGCACGCGCCCTGCCGGCCCGCGGCGGGGTGTTCGTCCAGATGGAGGACGAGATCGGCTCCCTGGCGGCCGTGATCGGGGCGTCGCTCGGGGGGCGCAAGGCGATGACCGCCACCAGCGGCCCGGGCTTCTCCTTGATGCAGGAGCACATCGGTTACGCCACGATGGCCGAGGTCCCCTGCGTGATCGTGAACGTGATGCGGGGCGGGCCCAGCACCGGGCTGCCGACTTCGCCTTCGCAGGGCGACGTGATGCAGGCCCGCTGGGGCACCCACGGCGACCACCCGGCGATCGTGCTCGCCCCCGCATCCGTCGAGGAGGTCTACGAGCTGACCGTCCGGGCGTTCAACCTGGCGGAGCGCTTCCGGACCCCGGTGATCCTGCTCTACGACGAGGTGGTCGGCCACACCCGTGAGGGTGTCGAGGTTTCCGCAGAGGTGGCGGTGGTCGATCGCAAGCAGCCACAGGTTCCCCCCTCGGAGTTTCTTCCCAAGGCTGCTCCGGCCGATGGTGTGCCGCCACTTCCCGCCTTCGGCGAGGGCTACCGCTTTCACGTGACCGGGCTCACCCACGACGAACGCGGGTTTCCCACCGGGGATCCCGAGAAGGCGGGTGCCCTCATCGACCGGCTCCACAGCAAGGTCGAAGACCATCTCGACGAGGTGGAGGACCTGATCGAGTACCGGATGGATGATGCGGACGTGGCGATCTTCGCCTACGGGATCGTCGGCCGTTCGGCACGCGAGGCTGTGGACCGGGCTCGCGACGAGGGGATGGCCGTCGGCCTGATCCGGCCGCGGACCCTGTGGCCGTTCCCGACGGCGGCGATCTCCGCAGCGGCCGCCCGGGTGCACACGATCCTGGTGGCCGAGATGAATCGGGGCCAGATGATCGGTGAAGTGGAGCGCGCCGCAGCCGGCCGGGCGTCGGTCGTGGGGCACATGCGCGCCGACGGCGAGCCGATCACACCCACCGAGATCCTGGCGGCCCTCGACGGGCTGATGGCGGCGAGGAAGGGATAGGGATGCTCGACGTCGACGTGTACCTGCGCCAGTGGGCGATGCCCCACGTCCTGTGTCCCGGGTGCGCCCACGGCATCGTGCTGCGGTCGTTCTTCGGGGCGGTGGATCGGCTCGGGCTCGATCAGGACAAGGTGGCGATGGTGGCCGGCATCGGGTGCAGCAGCAGGCTGGTCGGCTACGCCGACTTCTGCACCCTTCACGGGACTCACGGTCGTGCCCCCGCATTCGCCACCGGGCTCAAGCTGGCGCGCCCCGACCTCGAAGTGGTGGTGATCACCGGGGACGGCGATGCGCTGGCGATCGGCGGCAACCATCTGATCCACGCCGCCCGCCGCAACGTCGACATGACGGTCCTCATGCTCAACAACTCGATCTACGGGATGACCGGTGGCCAGGCCGCCCCCACCACGCCCCAGGGGAGCATCGCCTCGACCACGCCCCAGGGGAGCGTGGAGACCCCCTTCGACGCCTGCCGGTTGCTTGCCGGGGCGGGCGCCTCTTTCGTGGGCCGTGTGCTGGCGGCCAACCCCGGCGCCATGACCGACATCATCGCCGATGCGATGGCACATCGGGGCTTTGCCTTCGTCGAGGTGGTGAGCGACTGCCCGGTGTACTACGGGCGCTACAACAAGATCGGCGAGGGGGCCGACATGCTCACCTGGATGACCCGCCTGGAACAGGGGGTCGCCGATCCTCTCGCCGAGAAGCGATTCGTCGAGTTCGTTCCCGGGGCGGGCGCTCCGGCCGGTTTGGCCACCGGCGTCCTGCAACGCGAGGAGCGGCCGGTGTTCACCGGCGCCAGGAAGGCGACGCCATGAACGACCGGATCGAGATCCGAATCGCCGGCGCCGGCGGCCAGGGAGTGGTCACCGCCGGCCTCATGCTCGCCGAGGCGGCCGTGCTCTCCGGGCTGCGATCGGCGCACTCCCAGGTCTACGGGCCGCAGTCGCGCGGCGGCAACAGCCGTTCCGACGTGGTGATCACGCGTGGCGAGCTCGGGTTCCCCCTTGCCGACACCGTCGACCTGATGCTGGTGCTCAACGGCGAGTCGTGGACGAAGGGTCGCAAGGAGACGGGAGGAGTCACTCGCATCCTCGTGGACTCCGTCGCCCTCGGGGGCGAGGAACCCCCCAGTGGAGTCGAGGCCTTTCCCATCGTCGAGACCGCAAGGCTGGTGTCGGGCGGGCAGCTGGTATCGGGTGTGGTCGCGCTCGGGCTTCTGCAGGCGCACACCCCGGTGGTCGAGTTCGAAGCCTTGCGGCAGGCGGTTGCCGCTCGCGTTCCGGCGCGTCACCGCTCCATGAACATGGAGGCCCTGGCGGCCGGGGCGGCCCTGGTGACGGGGGTCGCCGCCCCCGCCTGAGGAGGCTCAGGCCAGCGGGTCCCGATCGTCGATGCGCTCGAAGACTCGCTTCGCCTTGCCGACCTCCTGGCGGGGGACGCTTCCCGGGTCGCCGACCGTGACGGAGACGCGCAACCGCAGCACCGTGGCCAGCCGCTTCTCGAGCGCCTGGGTGATTTCCGCACGCCGGGATGCGTGGGAGGCATCGGCCAGTTCGACCCGCGCCTCCATCTCGGGGAGGGTCGGGCGCCGATCGATGATGATGGCGAACTGCCCGGACAGGGCGGGGTCCTCTAGCAGCACCGATTCGATCGCCCTCGGGTACACGTTCACCCCGCGGATGATCAGCATGTCGTCGGCCCTGCCGTGGAGGCGGTCGATCCGACGCGATGTCCGCCCGCAGGGGCAACCGTCATCCAGGAACCGGGTGAGGTCTCGGGTCCGGTAGCGGATGACCGGCTGGGCCTCCTTGGTGAGCGAAGTCAGGACCAGCTCGCCGATCTCCCCATCGGCCACCGGCTCGCCGGTCTCCGGATCGACGATCTCCGGATAGAAGTGGTCCTCCATGACGTGGAGGCCCCCCTTGTTGTCCCGGCACTCGGCGGCCACGCCGGGTCCGATCACCTCGGACAGCCCGTAGACGTCACAAGCGTCGTACTCGCCGCCCCAGGCCTGTTCGATCTTCGCCCTCATCGACTCGGACCAGGGTTCTGCACCGTGTATTCCCCAACGGAGCCGGAGGCGATCCATGACGCCCTCGGCGGCCGCCTGTTCAGCGAGGAGCAGCGCGAATGAGGGGGTGCAGGCCAGACCGGTCACGCCCAGGTCGAGCAGGAAGGTGAGCTGCGACCGGACGTTTCCCCCCGATGTGGGCACCGCCACGGCGCCGAGGCGCTCGACGCCGTAGTGGAGTCCCAGCCCGCCGGTGAACAGTCCGTATCCATAGGCCACCTGGACGACGTCGTCGGGGGTGGCGCCCATCCCCGCCAGGGCCCGGGCGTTGACCTCGGCGAACACGGCGACGTCGTTCGCCGTGTAGGCGACGATGGTCGGCTTGCCGGAGGTGCCCGACGAGGCGTGGAGCCGCACCACTTCGGTGAGGGGCAAGGCCAGCATCCCGAAGGGGTAGTGGTCTCGGAACTCGGCCTTTTCGGTGAAGGGAAGCGAGGCGAGGTCGGCAAGCGAGCGGACCTCGCCCACCCCGGACATCTTGGCCTGCCAGAAGGGAGCCTCGCATCCCTTGAGGCGATCGACGAGGTCCGACAGTCGTTGCGACTGCAGGCGTTCCAGGTCGGCACGCGCAAGGGTCTCGATCTCTGGAAGAATCATGCGGATCGCCCCCGTTCTGTTCGCAATCGAAGGTCGAACCTACCGATCGGACGGGCTGGCTCGCTTCCGGTGAGATAGGGACCTTAGTCCCGAATTCGGCCTGCCTCCGGCAGGGCCCGCTCGGTACATTCCCGTGTGTCGCGGCCTCCATGAGGGGCCGGACCGGCGCCGTGGATGGGCCCGACGATGGACCCACACAGGTCCCGGAAGGCGAGAGGAAAGGGGCGGCAGCGAGAGGGCGCGTGGCAGGGGCGAGTCACCGTGACCGATCATGTCGGCCGGGTCGGGTCTTCCGCCTTCACACCCTCAGCTGCGGCCGTGAGCCGACCGGGTCTTGGTGCCGTGGATGACTCGCGTGGCGGAGGGAGATCTCGCCGCCACCGGGTCGATCATCTCGAGTGCGGGGGAGGGACCCACCTTCTCCTCGATAACTGAGTCAGGAGGCGAGATGAAAGAAGCGAAACGGCAGGCGAAGGGTCACCGGTGGTGGCGCCTGGGCCTGCTCACGGTGGTGATGCTCCTCGTTGTGGCCGCCTGCGGCGACGACGACGCCGGCACCACCACGACTGCTGCTGAGGAAACCACGACGACTGCTGCTGAGGAAACCACGACCACGGCGGCGTCGGCAACCACCGAGGCCCCGCCGGTCGAGGGAACCGCCTACAAGATCGGGTTCGTGGCTTCGGAGACCGGGCCCGGCTCCGGACTGGGCGTGCCCGAGGCAAACACCGCCCGGATGCTCGCCGAGCAGTGGGCGGGTGGAGTGACAGGACCTGACGGCGTCCACCATTCGGTCGAGGTGATCATCCTCGACGACGAGTCGAACGCCGACAACGGGGCCGCCCTCGTAACCCGGCTGATCGAGGAGGACCAGGTCGATGTGCTGGTGGCGGGAACGCTGTCGGGCAACGCCCTGGCCATGGCGCCGATCGCCGAGGAGGCGATGATCGCCATGATCTCCATGGCGTCGTCGCGCGGCATCATCGAGAGCGAGGGACAGACCCGTCCCTGGCTGTTCAAGACGCCACAGGACAACCAGCACAGTGCAGCCTGGCAGGCCGAGTACCTGAACTCACTGGGTGTCACCTCGGTGTGCTACCTGTATGAGAACGGTGCCTACGGTCAGGACACGCTGAACAGCGCCAAGCAGTTCTTCGAGCCGGCCGGGATCACCATCGCCTTCGAGGGCTCGTTCGAGCGGACCGACACCGAGTTCCCGATCATGACCGGCGCCCAGGCGTCGGGATGTGGCGCGGTGGTCGTGGGGTCGATCCCCCCGGGCTCGTCCTCGGTGACCCAGGCGGCGAGGGAGTTCCTCCCCGACCTGCCGATCATCGGTGGCCACGGATCCTGCAACTCGCAGTACATCTCGTTGGCTCCCGATGCGGTCGAGGGCACGGTGCTGCCCTGCGGCAAGCTGCTCTTCGCCGACACGCTGCCCGACAGCGATCCGCAGAAGGCCAACCTGCTGCAGTACATCGCCGACTACACGGCCTTCACCGGAGGTGAGCCGATCAGCACCTTCGGGGGCCACGCATGGGACGCCCTCATGTGGGCCGGCGAGGCGCTGAGCAGCCTGGAGGAGAACGCCGACCTGGATGCTCGCCGGGCGGCGATTCGCGACTACGTCGAGACCGAAATCACAGACTGGCCGGGGACCGGAGGCGTGTTCAACATCAGCGCCGACGATCACCTCGGACTGGACTACACCGGTCTCGGGTTCGTCAAGGTGCAAGACGGCGGGTACATCAACTTCCCGTCGAGCGACTGGTAACCCAAGACGAAGAGGTTTGGGGGGTCGGCCGTGAGGCCGACCCCCCAAACCAAACCACTACCCTCTCGTGCCCCGACGATGCGGCGCGAGACGACCGCAGGCAGGAAGGGGCACCGTGCTGGCGCTGATCGAGAAGAGGACCTCCCGCCTCGCATTGAAGGCTGCGGGCGTTCTCCTCGTCGTCGCCGTCATCTGGCTGCTGGGATCGCGGCAGAACTTCGGCCTACAGCAGTACGGGCAGCTGGTGGTGGCAGGTATCGGCACCGGCGCCGTCTACGCCCTGGTGGCCCTCGGTTTCGTCATGGTGTTCACCGTGACCGGGATCATCAACTTCGCCCAGGGCGCCTTCGTGATGCTCGGTGCCCTGTTCACCGTGACCCTCTACGAGACGCCGTTCACCGGGGAGGGCCGTACCGGCCTGATCATCTCCGCCCTGCTGGCCGTGGTGCTCACCACTGTCATCGGTGTCGTCGTCGAACGACTCACCATCCTTCCCGCCCGCAACGCAGATCCCCTCACCTTGATCATCATCACCGTGGGGGTGTACATCGCCATCCAGGGCCTGGCCCTGATCTACTGGGGCCATGCCGGGCGAACGCTGCCGTCGTTCACGACGGCGACCGGTTCCGACAGCATCTTCCGGCCCTGGGGGCTGGTGATCAAGGCACAGACCCTGTGGGTCCTGGCCACGATGGTTCTGGCCTTCGCCGTCCTGTCGCTCTTTCTCGACAAGACGATGTTGGGAAAGGCACTGCGGGCTTGCTCGGTGAACCGTGACGCCTCTCGCCTGATGGGGATCAACCCCAGCCGGATGTCGGCGATCGCATTCGGCATCGCCGCCGCACTCGGTGCGGTTGCCGGGATCGTGCTCGCCCCCCTGACCAAGCCGGTGTACGACATGGGCCTCACCATCGGGCTCAAGGGCTTCGTGGCCGCCGCCATGGGCGGTCTGATCAGCCTCCCCGCCGCTGTTGGGGGCGGCCTGCTGCTCGGGTTGGTCGAGAACCTGGCCGCCGGTGTCACCAAGGCGGGCCTGCGCGACGTGTTCGCCTTCATCGTGTTGATCGCCGTGCTCTTGCGCGGAAGGTCCCGTGCCGGGAGGTTCCAGTGACCGCCCCCGACTTCGTGGCCGAGACGCCGCCGGTGTCGGCCCGTCGCCGCGCAACTCTGTACGGCGTGGTCGCATTCTCCGGGTTCGTGGTGCTGATCGGCTTGCTCCAGCAGCTGGCACCGGGCGGCTTCGACATCTCGCGCCTGACCGGTGGCGTCATCACCTTCGACACCATGGTGCGGATCGGGATCCTCACCACCGTGGTGGTGGGCCTCAACCTGCTGATGGGTTACGCCGGGCAGGTCTCGCTGGGACAGGCGGCGTTCTTCGGGATCGGAGCCTACGTCTCGGCCATCCTGACGACCCGCGCCGACGTGCTGGGGATCGGGGCCGGCCTGGCGAATCAGTGGTGGTGGCCGTGGTTGCTCATCGTCGGCGGGATGGCGCTCGCCGGGGGAGTCGCCTACCTGGTGGGCCGGCCGATCCTGAAGTTGCACGGCCATTACCTGGCCATGGCCACCCTCGGCCTGGGGATCATCATCGTCATCGTCTTCCGGGAGAACTTCGGATACTCGCTGGGGTCGCGCAACATCACCGGCGGCTTCGACGGCCTGTACGGGGTGCCTCGACTGCGGATCGGCTCATTCGATCTGTGGCCGGTCGAGCGGTACTACTACCTGGTGTGGCTGGTGGCGATCGTAGGGATCGTGCTGGCCCTGAACCTGGTGCGGTCCCGCTCGGGGCGGGCGCTGCGGGCGCTGCACGGCAACGAGCTCGCCGCCGAGACCCTGGGAATAGACACCGCCCGTTTCAAGGTGCGAGTCCTGGTGATCAGCGCCATGTACGCCAGCCTCGCCGGAAGCCTGTTCGCCCACTTCAGGGTGGCGGTCTCCCCGGGCCCGTTCGGGTTCGCCGCCTCTCTCGAGTTGGTGGTGATGGCCGCCGTGGGCGGTATGGCGTCGGTGTGGGGTGCGCCGTTCGGGGTCGCTGCCGTGCTCGTGGTTCGGGAGCTGTTGCGCACCCACCTCGGCTCGCTGGTCGGAGAGGCCGGTGGGCAGCAGGAGGTGGTCGCCTTCGGGTTGATGCTGGTCCTGATCATGATCTTCATGCCCGAGGGCGTGATCGCCAGGCTGAAGCAGGCGACGCGACGCTGGAGGTCGGAGTGACCGCATCCAACGGGCCGCTGCTCGTCGTCGAAGGGCTCTCGATGTTCTTCGGGGGCCTGGTGGCTCTCAGCGATGTCTCCACCGAGGTCGGCCGCGGCGAGATCAAGGGCCTCATCGGCCCCAACGGGGCGGGCAAGACGACGCTGTTCAACGTCATCGCCGGGGTGTACGCCCCGAGCAAGGGCGAGGTGATCTTCGATGGGTCTCCGATCGGGGCACTGGAGCCCCACGAGGTCGCTCGCAGGGGAATCACCCGGACCTTCCAGAACGTGCGCCTCTTCGCTCACATGACCGTCATGGAGAACGTGATGGTTGGGAGGCACCTCCATGGCCGGGTCGGGATGCTCGCGGCCGCTCTGAACAGCGGAACCTCGCGCCGCGAAGAGGCCGAAATCCATAGGGCCACGATGGAAGTGCTCGATCGTGTC
Organism: Acidimicrobiia bacterium; assembly: GCA_030584185.1. NCBI lineage: Bacteria > Bacillati > Actinomycetota > Acidimicrobiia > Acidimicrobiia bacterium. The sequence goes on along the minus strand of CP129495.1, from coordinate 489,213 downwards.
GGCCTGGCCGACCGGGCCGGCGAGCAGGCTCTGGATCTGCCGTTCGGACTGCAGCGCACCCTGGAGATCGCTCGAGCACTGGCCACGGAGCCGCGACTGCTGCTCCTCGACGAACCGGCAGCCGGACTCAACTCGGAGGAGCGCCGCGCTCTCGCCGCCCTGGTGGCCGGGATCAGGGAGTCGGGCACGACGGTGATCCTGGTCGAGCACGACGTCGAGTTCGTGATGGGCCTGGTCGACGATCTGCTGGTGCTCGACCATGGCGCCGTGATCGCCGATGGCCTGCCTGCCAGCGTCCAGGCCGACCCGGTGGTGATCGCCGCCTACCTCGGGGAGGCGGAGGAATGAGCGCCGGCCTCCAGGTCTCGGCGGTTTCTTCCTACTACGGGAAGATCCGCGCTCTCGACGGCGTCTCGTTGACGGTCGAGCCGGGTGAGATCGTGGCCCTCATCGGCGCCAACGGGGCGGGCAAGACCACACTGCTGAAGACGGTGAGCGGGATGTTGAGGGCCAGGGAGGGGCGGGTCATCTTCGACGGGCAGGACGTCACCCGTCTCGGTGCGGAGAAGGTCGTGTCCCTGGGCATGGCGCACGTGCCGGAGAACCGGCAGGTGTTCGCCACGATGACGGTGGACGAGAACCTGGATCTCGGCGCCTACCGGCGCCATCGAAGGGATGGCCGGTCTGCGGTGGACGCCGACCGCGACCAGGCGTTCGCCATCTTCCCCATTCTCAAGGAGCGTCGCCATCAGCGGGCCGGAACCCTGAGCGGGGGCCAGCAGCAGATGCTGGCGATCGCCCGGGGAATGATGGCCCATCCCCGCCTCATGCTCCTCGACGAACCCTCCTTGGGCCTGGCGCCGCTGGTGGTGCGCGAGCTGTTCGGCATTGTGCAGCGGCTGCGGGCGGAGGAGGGGATGACCGTGCTCCTGGTGGAGCAGAACGCTCGCGCCGCCCTGCGGTTGGCCGACCGGGCCTACGTCCTCGAGGTGGGCCGGGTCGCCCTGGAGGGGTCGGCGACGGACCTGGCCGCCGACGAGAGGGTTCGGGCCGCCTACCTGGGCGGCTCGATCGGAGGCGAGTCCCGACCCTGACCGCGACAACTCTCGGTGGTCGCTATCGTGCGCTGCCGGCGGCGGGGTCTCCGCCGGGTGAGCATGAGCGACGACGATCGGTCCAACGGTTCGCGGCGAGCGGGGCACGACGCGACGTCTCCACCCTCCTTCAGGGATGGGCCCGTTCGCCGTCGTCTGTTCCACATGAGCGTTGCCACCAAGCTGGTGGTGATGGTGCTCATCCCCCTGCTGGCGGTGCTGGCATTGCTCGTCGTCGGGATCGCCGACAAGGTCGAGGACCGACGGGTGATGAACGAGCTCGCCGAGGCGGCGGATCTGGCCTCGGTGACGCAGGGCCTGGTGATCGAGCTGCAGCGCGAGCGGGGCCGGTCCTCCGTCTACCTCACTACCAGGTCTGCCGGTGACCTGGCAGGTCTGCTCGCCCAACATCAGGCGACTGACGCGGCCGGTGCTTCGTACTCCGTCGCCATAGCCGGAATGGCGACCTCGATCGGATCTCTCGCCAACGCCGACATCGGCGCCGAGCTGCTCGCCTCGGTTGCCGAGGTCCGGGCGAGGGTGCTCTCATTCGAGGCGTCCACCACGGAGGTCGTCTCCTTCTACTCCACACGCGTGGAGGGGCTGCAGGACGCGAGCCTGCTGCTGGTGGCGGCTTCCGGTGAGGACCCCGAGCTGGACGTGTCGCTGGCGTTGTGGGCGCTGATCGTGGAGGCCGGTGAGGCTGCCGGGATGGAACGTGCCCTTGTCGCCGCCGATCTCGCCGACGGAGCCGGTTTCCCTTCGCCTGAGTCGTTGGTGATCGTGATGCGCCAACGCCAGGACGCCGCCCTGGCCACCTTTCGCTCGGCACTGGACCCGGCGATGCAGGAGGAGTTCCGGGAGCACCTCACGGTGCTCGACTCGCCTGTGCTCGCCGACCTCCGCCTGCGAGCAGATGAGGACCCGCCCTCGGTGACCCCCGCCGAGTGGTTCGCCGCGACGACGGAGAGGATCGACGCCATGGCGGCGATCGGTGATGCCCTCCTCGACGATGTCCGTGTCCGCGGGCACGCGCTCGCCCGCAGCGCCGAGGTCGCCGCCATCTGGTTCCTGGTCCTGGGTCTGCTCGTCGTGGCGGCGGCGCTCTTCGTGGCGGTGCGGGTGGCGCGCCACATCGTGGGTCGGATCAAGGCACTGGTCACGGTCACCCGCGCCATTCGCGAGGGCGACCTGGACCTGCGCGCCGATGTCACCGGGTCCGATGAGCTGAGCGAGCTGGCGGAGGCGTTCAACGCCATGACCGCCGACATCGTCGAGGTCAACCGATCCCTCGAGCGGCAGGTAGCGGAGAGGACCCGTCACCTGGAGGCGGCGGTCCGCTCCAAGGACGAGCTGATCGCCTCGATCAGCCACGAGGTCCGCACCCCGCTCACCGCAGTCCTCGGGTTTGCCGAGGTGCTCCGGAGTGAGGGGACTGATCTGACCGAGGGGGAACGGACGGGGATGATCGAGTCCATCGCCGTCGAGGCGGGCGACATGGCCGAGATCATCGAGGATCTCCTGGTGGCGGCCCGCGCCGACATCGGGAACCTGAGGGTCGATCGCGTCGAGTTCGAGCTTCGCTCGCTGGTCGCGCGGGTGGTCGAGTCCTGCCGGCCATGTCCCCAATCGGCGAACCTGACCGGCGACGAGACCTGGGCGATCGGAGATCCGGGGCGGGTCCGCCAGGTGGTGCGCAACCTGCTCACCAACGCGGTTCGGTATGGGGGCGAGCGCGTGGGTGTCGAGGTCACGGTCTCCGAGGCGTCTGCCTTCGTCCGGGTCAGAGACAACGGGCCGGGTGTGGCCGAGGACGACCCCGAGTCTGTGTTCGACGCCTATCACCGGGCTCCGTCGTACAGCGAGCAACCGGCTGCGGTCGGGCTGGGATTGACCGTGTCGCGGTCGTTGGCGCGGCTGATGGGCGGCGACCTCGTCTATCGCCGTGAGGACGGACAGACCGTTTTCGAGCTGAGCCTCCCGGCGGCGCCGAGGCCGGCGGTCGGTCCGAGCGAGGGCTTGGCCTCGTAGCCCTTCCGTCCGGTTCGTTCCTCCCCCCGCATGGGGGAGTACGGCGTAGCCGGGACTGGGGCGGACCCTGAGAGGCCTGGGTCGCGTCTGTGCCCCCTGCGGCCCTTCGGGCCACCTCCCCCTGCGGGGGAGCGCATGCGCCGTCTTCAGTCCGTCGACCCGGCTACCTGACCCAGCGCCACCCGATGGTCCGGTCGAACCACCCCTGAAGCGAGAAATGCCCGGCACCGACCGTGGCGACCCCGAGCAGGGCGACCATCTCGATCACATGGCTGCTGTTGACCGGGTTGTTCTCCGGCCACACGTCGGCGGCCAGGAACATGAAGGCCATGAGCAGAGCCCCGCCGATGGCGCCAAGTCGAACCCCGATGCCGAGCATTAGCGTGAGCCCCCCGAGCAGCAGCGCCGCCATGAACCCGATGTCGGCCAGATTGATCGCGTCTGGAGCAGCAGGCGCCATCCACTCGAACAGACCTCCGGTGTGGCTGCCCTGGGTGGCGAAGTTGAGGAAACCGTACGTGGGGGAGCCCCCATTGACCATCGCAGCATCGCACAGGAAGTCGATCGACCCGCCGGAGTCGGGGATCCGGCAGGTGGCGAACCCCAGACCGAACATCTTGTCGAGGAACGCCCAGAGGAACGACCATCCGAGAAGCAGCCGGAGGGCCGTCCACGCCCACATTCCCTTCACCTCCGGCGTCTCGCCTTCCAGCATCCTGCGCGCGCCGTCACCGAATCCGGACATGGGCACTCCCTTGGTCGCTTGGTTGCGAGGCTACCGAACCGAGTGTCGGCGTGACGGACCTATCCTCGTCGTCTCGTGTCCAGCGAGCCGGATCTCACCAGTGCGGTGGCCGCACTCGAGCGGTCCCGCACCGCCGTACTAGGACTCGCCGCCGACTGCTGTGAGCCCCACCGCACCCCCCATCTGGAGGCGCTGGCAGGGTTGCTGGGCCAGGCTTCGGAGCAGATCACCGATCTGACCGCCGCCATGGACCCATTGCCCGTGATCGCTCGCCTCGAGGACGCCGGGGCCGCCGCCGGGAGGCTGCAGGTGGGCTGCTGCGCCCCGGGGCGGATCCCGCTGTACGCCGAGGTGCTGGAAGGGTTGATGACGGCACAGCGTGTCATCACCCGCGAACTGCGTCTGGAGCACGGAGGCACTCTCGGCTGAGCCTCAACTTGGATCTGTCGGAGGGCGTCCCTTGGCGATGTCTGCGGCGCGGGTGCTCATCGCATCCTTGATCCAGTCGTCGAGGATCACATAGAAGCGGCTCTGCTCGACGGCATCGAGCGTCTGGCGCGCCAGTTCGGCCGGATCCCTACCCGAGGCGACTGCAAGCCGCATCGCTTCGATGTCGCCTTCATGGGCCCTCCTGCGCGCTTCCCTGACAGCCGCCGGAGGTTCGAACGACGGGGGGCGGTTTCGCTCGTTGTCGGCCATGCGGGTCTTCACCAAGCCGGGACACACCAAGGTGACACCGACGGCCGATCCTGCCGCCGTCAACTCATGGTGCAGGGTCTCGGCCAGAGCGGTGAGCGCGTGCTTGGAGGTCGTGTAGGGAGCCATGCCTCGCGGGGAGAGCAGGCCGGCGGCCGAAGACACGATGACGACGTGACCACGGTCCCGCTCCACCATCCCGGGCAGGATGGCGTCGATGGCGAGAAGCGTGCCCCACAGGTTCACCCCGAGAACCCACTGCCAGTCCTCGGCGGTGAGTTCCCACACGGGCACACCGACCGTTCCCACACCCGCATTGGCGATCAGGAGGTCGACCGCTCTGGACCGCCCGACGATCGCGCTCCAGGCTTCGCGCTGGGCGACGTCGGCAGCGATCGGCGTCACCGTGCCCCGAGCCCGCAGGCGGGCAGCCTCGGCCTGCAGGCGCCCCTCTTCGACATCGACCATGACGACCCCGGCTCCGCGCCGAAGCGATTCTTCGGAGAGGGCGAGCCCGATCCCCGAGGCGGCTCCGGTGATCAGGGCGGTCGCGCCAGTGAGGTCCATCGTTCCTCCGTCTTGTCGGGCAGGCTATCAGTCGGACCCGCCGCGGGGGCTGGCCTGGAGTTGGATCGGTGGAGGTGGACGATCGACCTCGACATGATGCTCTACGCCAATGAGGACCAGGAGACCGAGCACCGCGGACTCTGCTGTCTACACGGGCGACGGTTGCGCTCACCGAAGAAGGCGGTTCCGTCAGGGTCGCCTGATTCTGGGCGTCGGCCTCTGGCGCCTCTGTGAGTCGGCTCGATCAGTGCTCCTCGGTCGGCGCCAGCCGGAGTGCGACGGCCAGGTCCCTGATCGGGGCGGTGTCCTCCTCGAGAAGGGATCCGTTGGACTCGATCCCGGCGAGGACCAACGCCGCCTCCTTGGGAAGGATCTCGGCGCGCCCTGCCAGTCCGACGTGCTCGAGGTGTTCGAGCAGGGAGCCCATGGAGCGGATCAGCGCCCGCGCCACCTCGGGCTGATCGGTCGAGGCGATGCGAACCTCCTGGAAGGCGTGTCCGACCCAATCGCCTCGCGTCCACTGGTGGGGGCGAAACAGCCTCCGCCCGCCGGCACCGTGGATGACGCGAGGCGGCATGTCACGCACCAAGACCTCGCGCAGGATCTCCGTGAGGTGGAGGATCACCTCATTGGCGGTGGTTGGATCGTTGATCCCCGGCGAGAGCGCCCGCAGGGCCACATCCACCAACTGTCGGACGCCGTAAGTGGGATCGCTCTGCGTGGATCGTGATCTCCCGATGCCGACAGCCCGACAGACCCGGTCTTCGACCAAGTCGTCGGCATCCTCATGGTTCATCCACACGGTGGCCAGGGGGGATCCGACGCCGACGAACCAGCCGGTGTCCACGTCGAGCCGGGCCACGGATCCGGGAGGCAAGGCTTCGAGGAGGGCCTCGGTGTCGACGTGCTGGATCCACCCGTCGAGCGTGCTTCGGATCGTGGTGGCCGGTGCCGGAGGCAGGCGGACCTGGTCGTCGGTGCCGGGGGCGGTTCCGCGCTCGGGGAGGTGTCGCCGCAGCACCGCCAGAGTGGCGTCGGAGGTGCGCCGGATGATCTCGCCGACCTGCATCACGCCCACGCTGTGATCGATGAAGGCGATGATCGCCATGACCGACACCACCGCTAGGACCAGCGCCAGGGTGACCGAGAGAGTCCTGGTAGGTTCGCCCTCGAGCACCGAGGCGCTGTGGATGGTGCTCAGCACCAGCAGGTCATAGGTGAAGGCGCCGGTCACGATTGCGATGACCACCTGCTGGAAGCGGGATCCGAAGATGGTGACAACGACCCGCGGTGAGAACTGACTGGCGGCCAGTTGGACCGCCACCACGGTCACCGAGAGCACGATGCCGGCGACCGTGATCGTGGCTGCCGCCGCGGTGGTCAGGACCGCACGGGCCCCGTCGACCGTGGTGCGCATGAGCAGCGGGATCTCGGCGATCGTGTCGGCTCTGGCTCTATCGGCCCAGGTGACGAAGAACGCCAGGAATGCTGCCGCAGCCACGCCGAGGGCGGGCAGGTAGAAGAGGCTCTCGGCGATGCGGGCGCCAAGGCGCCGTAGGCGGGCAAACACGGGCCCACGGTAGATGGCGGACCAAGGTCGCGCCTGTGCCCCCTCCGGCCCTTCGGGCCACCTCCCCCTTCGGGGGAGGGAACGCGTCGCGGACCTGTGTCGCGTCTGTGCCCACTCCGTCCTTCGGAGGAGCGAACGTCGCCCTGGGGTCTAGCCGTCCCACACGTGGATCGGCATCCCGATCCAAACCAGGGCCGGTGCTCCGAACGGGCGGAGATGATCCATGTCCCACACGGTCACCCGGATGCAGCCGTGGGAGGCGGGGTAGTGGGGCACCGACCGGTAGCCGTGGATGCCGTAGTTCCACTCCCCATGGTTGCCTCTGTAGAAGATCGCCTTGTAGATCGACCAGGCCCCGGGCCGAGGCGACCATCCGTTGGCGTAGGAGTGCTGGGTGTAGAACACGCTTCCAGCGGGTAGGCGGTCGGTTCGCGGCGTCACCTGCGCTCCGCACCCGACCCAGGTGCATCCCCGAACCCCGGTGCCGGCCCCGGTGCTCACCGGGATGATCGCCCGCACCTCGTCGCCTCCGATCAGGTACAGGACCTGGCGACCGATGTCCACCTCCACCCGGTCCGGCTGCCCGTCGCGCGGCTTCGGAGGCAGGGGATGGAACGACTCGAGCATCTCCCAGTCGGCGTTTGTCCAGTCCTCAGGCGGCGGATCGCTCAGCCACTCGGCCTGTGCGGTTGCCGGGTCGCGATGGGCCCGCCCGATCAGCTTGTGGAAGGTGGCCACGGCGTAGGCGGTGGGCTCGTCGTAGGCGCCGGTGATCGGCTGGCGGTACAACAGCTTCTGCCGGAGCAAGCGCTGCAGGTCGGCCACCGCCGGTGAGGCATCACCCGGGCACAGGGCGGGTCGGCCGGAGGCGGTTGCGGCGACAAGCCGGGTCTCCTCGGTGACGCCGCAGGGCGATGGTCGCTTCGACCAGTCCAGGGGAAGCACATGGCCGCCGAGGACGGTCCCCGGCTCGAGACCGAACCGGAATTCGGGTGTGGGCGCCTCGAATTGTGCGCATGGAAGCCCGGTGAGGCGGGAGATCTCGGCCGCGGTGGCGGAGGGGAGCCCGGTCCTCGTGGCGAGCAGAACCGGTCCTCCTCGGTGTCCGGCCGCCGGTCCCCCGGCCAGGGCGTCGGGGGCGGCCAGGCCGGTGGTGACGTAGATGACGTCGGTTTCGCCGGCGGTGAAGGCCACCCGGGAGATGGCGGCCGCCGTGGCGAATCGGTTCGATCCGGCGACCCGGACCACATTTCCGGGCATCTGGGACGCCACGGCTTCGGAGATGGCGGCGGCGCCGCCGAGGATCACCACGGTGGCCGGGTCGAGGCGCTCCAGTTCGGCGCGGGTGGGTGCAGGGACGGCGTCCCTGGAGACGAGGAGGATGGGAGCGCCTGCTGCTGCGGCGGCCGGCGCGGCGGCGACGGCGTCGGGAAAGTCGTCACCAGTTGCCACGAACACAGTGTCGGCGGAGCCGAAGCGTTCCCGCGAGATGGCGGCGGCGGTGGCGTAACGGTCGGGGCCGGCGATCCGGATGACTTCGCCGTACGAGGAGAGGGCTTCTTGCACCGCAGGTGACACGGCTGCCTCGCCCCCGAGCAGGAAGATCCGGGTGGCACCCAGCCTGGAGATCTCGTCGCGTGTGGCCTGGGGCAGCAGGTCCGGGTCAGTGAGCAGGACGGGTGCCCCGGCCAGTGCAGCCGGCGCTCCGGCGGCGACTGCGTCCGGGTAATCGGATGCCGTGGCGACGAAGACCTCGTCCGATGCGCTGAAGGCGTCCGCCGATGCGGCGGCAGCCGTCTGGTGGCGGTTCGGCCCGGCCACCCGGCGAACCGGGACGGCAGAACACGTCGCCAGGTGCTCCAGGACGGCGTCGTCAATGGCCCCGGGACCGCCCACGATGACGATCTCGGTGACGCCGGCGGCGGTTGCCGCGGGTGCTACGAGGAGAGCGGTCGCCGAGATCGTGATGGCGATTGCTGCAGTTAGAAAGCGATGCATTGGATCGACCCCGATGGTCCGTGGCCCCGAGCGGGTCGGGCGGTCGTGGCGACTCGAGTGCGCCTGCCGTCACCATCGGCAGGATGGGCCTAAGACTGAAATTCGCGGTCTGGTGGCGCTTCAGTCGGCGGACGACACCGAGGCGACCGCGGGCAGCCCCACCGTCACCCGGAAACCGCCCTGGGGTGCTTGGTCGGCGTCGATGGAGCCGCCGTGGCCGCGCACGATGGTGGCTGCGATGGACAGGCCCAGACCGGCGCCACCACTGCTCCGGGATCGCGAGCGATCGCCCCGGGCGAATCGCTCGAACACCCTGGCGTGATCACCGTCGGCCAACCCGGGACCGTCGTCGCTCACCTCGAGGACTGCGCGGCCGTCTTGGTGGCGGACGTCGACCACCACCGTCGTCCCTTCCGGGGTGTGGACACGGGTGTTGGCCAGCAGGTTGGCGACGACCTGGGCGAGTGCCTGGGGATCGCCGGACACGACGATCCCTTCCGGGGCGATCAGCGAGACCGGTCGGGTCGGATCGACGGCTCGATGGTCGGCCACGCCGTCTGTGGCGAGCCTCCCCAGGTCCACCCGCTCGCGCCGGATCGGGGAGCCTTCGTCCATTCGCGCCAGCAGCAGCAGGTCCTCGACCAGTCGGTGCATGCGGGTGCTCTCCGCCTCGATGCGGCCCATGGCGCGCCCGACGTCCTCGGCGGTCGGAAGGCCGCCCTGCCGGTACAGCTCGGCGTAGCCGCCGATGGCCGTGATGGGGGTGCGCAGTTCGTGGGAGGCGTCTGAGACGAACCTCCGCAGACGATCTTGGGACTCTCGATCGGATGCCTTGGCCGCCTCGATCTGGGTAAGCATCTCATTGAGGGCGCGGCCCAGACGACCCAGCTCGGTCTTCGCCGATTGAGCATCGACTCGACGCCCGGTCGCGCCGGAGGCGATGGCACCGGCGGTCGCCACCATCCGGTCCACCGGCCGCATGCCGCGGCGGACGGTCCACCAGGTTGCGGCGACGCCGAGGATCAAGACGACGGCTCCGGCGATGATGAGCATCCTGGCGACCAGGCCGACGGCCCGGTCGACCTCCTTGAGAGGCGACGCCCACACCACCGTTGCGGTGTCGGTCGGACGGGTGATCACCACCAGGTAGTCGAACGACCCGTCGTCGGCGGGCAAGGTCGAGAACCCGGTCGGGGTGTGGGCGAGGGTCGACACGTCCGGTAGGGGATCGGGTGCGTCGCCGAACCCGGACGGAGTGGAGCGCAGGACCCTACCTTCCGGGCCGATGACGACCACAGCCACGTTTCTGGGGAACACGTCGCCGCCGCGCACCAGCGTCCGCAGGTCGATCTCGGTCCCGCGGCGCGCCACCTCGTGGAGGGACTCTTCGACCTGGGCGGTGAGGGTCGCCCGGACCGCAGAAGTCGCCACGACCCCGGTGATGCCCACCGCCACGAGGAGCAGCACCGTGAAACCGGCGACGAGTCGGGCCCGAAGCGTCACGGTCGGGGGGTGGTCGGGGGCCGGATCACGTAACCGACACCACGAACCGTGGAGATGATCCGCCCGCTACCGTCTCCGAGCTTGCGCCTCAGGTAGCTGACATAGGTCTCCACGACGTTGTGGTTGCCATCGAAGTCGTACTCCCAGACGTGGTCGAGGATCTGGCCCCTGGACAGGACCCTGCCCTGGTTCATGAGCAGATAGCGCAGCAGCCGGAACTCTGTCGGCGAGAGCACCACCTCCTGGTCGTCATGCCACACCTGGTGGGCGTCTTCGTCGAGGATCAGGCTCCCGCGTTGCAGGCGATGCCGGTCCTCGGCAGGGCCACGGGACCGCCGGAGCACCGCTTCGATACGGAGCCCCAGCTCTTCGAGACTGAATGGTTTGGTGAGGTAGTCGTCCCCCCCGTGCCTGAACCCGGTTCGCAGATCTTCCATCTCGTCGCGGGCCGTGAGGAATACGACCGGTGTGGCGATCGAGTCGCGACGCATCCTCCGGCACACCTCGAAACCATCCATGTCGGGGAGGTTGACGTCGAGGACCACGAGATCGGGCGGGTCCGCCCGAAGCGATTGCAGGGCCTCGAGGCCGCCGGCGACGGCGGCGACCTGGTAGCCGGCGAACCGCAGGGCGCTGCCCACTAGGTCGCGCAGCGACTCCTCATCGTCGACGACGAGGATCCTCACCGGATCGTCGGTTTCAGACATCAGGTCCAACCTATCGGCTTTTCCTGGGAGTTTGCTGAGAGTCGAAGGTGCTACCCGTCCCAGAGAGTTCACAGCCCGCTCCGAGGGATTCCCGAGGTGGGCGGCCGATGCTCCGGATGTCGCACCTAGAGAAGGAGTAACCGATGGGGCTGCGATATCGACTGACGACTGTGGGGATCGTGGCGGCACTGGCGCTGTCCGGTGTCACCCCGGTGTTGGCTCAGCAGACGGATGGGGAGCCGACACGAACCACGATCGTGGACTCCGAGCCGACCACGACGACGCTCGCCGATGATGCCGGGGCCGAGTCCGATGCCAGGCATCGGCCGGACTGCGCCATCCCCGACGTGTATCGGTTCCCGTTCCTCAGGTCATACCTGAACACGGCGGCCGAGGTGATCGGGATCCCGACCACCGAGTTGGTCCGGCTCCTTGCTGAGGGGGAATCGATCGCCTGGGTGGCGCGCGCCAACGGTGTGGATCCGATGGTGGTCGTCGCCGCCCTGGCGGCACCGCTGCACCGCAGGATCGACTACCTGGTCGGCGAGGGGTGCATTCGCCCCGCCCATGGTGAGCGGCTGAAGGCTCATGTCACGGCGAGGTTCACCGCCTTCGTGGAGAAGCCGGGTGGGCCGCTGGGAGGTGACGAGTGCGAGCGGCCCGACCTGTACCGGCAGCCGACCCTGCGCGGCATGCTCAAGGGTGCCGCTCACGCGATCGGTATCGATGTGCTCGAGCTGGTCCGCAACCTCCACTCCGGCAAGTCGATCGCCGAGGTGGCACGCCAGAACGGTTTCGATCCAGGTGAGGTCGTCGCCGCCCTCACGGCAACGGCTGCCGATGAGCTGGCGGCCCTGGTGGAGGCCGGATGCCTTCGTCACGATGCCGCCGCCGCCATCCTGCGAGAGGTCACCGCTCGCGTGGAGGCATTCGTGTGGCACAAGGGCCTCGGATCGGGAATCGGCCGATCGACGGAGCCTCAGTAGCGCAGAGAAGCACATCGCATGAGGCGGCATGCCGTCGTCGGCCATGTCCTGGGGGGTCGGCTCACCCGGCCCCCCAGGTCGTTGGTCTGGTCCGGGACGATCGACGAGTGGGGCCGGCACAGGCTCCCCATGAAGCACACCACTCCGGTGGACCGAGCCGAGCGCCGGCCGGGCAGGCGACGCCAACCGCAGGCCGGTTTCGAGTGGAAGTCGTCACATCGCAGGTGGCGGCAGCCTGCGGGAGAGCAAGGCCGAAGGGAGAGGCGGTACTCAGGTCGGTTAGGCGCCGGCCAGCCCGAAGAAGACCACGATGGCACGACCCAGCCTGACCATGTCCTGATCGGCGAGACGCCCGACCGGTTCTCTCAGCTTGGTGCGAGGCACGGTGGTGATCTTGTCCACCATGAGGCTGCAGGGCATCCGGAGGCCGTTCTGATCGTCGGGGGCCACGGGGAGCCGAATCAGTGGCGCCTCGGTCGGATCGGTGGTGAAGGCGCATACGGTCACCGAGTGTGTCGCATCAAAGCGGTCGTCTTGAACGATGACCACCGGGCGCGGCTTGCCCGCGTATCCGCTACCTGCTGAGGCGGTCCAGATCTCGGAGCGTCTCACCTCTCGTCGAGGCTGACGGCGTCGATGAACGCCTGATCGTCGGCTTGGTGGCCGCTGGCAGCGACCTCAGCCGCCTGGCGATGGGGCCTGGTACACGTTTTGGTGACGGGTGGTTTGGGTTAGGCCGCCTTGGCGGCTGGGGTCATGATCATCTCGTATTCGATGGGGGTCAATCGGCCGAGGGCTTGTTGGCGGCGTCGGCGGTGGTAGGTGCGTTCGATCCAGGTGATGATGGCGATTCGGAGCTCGTCTCGGGTGCGCCAGTGTCGCCGGTTCAGAACGTTGTTCTGTAGGAGCGAGAAGAACGATTCGGCGGCGGCGTTGTCGGCGGCTGAGCCGACCTGGCCCATCGACCCGACCAGGCCGTGACGGTCCAGGCAGCGTTTCAGTGCCCGGGCACGGAACTGCGACCCGCGGTCGGTGTGGACGATGCATCCGGCCACGCCACCGCGGCGGGCGACGGCGATCTCGATGGCGGCGACGGCGAGGCGGGCTTTCATGCGTTCGTCGAGGGCGTAGCCGACGATCCGGTTCGACCACAGGTCTTTGACGGCACACAGATAGAGATTGCCTTCGCCGGTGGGGTGTTCGGTGATGTCGGCGACCCACACCTCGTTGGGGGCCTCGGCGGTGAACTCCCGGCGAACCAGGTCATCGTGGGCGGGGAGACGCCCGATGGTGGTCTTGCGGCGCCGGTTGGCAACGGAGAAACTGGCCCACCAGCCATTCGCGGCGCAGATCCGCCACACGGTGCGGTCACACACGTCATAGCCGCCGGCACGGACCTCGTCGGCCAAGAACCGGTACCCGAACTCGGGATCATCGGTGTGTGCCTCCCGGATCGCCTCGGTCAACACCCCACGGCGGGCCTCGACCGGGCCGATCGGGCGATGCAGCCACCGGTAGTAGGGTTGGCGAGCGACATCGAGTACCCGGCACGCCACCACAACGGGGATCCCGTCGGCAGCGAGCTCGCGAATCACCGGATACATCACCCTTTTGGGAGGTTGGCCCGGCCGAGATACGCCGCAGCCCGGCGCAGCACCTCGTTCTCCTGCTCCAACAGGCGGATCCGACGCCGAGCAGCCCGCAGATCCCCCGACTCGGTCGTGGAGCGTCCCGGCTGCTCACCGGCATCGATCCGGGCCTGACGCAGCCACTTGGTCAACGTCATCGGATGAATCCCGAACTCCGCCGCGATCTGATCCAGTGTCACCCCCTCGTCTCGGCTGCGGGCCACCCGCACGACATCGTCACGGAACTCTCGGGGATACGGCTTTGGCATAGGCAACATCCTTCCCGGCCCACCGAAGCAAGCCAGACTCATTGTCAACTATCCGTGCATCAGGCCCATCGTTCGATGGTCAGGTCAGCGAGGTGCGAGCTCGCACCTCTGGCGAGAATCTCCTTGATCTCGAAATAGGGTCTTTGGGCCCTATCAGACAGTAACTGGGATGAAATGATTGCCTGGAACAGGAAAACGTACGCGGTGTCAACGCACTGGTTCCGGGGGAAGGAGAAGGCACTCATGACAAAGACGATCCGAGTCATCCTGGGGGCTGCGTTGGCCCTGTTGCTCGGCGCCGGTCCCGCGGCTGCGACAGCCTGGGGGCCGATTGACTCCTGGTACAACGGACACCGAGTTGTCAAGGCGTGGGGCGACGCCGGCCACGGATCAACCAGCTGGAATAACTTCTATTTGCAGGACCCGATCAACGACGGAAACACGGTCTACGCGAAGACGAGATTCTATTCGTCGTGGTATCCGTACAGCTTGCTCTATCAACGAACCACTCCTGAGATCGAGAATACAACAAGGTACTTCTCGCACACCGCTCCAGGGTCGTACTATACGATCAAGACGATCGCGTGTGCCGAGATGGGTTGGCCGGTGCCGGATAGTTGCTCAAGTTGGGTCATCATCCCCTAGCCGTCCCTTAGTCTGGAGACGCCCCGCTTGAGGGTGAACGGAGCACCACAACGGCCCAATGGGGAAGGGTGGGTGGAGGACGGGCCTCCACCCACCCTTCGTGTCCAGAATCTCTCGCTCAGGCGCGGCGATCGACTGGTCTTAGACGACATAACCCTGGAGGCGGACACCGGGCTCCTGGTGCTGGCTGGCCCGAATGGGGCCGGGAAATCATCTCTGATTCGTACGCTCGCCAGTTTGTATCCCCCGTCCTCGGGGTCTGTCTTCATTGCAGGCAACTCCCTGTCGGATCGAAGGCAACTGCGGCGCGCTCGTTCCTGGATTGGGTACCTCCCCCAAGACGCCTCGTTTCCGGGCCACTTCACGGCCATCGACGCCGTCGAGTATGCCGCTTGGCTCGCGAAGGTCGCGCGCGGACACAGGCGGAAGGCTGCAAGAGCGGCGCTTGGCGCGTTCGGTGCAACTCACCTGGCAGATAGGAGGATCGGCCAAATGTCGGTCGGCGAAAGGCAGACGGTCTATCTCGCACAAGCCACCGTGCATGAACCCCGGTTGCTGCTCCTTGACGAGCCATCATCTTCAGTCGATTCTTCTCATCGTGCCCGACTGAGGCACCTGCTCCGTGCCTGGTCGCGTAGTCGGTTGGTGGTGCTAGCAACGCACCTGGTTGAGGAGGTCGAGCTCCTGGGTGATCGTGTCGTCGTCCTCGACCGGGGGCTCGTCCTATTCGACGGCAGCGCGAGAGGGTTGGAGGAGCTGGCACCCCCGAACCAAGCGATCGGCGACGAACGGCCGATCGAGACCGCGTTGCGGTTCCTCACGGAGAGCCACTCGTGCACCCCACGGCCAGACTTGCAGGCCGAGTGAGGCTCAAGTGATCACTCTGGGACTCCGACGGTCGATCGGCCGCACTGCGTTTGCGGCGATCGTATCGCTAGTGATCTTCAACTACTTCCTACGGCCCCTCGACTCGCTGCATGAGATGCAATGGGCGATATACAACTTCCACTTCGTCACGGTGCTCCTTGCACCGCTCGTCGCCGGGCTCGGAGCGTGGGAGGGCGTACGGTTCTCTGCGACTAAGGAAGCTGTGGACGCCCGGAACGAAGCAAGACGTGCCGTCACAGCCATTTGGGCCAGTCTGATGACGTGGACCAGCCTCGCGTACCTCGTCGGGCTCACCTCAGTCGTGATTGCTGTCAAGCTGCATGGAACGCCAGGTCATCCGTATGGAACGGCCCTCCAAACAACGCCTCCAGCGTTGGCCTTGGTTGGTTTTGCATGTGCTAGTGGGTTGGTCGTTGGCTGGAAGACTGAGAAGTGGATTTCGGTTGCGATGATGCCCCTCGTCGTCTTCGCGATGATTCTCTTCGGGTACTCGGTTGACTACGCGTTTGTTCGCGTCGGAGGGGCCGGCGCGTCCCTCATCTCCCTCTCACCTCGACAGCCGGTGAGTGCCGTCCAGTTCTCGTTCTACGCCGCGGCAACGATCACAGCCCTTGGGCTGTCACCTCGAATGCCAGGTATGTTGTCCCGCGGCGTCTTCGCGAGCATCGGTGTGGTGATCGCTGCTGCGATCTTGCTGGCGGGGACCGAGGACACACTCGAGGTGGTTCGAGCCGATGTCGCGTGTGAAGGCGACAGGCCGGAGGTCTGCCTCACCGTTGAGTATGAGCGATACCGACCCGATCTCATCGCGGCGCTCGATCCACTGGTCGCAGCCATCAAGGCGAGTGGCCACCCAGCGCCGGTGCGTTTGACGCAAGACCTCTCCGACGTAGGTCCGCTGGTCGGATTCATTCCGCAGGTGCGCGATACGGCCGAGGACCCTCGGTTGGTAGCGACTGGCGCGGTGATCAACTCCTACATACACGACTGCCTAAGTGGCGATCCGGATGATCCCGCTCAACTGGAGATCGTGGGGTCGATTGTGAGATGGGTGGACGAGATTTACGACTACGCCCACGGCATACGAGAAGAACCCCCGCCACTCCTAGCCGCGGCAAGCCGGACCTTGATCGACTGTGCGACTTCTACTTAGACGACTGGATTCAGCGGCAGTGGGCATCTCGGTAGCTGTTGCGCTGCTTCTGTCGGCTGCGTTCAGCACTGCCGTTCGGGTGCCTGGCCGTGTCGAAGTCGTCGCAGATCTATGGCCGTTGCTTCCCGTGATCCCTGCCGGTGTTCTCTTGAATGCCTGCTACTACCTTGGCGACGATCTCGAGCGAATCAGCGTCCGGTCCATGGCCGAACGTAAGGTCGGGC
The DNA here is from genome assembly GCA_030584185.1 of Acidimicrobiia bacterium. NCBI lineage: Bacteria > Bacillati > Actinomycetota > Acidimicrobiia > Acidimicrobiia bacterium. Next base: position 472,509 of record CP129495.1, on the reverse strand, counting down.
ACGTCGCGCTATCGGTGGTGGCCATCGCGACACTGATCGCTTTGAGTCCACCGGGGGTGAATCCTTCAGTTGCCTGCCGAAATTCTTGCTTTCTGGTCGGGCAAGGATACGCACTCTCCGGATTGGTCCCGCGCACGTGGGCAATGCTCATCCAGGTTCTAACGCCTGCGGTGATGTGGCTTATCGGCACCCAGTCCCCAGGGATTCCGCCATCCTCGTGGGCCTTCCTAGTGCACGACAGCGGGTCAACTGCTGCTGCGGTCGCCGCCCTCACCCTGCTGGTCTGCGGGCTCGGCGTCTTTCTCGTCAAAGGCCCCGGCTCAATGGCGCCACGCGGGCAATGAGATTCGCGTGGTGGGGCGGCCAGTCTCGGGCTCCTTACGGTTCGCGGTTGACCTGGTGGTGCTTGCACGCGCCACGACTCGGTAGAGGTCGATCCGTCGGTGCTTGTCCGCAAGAATCTGCATCCCCTAAGAACCGGGAGTCGAATGCCGCCTCAGTCGCTTTCGAGCGGCATTGCGTGTTGCTGGGCCGACATTGAGCGTCCCTGGTTTGAGCGGGTAGTGTCTCCTGCCCGACAGCACGCTCGCGGGCGGCGCTCGATCATCCGAGAGGATCGACGCGATCGCGGTTCGAGTGAGTCGCAGTGGGCCCGGCAGTGTGCAATTGACGGTGTCTGCTTACACCGGTTGGCTCTCGGTGGTCTTCTGCCTTAGCCGTTCGTAGGGGGTCTGGCCGTCGAGGCAGCCGTGTGGTCGGTTGAAGTTGTAGAAGTCCTCCCACTCTTGCAGCTTGTCGTTGAACAGGTCGGTGTCGTCGATGACGACGCCGTCGAGCATCCGGTAGAACTCTTCTTCGTCGATGCGGTGAGATCGTTCCGCTTTGCCGTTGAGTCGGGGGGTGGCCGGTTTGATGTATACGTGTCTGATGCCGCGGTCGAGGACGTGGTAGTGGAACTGGGATCCGAATTCGGCTCCGTTGTCGGTTTGGATGACCTCGACTCGGAACGGCAGCTTGGCCAGGAGGTAGTCGAGGAACTGGATGGCGGTCTTCTGGTTGCAGCGGGGATATGCCCGCAGGACCCGGAGCCGGGTGCAGTCGTCGATGGCGGTGAACTGGTAGAACCGTTTCCCGGCTGCCCCGACGGGGGTGATGAACTTGACGTCGACCTGGACGCGGTGGCCTGGTTGGGGTTTCTCGTAGCGTTTCCATCGCTTCTGGTAGGTCTTGTGGCGTTGCGAGCTGGGGAGTCGGTTCAGCTCGAGCCGGCACAGGATCCGCCATATCCCCGAGGGGCTGATGGTGATCTCGTGGTAGCGGCGGAGATACATGGCGATCTTCCCCGGCCCGAAGTGGTAGTTCTGGCGCAGGTAGATGATCTTTCCCACCACCTCGGCTGAGGTGGCGTTGGGGCTGTGGTGGGGACGTCGGGACCGATCCCGCAGACCTTCGAGCCCTTTCTCTTCGTAGCGGCGCAGCCAGACGTAGAAGGTCTGGCGGCTGATCCCGAAGTAGCGGCAGGTCTGGGCGACGTTGCCGGTCACTTCCTCGGCGTGGCGGATCACCGCCAGCCGATGGTTCACCAGCCGCTGCTGTTGTCTCTCGGTCATCACTCTCCTCGGTTGGATCCGGAGAGCCGAGATGTAAGAAATGTCCGTCAGTTCTAGACTGGTGGGCCCGGCAGGACTCGAACCTGCATCTGTCGGATTATGAGTCCGGCGCTCTGACCGTTGAGCTACGGGCCCCGGCACCAAGCCTAGAAGGCGAGACGGGTCGGTCTGACATGGGTGACGAACGCCGGCATCTACGCCAGGCAGGCGTGCCACTCCAGTCCGACGCCGAACATCGGCTCGGTAACGACGCTTACGTCTTCGCCGATTATCGGGTTGACGATGTCGCGTATGAAGAGCACGGGGGGCCCTCCGGGCCGGCAGCCGTTGTACACCTCGGTGTCGTGCAGGGCGTGGGCCGCCTGAACGATCTCGATGACCTTGGCCGTCCCGTAGGTGGTCTCGAGCCAGTTCCAGAAGCACTCCCCCGTGTAGTACGCATAGATGCCCGGTGCGTCGGGATCGAATGTGGAGAGGTTCGAGTACGGGATCCAGGTGTCGGTACCGCTTGCGATGTCGTACCCGTACCAGGCGTCGTCGCCACATGTGATGTCGGAGGACCGGTTCGCGCCGTTGGAGCGTTCCGTGATCTGCATCCAGGTGGCGAGCCCCTCGTTCAGGAAGCCGCCAAGCGGCGTGTCGCCCAGCACGACATGGGTGAGCTCGTGAGCGGTCGTCGGATCGCATTGGCCGTCCTGGACTGCGGGCCACTCCGAGTCGAGCCACAGGGCGATGCTCTCCAGGTGGAACTCGAGGGAGGCCGCCGACGTCCACCTGCTCATGGGCGATGCGTACCCGCCCGCGTACTCGGAGACCAGGAAACGGTGCGAGATCGGCCTCGGTCCGGTGATTCCCAGGAACTCTTCGATCCGCACGATGCAGTTGGCGTTGGCGAACACCGACCTGGTGGCGAGCGGTTCCAGCTCTGCCGGAGCGATCGACTGCACGACACCTAGTCGCTTCAGTACCTCGCCAGGAACCGGCTGGTACCAGACGTAGTCGGCACATCCGATCTCGCCGCGGTCGACGCATGCCTCGTAGTCGGCGTACTGCGCCGCGTCCGGTGTGATGGTGAGCTCCTCAATCGAAACCTCGAAGGTCGTCTCGGCGGTGCCCTCCGGTTCGGTCACGGCCACCGTCACCGGATAGGTGCCGGGTCCGGCCACGGCCACGGACCCGAGCGTCACGGTCGCGTCGTGGTACCCGGCGCAGGTCCGCGACTCCAGCGCCTCCCCGGTGACAAGAGTCGCCTGCACCGGTGCCGTGATGGTCACCGTGAACTCTCCCGAGTCGCCGGCGGTAGCGTTGCACACGACGACCTCGATGGTCCCCTCGTCGGAGCCGCCTTCGTAGCGGAGCAGCACACCAAAGGCGTCGACCCGGCGGTATGGGGCGGCGGTCGTCGATGTCGACTCCGGAGCAACGCCGGGGGTGGTCGTCCCCGGGGGGGCCACGGTGGTCGTGGTGGAAACCTCCGAGAAGAGGGCGGGGGTCCCTGTCGTGCATCCGGAGAGCAGCAGGGCGAGCGCCACGTGGGCTTGCAGTGCTCTGGCCACGCAGGCTGTCCGGCTCATCTCACCACGCCTCCGAGTCGCATCCCATCAAACCAGCATCCACGCCAGAGCCGTGGCGGCCGCCGCCGGGCCCAGGACGGCAAGAACTTGCAGCCGGAACCTGCGACCACCCAGGAAGGCGGAGAGTGCCGCCTTGACCAGCGTGTTCACCGTGGCAGCGGCCAGCACCGCCTGCGCCGCCGATACCGCCGACACCTTGCCTTCGCGCACCAGGTTGGCGGTGGCCAGGGTGATGGCGTCGACGTCGTTGATACCCGAAATGGCGGCCACCGCCGAGAGTGATGCCTCCGACACCCGATCGACCAGAGCGGCGGCGACGAGCACCACCGCCCCGTACAGGACTCCGAATTGCAGCGCTGCGGTGAGGGTCACGGGATTGCGCACGTCGAGCGGCTGGTCCGCCTCGGCGTGACCCGAACGCCACCACATGACCAGGGCGATCCCTTCGACGGCACAGAACAGCACGACCAGGGGCATGACGAGCAGGCGGCCGACCTCCGGCTCGACGACGAAGGTCTCGATGAGCACCCGCACGTACATCAGCCCGGAGGCCGCCACAACTCCGGCGGCAAGAGCCGAAGTCGCTGTCGGCACCCTGCGCGACATGCGGGAGAACCCGAGGGTCACGGCGGTCGAGGAGACCAGGCCCCCGATCAGCCCGGTCGGTGCCAGCCCGCGCGGGCCGAGCAGGCGAAGCGTCACGTACCCGGCGAGCCCGATTCCGGCGACCAGCACCACCATCAGCCAGATCTCTCGGGGGTTGATTGCGGCGAATGGGCCCATGCGACGGTCGGGTACAAGAGGCAGGATCACGGCCGTGAGGACCCCGAAGCGCAGCACCGCCCGCATGTCCTCGTCGGAGAACCGACCCACGAGGCCGTGCACCCACGCCTTCGACTGGAGGACGGCGGCAACCCCGACCGCCAGCGCCGTCGCCGCCACCTCCTCACCTGACCAGACGAGCACTCCTGCTACGAAAGCGGCGAAGGCGGCAGCCTCGGTGGTGGTCCCCGTCTCGCCCCGCCTGCCGGCAAGCCAGTACTCGACCACGATCAGACCACCGAAGGCGGCGGCGGCAGCGGCAAAGGCGACCGAGGTGAATCGATCTCCGAGGTAGGCGGCGCCGGCCCCCCACACCGAGTACAGGGCGAAGGTGCGCAACCCGGCGAAGTCGTGGCTGCGGTCGGCGCGACCCACCTGGCGCTCCATCCCGATCAGCCCGCCGAGGGCTGCGGCGAGCAGGAAGTGGGCGATGATCTCGCCGGAAGTCATCTTCGCAGCCTATTGCCGTATCGGGCGTCGGTGGGTTGGGTCGGTCGGGCAATCCCACCGGCTTGGATGCCGAACGCCATCGGGCCTGGCAACTACAGTCCCCGTATCGCGGCAAGGTGCCGCTTCCTGGGAGGGATCCATGTTCCGGAAGGGCCTGCTGTTCATTCTGGCCGCTTTGACGCTCATCGTCGGCGCCTGTGGCGACGACGACGCCGCAACCACGACCACCGCGGCTGCGGCGACGACCACCGCGGCTGCGGCGACGACCACCGCGGCTGCGGCGACGACCACCGAAGCGACGGCCGCCACCACGACCACTGAGGCTGCTGCGACGACCACCACGGAAGCCGCTTCCGGGGAGGGGGCCTTGGTCCAGAACCCCGATGGCTCCTACACCGTCGACTGGAGCGCACTCAGCGGTCCGATCTCGTACATCCCCCCGCAGGGTGGCTCGAGCGACCCGTTCTACCATGTCCACAACGACCCGGACACCGACGGCTTCTTCCTGTCGATCGAGGCTTACACGGTCTACGGACCGGGTTGGACCGGCGAGCTGGGGACGTTCGACATCGACTGTTCGTCGGCCGGCACCGGGATCTGTGTCTACTTCGACGCCGATGGCCCCGGCCCGATCCCGGTTTCGGGCGCCGACGGCTCGGCTTCCGGAGAGATCGAGTTCACCATCCTGGAGACAGACCGCTTCGAGGCGACGGTGAGCAACCTCACCTTCGGCGACGGCACCACGATCCCCGGACCGTTCGTCGTCTCTGCCGGGTGATCGTCGGGCGCCCGACGTTCGAGGAAGTCGCCGGCGCCGCCCAACGAATCTCCAGCATCGCCGTGGTGACTCCGGTCCTGGGCGGATCGGGCTTTCCGGGCGGCGGTGAGGTCTGGCTGAAGGCCGAGTGCCTGCAGGAGACGGGCTCGTTCAAGGTCCGGGGCGCCGCCAACACGCTGCTCTCCCTGACCGAAGAGGAGCGTTCCGCCGGGGTGGTGGCGGTGTCCAGCGGTAACCACGGGCGGGCCGTGGCCTTCGTCGCCGCCCGGCTCGGCGTCCGGGCCACGATCTGTCTCTCGGAGCGGGTGCCCTCATCGAAGGTCGAGGCAATCCGAGCACTCGGCGCAGAGGTTGTGGTCGGCGGCCCCGGCCAGGACGAGGCGGAGGCGGCCGCCCTCGACCTGGCGGCCACCGGCGTGACCTACGTGCATCCCTTCGACGATCCTCGCGTGATCGCCGGCCAGGGCACCGTCGGTCTGGAGATCGCCGAGCAGGTGTCGCAGGCAATCACCCTCGTGGTGCCGCTCTCAGGAGGCGGGCTCATCTCAGGTGTGGCCACGGCGGTGAAACACCTGATCCCTGGAGTGAGGGTGGTGGGCGTGAGCCAGGAGAGGGGCCCGGCCATGCACCTCTCGCTCCAGGCGCGAAGGGTCGTGGATGTCGTCGAGGAGGACACCCTTGCCGATGCCCTCGCCGGCGGCCTGGGCCGAGAGAACCACCTCACCTTTGGCATGTGCCGGGACCTGGTCGACTCGACCGTTCTGGTGTCGGAGGAGGATATCTCCGGGGCGATGCGTCACCTCTGGCGGGAACACGGGCTCCGAGTCGAAGGCGGGGGAGCGGTGGGTGCTGCGGCGCTGCTCAGCGGAAAGGTGCCGCCGAGCCCGGTGACGGCCGTGGTGCTCAGCGGAGGGAATGTGGGCGAGGAGACCTGGAGGGCGGTCCTGGACGCCTGACGAGCGATAGCGGCTCCGGGGCTTCCCCTCCTGGAGTGCGCGGGCAGGGGCGGGTACGGCGAAGCCGGGAGGTGTCGGTGTTTCCTCGCCTTCGGGGGAGGGAATGGCGTCGGGCGGGTCGGTTCGGTGTTTCCTCCCCCCGGAGGGGGGAGTACGGCGGAGCCGGGAGGGGGCAGAAGCAACGACGGTCCTGGCAGGGTGTTGCTGCGGGTGATGTCGCGTTTGTGCCCCCTCCGGCCCTTCGGGCCGGCTCCCCCTGCGGGGGAGGGAATGCCTCACACACATTGGTAGTGCTGGTGCCCCCTGCGGCCCTTCGGGCCGGCTCCCCCTGCGGGGGAGGGCATGTCGCCCGCGACTGTCACCGGCACCTTCTCTACCATCCCGGACATGGCACTACTCGACCGACTCCTCGCGGAGGGCAAGACCGGGCTGTTCATCGGGGGTGAGTGGAGAGCGGCATCCGACGGCTCGACCATGGAGGTCATCGACCCGGCGACCGAGGAGGCCATCGCATCGGTGGCCAGCGGCACCGAGGAGGACGGGCTCGAGGCGGTGACCGCCGCCCAGGGAGCGGCGGGGGAATGGGCCGACACCGCACCTCGGCGCCGCGCCGAAGTCCTGCGCCGCGCGTTCGACCTGATCGTGGAACGCGAGAAGGAGTTCGCCGAGCTGATCACCCGGGAGAACGGGAAGGCCCTCGGCGACGCCATCGGCGAGGTCCGCTACGGGGCCGAGTTCTTCCGATGGTTCTCCGAGGAGGCGGTGAGGATCCGGGGCGAGGTGTACCGGTCACCTGCCGGGGACAAGCGGGTCACCGTCCTCTATCAGCCCGTGGGCGTGTCGCTGCTGGTCACCCCGTGGAACTTCCCGATCGCCATGGGAACCCGCAAGATCGGTCCGGCCCTTGCCGCCGGCTGCACCGTGGTGCTCAAGCCGGCCTCCGACACCCCGCTGGTGGCGCTCGCTCTGGCCGACCTCCTGGCCGAGGCGGGGTGTCCGCCCGGGGTGGTGAACGTGGTTCCGGCGGGGCGGTCGGGCCCGGTGGTGGCGGCGATGATGGCCGACCGCCGGGTCCGCAAGCTCTCCTTCACAGGCTCCACGGAGGTTGGCCGTCTGCTGCTGGCCAACGCCGCACAACGAGTTCTCAACGTCTCGATGGAACTCGGTGGAAACGCGCCCTTCCTGGTGCTCGCCGACGCCGACATCGACGCCGCCGTGACCGGGGCGATGCAGGCCAAGATGCGCAACGCCGGCGAGGCCTGTACCGCTGCCAACCGCTTCTATGTGGCGCGACCCGTGGTCGACGAGTTCGCGGCGCGCCTGGCGACGGCGATGGAGTCGCTGCAGGTGGGTCCGGGAATGGAGCCCGGGACCGACGTCGGGCCGCTGATCAACGCCGCCAGCCGGGACAAGATCGCCGAGATGGTCGAGGAGGCGGCGGCCGATGGGGCGGTGGTGACCGGTGGCAAGGCGCCCGAGCGTCGGGGTTACTTCTACCTGCCGACGGTGATCAAGGACGTGGCCAGGGGAGCGGGAATCCTCGGAACCGAGATCTTCGGTCCGGTGGCGCCGATCGTCGCCTTCGACGATCTCGACGATGCGGTGGAGCAGGCCAACGACACCGACATGGGCCTCATCTCCTATGTGTACACGGCCGACGAGCGGGTGGGGATGGGTGTCGCCGAGCGGCTGGAGGCGGGGATGGTGGCGCTGAACCGCGGCCTCATCTCCGATCCGGCCACCCCCTTCGGTGGCGTCAAGCAGTCGGGGTTGGGCCGGGAGGGCTCCCACCACGGGATGCACGAGTTCCTGGAGCCCAAGTACATAGGGGCCCCCTGGTAGGCGCCCCGTCAGGCGGGCGGCTGCGGAGGCGTGTACAGCGACGGGTACTCGACCCTGATGGCGGCGGCGTTGGGCCCGTCCACCAGCTTCGAGAACACGATCAGACGCTGACGTGACGAACCCTTCGGGTGGCATGTCGTGAGCGTGAGCCAGCCCCCGGTCCACTGCTCGGTCACCCAGACGTCGTCGGGTGCCACTATCAGCGTGGACACCACCTCGTAGGTGTGGTCGCCGATGAGGGTCTCCACGGTGAACCGATCGCCGGGCACCAGCAGGTCGAGCCGGTTGAACGGCGATCCGTAGGTGGTCCGGTGGCCGCTGATGACCGCGTTGCCGGGTTGCCCGGGTACGGCAGTCCACGGCATGTGCCCGGGTCCTTTGCGGAGGTCGGCGGCGCTGACGCCCTCCACCAGGACCCAGTCGACCCCGGCCTGGGGGATCACGATCCTTCCCAGCGCCATCCCGGAGGCGGGCGGTGCCTCGACCACGATGTTGTCGGACTCGGCGAGCAGCGGGTCCCCGGCGGTGCCGATGAGGATCGGGACGTCCTCGGGGTCGTCGAACTCTGCAGGATCGGCGGAACTCGTGTCCGGTGGCGTCTCGGTGGTGACCGGGACCGGTCCCTCCTTCCTGGCCTCGAACTCCACCTCGAGGTCGGCCTGATGGGAGGCGGCGATGGCGTCGGTGCCGAACTTCTGGAAGGCAGCGAATCCGATGAAGGACAGCCCGGCGAGCACCATGGCCACGCCGAGTGTGAGCGCCCACGGATTCCACCTGCGTCCCGTGTTCTCCGGGTCCGGCACAAGGGCGCCGGGGGGAAGTTCATCTTCCGCCGGCAGCGGTGTCGGTGCCTCGACGACTCCCGGGCCGATCCTCCCGTCGAACACGCCGATGTCTATCGCCTTCTCGAAGGTCAGAAGTGCCGAACCGGTGTCGTGACGCTGGGTGAAGTCCACCGGTGGCAGGGTACCGGTGGACGGTTGCTGTGTTACGACATCTCTTCCTGGCCGGGTCATCGCCCGAGTTGGGCGGCCACCGCTTCGCTCACCACGGCGGGCCCGCCGAGGATGATGATCTTGGTCGGAGCCAGCCGGGCGATCTCGTCGCGGATCACGTCTGGCACCGAGGTCGAGGACACGAAGAGGAGCGGCCCGTCGCCGATCCGGGTGGCGGGACCGGCGGCCAGGGCGTCGGGGAAGTTCTCGCCGGTGGCGATGTACACCGTGTCGGCCCCGTCGGGGTAGGTCGCCCTCGACACCTGCGCCGCCGTGGCGTACCGAGTGGCGCCCGCAAGGCGGGTGACCGTTGGAGCAAGGCCTCCCAGCTGATCCAGGGTGACATCGCTGACCACGCTGGCGTCACCCACCACCACGATCCGGGTCGGGGCGAGGCGTCGCAGCTCGTCGGCGACCACCGACGGGACCCCGGTGGCGGGCAGCAGGAGGAGCGGGGCAGCGGCGGCGATGGCGGCCGGGGCGGCGGCGAGGGCGTCGGGGAAGGCGGTCCCGGTGGCGACGAACACGGTGCCGGCACCTGACGGGAACGCAGCCTTGGAGACTTCGACCGCCGTCGCGTAGCGGTTGCTGCCGGCGCGACGGGTCACCTGAGCGCCGGGCAGAAGATTGCGGACCTGGTCGAGTGTGGCGTCGGAGACCGCCGTCGACCCACCGAGGACCACCACCTGAGCGGGGCGCAGACGGGTCAGCTCGCGCTGGGTGTCTCCCGGGAGGCCGGTCGGGGAGGCGAGGAGGATCGGTGCGTTCTGCCGGGCGGCGGCGGGTCCGGCGGCAATGGCGTCCGGATAGTTGGTGCCGGTGGCGAGGTAGACGACGCCTCCGGTGACATCGGGGTGCGAGTAGCGGGCCACCACCGCTGCGGTGTCGTAACGGTCACCGCCGGCGAGGCGTGGGTTCTCGGCGACACCTTCGACGACGTCGTTGCCGTCTCCGCCGCAGATGACGTCGTTGCCGCCCATGCCGTCTATCTGGTCGTCACCCCCGAGCCCGTGGATGACGTCGTTGCCCGAGGTGCCGACCAGGACGTCATCCCAGTCGGTCCCCAAGATCGTGGGTTGCAGGCCCTGGCAGAGTTCGTAGGCGCGAACCACGCCGCGAGGCGCACCCTTGATGAAGTCGACCCCGACGTTGTAGGAGCCGAGATCGAAGGAGGCGCCGACCGAGGCCGCCATCCCGCCACCCGACGCCGTGATGGCGTAGGAGCCCGGGGCGAGGGAGATGCTGTAACCACCGCCGGCGTTGGTCGTCGTCGTACCTGCCGTGGTGGCGATGGTGACCCCGGGCATGGCCTCCCCGAGGTCCATCAGGCCGTTCCCGTTGGTGTCGGCGAACACCACGCCGGTCACGAACAGCGGCGACCCGGCGCGGGGGGTGAGGTGGACCGCCCAGTAGTTCTGGTTGGTGCTCCGTCCGACCCCGATCTCGTTGTGGGCGAGGAACCCGCCCTCACCGAAGACGTGAACCCGGTGGGAAGGCGAGTCGGCGAAGGAGAGCAGCACGTTGCGCGGGTTGGGGCTGCCGCCGTGGAGGGACTCGAGGTAGTTGGCGTCGTCGGGCCAGCCGGGAGGGAGCGGATAGCCGTGGTCGCGCACCAGTCGGTTGGGCCAGATTCCGGTGACGGCGCTCTGGTGGGAGAAGTAGCCGTTGTCGGCGATCTCGTTGGCCTTGAACATGGCCGACGAGGTGAGGGCGGGATTGGGTGCAACGGGAGGAGCCGCCGGTATCGCCGGCATCGAGGATCCCATCTCGGCGGCGAATGCCCCCGGGTTCCAGCGGGCCCGGTTGAGCTCGTAGACCAGTTGCTGGGCGTCGACTGCTGGATCGGTGGCAGCGACCGCCGCGACGGTCGGCAGCAGAGCAGAAGCCAGGGCCGCGGCGGCGAAGATCGAGAGGCGGTTACGGAAGGTGGTCACTTCAACCACTCATCGGAGTGGCGGGGGTGGACCTGAAGGGATTGATCGAGATCGCGAAAGCCCGGCGAGTGACTAGTCAGTTCGCTGCTGGCCGAACGATCTGATCACTTTGGGCGTTCATCTGGAAGTGGGTTGTGGAAAGTGCTACGTTGAGTGGTGATGAGGGGGTGTGCCGGTGGGAGCCGGAACGCCGAGGACAGAAGTGCATGTGGCAATGCAGGAAAGGCGCGGTCCAAGATGATTCGTTCTACACATGCGAGCTCGCCGAGGGCGCGCGCAGGTTCCGGGCTGACCGTGATCGGCCTTGTGATGGTCTTGATGGCGTTCGGGGTGGCCGTCGCGGTCCCCGCCTTCGCCCACCACGCCACTATCACCGGCACTCCCACGTGTGAGACCAACGAGGGCGGCCTCTACAAGGTCGACTGGCTCACGACGTCATGGGGGACGGGCAACAACGTCAAGTATGAGAACTCGAGCATCACGGTTTCCTACCGTGTGAACGGCGGATCATGGGTCGAGATCCAGACAGGCGCATTCGATTACCCGAACTTGTCCTTCGGCGGTTCGATCTACCTCGCCGCCACCAACGACCTCGACTTCAAGGTCGTGGCCAACTCCAACTGGGGGAACGGCAACACCAGCCACGGGCCCTGGAACCACAGCAACCTGAAGGTCGGCAAGAACTGCCCGACCACGACGACCACCGTCGCCGGGCCTTCGACGACCACCACAGTGCCGGATGGGCCGCACCCGTCGTGCCCCGAGGGGTACACGCGATACGAGGACCTCTCGCCGGGCGCAGCGGTGTCCGCCGGTGGCGTGACCGTCTACCTCCATCCAAAGGCCGGGGAACCAGGTGAGTACGACGGGGTGACCTCGGTGGACGACCCCACGGGATCGGCCCTGGTCTACGTCAAGACCGGTGGAGGCCCGGACACGCACTACCTCGTGTACCCGGGCACGCTTCCCTACACCACTCCGGCAGGCCCGGGTGGGGCGCCGTACGGGATCTCGCACCTCGACATCTGCGTGGATCCGACCGCCACTACTACGACTACGGAGCCGCCGACGACTACGACTACGGAGCCGCCGACTACGACGACTACGGAGCCGCCGACTACGACTACGGAGCCGCCGACGACTACGACTACGGAGCCGCCGACGACTACGACTACGGAGCCGCCGACTACGACGACTACGGAGCCGCCGACGACTACGACTACGGAGCCGCCGACGACTACGACTACGGAGCCGCCGACGACTACGACTACGGAGCCGCCGACGACTACGACTACGGAGCCGCCGACGACTACGACTACGGAGCCGCCGACGACTACGACTACGGAGCCGCCGACGACTACGACTACGGAGCCGCCGACGACTACGACTACGGAGCCGCCGACTACTACGAGCACCACGATCGGTGGTCCGAGCACGACCACCAGCACCACGGATCCGACGACCACGACGACGAGCACCACGGATCCGACGACCACGACGGTCGTTCAGACGAGCACCACCGTGGCGGGGCCGAGCACGACGGTCGGTCAGACCACCTCGACGGTGGCGGGGCCGACCACCACCGTGCCCGACCTGCCCAACACCGGCGGTGGAGGCAACCTGCTGCTGGTGGCCCTGGCCGGCCTGGGATTGCTGCTCTCGGGCGCCGGCCTCCTGGTGACCGCCGACGAGAAGCGTCGCCTCTACCGCGGAATCTGACCTGCGGTCATCGACCGCGACCGACGCCCCGGGGCCACACCCGGGGCGTCGGTCGCGTCGGAGTCACAGAGAGCCATCGGCCCCTCGGAGGATCAGGGCTCGAGCAGCCGGACCAGTGCCGCCAGGACCGAGTCGGGCACCGCAGCCGGGCCGCCGAGTATCACCACGTTGGTGGGGTCGAGCCGCTCGAACTCATCTCGAACGGCGTCGGGAACGCCCCACGGGGTGACCAGGAGCAGCGGGCCAGGGTTGGTGCCGGCAGCCGGTCCGGCGGCGAGAGCATCCGGGTAGTTCTCCCCGGTGGCCACGTACACGGTGTTCGCCCCCTGGGGGTACGCCCGCTTGGACATCTCGGCCGAGAGCGAGTACCGGCTGGAGGCGGGGATGCGGGTCACGGTCGGGGCGTAGGCCCGGAGTGCCGTCTCGGTCTGGGCCGACACCGCCTCGGTCCCGCCGACGATGACGATCCGGCTCGGCCCGAGACGGGTCAACTCGGCTCCGACGTCGGACGGGATGCCGGTGGACGGCACCAGCAGCAGGGGAGCCTCATCCAGGATGGCGTTCGGCGACGCCACCAGGGCGTCGGGAAAGTTGAGCCCGGTTGCGACGTACACCACATCCGCCCCCTGGGGGAAGGCTCCTGCGGAGACGGCGGCGGCGGTCCCGTACCTCGTGGGCCCGGAGCGACGCACCATGGTGGCCGCAGGGAGGAGCGCCTTCACCTCGGCTAGCACTTCGTCGGCGATGGCCACCGGTCCCCCCACCGCCACCACCTTGGAGGGCTGGAGGCGGGCCAGCTCGCTGCGGGTGCTGCCGGGGAGGGCGGTGGGAGCGGTGAGTAGGATCGGGGCGTCCTCACGGGCGGCGGCGGGACCGGCAGAGAGGGCGTCCGGGTAGTTGCCGCCGGTGGCCAGGTACACGGTTCCTCCGCTGGCTGTCGGGTGGGAGTACTGGGAGGTCTGGACCGCCGTGGCGTACCGGTCGGCACCTGCGAGCCGGCTCGGATAGGCGCGCACCTCCCCGACAGGCGTGCCCTTCTCGAAATCGACCCCGACGTTGTGCCCGATCACCAGGACCAAAGCCGTGGACGCCCCGAACCCGGCACCGGAAGTGGAGATGGTGTGCTTCCCGGGGGGGAGCATCAGCGAGTAGCCACCACCGGCGTTCGTGGTGGTCGAGGACCCACCCGCACTCACCTGAACCCCGCTGCGACCCTCGCCGAGATCCATCCTGCCGTTCCCGTTGGCGTCGTCGTACGCGACGCCGGTGACGAAGAGCGTCCACGGGGCGGATTCGGTGCGCGACGCTGCGTTCACGGAAAGTGCCCGGCACGATCCGCCCCGCGTGGAACAGAGGTCGGTGTGGCCGACGCCGATCTCGTGTCGGGTCCACTGGAACAGGATCGGGGTGTGGTACGGCGAGTCCATGAAGATGGCGGCCGGCGGCGGCACACTGCCACCACCATTCGAAGCCCACAGGACCTCGATGTAGTTGTCATTGCTGGACCAGTAGGACGGGAGGGGATACCCGTACGACCTTGCGAGGCCATTCGGCCACTTCCCGGTGATCGGGCTCTTGTGGGCGAAGTAGTCGTACCAGGCCATCTCGTTCGACTTGAACCCCGACGAGGCGTACAGGGAGGTGTTGGGCGCGAGCGGCGGCTGAGGGAGCAGGCCGGCCGCCTCTGACAGGCCGTACGCCCCCGGGTAGGCGGCCTCGATCTCGGCGGCGTACCCCTGCGGATCCCACCGGGCCCGGTTGAGGTCGTAGACGAACCACTGCTCCTCGGCGGTCACGTCCTCGGGAGCGGCCATGGCGACCGGGGTCACCATGAGCAGCATAAAGGCGACGGCGGCTGGGAGACGGGATCTCATCTGGGGCCGCAGGGTACCCCAGCCCGGGTCATGAACTTCAGTTCCGCGGCTCGGAGAGCGGCGCCGCAGCCGCCTCGTTCCCACCGGCGCCCCAGATGGCGAAGCGGCGAACCAGGGCGAAGGCGGCCGAGGACACCGGCAGGTCCACCGAGTCGATCCCCATGAATCCGACCACGGCCTCGGCGAAGTGCTCGGCCGGCACCCGGCCCCAGGTCGATCCCTGGGTCCACTGCTGGTCGGCGGCGAACCCCTGAGCCCCGAGGAACTCGGCACCGAGGCCGCCTTCGTTGAAGCCGCAGGAGAGGTCGAGGTGGTGGGCGAACTCGTGGATCAGGTGCTCGGCGCGCACCTTGCCGTGCTCGACGAACACGGTCTGCTCGGACCGCCGATAGAAGGCGGCGATGCCGGACACCTTGCCGCTGGCCCAGGCGTCCTCGGCCCTGTCGACCACCACCACGGAGACCGGTGGCACGCAGGCTGCGGCCGCCGGGAAGAAGAGGTGGATGCGAGACCACTGGTGCGAGATCTCGGAGGCCTCGTCGATTGTCGGCTCCCCGGAGATGGTGAGCCCCTCGGCGCGCCTCGTCACATTGGCCATCGCCGGGGCAGCCATTCCCATAAGGATGGCGACCAGGACGACCAGGGCGGTGACGGTACGCTTGAACACGATAAGTATTCATCGGCACCACGCTGCGTGGTCTTGAGCGGGTGACGATTTCACCGCGGTGGCAGAATGCCATCGACGACCCGAACGGAAGATGGCACCGAGCACCGACACACCCGAAGGGTCCCGAACCGCTTTGGTCGCCGCCTCCCTCTTCCTGGTCTATGTGGTGTGGGGCTCTACCTACCTGGCGATCAAGTACGGGCTGGAGTCGTTCCCGCCGTTCCTCATGAACGGGATCCGGCTGGTGGTCGCCGGCGCCGCCCTCTACGCCATCGCCCGGGCCCGCGGCCGTTCCCATCCCGACGCAGTCGAGTGGCGCAACTCGGCCCTGGTGGGGACGGTGCTGTTCATCGGCGGCCTCGGCCTGGTGGCGGTGGCCGAGGACAACGGGGTGGGGTCCGGCCTGGTCGCCTCCGCCGTGGCGGTGATGCCCCTGTGGGCGGCCCTGTGGAGTGGGGTGTTCGGCCGCTGGCCGGACCGCTTGGAGTGGGCCGGTCTCCTGGTGGGCCTCGCCGGGGTGGTCCTGCTCAGCCGCGAGGGCGACTTTCGGGGGTCGCCCCTGGGCACCCTGTTGATGGTCCTGTCACCGTTTCTGTGGGCGTTCGGCTCGGTGCTGGCGGGCCGGATGCGGATGCCGAAGGGGCTGATGGCGTCTGCAACCCAGATGCTCACCGGCGGCATGGCCCTCGCCCTGGTCGGGCTCGCCCGGGGGGAGCGGCTCGGCGGGACCCCGACGCTTCGATCGGTACTGGCCCTGGTCTACCTGGCGGTGTTCGGATCCCTCTTCGCCTACACCGCATACGCCTACCTGCTGGCCACGACGCGTCCGGCCGTCGCCACCTCCTACGCCTACGTGAACCCGGTCGTGGCGGTACTCCTCGGGGTGACACTCGGCGACGAGGTGATCGGCGGGTGGACCATCGTCGGGCTGCCGATCATCCTGCTCGGGGTCGGCCTGGTGGGGGCGGCGCAGCGCCGGCGGACACGCAAGCCGATGGCCGGCATCGAACCGGCCTGACGTCACCCCCGGGCGAAGGTCAACTGGAACTCCATGATCCCGTTGTCTTCTATCGAGAGCACCGCCAGCGCCGACGGCGTCGCGACGTCGTAGTCGGCGAACACGATCGGGGTCGATCCGACCACGATGATCACGTCTCCCACCAACTGGGCCTCCAAGTCGATCGTCACCCGGTTGGTGACGCCGTGGATGGTCAGATCGCCGACGGCGGGGATGGCGAACGGATCGCCCGACTCGGCCTCGGCAGGGAGAGTCACCGGCTCCACCAACACGAAGGAGGCGGTGGGGAAGAGGTCGGTCTCCAGCGCCTGATCGCGCAGGGATCGGTCGCGGCGGCTCGAGTCGCTGGTGAGCGTGGTCACGTCGACCTCGACCTCGACCTCCGTGACCTCTCCGCCCTCAATTGTCAGTGATCCGGTCACGTCCTCGGTGCGACCTGCCGCCGTGGTGAAGCCCACCCTCACCAGCTCCTCCTGGACGCGGTAGCCGGCGAACGAGCCGGGCGATATGGACCAGGGTCCTTCGACGCCGTCAGGGCTGCTCGATTCGGCCGGCGCCCCGGGAACGGTGGTCGAGGTGGCCGCCGCAACCGCCTCCCCCAGATCCACCGGCGGCGGGGCGTCGGAGCGGAGCAGGAACCACCAGGCGGCGAACCCGGCGACCAGGATCACGCCGAGAGTCGCGCCCGAAGTGACGATCAGCTTCTTCTTGAATGACATGTGGGCATCTTGACCGGCCCCGGTCGCTACCGGCCTGGATTCCGATGAGAAGGTGGTGAGATTGCTCGCCGCGGGAATCACCCGAACCGTGTCTCCCGGGTACGAATAGGATCGGCGTCGATGAACGCCCCGAACCGCCGGAGGCGGCGGCTCGCCGCCACGATCGTCCTGGCACTCATGGCGGGAGGGCTGCTCTCGGCCGGTACCGCCTCCGCCAAGACCGTCACCCTCGACGACATCGCCGCCGCCGAGGCCGAGGCGAGGCAGGCCGAGGCCCGGCTCGCCGAGACGCGGCGCGCCATCGAGGAGACCGAGCAGGCGGTGGCGAGGCTCCAGGCCACCATGCTGCGGCTGGGGGAACGCCGCAGTGAGGGGATCGCCTCCATCGACTATCAGGACTCGGCGATCCGGACGCGGATCGCCGCCATGTACATGACCGCCGGCGGCAGCACCCCGATAGTGGTCACCGACGTGGCCTCGTTCTCCGCCCGACTCGCCTACCTGGCCGCCATCGGTGAGGGGGACCGTGACCTGCTCAACCGCTTGGTGGTCTCGACCAACGATCTGGGCGACCTGCTCGCCTCGGCGGAACAGCGACTCGCCGAGGAGAGGAGCCGTCTCGGTCCACTCCAGGAGGAGGCCGCCGCCCGTACCGCCGCCGTCGAGACCGCCCGTGGTCGCGTCACCGAGTTGCGCAGCACCTGGCAGGCGCAGGAGGAGGCGCGCCGAGCCGCCGAGGAGGAGGAGCTGCGGCGCCAGGAGGAGCTGCTGGCATCTCAGCTCACCACTACCACGCAGGCGTCTACGCCGGCCTCGACCACGACGACCACCACGCCCGACTACGGCTACGTGCCCACTGCCGGCGTCGAACAGTGGCGGCCGATGGTGACGTCCGTGTTCCAGTCGTGGGGCCTGGCCCAGACCAAGTGCGCCACTCGCAACGGGACCGAGTTCTGCGTCGGATCACAGGTGGACAACGCTATGGCGGTGATGGCGTGCGAGAGCAACGGCGTGCCCTATGCCGTGAACTCGCGCAGCGGCACCGCCGGGCTGTTCCAGAACCACCCGTACTACTGGCAGAGCCGCGTCGACCGGGTGCGGGCCTACCACTCGGACAAGGCGCCGAACCTGCCGGCGGATGCCGACATCCTCAACCCGGAGCACAACGCGATCGTCGCCGCCCTCCTGGTCTGGGAGTCGCGCGAGACCCTGCTCGGCAACCGCAATGGGGGGGCGATCAGCCCGGCGGTGTGGCCGGAGTTCAACTGGGAGAAGTACGCCAATTCGGGGTACGGCTACTCGGCGTGGGGCAAGGGACCGAACCCGTGGGGCCACTGGTCGTGCGCCCGGTATCCCGGGATCTACTCCAACTCGTGGGTCCACCCCTGGGCCAGCCAGCAGAGCCCGCCATGATCGGTGACATGTGGCGCCGCGTTCGATCCGCCGTCACCGCCCGAGAGCGGGTGTCCGGAGAGCCGTCGAGCCGCAACGGCGCCTCGTCGCTGCATCTCGCCTGGGAGCTGCCACAGGTGCCGCTGATCGAGGTGTCGGCCACCCTGGAGGTGCTGCAGCCCCCGGCCGTGCGCAGGACCTACTTCTGGGCACTTCAGGTGAGCTTTGCCAGCGAGCGAACCTTGCGTGGCGGCGCCCATCTGGGCTTGCAGTGGAACCGTCGCCATCGCGGATGTACCGCCGCCAACTGGGGCGGGTACGCCCCCGGCGACCACGGCGCGACGCTCAGGGGGAGTGAGTCGTCTCTGCCGGGCCTTCGGTCCGATCCGAACACCAGGCAGTTCCCGTGGGAGCCGGGGCGTCGGTATCTCCTGCGGGTGGCGCCTTCCCCCGACTCGCCCCCGGAGGTGCACGCCTGGCGGGGGAGCATCACCGATGTCGAGTCGGGCAGGGAGACCGTGGTGCGCGACCTGTACACCGACGGCGCCTACCTCGCCACACCGATGGTGTGGACCGAGTCGTTCGCCCGATGTGAGCATCCCGGTGTTGCGGTCCGGTGGTCGGACCTGCGGGCGGTCGACCAGGCGGGACGACAACTGCGGCCGGCCCGGGTTCGGGTCAACTACCAGTCGAGAAGCGAGGGCGGCTGCGACAACACCACCGCCTCGGTCGACGAGCTGGGGATCGTTCAGGCGACTTCCGTCCCCCGACAGGTGCCCCAGGGGGCGTTGTTGGCGATACCCGGATCCTGACCGGCGTCCGTGTCGGAATGACGTTCCGGCGGTCCAGTTGGCGGCGACCCGTGACCGGCTTATCTGCCGGTAGCCTGGGGACACGGGCGCTTAGCTCAGCTGGCCAGAGCGCTTCCCTTACAAGGAAGAGGCCGGGGGTTCGAGTCCCTCAGCGCCCACCAACCGGTGTTGTTACGACAACACACCAAGGCGTGGCGCGGCTTGACCCCGACAGAGCGGCAAGCCCCACACGCAATCAAAATGCGAGCGAGGCTGCGATAGCTACCCGAATAGTCATCGCATCCAAGAGTGAAGCTTAGGGGCTGGGCGTCGAACTTTGACGCCCCAGCCAATCTGCGATCACGCCCGACAGCTCGCTAGATCCCAGGGATCGAGAAGATACTCTCCACTCGCCCTCGGTCTCTTTGGTGACGAGTACCGATAGACCCCGCTCAGGGCTGAACTCGCTCGCGTCGATAACGGCGATGGCTGTAGACGTTCCCAGCTGCGACAGGTCGTCGGTAATCACGACTCGCCAGTCGCCGACTGCGTCCGTGAACACAGTGGCTGGGTGGGTTCCGCCCGAAAGATAAGCTATGTGCAGAACACCGAGGTCGCTCAAGACCGCAAGGTACTGCCCTTCGAGCCTCGCACTCTCCTCGACTTCGACAAAGACCACCACCTCTAGAAGGCCGTCGAACACCTCAGGGGGTACGGACTCCGGGTCAAGAGCGCGCTGCGTTGGCTCTGCCGCATACCAATCGGCATACGGGTCGACGCGCGTCGCAAGTTCAAAAGCGACTTGCATCGGACCCTTTGATCCGCCGCCACGTTCGATGGCTATCTCGGCGAACCATGCCTCAAGCTTCTCGACATCGGTCGAGAATGGATCGCCTCCTCGACCTGCTGCTTCCAGATCGCGGGCCATGACTTGCGCCTGATCGCTGTCGGCAGTGCTCAGGAAGTCAATGGAACCCCTGCTATCGGTAGTGCCGACCCACTCCACGCCCCATTCAGCAGGCCAGTCCGGATATAGGCCGGGGGCCCAATACCCAAGAAGTAGGACCAACCGAGTCTGGTCATCGGCTAGGCCGGCCAGTCGTCCGACGGCATCGGCCGCTCCGTCACGGACTGATCCGAGAGGCTCGTAAACGCGAAGGCGACCTTTGCCTATTACAGGGGGGCTTGGGTAGTCATCATGCAGCATGCCTTGCGACGCGTATGGCGCGGTGAAGAGCACCTCGCTTATGGTCACATCGGCGACGAGATAGGCAGCCACCTCGTCCTGTTCGATCCCAATCAGGGAGACGCCCTCGACAACGACCAACGAATCGCCGGTACGGAGGACACGCGGGAGTCCTGCAGGCGCTCCGACCTCGATCGCATTCTCTCCCCCACCCATGTACAGAGCGACTCCAGCCGCCAACCCGACCACGAAACCTGCCGCCGCAACGGCTCCCACCACAGTCTTTCTTCGTGAGAACGGCACCGGGATCTCCTCTACCCTCTACGGTATCCGGGTTCGGGTGTGGTCGATAGAGACATACGTTGGGTTGCCCGCCATCGTCATGTAGTTGTAAACATAGATTCTGACGTCAGCCCCCTGCCAACTACCTACCGACGTCCACGAGGAGGTGGTGCTATAGGTCCAGCTGGTTCCTGGTGTCACGGTCAGACCCTTCTGGAACACGAAGCTGGTGCCGTTTGGGAACTGGGGCGCGTTCAGGTTCCAGCCGTTGTGATAGCTGCATCCCTCAGGCTCCGAGCCGTAGGACACCTGTCGGCCATACATTGCGAGGTAGATGGTGCCCGAACTCGTTGAGAAGTACCTCTTGTAGTTGACTCGCGCAGTCAAGCTCGAAGGTGGGTCCGTGATCCTCACCGTCTGGTAGATGTACCCGCCGTAGCCGAAGACGCGAGCGTATCGGGGTCCGTCCGTGCCACCGGAGCTCACGGCGGTGACTGAAGCGCCACCCCCACTTCCCCAGAAACTGAAGCCGTTCTCGAAGCTCGCGTTGGCATGCGCATTGTCGCCGAAATGGGACGCGAGGTTTGCGTAGTCGTCCTGCTCCAGGAACCGGAACGTCCCATAGGGAGCACCGCCCAGCCCACAAGCGTCGGTCATCGTTGAGATCGACGAATCGAAGCTGTCGGTGGGACCTGTGTGACCGAGTCCATGGGCATGTCCGACTTCATGGGCGGCCACGCCGATGAAGTCATCTATTGATAGACCTGCCGGGTCAATACTTATGTCGTGGAGGTTGCCGAAGATGTCGCAGTTCGTAGTACCCACCTTCCCAGGAAGGTCCACTACGAATATCTCTATTGCGCCGCCCGTGTATGACGATGTGAAGGTGCCACCAAATGGGTTCCTGACGGCGTCCCAATGAGTTGCTCCAGACGTGAAGTAGGCCTGCAGGTCAGTTGTCCAGCCACTCCCTGCGAAGTTGTACCCGAGACTCGAAACGCCAGTGCAGTAGGTACCTGACCGCAGGGGATAGGCAACCGCCCGCGACGCGAAGAAGCCCAAACCTATCGAGAACACGGATACGGCCAACACCAGTAACGGCCAGTGCCACGAGGCCGAATGGCCCTCATCAGCATTGGAGGGGCACTCGCTCGGATTGACCGTCTGTTCGGGCCTCGGCCTTCGGGGGTCGCCCATACCTGGATGGTACACCCAGTGTGGTGCGCGTGCCTGCCCACCGGAGCCGACGGCCGCTCAGCTCCTCGGACAAGGGTCTCTAACCGCAAGGGAGATCCGGCGCGTTCGCCTCGCTGTCGCCACAAGGTCAGATGGAGGAGTCCAGTAGCCCCATTGACATAGATCCCACGAGGGAGCCTATAAGTGTCGCGACAGTCGACCGAACGGACCACTTGTGAAATATGAGCCCCGCCACGACAACCCAGAGCAAGGCGGCAGACGAGCCGACCACGAACACGTACAACCAGGAGTCGAACATGCTCCGGTAGACGTCCCTAATCGAAGCCCATAGGGGGCCTCCAACCGAGCTACGCGCCGTCAGTGCTCGCCAGGCGGTTCCGGCGCCAAGGGTTGCGAGCAGAGACCCTAGACCGGCGAGTGGTAGCGAACGGAACTCTGATCGCTGCGCGCGCACGAGTGCTAGGACCCCGAAAACAAGGAGACCAACCGCGCCGAGTTGAATGGCCCCGGGAGTGATAGCTACCACCACATCCTCATGCTACGAGGTTCTCATAATGCGAGGCTTCGCGCACCGTCCCATCTACTCAAGCAAGGCGGTTGCGAGGTCCGCGTTCTGTCCAGTTAGGCCCACGTCGTGGTGTGCCCCGGGTTCTGCGGAGGCGGATTGTTGGATTCTGCTGTCATGGTCTGTGAGGAGGACCTATGGCACGCAGAGGGTATCCGGGGGAGTTCCGGCGCCGTGTGGTGGACCTGGTCGAGGGTGGCCGCCGGGTGGCGGAGGTGGCGGCCGAGCTGGGGATCAGCGACCAGTCGATCTACACGTGGCGACGTCAGGCCCGCATCGACGCTGGCGTGGAGCCGGGGTTGACGTCTGGGGAGAAGGCCGAGCTGGTCGCTGCCCGGAGGCGGATTCGGGAGTTGGAGATCGAGGTCGCTATCCACCGGCGAGCCACCGAGTTGTTGAAGGGCGAGGCCTCCCCAAAAGGCGATTCGCGGCGATCCGGGTGATGGCCGCAGAAGGACTCCCCGTGGAGAAGGCCTGTCGGGTGTTGGGGGTGTCGGTGTCGGGCTATTACGGGTGGCTGGACCGTCCGCTGTCGCCTCGAGCGGTGCGTCACGCATGGTTGAGCGAGCTGATCAGCAAGATCCACGCCGACGCCAAGGCTGCCTACGGTGCTCGGCGGGTGCACGCCGAACTCACCCTCGGCCACGGCATCGCCGTCGGGCTTGAGGCGGTGGCGATGCTGATGCGCCGGGCTGGCATCCACGGTCTATCCGGAAGGCCGAAGTTTCGCAAGGTTCCCAACATGGCGACCGCATCGGACCTGGTCGACCGCCGTTTCGGTCGTGACCGGCCAGATCGTTTGTGGGTAACTGACATCACCGAACATCCCACCCGGGAAGGCAAGGTCTACTGCGCTGTTGTCCTGGACACATTCTCTCGACGCGTGGTCGGCTGGTCAATCGATTCGACTGCCACCGCCAGCCTGGTGACCAACGCCCTCGGGATGGCCATCGATAACCGCCGGCCCATCGGCGGTGTGACCGTGATCCACAGCGACCAGGGCACGCAGTTCACGTCGTGGGCGTTCACCCAACGCGCCGTCGATTCCGGATTGGTCCCGTCGATGGGCTCGATCGGGGATTGCTTCGACAATGCGGTCATCGAATCGTTCTGGAGCCGGATGCAGGTCGAACTGTTGAACACCCGGCGGTGGAAGACTCGAGTCGAGCTGGCGACGGCAATCTTCGAGTATCTCGAGATCTGGCACAATCGGCAGCGACGGCACTCGGCACTTGGCATGATCACACCAGTCGAGTTCGAAGCTCGACATCAATCGACACCGGCAGCATGAATCCAGAAAGCTGCCTCCGCCAAACCCAGGACACCCCAAAGCCTCCACCAAACCCGGGGAGGTTCAGCTAGCCGCCGCCTCCGAATCGTGCCGTCTCACCGTTCTGGAGTGTTGTGGGTGGGTGCCGACCCCCGGGGCCGACCCTTGGCGAGCGGGCGGGGCATCCGTGTGACTCGACTTCTATCGTTCCTGCCGATCGTGTGACCAGGGAGGAGGCAACTGTGAGGCGGCCCAGAGTCCTGACGGTGGTCATCCTCTTCCTCACTGCGTGCGGTGACCCCGGTGGCAGCCCGACTTCGACTCTGCCGTCCACCGTCACCACGACCACCACTGCTTCCGTCACCACCTCGACCGTCGCAGCGGGGCCCGTTGCCGTGCCCGCCGGGGTGATCTGGGAGCCGGTGCGCCACGAGGCGTTCGAGGGGACGAACACCCTTCAGGCGACGGCGATCGTGTCGGTGGGGGAGCGTGTCGTCGGTCTCGGCTTCGATGAGGTGATCGAGGGAAGGTCGGGGGAGCCCGTCGCCTGGTACAGCACGGACGGGCGGGAGTGGGCATCCGTGGCCCTTCCCACTGCCCGGCGCCCGGAATTGCCGGACCCGGAGTGGCCCATGTTCCTCCCGGAGTACCTGGCGGTGTCGCAGGAATCCGTGGTGGCCGCCGGCTACGAGTGCGTCGACATGGTCGCCGAGGGAATGGTCCAGTTCTCTTGTGACACGCGTCTCGCGGCAGTCTGGGTGTCCATCGACGAGGGCGCGACCTGGCAGCGGATCGACCCTGAGACTTTCGGATCGGTCGACGCCAATGCCTGGTTCGTAGCAGGCGGGCTGGCCGGCACCGATGTGGGTTTCATCCTGACCGCCTCCGTCCTGGCTCCGGGCGACCAGGAACCTCTGGTCCATGCCTTCGTCTCGGCGGACGGAGTGGCCTGGGAGGAGACCGGCGTTCTCGAAACGCCTGGCATCCTCGTGCCTCGGGCGGTGGTGATCGCCGACGGGATGGTTGTCGCCATCTCGGAGGAGCACCTTTGCGACGAAAAGGTGGCACGCCTTGCGGCCCATGCCACCGCCGAAGGGGTCACCTGGGACCGCCTCGATGCCCTGGGACCGCTGCCCTTGGACACCCTTCCCATCACCGAGTGCGGGGAGGCCGTAGGACCACCAGACCTGCGCGTGCTCCGCGGTGTCGAGGCGAGCACCCTCCGAATCGAGCCGCCCGATCAGGAGGATGTCACCTGGCTGGTTGCGCAGGATCGGGGCGCCTGGATCGATGTGTCGGACCTGGTGCGGGCGGACGTCGTCGTGGCGGCGGCTGTACCCGACGGGCTGATGCTGTTGGAGGAGGTCTCCAGATCGGCTACGAACCTGGTCACCTTCCGGGCTCACATCGAGGCCGAGATTGGCTGGCGAGAACTGCCGATGGCACCGCCACAGCCCGGCGGGTATGGGCGTGATGCCATTCGGGGGACGATCGCGGGGGTCGCCGTCTTGGGATCGGACCTGGTCGCCCTGGCCGAGGACCGTGGATTCGGGGCCGACGACTTGATGGCTTGGGTGAGCGGTCCCGGCGAGGTGACCACTCCCGAGCCTGCCGTGTGCGATCCGGGTCCCGGCGTCGACTGTTCCTGGGCAGTTCTGGAGGGACTGGATCTCTCGGGCATGGACCTGCGCGGCGCCTCCTTCGTGGGGGCCCTTCTCTCCGAGGTCGACATGGGCGGGGCGAACCTGACCGGCGCCGATTTCCGCCACTCGGAGGTGTACGGCTCGAATCTCGCCGGTGCCGATCTCTCCGATGCCGATCTGCGCGCCGCGGTGATCTCGAGCACATCGCTCGACGGCGCCGCACTCCGCGGGGCGAACCTCTCCTACACGAGATGGTGGGGGGTGGAGGTGACGGGGGCCGACCTGCGCGGAGCTTTCCTGCTCGCCACCGACTGGAGCGATGTGGCGGCCTCGGGAGCCGTCTTCGCCGACACCGTCGCCAACGGGGCGAACCTGGAGTTCCTCCCCGGGCCGATCGAACCGATCGACTTCGGTGGAGCCACACTCGTCGACGCCCGACTGTCGGGATCGATCCTCGACCCGGGGACGATCGCCGGCAGCGACTTCACCGGCGCCGATCTCACCCGGGCCGCCATCAGCTACCTGGATCTCACCGGGGCCTTGTTCGTGGGGGCGAACCTCGACGGCCTGGTACTGAATGACGTGACTTGTCCGGACGGGTCGCTCTCCACGGACCATGGCCCCGTGTACGACCAGTCCTGCCCGGGGCTCTGATCCGAGCGGGCCGCCCCACTGGTCCGGTCCCGCATCTCGACGCCGGGCGCCATTGGCCTTGGCGACTCGCCGAGAGTCCCGGGGAGGACGACCCGGCGGCTCTGTTCAGAGCCACCTGCGGAACCAGTACTTCTCGAACGCCACCTTGAGGGCGTGCCAGCGGCGGCTCGGCTGGTGCATTCCGACTCGAGGCGTCGGTTCGGCGTAGAAGTCGTCGCGACCCAGCCCGCCGCGACCGTCACCGGTTTCGATGAGGCCCGAGCGTCTCGGGTGTGGGCCATCTCGGTCCGGTGAAGCGAGCACCAACCATGCTGGCTCCGGGGGGCGGCGGGGCCGGCGAGTGGGAGACCAAACGCGCCGCGGGGAACTACAAGGGAACACCGGAACACGAGTTGGTTGACTTCGGTTCACTCTTCCCAGGGCCTGCAACCCGCGGCGATCGGCGTGCCCCAGTCGTCGTCGCTGGGGGGATCTGGCAGGCCGATCCCCAGCTCGGCGGCGCATGCCCGCAGTCGCTCCAGCCAGGCGCGGGTCTCTTCCTCGGTGGGCGCGGTCATCTCCAACCACACCCACTCGATGTAGTACCTCCATTGGGCTGCGCATCGCGCCATCACGTCTGCCAGGCCGGGAGCACTCTCCGCAGAGAGTCGAAGCAGGTACGGCGGTCGATACCCAGGGCTGGGCGGAATCTCATAGGGGCCGACGACGGCGTAGCCGGAAGACTCTATGCACTCGGCTTCGGCGAGAACGGCCCTCTCATACTCCGCCCATGTGACCGTCCCATCGGCGAACACCTCGTCTTGGAGTGCCTTTCCACCGACATCGGGGCCAGGGTCGTCGGGGAGCGGCTGGGCAAGGATTCGTCCGATCAGATCAGGTTGCGGATCGGTCTGCGACCCGTCGGCAGGTGCTCGTGAACACGCGCCAACCATCACCCCGATCAGCAGTATGAAGGCGGACCTCATGCGGATCACGCGTTGGGCCCTTTCGCATCGGGTGGCGCAATCACCAGTGGATGGACTTGAGCGAGGACCACACGAGGTTCCAGCAATGCTGAGCCCGATGCTGACTCGCCACCGCGACCGACGGTACATGTGGCGCCCAGACTGGTGAGTTCTGCAAGGTGGTCTCGTAGAACGGTCCGCCGCCCAGCTCCTGCCACCGCAGCTTTGCCTGCCGGCCGCACGTGTACCGGACGTCCTGGGTCGCGGCGAGTCCTAGCGTTTCCACCGACCGCTGGGGTGAGCGGATTGCTTACAAAGAGCCATGGCATGATCGCAGGCCTCCCGGACCGGCCGACCGTGGCCGCCACCTCTTCGAAGGAGACCACCGATGCGGGTCTCATGTGGGCTGGCGACATGGCTCCTTCCGTGGGCGGCAGCGTCGGCCATCCCCCTGGTCACTCCTCCCAGGGGGTGCAGTTGTAGGGGCGGATCACGGAGAGCATCGCCTCGTCCACCGTTGGCGGGTCGGAGAGGGGCATCCCCCGCTCGGCGGCGCACAGCCACGCCCGCTCCAACCACGCTTGGACCTCCTTCTCAGACGGAGCGTTCTGTGCATCCCACACGGCCTCGATGGCGAGCGACCACTGCGACTGACACCGGATGTCGACGTCATCGGCAGGGTTCTCGGCTGCGGGCAGGTCACCGTATATTTGGAAGCTGAGGGAGAGTCGCGGATCGTCGCCGGGGGCGAGGCTGAGACCCCCATCCGGATAGGCCAGAGGGCCTTCGACGTCGTATCCTTCGGCGCGGAGACACTCGACGCGAGCAGTCATCGCCCGCTCGTACTCGGCGAAGGTGACGATGCCGTCGGCGAACACCTCGTCTTGCAGGGCCTTTCCGCCCACATCTGGTCCCGTGTAGGCCGGGACGAGCGTGCTCAGGACCTCCTCGATGAATGCCGCACCCGACCGGGCCTCCGAGGTGGTCGTCGTGGAGGCCTGCGAGCAGGCCGACGAGGCGAGCACGACCGAGGCAAGCAGCAGACGAGACAGGCGACCGAACCCGCGGCCGGCGGGGGAAGATGGGGGAGTCACCAGCAGATCGCCAATTCCCGTTCACAGATGCCGCAGAGCACGGTCGGCCCCTTGAAGTGCCTGTGGAAAGATTCTACGCTGAGGCGAGTATCTGTCAAGGGTTGGAAGGAGGCGCCTTGACTGCCGAGACCGTTGTGGATGGTCGCCTTCCTGAGATGATGAGCATGGGTGGGGCCCGCCAGTTGCGGCGCAGGGTCGGCAGGGTCCCTCGGCCACCGGAGGTGGGTCCCAGCAGAGCACGAGGACTTGCGACCCCTTCTCGCAACCCACTGCCGCCCCGGCTCTTATCCGAAGTCTCGGGATCCCGGGTGGCGAGTACTGAAGGTGCCGCGCCGACGCCCCTCGGTCGCACGCGGCGCAGCATCAACGAACCCACCCGCCCGGGCGGGAGGAGGCGGAACGCACAGCGGGCTCGGTGCGAGGTGAGGCGCTGCCGGCATCCGTCGGCGCGTACCGGGTGCGAGGCCGCATGACCCCTCCAACTGTTATCTTTTTCTAAGTCATGCGAGGCCGCCTGGTCGCCACATTCGGGCTACTCCTGCTCCTGGTTCCCGCAGCAGCGCTGTTGTGGATTCGGGAGGGCACGGAGGATCGCCTCGCCGAGCTGCACCTCGCCCCGCAGCCCGTCGAGATGGCGGTGTCGCTGCGGGAGGACGACGGCCGCCGCAGCGTCGCCGTCACCGTCGAGTGGGGTGATACCGGAGAGGTGGCTGCTCCGGCATGGTTCGGGTTGGTCACCGAGGTGCGGGTGGCCGCCGGTGACACCGTGGGCGACGGCGACGTCCTCGTTGTGATCGACGGGGTGAGCCGACCGGCGGTGGTCTCGCCGGTGCCGTTCCATCGACACCTGGTCCTCAACGACCGCGGCCCGGACGTGGAGACGTTGCAGGGTCTCCTCAACCGCTTCGGATACCTCGAGGCAGATCCCAATGGCGTCTTCGACCGGGCGACCCTCTCCGCCGTGCAGGAGTGGGGTGCCGACCTGGGCGTCGTCGGGCGGGTGTCTGCGTTCGACCCGGCGTGGGTGATCTGGCTACCCGTCAACACCTTCGAGGTCGGCGGCGTGTTGGTAGAGCCGGGCCGAAGCGCACCCGGCCTGGGCGAGCCCATCGTGGTCGGCACCCGATCCATCGCGTCGATCGACCTGCTCGGGGTCGATAGGGCACCTTTGGCGCTGACCGGCGAGTGGGTGCTGGAGACTTCGGGGGTGACCATCCATCTGGTCGACGGGATGCCAGAGGCAGAGGATGTCGCCCTTCTCACGAATGCGCTCGACCCGTCGGTCACGGAGCTGACCGGTGTGGTGCGACTCGCCGAACCGCGTCGCGTGATCGACGTTCCCGCCGCCGCCGTGGTGGTCGGCTCCGATGGCAAGCTGTGCGTGTACCGGCCGGACGGCGGTTCCTATCGGCCGGTGCCGGTAGTGATCGGCCCGGGCAGCGCCGCCTCGGTGGCGGTGCTCTCCGGCCTGGCGGACGGCGACCTCGTCCTCGCCAACCCGGGCGACCTGCTGGAGGCGCCGGCGTGCCGCTGACCCTCGACGGGGTCTCGCACGCCTATCGACCTGGTCAGTGGATCCTGCGGGGAATCGACCTGGAGGTCGGCGTCGGCGAGGCGGTGGCTCTGCTCGGGCCGTCCGGGTCGGGGAAGACGACCCTGCTCTCGATCATGGGACTTCTGCAGACGCCGGCGGCTGGAACCGTGGCGCTCGACGGGCGCCCGGTGGGACGCCGCGGCCGGGTTCGTCTGCGATCGGAAGCCTTTGCCTGGGTGTTCCAGACGGTGAACGTGGTCCGGCGACGCACGGCGCTCGACAACGCCGCCGTGGGTCTGCTGGCTCGGGGCATGACCCGGTCTGAGGCGGAGAGCGCCGCCGCTGGGGCGCTGGGCGACGTGGGGTTGGCCGACCTGGCGTTGGCAGCCGTGCAGCAGCTTTCGGGTGGCGAGCTACAGCGGGTGTGCATCGCCAGGGCGGCGGCGGTGCGGCCGCGCTTCCTGCTGTGTGACGAGCCCACCGGCCAGCTGGACAGCTCCACCTCGGCTCGGGTGCTCGACGCCCTCTGGGCTGCTCGACGGCCCGAGACGGCGATCGTCATCGCTACCCACGATCCGAGCGTCGTCGCCCGTTGTGACCGGGTGCTCCGCCTCGTGGACGGGGAGGTGGTCTCGGGATGAGCGGTTGGCGGACACTCGAGATCGGTCGGGAGGCGTGGCGGTCGACGACGGTCTCCATGGTGCGAACCGTGGCCACGGTCGTGTTGGCGGGGGGTCTTGCCTTCGGGCTGACCTGGATGGACCTGGCCGCCACAGACGACGCCCTGGCCTTCCAGCGGGAGTTCGCGCGGCTCGGCGGGTTCGTCGCCGTGGCATCGGACTCGCAAGACCAGGTCCCGGTTGGGCGCTGCGTGTCCCTGGCTCAGCGTGTCGGGGTCATCGCAGCGGGAGCACTCTCGGCCGGCAACACGGTGCAACTGCACGAGGCGCCGGGGACGATGTTCCAGACTGGGACGGCCACCCCGGGTGCGATCCTGCTGTGGGCCGCCGACCCTCCCTCCCATGCCGACCTGGCGGTGGGTACGGTGCTCGGCAGGGCTGCGGCGGACGAGCTGGGTCTGGCCACCGGGATGCTACTGGGGGCGGACGGTCTCGACACCGCCCAGACAGTTGGTGCGGTGATCGACACCGAGGCCCGCAACCCGTTCGTCTCCCGATGGATCATCCAGGTGGGTCCGCCCGCGGGCACCGCATCCCAGTGTTGGGTGGAGTTCGCCCCTGGGACTCTGGAGACCGGCCTACAGGTGCTCGCCGCCACTTTCGCCGAGTTGCAACCGGACTTGGAGGTGCGCAGGTGGATTCGGCTCGACGATTTCGCTCGCGATCCGGTGGCCGACCTGGCCGGCCGCCCGGAGAAGGATGCCTGGATCCCGATCGGCGTCGCCATTGCCCTGCTGGTTTGGCTCACCGTGTGGGCGCGAACCTCGGAGATCGGTCTGTATCGCGCGGTCGGGACTTCCAACCCTGCCTTGTGGCTGCTCGGCCAGCTGGAGGTGGCGTACGTCCTGGTCCCGGCGATGGTCTCCGGGTACCTGTGGGCCGCAGTCGCCCACGCAGCTGTCGCCGAGGTCCAGCCCGGGATGGACCAGCTGCTGGTCGCCGCCCGGGGTGCAGGATCCGCTCTGCTCTTGGCGTTGATCACTGCTCCGCTCGCCTGGCTGTGGGCGGGTAGGGGGCAGATCGCCGCCCAGCTCAAGGACCGCTGAGCGGCTACGGGGAGGTGGGGGTGCTGGCCGGCGGCCCGCCGAGACCCATGACCGTCTCGACTTCGAGCGCTGCGACGATCCGGCCCAGGGTGGTGGAGCGCCCGGCGGTTCTGTTCAGAGCCACCTGCGGAACCAGTACTTCTCGAACGCCACCTTGAGGGCGTGCCAGCGGCGGCTCGGCTGGTGCATTCCGACTCGAGGCGTCGGTTCGGCGTAGAAGTCGCCGCGACCCAGCCCGGCGCGACCGTCACCGGTCTCGATGAAGCACTCGCCCTTGCCCTCGAAGGTGGCCGAACGGCCGCCTCCGGTGAAGGAGTCGGCGAGGTTGCGGGCCACAACGATTGCCTGGCGCTCGGCGAACACCCCGGCGCGTGGCAGCGGCTTGCCCATCGCCAGCGGGATCTGGGTGACGTCGCCGATGGCGAACACCCCGTCGAACCGGGTCGCCAGGGTGGAGCGATCCACCGGCACCCACCCGGAGTCGTCGACGAGAGGGGAGTCCCGGACCGGTTTCGGTGCCCGATGGTGGGGGACGAAGGCGAGCAGGTCGTACCCGGCCGTGGTCCCGTCGGAGAACTGCATGGTGTGGGCTTCGGGATCGACCCGTGCCACCTGGCGGTCCGGGTGGTAGGCGATGCCTCTGGCCTGGAGCATGGAGCGCACCCCGGCGGAGACCTCGGGCCCGGCGGTGCCCATGGGGCCCGGCTCGGCGGCATGGACCTCCACCGTGGCACTGCCGCCCAGGCCCTTTTCGTCGAGCATGTGTTCCAGGAGCAGGGCCGCCTCGTAGGGTGCCGCCGGGCACTTGTAGCCGGGCGCGGCGGTGAGCACGGCCACGGTGCCTCCGGTGAACCCTTCCAGGGCCCGGCGCACCCCGGCGACCCCGTCGGCGGTGTAGAGGCAGTGGCCTGCCGCGGCCAGACCGGGAACCGCATTCGGATCGAGTTCGGCTCCGAGGGCCACGATCAGGGCGTCGGCTTCTAGGGACCGCCCATCGCCCAGGGTCACCCGGCGTTGCGTCGGGTCGATCTCCGTCACCTCGGCGGTCATCACCTCGATGCCGTGACGCTCCAGCCGCTCGAGCGGACGCGAGATCTGCTCGATGGTGCGGGTCCCGGCCAGGGCCCACAGCAGCGAAGGGGCGAACAGCAGGTGGGTGCCGCGCTCGACCAGCACGACGCGATCCTGCCGGGGGAGCCTCCGGCGCAGCTCACGGGCCGCCACCACCCCTCCGATGCCTCCGCCGAGGATCACGATTGACTTCGAGTCGGCCATGCCTTCGTCTCCCTGATCAGCCCCGCGTCATCGAGAGGTCTGCACGAACGGTACCCGCCCTGCCAAACCCCCGGCAGGGCCTCACTCCTCCTCTGCGGCGACGCCGCACGCCGAGTCGAGCGGCTGCAACCCGAGGGCGGCGATCGCCTCGTCGGGGGAGAGCGTGGTGGCGATCGCCACCCGATCCCGGATCAGGTCGACGTTGGGCACGTTGTACCCCTGGATGCGGTAGGCGACGTATGAGGTGGAGGTGCCGGCGAACTCGGGGGCGTTGGGCATGAACCGCATCGACACGATCTGCTCGGTGTCGACCTTCTCGAGCACTTCGAGGAAGTCGGGGATGAGCGCCATCGGAATGTCGGTGATCACGCTCTGCTCGATCACCGGCGCCAGGGTGGGAAGCTCCCGGAGGAGGCTCACCGGGTCGGCCTGTCGCGCCAGGGCCTCCAGCACGCAGCGTTGCCTTCCCATGCGGTCGAAGTCGTCCGACTGCTGTCGGGAGCGGGCGAATGCCAGGGCCTCCCGCCCGTCCATGTGATACGTCCCGGGGAGGAACTCGATCTCCACCGAGGTCCCGTCCACCTGTGGGTACGAGGAGTCGTAGATGCGACGGGTGACGGTTATCTCCACCCCGCCCAGGGCGTCGATCATGTCGGCGAACCCCTGCAGGTCGACCATGGCGAAGTAGTCGATCTCCAGCCCGACCAGGTTGCCCAGGATCACCTTGGCGGCGTCGCCGCCGGTGTTGGGGCCGGAGAACAGGTCGGGGTATTTCTGACCGTAGGCGTATATCCCCCAGGCCAGGTTCCCGGGATCACCCCAGGCGCCGTCCGCCCAGAGTGGCTGTGCGGGATGACCCTCGGGAATCGGCAGCTTGATGAAGTTGCGGGGCACCTGGAACATGGCGGTCCACCCGGTTTCCGGGTCGACCGAGACGATGATCATGGTGTCGGTGCGGACCCCGACCCGTCCGATCCCGGCGTCGCTCCCCATCAGCAGCACGTTCACCCGATCCTCGCCGGCGAACGGGTCGGGCTCGGTCGTGGTGGTGGTCGTCGCCACCGTGGTGGTGGTCGTGGGCAGCGTGGTCGCCCCGGGCTGCGTGGTGCCGGTGGTCGTCGTCGGCGCCGGGAGCGTGGTGGTGGAGGCCTGACCGGGGTCGGCGGTGAAGTCGTGGGTGAGCAGGTCGTACAAGACCAGGTTGCGATGTCCGATCCACACGTGGGGGAGTGCGGTCGCCGCCAGGATCACCGCCAGTGCCGCCAGGTTCGTCGCCTTCCCCAACCCTCCCCGACCGGGAACACCCCTGGTGGGGGAGGCGATCTGGAAGGCGTCCATCACCGCCACGGCGCGGAATCCGAGCACGGCCACGTTGGCGGCGAGCAGGACCAGGAGCAGGCCGGGGTTGCGGAAGAAGGGGCGGGCCAGGTCGAGCGCCAGGCTCAGCCCGGTGACGTAGAACACCAGGACGAGCAGGGCCAGCGCCGGGACCACGAAGGCGAGCCCGATCCAGACGAACCACCACCCGCGGCGCCGGTGGCCCTCGCGGATCTGGCCGAGCCCGGGGAACAGCGCCGACAACAGGGCGGCGACGAGCGGGCGACCGCCTGCGTTGCTGGACATCGCCGCTCAGGATAAGTGGGCGACCCCGATAGCCGGTGTCATCGGATGGTTCCCGGCTCACGCCCCCCGCAGGGCTTCGGTCGGATCGAGGCGTGCCGCCCTCCTCGCCGGATACAGCCCGGCCACGACCCCGATCAGGATCGCAGCCGTCAGGCCGCCCCAGAGGGCGATCCCCGGGATGAGCACCGTCCAGCCGCGCAGCGACGAGTAGGCGGCGGTGACCGCCGCCCCGAGGGTGACCCCGGCGATGCCGCCGGCCGTGGCCAGGATCAGCGACTCCCCGACGAACTGCACGGCGACATGGCGCCGGGTGGCGCCCAGGGCGCGTCGCAACCCGATCTCGCCGCGCCGTTCCAGCACGGAGATCACCATCACGTTGGCCACGCCGACGCCTCCCACCACCAGCGCCACGATCCCCAGCCCCAGGAAGAGGGCGGTGAACGCTCCTTCGGCGGCGGCGCGCGCCTCGAGGGCGTCGGTGGGTCGGGAGACCTGCACCTGGTCGGGGGCTTCGGGGTCGGCGGTGGCGGGGAGCACCGCGGACACCGCGTCGAGGTGCTCCGGGGCGGCGCGTACGTAGAGGGTCTGGGGGATCCCGTCGTAGTCGAACAGGTCGGCCGCCGCCTCTTCGCCGATGATCACCGCGCGGTCCAACCCTGGAGCCAGCTCCAGCGGGTCGAGCACCCCGATGACTCCGAACCACTGCCCTCCCAGCCAGATCTGCTGGGTGCCCCCGGTGTCGGTGATCCCCAGGCGTTCGGCGGCGACGCTGCCGACGACCGCCACCGGAAGGTGGTCGGTGCCTTCGTCGAAGAAGCGCCCCGAGGAGAGGTCGCCCCCCAGGGTTGCCAGCAGGTTGTCGGGTGCTACCTGCACCGAGAGGCCGCCCGACCGGGTCTCGGGGACCAGGTCGGTGCGGAACACCTTGGCGTCCACCGCCCCCACGGCACTCACCTGTTCCACCGGGCCGATCCGATCCACCATCGCCTCGGCGGTGCTGGTGAGCGTGCCGGTCCCGGTTCCGATTCCGCTGCCGGCCTCGACCACCAGCAGGTTGGTGCCGAGACGATCCAGGCTGCTGAGCAGATCCGACTTGCTCGACTCGGAGAGGCCGAGCACCGCCACCATCGAGGCGATGCCGATCGTGATCCCGAGAGCCGAGAGGATGGCGCGGGTGGTGCGGGTGCGAAGGCCGACGACGGCCACGCGCGCCGCATCGCCGCGGCGGAGCCTGCTGGCGTCGCTCATGCCGCCCTCCGATCGGCGACCACGACACCGTCGCGCATCTCAACCCGCCGGGCGAAGCGCGAGGCGACGTCGAGGTCATGGGTGATCACCACCAGGGTCACACCGGACCGGTTGAGCCCGGTGAGGAGGGCGATCACGGCCTCGCCGGTGGCGGAGTCGAGGTTCCCCGTGGGCTCGTCGGCGAGCACCACGTCGGGGCTGCCGACGATGGCGCGGGCCACCGCCACCCGCTGCCTCTCCCCGCCAGAGAGCTTCTCGGCGGGATGGTCGGCGCGATGGGAGAGCCCGACCCGATCCAGGGCCTCGGCGGCCAGGCGCCGGCGATCGGCCGGGTCGACCCCGCGGTACAGGAGCCCGTCGGCGACGTTGTCCATCGCCCGATACCCCGGCAGCAGATGGAACTGCTGGAAGACGAACCCGATGTGATGGGCCCGCACCGCCGACAGCGCCTCGTCGGAGAGGCCGGCGGTCGGTCGCCCGGCGATTGTGACCAGGCCCGACGTGGGTCGGTCCAGGGTTCCCATCACATGGAGCAGCGTCGACTTGCCGGAGCCCGAAGGCCCCACTATCGCCACCGCTTCCCCGCGATCCACCACCAGATCGACCGACCTGAGGGCGGCCACCGGGGGCGTGCCCGGATACTGCTTGACCACCTGGTGCAGTTCGAGTACCCGATCGCTCACGGCACCACCACCTCGTCGCCGGGGGCGAGGCCGTCCGAGGAGACCTCCACCCAGCCATCGGCGTACAGGCCGGGCGTGACCGGCACCAGCCGGGTGGCTCCGGCACCATCGCTCACCTCGACGGCGTAGCCGCCTTCGGCCAGCGCCAGCAGGGAGGTGACGGGCACGGCGGTGACCCCCTGACGGGAGTCGGTGACCACGTGCACGTCGACCGGCGCCTGATCCAGGTCGGCGCCCACGGTGGCGTCGAGCAGCTCGATCGTGGTCTCGAACACCACGGCACCGGTCTGCAGCCGGGTGGCCACACCGGAGATCGAGACCACCACGCCCTCGGCCTCGCTTCCGTCGGGGAGTTCGACGGTGACCGTCTGTTCCACCGCCAGCAGGGACTGGTCGTCGGCGGGCAGGCCGAGCAACACGACGCTGCTCGAACCGGTGGTGGCGAGCACCGGGGTCCCGTTGCTCACCGGGCGGCCCACCGTCACCAGGGCGTCGGTCACCCGGACCGGCTCCGGGAGAAACACCACCTCACCCAGGTGGACGACGCCGTCGGGCTCGGCGCCCACGGCGCGCTGCCATGCCGTCACCGCCGTCCTGGTCGCCTCGTCGAACACCCCGGAGACCGGGACTTCGTGGCCCAGCCTCACCAAGGCCTCCTGAAGCTGGCGCACGTCGTCGCCTTCGATCGGCTCGGCGCCCACCTGGGCGGTGAGAATCGGCGCAGTCGGGGAGGCGAATGTCCCGACGCTCGCCTGGACCTGCTCGATCTCAGCGGGACCGGGGAGGAACACGGCGTCACCGGGGGTGAACCGCCCATCCACTTCGAGGCCGGAGGCCTCCTGCCACTCCCGGACCATCGCCTCGGTGGCCGCGGTGAACTCCTCGTCGACGACGACCGTGGCGTCGGGGTCGTAGCCCAGGGAGACCAGGGCCGCCTCCAACTGCTCCACGTCGCGTCCGGTGCTGCCGTTGCGCAGGACGCGCCAAGCAGGCACATCGCCCTCGAGGAGGATCACCGGGACATCGTCGATGCGAAGCAGCTCGCCTCCGAAGGGGATCAAGTCGCCCGCCGCGGGGAGTGAGGTGACCGTTCCCTGCCGCCCCGGGGCGACCGGGTGCAGCACGGGGTCGAGACCCAGGTCGCGGTAGGCGGGCAGCGCCCCCAGCAGGAGCACCACCGGCTCGCCGTCGACGGCGAACAACTGGTCCCCTTCGACGACGAGGGCACCACCCTCGGCCACGGCGGTGACAGTGCCGTTGGCCCGTGCCGCCACCGGGTCGCTCTCCGGGAACCCGAGGGTTCCGGCGAGGGTGGTCACCTCGACCATGTCGCGTACCTGGACCGTCTCCAGATTCGAGGTGTCCGCCGGCTCGGCTGATCCGCCGCCACCGTTGGTGTAGATGACCGCGGCGCCGGTGATCGCCACCACGGCGATGGAGGCGCCGAGGGTGAGGATGAGTCGCTTGCTCATTCAGGATCCTTCCCCGCTCGGACCGAACGAGAACTCGACCCGGCAGGCGTCGATCGCCGCCTGGACCTCGGGGTCCTCCATGTCGATCGCGGAGTCGCCGAACGGGCGCCCCCCACCTTCGCCGCCTCCGGATCCGATGGCGGTGAGATCGGGGTCGGGCCAGTCGATGCCCTCATCACGCATGCACTGGGCGAACGCCAGGAGGTCGTCCTCGAACTCGGTCAGGTCCTCCCTCTCGAAACTGGTGACCACACCCTCCAGGAGCGGGCGGCAGGCGTCGAGGGCGGCCCGGGTGGCCTCGTCGGGCCGCCCCTGGCTCATGCCGAGCTGGCTGCGGAAGTCCCAACTCCCGTTCTCGTCGAACACGGGATCGTCCACGTCGAGGCCCTCGTCGCGCAGGCACTCGGTGAACTCGAGGGCCGCCTCCTCGGCGGCGGCGGCCGCCTGGTCCGCAGCGGTGGTGGTCACCGCCGCCGGGTCGTCGATGCTGGCCACGCCTCCCGCGGCGCCACCGTCGCCGCCACAGGCGACGACGGTCACGGCCATCAGTACGGCGAGGGCGATCGTCTTCTTCATGGTCTGGAACCTCCTGTCGATGACCGGCACGATGACATGCCCATCTGATCGGACCCTCAGGATGCGATGAGAGGAGGGTGAGACTCAGTCCGGTGGCGTGGCGCCCAGGGCAGCCGCCACCGTCTGCTGCCGGAGGTCCCAGAGGGCGCGGGTGAGCGACACGTGGTGGATGTGGGGGTGCATCATGCGGCGCACGCCGGGATCCAGTCGTTCCAGGTCGTCGTTCCGTCGCCGTCGGAGAACCTCGATGGGCTCGGGAGCCATCACCCGGCGTCCCTCAGCCCAGGCGAGCACCGGGAGCCGCTCGATCTTCCCGATCTCGTTCCGGGACAGGACCCGCATCACGTCCTGCTCGTGCAGGTGACGCAACTCGATCGTCGCGGCTGCGGAGAGGTCCTCGTCCTCGAGGGCCATGACGTCGGCCGTGGCTCGCCCCCTGCCGTCGTAGATTCGCACCACCTGCTTGCGTCCCGGGATCACCGTCTTGCGGGGCGTCTCCGACACCTTCACCGCCGGCAGCCAGGCGCCGTCGCGGCGCAGCGCCACCAGCTTGTACACGGCGTCCAGGGAGGGTGCCCCCTGCGAGGTGATCAGACTGGTTCCGACGCCGAACGCCAGCCGGGCTATCAGCGCCTCGGGTTCCATCCCGTAACTCCCCGCCTCCTGCTCGATCTGGGTCATGATCTGCCAGATGGCGAGCTCGTCGAGGCCTCCGGAGAGGACGATCGTCGTGTCGCCGAACCCGGCGTCGTCGAGCATGCGGGCGGACCGCACCGCCAGGTGTGCCAGGTCTCCCGAGTCGAGGCGAATGCCGACCGGCTCGTGCCCGGCCGCTCGAAGCTCCTGGAACACGCGAATGGCGTTGGGCACCCCGCTCTCCAGGGTGTCCACGGTGTCGACCAGGAGCAGGCAGGAGTCGGGGTAGAGGCGGGAGTAGGCGCGGAAGGCTTCGACCTCGCCCAGGCCGAGAGCCATCGAAACCTGCACCATCGAGTGGGCGTGGGTTCCGGACGGGGCCACGCCAGCGTCCCGAGCCGCCCCGACGAACGAGGTGGAGGTGGCCCCTCCGATCAGTGCCGCCCGGGTGCCTGCCGCCGCCCCGTCGGAAGGGCCGCGCCTCACTCCGAACTCGAAGACCGGCCTGCCCCGGGCGCTCTCGGCGACCAGGCTCGCTTTGGTGGCGATCAGGGTCGGGTAGGCGAGCCGGTTGAGCAACGCCGTCTCCATGATCTGGGCGACGGCGAGCGGTCCCTCCACCATGGTGAGGGTGACCCCGGCGTGGACCACCCGGCCTTCGGGGACGGTGCTCAGCATCACCCCATCGAGATCGATGCCGCCCAGCCAGTTCAGGAAGGCGGAATCGAACAGTCGCCGACCCCCGGGGTCGGTCAGGGTGGCCAGGTATTCGAGATCCCGGGGGGTGAAGGCGAATCGCGCCATCCAGTCGAGGAGGTCGGCCACGCCGGCGTGGATGCAGTACCCCGCCTGGTGGGTTCCGTAGTCGGGGTGGGTGCGGAAGGAGTGCTCGAACAGTGCCTGCGTCTCGTGCAGGCCCTCTTCGAAGTAGAGCCGGGCCATCGTGAGCTCGTAGAGGTCGACGATTAGGGCGCCGGCGTCTGGTGGCTGGGGTCGGTCCACGTCGCCGAGGCTACCCACCCGGTGCCGTCACCCGGCGATAGGCTCCGGTCATGGTCGAGTACGACCCGGAGACCGCCCTGGTGGTGGTCGACGTGCAGAATGACTTCGCCGACCCGCGCGGCAGCCTCTACGTGCAGGGTGCCGAGGCCGTCGTCGCCGCCGTGGGCGCCGAGATCTGGCGGGCTGCAGACGCCGGCGCACCGGTGGTGTACACCGCCGACTGGCATCCACCCGACACCCCGCACTTCGCCAAGGACGGCGGCATCTGGCCGGTCCACTGCGTGGCCGGTACCTGGGGCGCCGAGTTCCACCCGGCGCTACCGGTGATCGGGCCGGTCGTCCACAAGGGCGCCGGCGGCGAGGACGGTTACTCCGGGTTCACCATGCGCCATCCGGTGACCGGAGAGACCGTGCCCACCGCCCTCGCCGGGCTCCTGCGGGAGCATCGGATCGCTCGGCTGGTGGTGGTGGGGCTGGCCACCGACTACTGCGTGGCGGAGACCGCACTGGACGGCTTGGCCGCCGGGTGGGAGGTGATCGTGCCCACCGGCTGCGTGGCCGCCGTCGACCTGCAGCCAGGCGATGGGGAGCGAGCGTTGCAGCGAGTCGCCGCCGCAGGGGGAGAGGTGGCGTGAAGGCTCAGCCGTCCGCCGGCGTATCGGCGGGAGCCTTGGCGGGAAGGGTGAAGGTGAAGGTGCTCACGCCACCCTCGTACGAGTAGACGATGTCACCTCCCATCAGCCGGGCCAACTGGCGGGAGATGGTCAAGCCGAGACCGACCGACGCCGGTTGGGTGGCGATGTCGTGGGCACGCTCGTACGGCTCGAACACCTTCTCCCGGAGGTGCTCGGGGATACCAGGCCCGTCGTCGCACACATCGACCCTGACCTCGCCGCTGACGACGGAAGCCCGCACCGCGACCTTGCCTCCCCCGTAGCGGAAGGCGTTGGTGAGCAGGTTGCGCAGCACCTGGCGGACCCGCGTCGGATCGCCCCAGGCCTCAAGAGCCTGGATGTCAAGCGTCACGGCGTCCCGATCCGGGCCGGGCAGGGCACCGACCACGGCACCGACCAACACGGGAAGGTCGAACTGGCGGGCGGCCACCGCCACCCGGCCGATGTCGGCGCGCGCCGCCACCAGCAGGTCCTCGACGATGTGTGCCACCTCGGTGCTCTGGGCGGCGAGAAGGGCGGTGAGCTCCTCCCGATCGGAGTCGGCGAGGTCGGTCTCGGAGTGGAGGAGGCTGGCCGCCCCCACGACCGCCGTCAGGGGCGTGCGAAGCTCATGGCTCACCGAGGCGACGAACTCGTCCTTGGCTCGCACCAGCTGCTCCAGACGCTCCTGCTGCGCATCGCGCTCCCACGAGGCGCCGATCATCTCGGCGACGGTCTGCAGGAGCCTCACGTCGCGCTCGTCCCACTCCCGGCTGCCGGTGCTGTCGGTCAGCCCCACCAGGCCCACCCATCGCTCGCCGATGAAGATGGGGACGTCCAGCTCGCGCTTGGTAGCGACACCCGCGTAGAGGGCTCGCTCCGGGCCGTCCAGCTGGGTGACATCGAAGGAGAACGGGAGGCCCTGGGAGAGATGGGCGAAGGCCTGGGGCATGTCGGCCCAGGGCGTCATGGTCCAGCGGTCGTAGTCGACGACCAGATCCTCGGCGTCGGCCTCGTAGACCAGCGATGAGCACGGCCCCAGCACCGGGTGCTCCGAGTTGCGCTCCACGAACACCGACGTGACCTCGGCGGCGAGGAGGAGCTCGTCGAGCCCTGCCCGGATCGCCTCCTGGGTGCGTTCTGTGAGCAGGCCGCGCGACAGGGCGAAGATCGCTCTCTCGTAGGCCTGCCGGCGTCCCTCCTCGGTGACGTCCTCCAGGGTGCCCTCGAAGTAGAGCACGCTGCCCTGGGCGTCGGTGACGGCTCGGGCACTGTCGCGCACCCACATCTGGGTGCCGTCGCGCCGCCGCATCCGGTGCAGTACGGCAGGCAGGGAGCCGGTCTCGTCGGTGCTCGCCGCCCAGGCGGCGCGATCGGCCGGGGAGGCGTAGGTCACCAGGGCCGACTGCCCCACCAGCGACTCCCGGTCCGAATAGCCGAGCAGGGACACCAGGGCCGGGTTGGCTTCGAGGATGGTGCCGTCGAGGGCGGTTCGGTACGCCCCGACGGGAAGGCCCTCGAAGAGGGTCCTCAGCCGCTCCTCGCGCGCCTCGAGGTCGGAGCGATACCGGGCGCGACGCGCCTCGTCCCGGGTCGCCTCGAGCGCCACCCGGCCCAGGTAGGGGACGAACACGACGAAGGAGATGATGGTCAGCAGGGCCGCCTCCCCGGCAGACCATGTCGCCGGCTCCAACACCCGATCGACCAGGACCGTCGTGCCGCCGACGGCGAGCATGGCGTAGCCGGCGACCAGAGCGGCCCTGATGCCGGACATGACCAGCGGAGCAAGGGCGGCACTCACCGCCAGGGGAGCCAGCAGGGCGGCGAAAGGCGGTCTGGTGAGGGCGATTGCCAGCGAGACCACCGTGGCGTCGAGCATCAGGGAGGGGGCGGCGCTGGCTCCCGGATGGCGGACTCGAACCATCGAGTCGATCAGCAGCGGCGTCACTGCAGCCGCAGCCACCAGGCCTGGTGGCCAGTCCCAGAGCAGCGACGCCGCCGCCAGCAGCACCATGGCGGTTGCCGATCCGATCGCCCGCGAGGCGTGGAGCACGCGGGAGAGCCGGTGATAAGTCGAAACCGATGCGGTGTTGTTCATCGATGAGCCTCGAGCCTGAGCCACCGATCTATCGGACATGGGCTTGAGGGTCTTGACCGGTGCCGGCGGGTGGAGTCGTTGGGTGGGAGGGTACCCACCGCGATACCGGTAACCACATTGCTTGGGAGCGGAGTTCCCGGTGGTTAGCGTGCCGACCACATCGACCATGGAGGCGGCAGTGGCTTGGGAGTACAGCATCAAACAGTTTGCGACCACCGAGCGGTGGACCGACGAGAACCGGATCGCCGAGATCAAGCGTCTCGAGGACTACGCCAACCGGATGGGTGGCGACGGGTGGGAGTTCGTGGCGCTGCAGCCGGTCCCGACCCATCCGGTCGGCCATGTGCTGGTGTCGATCCTCCGACGCCCCGCGACCTGAAACCTGATCGAAAACAGACTCCGGGACACGACGCGACGGCTCGCGACGCGTTAGGTTTTCGGCGGCGGATCGAGCACGAGGGAGGCAGCCGTGGCCTGGAAGCTGTGGATCGATGGCGGGTGGAGA
Source organism: Acidimicrobiia bacterium (assembly GCA_030584185.1). Classification (NCBI taxonomy): domain Bacteria; kingdom Bacillati; phylum Actinomycetota; class Acidimicrobiia; species Acidimicrobiia bacterium. The sequence continues at coordinate 429,502 of CP129495.1, read as the reverse complement.
GACGGCCGGGGTGGTGGCACCGCCGATCTGGAGAACCCGGCCACCGAGGAAGTCGTGGACCAGGTCACCGAGGCCTCGCCCGAGGACGTGGGCGCGGCGGTGGCGGCGGCTCATCGCGCCTTCTACGACGGCCGTTGGTCACGCATCAGCCCCGGCGAGCGCTCGGAGGCGATCCACACCCTGGCCCGGATGCTGGACGAGCGCGGGGCCGAGTTCGCCAAGGTGGAGAGCGAGGACACCGGAAAGCCGTACCAGTCGATGAGCCTGGAGAACGATGTCGCCTTCTCGGTGGACAACCTGAAGTTCTTCGCCGCTGCCGCCCGCAGCACAGCCGGCACCGCCGCCGGCGACTTCCTCAAGGGCTACACCTCGATGCTGCGGCGCGAGCCGGTGGGTGTGGTGGGGCAGATCACCCCGTGGAACTATCCGCTCAACATGGCGGTGTGGAAGATCGGGCCGGCACTGGCTGCAGGGTGCACCATCGTGCTCAAGCCGGCGCCGACCACGCCGCGTACCACGCTGATGCTGGCCGAGTTGGCCAAGGAGGCTGGCATCCCGGACGGGGTGCTCAACGTGGTCACCGGGGGAAACGAAGTAGGGCAGTGGATCGTCGAGCATCCGGATGTCCGCATGGTGTCGCTCACCGGGTCCACCCCCGCCGGGAAGAAGGTGATGGCCACCGCCGCCGAGACCCTGAAGCGGGTCCACCTCGAGCTGGGAGGCAAGGCTCCCTTGCTGGTGTTCGACGACGCGGACGTAGAGGCGCTCGCCGCCGGGGCGACCCTCGGCGCCACGTTCAACTCCGGCCAGGACTGCACGGCGGCGACCCGCGTCTACGTGGAGCGAAGCCGCTTTGACGAGGCGGTGGACGCGGTGGCCGCCGCCATGGCCGAAGTCAAGGTGGGTGGGCCCTACGATCCCGAGGCCGCGATGGGCCCACTGATCTCAGGCCGTCAGAAGGAGCGGGTTGCCGGGTTCGTGGAGCGCGCCGCGGCCCAGGGGGCGCGCGTCGTCGTCGGTGGCGGCACCCCGGTGGGCCTGGAGAAGGGCCACTACTTCGCTCCGACGGTCATCGCCGACGCCGCTCAGGACTCCGAGATCGTACAGAACGAGGTGTTCGGCCCGGTACTGGTGATGCTGCCATTCGATGGGGAGGAACAGGCGATCGGCTTCGGGAACGACGTGCTCTACGGCCTGGCGGCCTCGGTGTGGACCCGGGACGTGGGACGGGCGATGCGCGTGGCTGCCGCCCTCGAGTTCGGAACGGTGTGGATCAACGATCACCTGCCGATCACCTCCGAGTTCCCCCACGGCGGGTTCAAACAGTCCGGTTTCGGCAAGGACATGTCGGAGGAGGCGGTCCTCGACTACACGATCAGCAAGCACGTCCTGATCAAGCAATGAGCCTGGATCGCGATCGGATCGCCGCACTGAGGGAACGCCGGCTGTCGGCGCTGGCCGGCCGCACCACGGCATCGCGCGCACTGCTCGAAGAGGCTCGGCAGGTGCTTCCGGCAGGCGTGCCCTCGTCGTTTCAGGATCAGCCGCCGCACCCGATCTACGTGACCCACGGAGAGGGTTCCCGCGTGTGGGACGTGGATGGAAACCAATACACCGACTTCCACAACGGGTTCGGCGTGATGGTGACCGGCCACGCCCATCCGGTGATCGCCGAGGCCATCGCCGGCGCCGCCCGGCGGGGCACCCACTTCGCCGCCCCCGGCGAGGCGGCGGTGCGGGTGGCCAGGGAGCTCTCGCGCCGTTTCGGTCTGCCCAAGGTGCGGTTCGCCAACTCGGGCACCGAGGCCACTCTCGACGCCATCCGCCTCGGGCGGGCCTTCACCGGCCGTGACGGCGTGGTCAAGATCGAAGGCACCTACCACGGACATCACGATTCGGTGATGGTCTCGGTGCACCCCGATCCCGGGAAGATCGGGCCCCGCCACAGCCCGGCCAGGGTGCCACAGAGCGCAGGCATCCCGCAGGCGGTGGTCGACCTGGTGACCGTGGTTCCGTTCAACGACCCAGACGCCCTGGAGGCGGCGTTGCGCTCCGATCCCGGCATCGGCACGATGATCATCGAGCCGATGATGCTCAACATCGGAGTGGTCGAGCCGCTGCCGGGGTACCTGGCGGCAGTGCGCGAGATCACCGCCCGCCACGGGGTGGTCCTGGTGTTCGACGAGGTGAAGACCGGATGCACCATCGCCCCCGGCGGCGCCGTGGAGCGCTTCGGCGTGGTGCCCGACCTGGTGGCGCTGGCCAAGGCGACCGGGGGCGGGACTCCGATCGGGGCGATCCTGGGCACCGAGGAGATCATGGCTCTGGTGACCGAGGGCAAGGTGACCCAGGTGGGAACCTTCAACGGGAACCCGCTGACCATGGCCGCCGCCGAGGCCACCCTCACCCGGGTGCTCGACGCTGCCGCCTACGCACGGCTAGAGGCCGCCGGTAGGCGGATCCTGGAGGGCTGCGCCGCCGTCTGCGACCGCTTCGGCCTGCCCGCCTACACCACGGGGATGTCCTCCAAGGGCTGCGTCATGTTCGCTCGTGAGCGGGTGGTCGACTACCGCTCCTACCTGGAGCACTTCGACGAGGAACTCAACTATCTGGCGTGGCTGTACCACATGACCGAGGGAGTGTTCATGACACCGGGTGGTGACGAGCAGTGGACCCTGTCGATCGCCCACACCGATGCCGAGCTCGACCACTACGTGGCGGTGTTCGAGTCGTTCGCCTCGGATGTCACCGGGAGGCGGGCGGTTGCCTGACACCATCATCCCCGCGACCCCGACCGCCCCCTTCGAGGCGGTGCGCCTCGAAGGCGTCACCAAGAGATTCGGGCATGTGGTGGCGGTCGACCGCCTCGACCTGGCTGTGGCCGACGGCGAGTTCTTCTCGCTCCTCGGGCCCAGCGGCTGTGGGAAGACGACCACGCTGCGAATGATCGCCGGGTTCGAGTTCCCCACCGAGGGGTCGCTGCTGATCCACGGCGTGGAGATGGCTCTGCAGCCGCCCAACCGCCGGCCGGTCAACACGGTGTTCCAGTCGTACGCCCTGTTCCCGCACATGACCGTGGCGGAGAACGTCGGTTTCGGCCTGCTGATGCGCAAGACGCCGCGCGGCGAGATCGGCGAGAAGGTGAGCCGTGCGCTGGACATGGTGCAGCTCAGCCATCGCGCCGACGCCACCCCGTCGCAGCTTTCGGGGGGGCAGCAGCAGCGTGTCGCCCTGGCGCGTGCGCTGGTGAACGAGCCCGAGGTGCTGCTCCTGGACGAGCCGCTGGGCGCCCTCGACCTCAAGCTCCGCCAGGCGATGCAGGTCGAGCTCAAGGACCTTCAGGCTCGCGTCGGCATCACCTTCATCTACGTCACCCACGATCAGGAGGAGGCGCTCACCATGAGCGACCGCATCGGGGTGATGAACGAAGGGCGGCTGCTCCAGGTGGGCACGCCCCAGGAGATCTACGAGCACCCCGGCTCACGGTTCGTCGCCGACTTCATCGGCGAGATCAACCTGCTGCCGGCGACCGTCGTCGACGGTGGGTCGGTGCGCCTTCTCGGCGGCCTGGTGGTCGCCGGGTCGGGGGTCGGGGCGCCGGGCGAGGAGGTGACGGTGGCGATCCGCCCCGAGCGCTTCGAGCTCTACGACCCGGACGAGGCCATTCCGGACGGGCTCAACCGGCTTCCCGGCACCGTCATCCGGCGCACCTACTTCGGCGACGTCTTCTACTACGACGTGGACACCCCGGCCGGCGTGATCGAGGCCAAGGAGGAGAACCGGCCCGGGGTCGAGCTGTACGAGGTGGGGGAGCAGACGGTGGTCACCTGGGACCCGGAGGCTTCCACGGTCGTGGGCGGATGACGGCGCCACCTGATACGACCGAGACCGCTCGCCCCGAGTTGGAGGCGGCATCTCGGCGGGCCGAGGCTCGACGCGGGTTCCTGATCGCCCTGCCCTCATGGTTCTACCTGATGCTGTTCTTCGCCGTCCCGCTGGTGATCGTGTTCGTGTACTCGTTCGGCACTCGCACCAGCACCGGGCGCACCACCCTCTCCGACCTCAACCTCGACTCGTACCGGCGACTGTGGGACCCGCTGGTGGGTCAGATCGCCCTGCGTTCGCTGACTCTGGCGGTGGCGACGACGGTGATCTGCCTGCTGGTGTCGTATCCATTCGCCTACTTCATCGCCACCCGGCGTCCGGTGGTGCGCAACCTCCTCCTGGTGCTGGTGATGATCCCGTTCTGGTCCAACTTCCTGGTTCGCACCTATGCCTGGAAGGTGCTCCTGGGCAGCGACGGACCGCTCTCCCAGCTCTCCCAGGCCCTCGGGGGCGAGCCGATCCGGCTGCTCTTCACCAACACGGCGGTGCTCATCGGGTTGGTGTACGGGTTCATGCCGTTCATGGTTCTGCCGCTGTACGCCGCCCTGGAGCGGATGGACTGGAGCCTGGTCGAGGCGGCCCGCGATCTCTACGCCGACGGCTGGACGGCGTTTCGCAAGGTGACCTGGCCTCTCTCCCGACCTGGCGTGGTCGCCGGGTCGATCCTGGTGTTCATCCCGGCCCTCGGCGCCTACGTCACGCCGGCCATCCTCGGGGGGGCACGCACCACGCTGCTCGGCGACTACATCGTCAGCCAGTTCCTCGCCGCCCGCAATCAGCCGTTCGGGGCGGCGCTCTCCTTCGGCCTGATGGCCGTGATGCTCGCCGCCACCGTCGTGTACTTCCGCTCCGGAGCCAAGAACCTATGAGCGCCGTCGGCCTACGGCCCAAGAGCCCGGTGGAGAGGGTGATGGCATCCCACGCCGGGTTGGTTTTCGTCTTCTTCTACGCCCCGATCCTGCTGCTCGTGGTGTTCTCGTTCAACGACAACAGCAACGTCGGCATCTGGACCGAGCCGTCGCTTCGTTGGTACCGGGAGGTGTTCGCTTCGGCTCCGGTGATGAACGCGGTGCGCAACTCGCTCATCGTCGCCGCCATCTCGACGGTGGTCTCGACGGTCCTGGGCACGACAACCGCCCTGGCCTTGGAGCGTTTCCGGTTCCGGGGGCAGCGGGTCTACGACGGGCTGGTGTACCTCCCGATCATCATCCCCGACGTGACCATGGCGGTGATGATGCTGCTCTTCTTCGCCCAGACCTTCACCATGCTGGAGGGGGCGGTCGGGTGGAGCCCATCCTTCGGGCTGGGAACCATCTCCTTGAGCCACATCGCGTTCAACATCTCGTTCGTGGCGGTGGTGGTGCGTGCCCGGCTCGGCCAGTTGGATCCCCGTCTGGAGGAGGCAGCAGCCGACCTCTACGCAGGCCGCTGGCAGGCGTTTCGCCGGGTGACTCTCCCACTGATCCTCCCTGGCGTGCTCGGCGGGGCACTCCTGGCGCTGACGCTTTCCCTCGACGACGTGGTGGTCACGTCGTTCGTGGCAGGGCCGGGGGCCACGACCCTGCCGGTCTACGTGTTCGGCTTGGTGAGGCGGGGGGTCACCCCGCTCATCAACGCCGTGAGCACGGTCATGTTGCTTGCTTCGATGGTGCTGATCGCCGTTTCGCTCGGCCTCCAGAGGGGTGCCGGGAGTAAGGTGATCGCTGCGGCGGCACCCGACGGTGACGCCACGCTCTGAAACTGACGATGGAGCCAAGGGAGACACGGAATGAAGAGAATGCCCAGGGCCGTCGGCCTGGTGGCCATCCTGATGCTGGTGGCCACCGCATGTGGTGACGACGGCGGAGACACCGTCGCAGTCGGGGACTGCACCGCAGGCCAGACCGATGGCGACCTCAACTTCTACAACTGGTCGGAGTACATGGACCCCGATCTGATCGCGGCCTTCGAAACCGAGTACGGGGTCGACGTGGTCGAGTCGTTCTACGAGTCCAACGAGGCGATGCTCGCCCAGCTCCAGTCGGGAGTCGTCTACGACCTGGTCGTTCCCTCGGACTACATGATCAAGATCATGATCGACGAGGGCCTCCTGATGAAGCTCGACAAGGAAGCCCTCACCAACTACGGCAACCTTGCGGAGAGCTTCCGCACTCAGCCCTACGACCCGACCGGCGATTTCTCGGTCGCCTACCAGTACGGGACCACGGGCCTCGGGGTGAACCTCACCATGGTCGGGGACGACTTCGTGCCCTCGTGGGCGCTGGTCTTCGACACCGAGATCACCAGCAAGTACCCGGTGGGTGTCTCGCTGCTCAACGACCCCAGGGAGACGATGGGCGCCGCCCTGGAGTACCTGGGCTACTCGCTCAACGACACCAACATCGACCACCTGGATGAGGCCGCCCAGCTGATCAAGAACGCCAAGGCGAACATCGCCACCTTCGACTCGGACCAGTACGACGAGAACCTGGTGAACGGCGAGGTCGCGATCGCCCACGGCTACTCGGGCAACATGATCGTGGTGATCGGCGAGGCCGAGAACCCCGACGACTTCGTCTACGTCCTGCCAGAAGAAGGGGCCACCCTGTGGATCGACAACATGGCGATCCCGGCCAACTCGAACGCCCCGTGCACTGCGCACACGTTCATCGACTGGCTGCTCGACGCCGAGAACGGCGCCGCCCTCACCAACTGGAACTACTACGGCAGCCCCAACGAGGCGGCCACCCCGTTCCTCGACGAGGAAGTGGTCGAGTTCTACGAGGACACGCTGACGGCGAAGCTCGAGGTGATCACCGACACCGGTGACTACGAGATCAACTTCACCGACAAGCTGGCAGAGGCGAAGAGCTAGGCAGAAGCGGCGACGAGTGGCGCCCGCCGCGGCGGGCGCCACTCACGCGCCATGTCCATGACCCGGCCGGCCGATCTGGTGCTCACGGGCGGAGCGGTGTTCCGCTCCGATCCGGCGCGCTCGATCGCCTCGGCGGTGGCGGTCGCCGACGGAAGAGTTGTCGCGGTCGGCGGGGACGGGGAGGTGGGTGTTCTCATCGGCCCCTCCACCGAGGTGGTCGACCTGGCCGGCCGCTTGGTCTGCCCCGGGTTTCAGGATGCGCACGTCCATCCCCACCATGGCGGCCGCACGATGCTCACCTGTGACCTGAGCGACGCCGCCGGGCCCGCCGAGGCGGAGGAGCGCATCGTTCGCTACGCAGCGGAGCACCCCGAGGAGCCGTGGGTGACCGGCGGCGGCTGGCAGTTCCCCTGGTACCCGGGCGGCATGCCGTCCGCCGACCTCCTCGACCGGCTGGTTCCGGATCGGCCCGCCTACCTGAGGGTTGCCGACGGCCATGCAGGCTGGGCCAACCACGCCGCCTTGAACCTGGCCGGGATAGCAGCCGGCACCGCCGACCCCGCCGACGGTCGCATCGAGCGGCTCCCTGACGGCACGCCCCAGGGGACCCTCCAGGAGGGCGCCATGGACATCGTGGAGCGGGTGGTGCCTCCGGAGTCCTCGGCAGATCGGGAGCGGGCGCTGCTCGAGGGCCAGCGACATCTGCTCTCGCTGGGGATCACCGCCTGGCAGGACGCCATCGTCACCCAGGAACTGCACGACTCCTACCTGAAGACGGCAGGCGACGGCCGCCTGATCGCCTCGGTCCGAGGCGCACTGTGGTGGTCACCGGAGTCGGGCATGGAACAGCTGGATCGGTTCGAGGAGATGCGCGCCGAATCTGGTGGTCGTTATCGAGCCGGGTCGGTGAAGCTGATGCTCGACGGGGTGTGCGAGAACTTCACCGCCAGGATGCTGGAGCCTTATCTGGGCGGCGACGGCAGGCCCACCGGCAACGCCGGCATCGACTTCATCGATCCCGACAATCTGGGTGAGATCGTCACCGAGGTGATGCGACGGGGCTTTCAGCCCCACTTCCACGCCTTGGGCGACGCCGCGGTGCGAAACGCCCTGAACGCGGTGGAGCAGGGACGCCGCACGCTCGGCTGGAGCGACGTGCGACCCCTCATCGCCCATCTGCAGGTGGTTCATCCCGACGATGTCCCCCGCTTCCGCAGACTTGGTGTCGTCGTGGACGCGCAGCCTCTGTGGGCATGCAACGAGGCGGCCATGACCGAGCTCACCATCCCTTTCCTCGGAGAGGAGCGGTCCCGGCACCAGTACCCGTTCGGAGACCTGCTGCGCGCCGGAGCCACGCTGGCGATGGGGAGCGACTGGTCGGTGTCCACCCCCGACGTCATGCAACAGGCGTACGTCGCCGTGACGCGAAGCGTGATCGGCGATGCCGACGCTCCTGCGTTCCTTCCCGACCAGGCGATCACCATCGCCGATGCCCTCGTCGGGTTCACCGCAGGGTCGGCGTACGCCAACCATCTCGATTCCGACCGCGGCACCATCGGGGTCGGGGTGATGGCCGATCTGGTGGTGTTGGGTGGGAATCCGTTCGAAGAGGACGAGTTCTGGCGGATCGGGGTCGATCTCACCATCGTGGGCGGCGAGATCGTCCATCGCACCGCCTGAGATCGGGCAGGGTGGGGTCGAGCGCGGCGGTCAGGCGTCCAGCAACCCGAGGCGCTCGGCGGCGAGGATGGCCTCGGCGCGGCCGTTCACCCCGAGGCGGGTGTACAACTCGTGCAGGCGTCGAAACATCGCGCGTTCGGAGAACCCGGAGTCGTCGGCGAGGCGTGACACCGTCTTTCCCGCCGCCAGGTCCACGAGCCACGACACCTCGTCGGAGGTGACGTCCGGGCGGGGAAGGTGCGCACCCGGCCACTCCGAGGCAAGCGCCGTGGCGACCGGACCCGGCAGCCGACACCACCCGGCGATGGCGTCGGTGACGATCCGGACGATCTCGGCCGGATCGGCCTCCCACTCCGCCGTGCCGGCGACGCCATGGGACAGGGCATGGGCGTGGCTGGCCGGGGAGGGGTCGGGAAGCAGTGCCACCACCACCTTGCCCTCTTCCACCAGGGTGTCGAGCAGGTGACAGGCATCGGGCATGTGCACCGTGACGACCACCGCCTCGGCGAGGTCGGCCTCGGCGACGGGGGAGTGGCGGGCAGCGGCGAGTGCCGCCGCGAGTCCGGCTCGGTAGGAGGCGGCGGAGTCGACTATGGCGACTGAGGCCATGAGCGATGAGGATAGGGCAGGGTTCAGGGTCGTGCCCCGTCACGGCAGGGTCCTGCCAGCGACCGGCACGCTCTGGGGTGCTGGCCGATGGCCGCCCTGGAGGTGTCGTGGGGCGCCAGCATGGTGCCTTGGGCGGTCACCAAGTTGGCAGGGTTCTGCCTCGGGATGGCGTGGACCTGCGGGCCTTCCGTGATTAGACATTCCGGCAACGGCCCCGCGAGGGGCATGGGCACTCCTTCTACAGCGGAGGAGTCGAGAGAAGGATGACGATGGCGACTGCCAAGAAGCCCGCGAAGAAGCCCGCCGCCCCCAAGGCCGGCGCGGCCAAGAAGCCTGCGGCCAAGGGCGCGAAGAAGAAGTAGCGCTGACGCGATGTCGGGGAGGGCGGGCTGGTCCCGCCCTCCCGGCGCGTTCGGAGGGTCGATTAGCCCCGTTACGATCCGGTGCCGATGCACGACCGTCTGATCATCGCTGGGGAGAGCCTCACCGGATCGGGTCCCTCGTTCGATGTGATCGATCCCGTACGAGGCGAACCGACGGCCACGATCGCATCGGCGGGCGAGGAACAGGTCGTCGCCGCTGTCGCCGCCGCCCGCGCCGCATTCCCGGCCTGGCGTGACGCCGCCCAGCAGACCCGGAGCGACGCCCTCCTGGCTGCTGCCGACCTGGTCGAGGCGAGGTCGGAGGAACTGCTCGCCCTGGTGACTGCCGATACCGGCCGCGCCATCACCCGCAATCGGGTGTACGTGGCTTGGACCGCGTTCGTGCTACGCCAGTATGCCCACCTCGCCCGCCACCACCGGGGCCGGGTGGTCCCGTCAAACGATCCCGGACAGCTGTCGCTGGTGCTCCGATCGCCGTACGGCGTCGTGGCCGCCATCGCTCCCTACAACTACCCCCTGGCCCTGATGGTGCACAAAGTGGCGCCGGCACTCGCCGCCGGCAACACGGTGGTGTTGAAGGGTGCTCCGGAGACGACACGCACCACGCAGTTCCTGGCGGGCCTGCTCGCCGAGGTGACCCCGCCCGGGGTGGTCAACGCCGTGGTCGGGGGGAGGGAGGTGGGGGAGTGGCTGGTCAACGCATCCGAAGTGGATCTGGTCGCCTTCACCGGATCGACCTCGGCCGGGCGGGCCATCGGGGAGGCGTGCGCCATGCTGACGCGACCGGTGCTCCTGGAACTGGGGGGCAAGGACCCGGCGATCGTCTTCGCCGACGCCGATCTCGAAGTGGCCGTTCCTGGGGTGGTTTGGTCGTCCTTCCTCAACACCGGCCAGGTGTGCACCTCCACCGAGCGCGTCTACGTCGCCCGCAGCAGGTACGCCGAGTTCGTCGAGGCGGCCGCAGCAGCGACCGCTCGAATCCGTGTCGGTGACCCTTTCGATCCGGCGACCGAGGTGGGGCCGATGCGCACCGAGGCCGGCCGCGCCCGCGTCATCGCCCACATCCGGCAGGCCGAAGAGGCCGGGGCCCGTGTCGTCGTCGGAGGCGACCGGCAGGATCCCGGGTTCTGGCTCTCACCCGCTCTGGTGGCCGACGTCGACCACACGATGAGCCTGATGAACGAGGAGACCTTCGGACCGGTGCTGCCGGTCATGGCCTTCGACGAGCCCGACGATGCCTTCGCCCTGGCCGCCGACACGCCCTACGGCCTGGGGGCATCGATCTACACCGGGGATGCTCGTCTGGTCAAGCGATCCTATGACACGCTCCCGGTGGGGAACCTGTGGGTCAACGAGGGAGTGGTAGACAACCCGGCCGCCCCGTTCGGAGGGGTTCGGGCGAGTGGCGCCGCCCGGGAGCTGGGCATCGAGGGGCTCGATGCCTACACCTACCCCAAGCACGTTCACTGGAACGTGGAGCCCGAGGTGAAGCCCTGGTGGTTCGGATGACCGTCGGCGTGTCCTACTGGATGGACCGTCTGGATAGACCCATCAGGCCCGGCCTGAGCGGAGACACCGACTTCGACGTCTGCATCATCGGCGCCGGCTACACCGGGTTGTGGTCCGCCTACTACCTGGCCCTTGCCGACCCCGGCCTTCGGGTGGCTGTGATCGACAGCCACTTCGTGGGATTCGGGGCTTCGGGACGCAACGGCGGATGGGCCTCGGCCAAGGTGGCCGGGTTGGACCGGATGCTCGCCGATCCGAAGACCCGTGACGGGGCAGCCCGAACCTATCGCCAGATGATCTCGACCCTCGACGAGTTCGAGAGGGTGCTGCAGAGCGAGGCGATCGACTGCGACTGGGCACGGGGGGGCACCATCGTGACCGCAACGCGACCCGCCCACGTCGCCCGGCTCAAGGCATCGCTCGAGTTGAAGCACTCGGCGGGGTTCAGCGACCACGACGGACTCTGGCTGGAGCCCGTTGAGGCACGACGCAGACTCAACACATCCCGCAACCACGGGGCCTCGTACACACCGCACTGCGCGGCGCTGGACCCGGCCCGGCTGGTGCTGGGCCTGGCTGCGGCCGTGGAAAGGCGCGGGGTACGCATCTTCGAAGGGACGCCCGGCGTCCCCGTTGCAGGGGGCGTGGAGACCCCGGGTGGCCGGATCCGGGCCGACCGGGTTGTTCTCGCCACCGAGGCCTACGGGGTGCGACTGCCTGGTCGTCGCCGACGGGCCATCCCGGTGTACTCGTTGATGGTGGTGACCGAGCCGCTGCCGGAAGCCGCCTGGGAGGAGATCGGCCTGGCCCAGCGGGAGACCTTCTCCGATGGCCGCCACATGATCATCTACGGGCAGCGGACGGCAGATGGACGAATCGCCTTCGGTGGCCGGGGCGCCCCGTACCACTACGGGTCGCGTATCGAGCCTGGTTTCGATCGCAACGCTGCGACCTTCGAGTTCCTGCGGATGACGCTCGCCGACCTGTTCCCGGCGCTCGGTGGAGTGCGGTACGAGGGGGAGTGGGGAGGCCCGCTCGCCATTCCTCGGGATTGGCGCCCGTCGATTTCCGCCGAGGGGTCGCTGGTGGCCGTGGGAAACTATGTGGGCCAGGGGGTGGCTACCGCCAACCTGATGGGCCGAACCGTGAGCGACCTGATCACAGGTGCCGACAGCGACCTGCTCTCGCTGCCCTGGGTGGGGCATCGGGCCCGGCGATGGGAGCCGGAGCCGTTGCGCTGGGTCGGCGTCAACCTGGGTCGGCGTCTCACCGAGTCGATCGATCACTCGGAAGAGGGCGGGCGGCGTGCCCGGATCCGGCAGGCGATCCTCGACCGCCTTCCGGTCGGCTGAGATCCGTCAGGGCCAGACGCCGCGCTCCTCGGCGGTGGCTCGGGTGCGTTCTACGGCTCGGGCCGTTGCCGCCACCCTCAGGTCCGGCCCCGGTTCACCGCCCGTCGGAGCGGGCAGGGTGGCCAGGCGTTCCACCACCGATTCGGTCGCCCGTCGCATCCGCTTCGCCAGACCCTGCTCCACGCGGTCCTCGTCCCACTCCTCGTTCTGGAGGTTCTGCACCCACTCGAAGTACGACACCACCACGCCGCCGGCGTTGGCCAGGATGTCGGGAAGGACCGCCACCCCGCGACCGGCCAGGATCCGGTCTGCGGCCGGTGTGGTCGGTCCGTTGGCGGCCTCAACGACGAGACGCGCCTTCACCGAGTCGGCGTTGGCCGCCGTGATCTGGTTCTCCATGGCCGCCGGGATCAGGATGTCGCAGTCGGCCTCGAGGGCGGCCTCGGGGGGCATGGTCTCGGTGCCGGGAGCGCCGGCGACGGCTCCGGTCTCGTCCTTGTGGGCGATGACGGCGGCGACGTCGATTCCCGACCCGTTGACGACCGTTCCCCGCGTGTCGCTCACCGCCACGATTCGAGCCCCGGCCTCGGCGAAGAACGCCGCGCTGTGCCTGCCGGCGTTGCCGAAGCCCTGGATGGCGACGGCGGCGCTTTCGAGCGATTCCAGTCCGGGCAGCCCCCCGATCTCCAGGAAGTGGCGGGTGGCGAGGAACACGCCGCGCCCGGTGGCGGTGGTCCTGCCCACGATGCCTCCGATGTCGAGGGGCTTTCCGGTGACGACCGGCAGCGTGTTGCGGCCGGGGTGCATCATCGAGTACGTGTCGTAGATCCAGGCCATGGTCTGCGAGTCGGTGTACGGGTCCGGCGCAGGGATGTCGGTGTGGGGTCCGATGTTGTCGCCGAGGGCGGCGATGAACCTGCGGGTGATCCGTCGCCGTTCGTCGGTCGACAGCGTGGTCGGGTCGCAGCAGACTCCGCCTTTGGCCCCGCCGAAGGGAACGCCCACCACGGCGCATTTCCAGGTCATCCAGGTGGCGAGGGCCCTGACCTCGTCCTCGTTCACCGCCGGATGGAAGCGGATGCCGCCCTTGCCGGGGCCGCGCACCGTGTTGTGGATCACCCGGTAGCCGCGAAAGGTGCGCACCACCCCGTCGTCCATCACCACCGGAATCGTCACCATCAAGGTCTGCTCCGGCTGGAACAGCCACTCGTCCATGCCGCCCCATCCCTGCGGGGTGTCGATCAGAGAGGCCGCCCGGTCGAACTGGATGCGGGCTATCCGATGCGGGTTGAGGACCTCAGACTGCAACTCGTCCCCTTGTCGCCGGCGAGACCCTGGAGAGTAGGGGACGGAGGCCTTCCCGTCAGGAGGACCCGGTGCCGACTGCGCGGGAGTGCACCATGATGCATGCGTCGACGAGGGCGTTGAAGTCGTGGGCGGCAACGAACTCACGCACCGCCTCGTCGGCGGCCCCCGGCTGCACCCAGACGTTGCGCAGGCCGAGCCGGTCGCACTCCTTGAGGACCTCGAGGGTCAGTGCGGGGGGCACGACGATGTCGACGATGGTCGGCGGCTCGGGGAGGGAGGACAGTGTCGGCCAACATGGGTCCCCGTCCACGGTGTCTCGGCCCGGGTTCACCGCGAACACGGTGAATCCCTTCGCCTTGAGGTCGCGGTAGATCTTGTTGCCGTACTTGCTCTCATCGTCGGTCGCCCCCACCACGGCGACCGTGGAGCCGGGCTGGTGGAGCAGGGTGGCGATGTCGTCCATTGCGGTTTCCTTCCTTCACGCCGACCAACCACCGGCACCTGGCCCCCATTCCCATGTCGACACGGCGTCGAAGGTCCATGCCGATAGCGTACGTTCCATGCGAATGGGGTTGGTGCGCCTGGTGATGCTCTTGGCGCTTGCGATGGCCGCATGCGGCGGTTCCGACGCCGCCACGACGACTGCCGGCGATCCGGTGTCCATCTACGCGGGTCCAGACGGGGTGACCTCGACCGTGACCGACGTGTCGCGCATCGTCTCGGTCAGCGGGGACTTCAGCGAGATGGTGTGGGCACTGGGACTCGGAGAGAACCTGGTCGGTGTCGACCTCTCGTCGGTGTACCCCAAGGAAGAGATGCGGGTACTCCCCAAGGTGGGGGTCGAGTTCCGTCTGCTCGCAGAGCCGATCCTGGCTCTGGAGCCGACCCTGGTGATCGGAGACCTGGACGCATCGCCGCCGGAGGTGATCGCCCAGGTGCGCGGTGCCGGTGTGCCGGTGGTGCTGTTCCCGCGGTACTCGGGACTGGACGCCCCGGCCGAGAAGATCCGCGCCGTGGCCGAAGTCCTCGGGGTCCCCACCGAAGGTGATCGCCTGGCGAGCGAGGTCCAGGCAGAGATCGACGCCGCCGTGGCTCTGGCCGCCACCGCCACCAGCCGTCCGAGGGTGGCGGTGGTGTACGTGGCTTCTCGTGACACCGTCCTCCTGCTCGGTGAGAACACCGTATTCGAGGGGGTGATCGCTGCTCTTGGCGCCGAAGATGTCGGGCCTCCTGCCGGGGCCGACGGGTTCGTGCCGCTGACCCCCGAGGCGATGGTGGCGGCGGCCCCGGACGTGATCATCACCGCCGAGCGTGGGTTCGAACAGCGGGGCGGGTTGGAGGGGTTCCTGCAGCTGCCCGGGATTGCCCAGACCCCGGCAGGGCAGTCGGGTCGGGTCCTGGTGTACGAGGATCTGCTCTTGCTGGGGATGGGGCCGCGCACCGGTGTGCTGGCAGATCTGTTGGTGCGCGCCCTGCACCCGGAGATCGAAGGGTGAGCCCGCGGCGGATCTCGCCGCCTGCCCTACTCACCGGTCTGGGGGTGCTCCTCGTCGCCTTGATCGTGGTGTCTCTCGGGACCGGAGCGGTCTCCATCTCGCCGCGACAGGTGGTGTCGATCCTGCTGGAACACGCCGGCGTCGAGGGCAGCGGGTTCACCTCCCAGCAGGACGCCGTGCTCTGGTCGATCCGGCTCCCCCGGGTGCTGCTCGGTGTGACGGTCGGCGCCGGTCTGGGCATGGCCGGGGCGGCACTCCAGGGGATCTTTCGCAACCCGCTGGCCGACCCCCAGCTGATCGGGATCTCCAGCGGTGCCGCCGCCGGTTCGGCCCTTGGAATCCTGGCTCTGGAGGGGGCGGTGGGGACCATCGCCGGCCCGATTGGCGCCTTCGTCGGTGGACTCGCCGCGGGCGCAGCCGTCTACACCCTGGCCCGCCATCAGGGCCGCACCGAGGTGGTCACGCTGATCCTCGCCGGGATCGCCGTCGCCGCATTGGGCGGCGCCCTGGCGGGCTTTCTCAGCGTGCTCGCCGACGACCCCCGTCTGGGCACCCCGCTCTTCTACTCGCTAGGCGGACTGGGAGTATCCACCTGGGGCCTGCTCGGGATCACGGTCCCATTCGTCCTGGTCGGGCTCGTCCTGCTCCCAGGAGAGGGGAGGCGCCTCGATCTGGTGTTGCTCGGCGAGCGGGAGGCCTACCACCTGGGGGTCGACGTCGAAGCCACCCGCAGGCGAGTGCTGCTCCTCTCCACTGCCGTCGTCGGCGCCACTGTCGCCGCCGCAGGAGTGATCGGCTTCGTCGGCCTCCTGGTGCCCCACGCCATCCGCCTGGGGGCCGGGCCGGGCCACCGTCTGCTGTTGCCGGCGTCGGCGATCGGGGGTGCCGCTCTGGTGGTCGGGGCCGACACCCTCGCCCGAACAGTGGCCTCTCCGCTCGAGGTTCCCGTCGGCCTGCTCACCGCCCTGGTCGGCGGCCCAGCCTTCCTGTGGCTGCTGCGCCGCACCCGACGAGAGCAGGGAGGCTGGGGTTGACCGCCGCGGTGACGGTCAGGGGAGTCGGACTCGGCGTCGAGGGGCGGCAGCTCCTGCGCGATGTCGATCTGGTGCTGCAGCCGGGAGAGGTCGTGGCGGTTGTCGGGCCGAACGGTGCCGGAAAGACGTCTCTGGTTCGGGTGCTGAGCGGCGAGTGGGAGCCGAGCGCCGGATCGGTGTGGATCCTCGGGGACGACCTGGCGACGCTGCACCCTCTGGAACGTGCCCGTCGCCGGGCGGTGTTGCCTCAGCAGTCGGTGCTCGGGTTCGCCTTTCGCTGCCTGGACGTTGTGATGATGGGACGGTACGCCGCACCCGACGGCGACGACACCGCGGCGGTGGCCGAGGCGATGGGCGCCACCGACACCACGCACCTGGCCGACCGGTCGTACCCGACGCTCAGCGGCGGCGAGCAGACCCGCGTCGCCATGGCGCGAGTGCTTGCCCAGGAGACCCCGGTGTTGTTCCTCGACGAGCCGACCGCCACCCTCGACCTGCGCCACCAGGAGCTGGTGATGGGTGTTCTCCGGGGCCTGGCGGAGAGCGGGGCGGCGATCATGGTGGTGCTCCACGATCTGAACCTGGCCGGCCGTCACGCCGACCGGGTGGCCCTGCTCGCCGAAGGGAGGCTCCACTCGATCGGCGCCCCATCCGAGGTACTGACGGCGGATGCGCTGCAGACTGTCTACGGCCAGCGGGTGGACGTGATCGCCCACCCGCGCGACGGCTCGCCGGTCATCCTCCCGCGACCGGAGGCGCCTGCCGGCGAACCCGGCGGCTGATCACCGTCGACGCCACGCCTGCCACGGCTCCTGCGAGCGCCCACAGCGGGATGAGTCGTCTCCCTGCCACCAGGAGCGCCGTCGGGTCGGGCAGCCCGAGACGGTCGGCGATGCCCACTGCCAGCAGAGCGCCCACCAAGGCCCCTCGCAGCGCGGTCTGGTGGGCTGGCGGATCGGGGAGGAGGCGGGCGGCCGCCGCCGGAACCAGACCGATGGCGAGCACCACCGCCAGCCACGCCAGTGACCCGAGGAGCAGGCCGACGACCAGGTCGTAGAGGACCGTCATCGGTTGGGCGTCCGGCAGGTGCGGGTCGTGCGAGGGGACTCGATCGCTGGCGTCATGGTGTGAGGGGTCTCCCGGAGTCGACGCTAGCCGTCCGGGAGCGGCCGACAGGCGGCCGGTGACGGTTAGCCTTCCCAAGCCGCCGGCCAGGAGTGCCATTGGAGGAGATGCGCAGTTTGGAGGACCTCCTCGAGTTGCAGCGCCTCGACAGTGCCATCGATCGGCTGTTGGAGCGTCGCAACGGCCTTTCCGCCCTGGCGCGGTTTCGGACCGCTCATGTTCGCCTCGAGAAGCTGGCGTCGGCGATCGGCGAGGCCGAGTCGCGGCTGCGCGATCTCTCTCTTGCCGAGGACCGGGTGGAAGGCGAGATGGGTTTCGACGAGGACAAGCTCAGGCGCGAGGAGAGCCGCCTCTACGCCGGTGGGCTCTCAGCGCGGGACGCCACCCACCTGCGCGACGAGGTGGAGATGCTGCGCAAGAGGATCTCCACCCGGGAGGATGAGGCCCTGGCGCTCCTCGAACGGCAGCAGTCTGAGTCGGCGAGCCTGGAGCAGATGACCTCGGAGCGTGACCGGATCACCGTCGAGAAGTCGCAGTTGGAGACCGAGATAGGCGCCGCCTGGAAGGAGATCGACGCCGACATCGCCCGTCTCGAGGCGGAGAAGGCCGTGTTGGTGCCCACCATCGATCCCGAGCTGATTGCCCTGTACGAGGAGATCCGACCATCGAAGGAAGGTGTGGCCGCCGCCGCCCTCGTCGAGCGCACCTGTTCTGGATGTCACCTGCGCCTCTCGGCGGCGGAGGAGGTTCAGGTGCTCAAGGAGGAACCTCCCCGCTGCATCCACTGCCGTCGGATCCTGGTCCCCCGATGAGGGGAACGCATGTCCTGTACTGCGACGGCGCCTCGCGGGGAAACCCCGGGCTCGCCTCATACGGGTTCTCGCTGCTCACCCCCGGCGGCGAGGTCCTCGTAGAGGGCGGTCGGGCCATCGGAGTCGCCACCAACAACGTCGCCGAGTACCGGGGTCTGATCGCGGGTCTCGAAGCGGCCATCGACGCCGGCATCGACGACCTGGAGGTCCGGCTCGACAGCCTGCTGCTGGTGAAGCAGATCTCCGGGGAGTACCGGGTGAAGGCCCCCGGCCTCAAGCCGCTCCAGCGTCAAGCGGTGGGCCTGCTCGCTCGCATCGGCTCGGCTCGACTGAGGCACGTGCCGCGTGAACAAAACACCCGCGCCGATGCCCTGGCCAACGCCGCCCTGGACGGGGAGGGCCTCGCGTGATCCTGTGGCACCTGGGGATGACGGTGCTCATCGTCCGTTATGTGTTCAGGGATCCCCGCATGGACCTGCGGTGGGTGCTCGCCGGGTCGATCCTGCCCGACCTGATCGACAAGCCTTTCGGTTCGATCCTGTTCAACGAGACCTTCCGCACCCATCGGCTGTGGGCGCACTCGCTGTTGTTCCCGGTGGTCGGACTGACGATCGTGATGGTGGCCACAAGGCGGGGAGGGGATCACCGCAAGCAGTGGATCGGCCTGGTGATCGGCCTCTTCGTGCACCTCTTGCTGGACGGCGTCTGGCTGAGTCCCGAGGCGTTCCTCTGGCCGCTGTTCGGGCTGGACTTCCCCAAGGTCGCCGGGTCCGACTTCCCGGCCCTGCTGCGGGGCATGCTCTCCTCTCCGCTGGTCTGGCTGGGAGAAGCGGTCGGGGCCGGCTACCTGGTGCTGCTGTGGCGCCGTCATCTAGCCGGCGCCGGCGGCATCAGAGGGTTCATCGAGGACGGGCGGATCGCCCTGTCCTAGTGGCTGCTGTGCTTGGTCTTTCCGAGCATCCGCCATGCCATGAGCACCAGGAACACGGCGAACATCCGGCGCAGCACCAGCCCGTCGAGCTCGATGGCGATCCGCGCGCCGAGGAGGCCTCCGGCCACCCCGCCCAGGCCGAGTATGAGCGTCGTCGGCCAGTGGACCCGTCCGGCTCGCGCATGCAAGTAGCCGGCGACGATCGTCGTGGGCACGATCACCGCCAGCGAAGTTCCCTGGGCGTCGTGCTGGGCGAACGAGAAGAGGGCGACCAGGGCGGGAACGTAGACGATGCCGCCGCCCACACCCAGCGTCGCCGCCAGAGACCCGGCCACCAGGCCGATAACGATGAGGGCGAGCACCGTCACGAGCCGATCCCCAGGCGGATCGCCGAGACCAGTGCCAGGGTGACGAATGCCCGTGCCAACCAGACGGCCGGGATCCGACCGATTATGCGGGCGCCGACGAACGCGCCGGCGAGGGCACCGATCAGCAGGTAGCCGGCCGTGGCCCACTCGACGTCGCTGTCGATCGTGAACGGGATGAGCGCCGCCGAGGCGGAGGCGACGATGGCGGCCACCGAAGTGCCGTGGGCACGGTGCTGGTCGAAGGACAAGAACAGCACAAGTCCGGGCACCATCACCAGCCCGCCGCCGACTCCGAAGAGGCCGCTGACGACGCCAGCGACGATGCCGAGGAGGGCGGCGCGCAGGGTCGTGGACACCGGGGCGATGCTAGGGCCTCGTGGATGGGCTCCTGATAGCGTTGCGGCATGGAGCTTGCGTTCAGCCCCACCACCCCCGGGGTAACGGTCACCGACCTCGTCGATCTCTGTGTTCTTGCCGAGAAGCACGGCTACGGAGCCGCCTGGGCTGCCGAGGTCGCCGGGCCCGAGGCGTTTGCCCTTCTGGGGGCGATCGCGACGCGCACCCGCCGAATAGGACTGGGGGTGGCGGTGGTTCCCGCATCCACGCGGTCGCCGGCGCTCCTGGCGATGGGCGCCGCAACCCTGAGCCAGGCTGCGGCAGGCCGTCCGATCGCACTGGGGATCGGGTCGTCCTCCGAGTTCATCGTCTCCTCCTGGCACGACGCCCCGTTCGATCCTCCTCTTGGACGAGTGCGGGAGGCGGTGGTGGCCACACGGGCCCTGCTGGCCGGAGACAGTGGGTTCGAGGGGCGATTCCACCGAATCCGCCGCTTCGGTCTCACATCGCCTCCGGCCGGTCCGGTGAGGCTCTTCGTGGGGGCGCTCGGCCCGGGGATGCTTGCCGTGGCCGGTGCCGTGGCCGACGGCGTGTGCCTCAACCTCACCCCGCCCGAGATGATCCCCGTCCAGCGGGAGTCGGTGATGGCCGGCGCCGCCGCCACCGGGAGGGACCTGACCGGGGGCTTTCGAATGATGGCCCGGCTCCACGTGGTGCCAACCGACGACGTCGCGGCCGGACGCAACGCCATCCGGGCCGGGTTCGGGCCGTACTTCGCCCAACCGGTGTACAACCGGTTCCTGCGCTCCCTCGGTCACGAGGAGGAGGCTGAGGCGGTGGCTGGCGCCTTCGCCGCCGGGGACCGGGCGGGTGTGGCGGCGGCGCTGCACGACGAGGTGGTGGATCGGGTTGCGGTGGTGGGACCGATCGGGGCGATCCGGGACCGGTTGGAGCAGTACGCCGCCTCGGGGCTCGACGTGGCCGCGCTCAACCTGCTCGCCCCCGACGCCGCCGGGGTGGCCTCCGCGTTGGAGGCCTTGGCGCCCTCCTGAAACGGATCAGCCCATGGCTCGCAGGCGAGGGAGGACCTCGGCTCCGAGCATGCGGATCGTCGCCTCCTGGTCCATCGAGGCGATCTGGAAGGTGACCACGTCGGCGTGGACATCCTCGACGAGCTCGCGGTAGGTGGCGACGATGGCGTCGGCGTCGGCGACGATGGCGTACCTCCCCAGGATCTCTTCCCGGGGCATCTCGTCGGCCGTGATCCTCAGATCCATGGGGTCGACCGCCTCCAGGCGTCCCGGGGCTCGCAGCCCCCGCCACGAGGTGAGCGCCGCCCAGGCCTCCTCTTCGGAGGCGGCGTGCAGCGACCAGCGGGTGGCGAGGATGCGTGGCGCCGGACGGTCGGCGGCAGCGGCGGCCGCACGGGCCGGGCTGATGACCTGCTCGAAGGTGTCGGCCGGGACCTTGACGCTGGTGATGATCCCGTCGGCCCATTCGGCGGCGAGCGCCGCCGACTTGGGGCCGCCGGCCGCCATCCAGATGGGCAGGTGCCGCAGGGGGGGCGAGTAGAGGCGGGCGCGGTCGGTGCGGTACCAGCGCCCCTCGTAGGTGAGCTTCTCACCGTCGAGGAGGCGCCGCATGATCTCCAGGGCCTCGCGCATCCGTCCCGCCCGCTCGGCGTAGCCGGGGAAGTCGTATCCCAGAGGTCCCTCGTTGATGTTCTCCCCGGTACCGACGCCCAGGTCGAACCGTCCGCCGGAGAGCCGATCGAGCGTGGCTGCCGCCTGGGCGACGACACCCGGGTGGTAGCGGAACAGGGGAGTGGTGACCCCGGTGGCGATGCGAACCCTTGAGGTGGCCTGTGCCATCGCCCCGATGGTGGCGAAGGCGAACCCCGCCGCCGAGTGGTCATCCACCCAGGGATGGAAGTGCTCGGAGACCACCAGCCCGTCGAACCCGGCCTCCTCGGCGAGGACACCATGGCGTACCAGGGTCTCGGGCTGCCACTGCTCATGTCCGCAGAAGTAGAAGAACTCGGTCATGGCGCGTCACCCCCGGTCGGTTGCGGGGGTCATATTGGTGCAAACCGAGCGGGTAGTGGCGGCTCGACCGCTGCCGCCCGTCGGAGATCGGGACGGAAGACAGGAAGGGAGTCCTGAATGGGCAATTGGCAGAAGTACGCCGCCGAGGCCTACGGCACGTTCGTGCTGGTTGGGATCGGAACCGGTGCCATCCTGGCGGCCGGCGTGGCCGGTGGCGGGATCGTCGAGATCGCGCTGGCGTTCGGATTGGCGCTGACGGCCGCTCTCTACACGGTGGGCGGGTATCCGGCGGCCACTTCAACCCGGCGGTGTCGCTCGGGATGTTCCTCGACAAGAGGATGTCGCTGGGCGACATGGTCGGCTACTGGGGAGCCCAGGTGGTGGGTGGCGTCCTGGCGAGCCTGGCGCTCGCCTGGGTCATCAGCAAGGATGCCGTGGCGGCCACCATCACCTCGGTCAACACGGCCTACGTGGACACCTTCGGCGGCTTCGTCGGCGAGGCGTTGCTGACGATGGTGTTCGTGATGACGGTCCTGGTGATGGCGAAGAGCACCTCGTACTCGAGGTATCTCGGGATCGGTCTCACGCTGAGTGCCGTCCACTTCATCGGTCTCGGGTTCACCGGGGCTTCGGTGAACCCGGCCCGGTCGCTGGCGCCGGCGATCGTCGGCGGCGAGTTCGCCGACATCTGGATCTACATCGCCGGCCCGGGTGTGGGGGCCGTGCTCGCCTGGGTGCTGTACAAGGTGATCGTCACCGGGGATACCGACCTTCGGGACGACATCAAGGAGATGATGTAGCCGGTACCGGCTTCGACGATCGAGAGAGGCGCCCTGCGGGGCGCCTCTCTCGCGTCAGTTCCAGCTGCGCAGGGCGATGATCACCATGGTCATCAGGGCGGCGAACAAGATCACCGGGATCCACAGCAGGTGGACCCACTTTCCGCCTCGACGGCGTCCCGACCACGCTCGGACCAGGATCACCCCGAGGAATAGGCCGGCCCCTGTGAACGGCCAGGCCGAGAGTCCTCCCGAACCGACACGGTCGGCGACCATCCAGGCGAAGAAACCGAGGGCGAATCCGGCGAGGATGCCGAGGACGGTGTCGTAGACGATGCGGCCGAGGCGGGTTCGTTGCGGTTGGTCGTGGTTCATGGCGTTTCGACGCCGGGTGGGCGCGAAGGGTTTCCGCCTCGATTCACAGGCGGTCTCCGGTCTCTCTGAGTGCCTTTCCGATCAGCATCAGTACCAGGCCGACGGCCATCTGGCCTGCTGCCACGCCGAAGGCCAGAACCGAGGTGAAGAGGGAGGCGCGCAGGAACGATGCCACGCGGGCGGTCTCGGCGGCGGGGTCGTCCTGGTCGAGCTCGGCGTAGACGCGGCCCCCGGTCGCCTTCATGGCGATGCCGTTGATCGCCTCGGCCTGAGCGAACGCCGTCAGCGGCCCTCGCACCGGCCGGCCGCCGAGGTGCGGCGCCCCGTCGGGGACCACGATCTTCTCGCCGGCCAGGCGGGAGCTCACCGTTGCCCACGCCACGGCTCCGGCGACCGCCGAACCCAATCCGGCCAGGCTCACCAGGCGGCCCAGGGCCGCCACGGTGGATCTGCGCCTGCGGTGGAACATGGTGCTCTCCGGGAATGCGTCGGCGGGAGCGTAGTGGGTGGGTGGTCCGTCGAGGAAACCTCAGTCGCCGTAGTTCAAGAGCGCCACGGCGTTCGCCGCCGAGCAGGCGGTGCCGGCAGGAATGGTGACCTCTGTAGGGGTGTTCGGGGCCGGGAAGCCTGCCACGACCCCGGCCTTGCAGGTACCGGATTCGTCGACCACGGCGAACGCCACCAGCCAGGGGTTGTCGCCGGAGGCGGGTGACTTGTCGTCGGTGGCCATTATCGCCATGGAGATGCCTTCGGGGTCCGCCTCGACAGCCGCTCCGCGTACCCGGATCGGATACACGGTGGTGATCCCTTCGGCGAGACTCGATCCGTCAAGGGCGGCCTCACCCCACAGCACGACGGTGTCGAACAGGAACGCCAGCACCGTCGCCGCCACGGTCACCCGACCGGATGCGTCTACGCCGGCCGCCGGTCCGGAGGTGTCGCTGGTGCCGGTCGTCGGCTCGGCCTGAGCGGTGGTGGTGGCAGCGAATGTGGGTGTCGAGGTGGTGGCATCTCCCCCCCGGTCGTCGCCACAAGCCGTTGCGAGGATGGTGAGGGCGACCAGGACCGTCAGGCTCCGGCGGATCATGCGAGGGGGCTCCTTGGTGGATGCGGGCTGCGGGATGTTAGGGCATCCGCGGGTGAGGGTCCCCGAAGGGGCCCGCACGAGCTTCGAGTCCGCCTGTGAGCCGGAATCTGCACCGGCCCCGAAGGGTCGGCGGCGGCGATCCGGCTGGGTTGGCCCGGCACCGACGCCGCGGCGCAGGCGGTGTGTCAGCAGGTGCTGTCCGGCTCCCAGATGAGGTCGTACTCGGCGAGCTCGGCCCCCACCTCGTAGCCCTGTCCACCGACCGAAGTCCACGACCAGTACGAGTGTTCGGTCTCTGTCATGTGCATGCGCGCCATCCCGTCGGGGTCGATCGTCAGGGTCACCGTGCCGATCGCCAGACCTTCCATGTACACGGTCACGACGCCGCCCGGTGCACCTTGGGCGAGGTCGACATATGTGAATTCGCCGGACCCGGCGTCGGCGTCGATCCCCATCGTCCAGGTCTGGTGGCCGGTCATGCCGACGCGTTCATAGGTTCCCTCGGCCACCCACGTGCCGGTAGGGTCTCCACACTTCTGGCCGACCACCTGACCACCGGAGAAGATCTGGTCGATCTTCCAACCCGGGACAACCACCCGGAAGGTGACCTCCAGGGAGGCGATGCCGCGGTTGGAGGTGCTCTGGAGGTGAACGGTCCCGATGTCTTCCGACTGGCTGCCGGCGAGGAACGACAGCAACACCGGCGCCGGGACGGCGGAATCGACCGGGTCGAGCGACGCCCGTCCGCTGAAGGCGACCGAGATCGGCTTGTCCAGCTCGTTGCCTTCCACCAGGTGGTGGAGGCTGGCGGTGAACTGAACCTGTTCCGACGGGCGGACGTCGCGGCTGCTCTCGGTGGAACGGATCTCGAGGCATGCCCCGCCGCGCCACTGCTCCTGTGCCGAGCGGGCCAGGGCATCGAGGATCCCGCCGATCAGTTGGGCGGCGCGATCGCTCATCGAGTCGAGCTGAGCCTGCGACGCCGACGGGGCCCGTCGCACGATCCGGCCGGTGTCGCGGGTGATCTGATGGCCGTCGATCCCGCCCTGTGGCCCCATCGTCATCGCGCCGTCGAACTCGACGGCGGTCGTCTCGGCGGGATCCGTCCCCGACTGGGTGTCGTCGGAGGCCGCTGCCTCGATCTCCACCGACTGCAGGTAGGCGTCCGGATCCACCATCCCCGTGATCGTCACATCTGCGTCGGAGGTTGCCGTGGCCAATCCCGACGCACCCCCGCTGCTGCTCCCGGTCATCGTGAGCGAGCCATGCCCGCGAATCGCACCGTTCTCGTCGGGGCACATGTCGATCTCGACGGTGCCGATGCTGCGGAAGGTCACGCTGCGTAGCAGGCGGCCCGAGCCGTCGTAGACGTCGATCTGGATCGCGAGGTCGACGCTGGAGACGATCCGCGAGCCCGAATGGCTGAACGAGATCGTGCCGGTGACGGTGCCGACCGAGCGCTCACCACCCTGTTCGGATTCGTGGGTCTCGGCGACCTCAAGGCTCGCCCCGTCGCCGAGCGAGCCGGTCACCACCGCCTGCACCATCGGCAAGGCGAGGACGAACCCGATCACTCCCTCGCCAGCCCGGGTGGCCGCCGCCGGGACCAGGCGGGAGATGACCGCGGGGATGGCCACGACCGGGCCGGCGGCCGCCACCTCGGAAGCGGTCGCAGGCAACGGGGCGGCGACCAGGCCCAAATCGGATGTGGTCCCGGCGACCGCGGCGTAGAGGAAGGCCTCGAATTCGGCCCAGCGGTCGGCTCCGAGGCTGGCCGTGACGCCCGAGCGCTCGAGCACCTCCGTCATGACCTGGCGTTCCGTCGACGCCAGCTCGTCGAGGGTGGCAGGAGCGGATCCACCCATGACCCCGGCGGTGTCGGCGGCGCCCCCACCGAACAGGTGAGGGCCCCCGAAGGGGCCCTCACGAGTTTCGAGTCCGCCTGTAAGCCGGATTCTGTGCCGGCCCCGAAGGGTCGGCGGCGGCCATCTGTCTGGGCCCGCCGTTGCCGGTCGGGCTCGATGCGGCCTACCCGGGACGTAACGGGCGGGCCACCCTGTCCCTGCTCGGCCTTGCTCCCGGTGGGGTTTGCCGATCCGCCCGGTCACCCGGGACGCTGGTGGTCTCTTACACCACCGTTTCACCCTTGCCTGTGCCCGAAGGCCATCGGCGGTCTGCTCTCTGCTGCACTTTCCGTCGGGTCGCCCCGCCTGGGCGTTACCCAGCACCGTGCCCTGTGGAGTCCGGACTTTCCTCGACCGGCCGAAGCCGACCGCGGCCGCCCGGCGGACTCGTCATCAGTATGACATCACCGGGCCGTGCAATGTTCCCGGTGCTGGATCAGGACAGATGCTCCTCGAGGGAGGCGACCCATCCTGTGGGGAGATGCCAGTGGCGGCCGCCGTTGACCATGAGCCGCAGGTACCCGGCCTCGGGCTGCAGCGACTCGCCGTGGCCGTTGCTTCCCACGTGGGTGACCACCTCATGGCGGCGGCCCTCACGGTCCATGGCCTGGGTCGTGGCCCGGACCCGTCCCTCTTCCGCTTCGGCGGCATCGATCTTCTTCAGGTCGGCGCCACCGAGGGCGAACACGGCTCCCCAGACGGTGTTGCCGGGGAGGGGACGGACCGATGGCAGGCCGCCCGAGCCGTTGGGAATCGTGTACTCCAGCTTCCACTCGGGCAGGTGGGCGATGAACTGGAACGAAGCCCCCGGGGCCACGCCGGCCAGCCGTTCGGGGTCGATGTTGGCGTCGTAGGCGAAGTACAGCACCAGCCTCTCCTGAGTCTGCGACGGGACACCGATTGTACTCGGGTCGCGTAGCCCAATCCCTGTCGGGAACCGAAACGGCACCGGCTTCGTCTGAGTGGAAAGCCGGCGAGAAGGGATGAGATGACGTTCCCCACCGATCTGGTCCTGCTCGATCTCGACGAGCGGCCGTGGGCCGCCTACGCCTCGTGCCGGAGCGTCGATCCCGATGTCTTCTTCCCCACCGACGATGCGGGGGCCGGGGAGGCGATCCGGGTCTGTCGCGGGTGTCCCGTCCAGGGAGAGTGCCTCGACTGGGCCATCGAGGCCCGGATCAGGTACGGCATCTGGGGCGGGGCGACCGAACGGGATCGCCGCCGGCTCGCCCGCCGATCGGCCTGAGGGCGCCGGAGCGATACTCGCCGCCTGCCACAATGGAGGCATGTCCAACCAGCCTGTGACTCCGGGACGCCCCGACCCCAAGGACTTCCTCGCCCTAGACGCCCTGCTCGACGACGAGGAACGACTCATCCGCGACACCGTGCGCACCTTCGTCGCCGACCGCATCCTTCCCGAGGTGGGTGACTGGTTCGAGGCGGGCACATTCCCCAAGGAACTGGCTCCGGAGATGGGGCGGCTGGGGATGCTGGGGATGCACCTCCAGGGCTACGGCTGTGCCGGAACCTCGTCGGTGGCGTACGGGCTGGCATGCATGGAGCTGGAGTACGGCGACGCCGGGGCCCGTTCCTTCGTCAGCGTGCAGGGCTCCCTGGCCATGTTCCCCATCCACGCCTTCGGCTCGGAGGAGCAGAAGCAGGAGTGGCTGCCCCGCATGGCCGCCGGTGAGGCGATCGGCTGTTTCGGACTCACCGAGCCCGACGCCGGCAGCGACCCGTCGTCCATGCGGACCACCGCCCGGCGCAAGGGTTCCGACTGGGTGCTCAACGGCACCAAGATGTGGATCACCAACGGCGGGATCGCCGACGTGGCGATCGTGTGGGCCCGCACCGAGGACGGCATCCGCGGGTTCGTGGTTCCCACCGACACCCCCGGCTTCACGGCCAACGACATCCACAAGAAGATCTCACTGCGCGCCTCGATCACCTCGGAGCTGGTTCTCGACGACGTAGTGCTGCCCGAAGGGGCGATGCTCCCCGGGGTGGTGGGCCTGAAGGGACCGCTCTCCTGCCTCAACGAGGCGCGCTTCGGGATCTCCTTCGGGGTGGTCGGCTCTGCCCGGGCCTGCTACGAGACCGCCCTCGACTACGCCCGGGAACGGGTGGTGTTCGGCAAGCCGATCGCCTCCTATCAGCTCGTCCAGAAGCAGCTGGTGGACATGATGGTGGCCAGCAACCGGATGTTCCTGGTGGCGCTGCACCTGGGACGGATGAAGGATGCCGGAACCCTCTCCTCCACCCACATCTCGCTGGGCAAGATGGACAACGTGCGCACCGCCATGGAGGTGGCCCGTACCGCCCGGGGGATCCTCGGCGCAAACGGGATCACCCTGGAGTACCCGGTGATCCGCCACATGAACAACCTGGAGTCGGTGTTCACCTACGAGGGGACCAACGAGGTGCACACCCTCATTCTCGGCCAGGCCCTCACCGGTATCAGCGCCTTCGACTGATCCGCCGGGAACAGGATGTGGCGCCTGGGCGTTGACCGTCCCATGCGATCCGCGACCGCGTTCCTGGCACTCGTCCTGATCGCCGCCGCCTGCGGTGACGACGCCTCCGATGGTGCGATGGCGCCCGTGTCCACCACCACGATGGTGGAAGTCTCCATCACCGGGCCCGGTTCGGCGGTTCCCGGAGTCGACACCACGACCACCGCCGTCACCGTTGGCGAAACGCCCACCACGCAGGCGCCTGAGGGTCCCGGCGCTCCCGACTTCACACTGGCGCTCGGCGAGGGCGGGACCTTCACGCTTTCCGATGAGCAGAAGCCGGTGTACATGGTGTTCTGGGCGGAGTGGTGAACAACCTGCCGGCGGGAGTTGCCCGTCATCGATGCGGTCGCATCGGAGTACCAGGATCGGATCACCTTCCTCGCCGTCGCCGGTCGTAGCAGCCTCGAGGCGTCGCGAACAAGGGTGGGCGACTGGTTCGACCCCTCCCGGATCCTCTGGGGCTACTCGGACGATCTGTGGGCCCTGTACGCCATTCCCGGGCAGCCGGCCTCGGTGCTGATCTCCGGTGACGACGTGATCGTGGGCGGATGGTTCGGGGCGGTGGGCGAGGAGGCGCTGCGCGCCGAGCTCGACCGGCTAGCCGCAATCGGCTAGCCGCTCACAGGGCGTCGGCCCACTCGAACCCCGACATCCGCTCCGGGGTGAGGATTGCAACCCGCTGGCTGGTGGTCATCCCGGCCAACGGGCGCTCCACCCACTCCCGGCGGCGAGCGTTGCGGTAGTAGCGATCCCTGATCCGCATCACGACCGGCTCGATCTGCTCTTCGGTGAACTCGGTGGGGCCTTCGGCGACGACGTATCGCTCCAGGCTGTCGTCTTCGCCGTAGCGCTCTTCGTGGCAGGTGATGGTGGCCCGTCCGATGGCCTGGATCAGCCGACCGTGAACCGAGTCGGGGAAGGTGATCACACGAAAGGCGGTGCCGTCCCAGTCGTACCAAACCGGTACCGCGATCGGACCTTTCACCTGTCTGCTCACGGAGAGTACGGCGACATGGGGCCCGGCCAGGAACTCCTCGACCTCTTCCGGTGTGAGTCGCGGCATCCCGGGAATATAGGTGCCCGGTCAGCCTGGTTGCTCCAGGAGCATGGCGTCGAGGGTGGCGGTGATGATGGCGGTGTCGACCGCCCCGGTCACCTTCCCGTACACCAGCCCATCCCGGTCGACGAAGAAGGTCTCGGGAACCCCGCGCACCCCGAAGCCGATCGCCAGGCGGGAGCGGGCGTCCATTCCCACCGGATACGCCCTCCCGAACTCGTCGAGGAACTCGATCACCGCAGGCTCGTCCGACTGGTACACCACACCGATCACCTCCACCCCGGCCGGGCCGTAGGTCTCGGCGGCCGCCACCAGGACGGCGTGCTCCGCCCGGCAAGGGATGCACCACGGTGCCCAGAAGTTGACCACCACGATGCTTCCTCGCAGGTCGGCGAGCGACAGGGCCTCGTTGCTCTCCACCAGGTCGATGGCACCCTCCGGCGCCGGCTTTCCGATCAGTGGCGACGGGGCGAGTGTCGGGTCGGTTCCGAAGCGCGAGGCGAACACAACAGCGGCGCCGGCGGTGACGATCACCCCCACCAGCAGGACCAGCCAGGTGCGTCGGGTCACTCTGCGGCCTCCTCGATCATGCGGCGGGCCTCGGCCACGACGTCCTCGGGAGCGGCACCCGAGGCGATCACCGCTTCGAGGAGGGGAAGCGCCGCCTCCTCGTCCCCGAGGCCGTGATAAAGGGCATTGGCCAGGAACCAGGTGGCGAGGGCGTCATCGGGTGCAAGCTCGAGGCTCTCCTCGAGCAGCGAGACCCCGGTTGCGGCGTCTCCGGAGAGGTAGGTCATCCATCCGAGGTACATCAGCGCCTCGGGGTTGTTCTCCCGCTCCAGAATGTACAGGTAGTGGGGGAGGGCGGCAGAGAACTCCCCGGCCTCCACGTAGCGCCGGGCGAGGGCGAGGCGCATCCCCAGGACCGCGGGGTTGGCCGCCACCACCGCCTCCATCTCCTCTGTCGAAACCGATGCCAGGTCGATGGTGCTCGGTGTGGTGGGGGTCGAACCGGGACGGACCGCCACCACCAGGCCAACGGTGACCAGGGCCGCCAGTCCGAGGAATGCGATCACGCCGGCGGCAACCCTCCGGCCGGAGCGGCCCGTCGCGGGCGGCGCCGTCGCAGCGGCATCAAGGTGGCGCAGGGCGGCCGCCGCCTCCGCTTCGTATCGGGCCCGCAGCGTGACCGCCTGATCCGGAGTGATCTCTCCCACTTCGACTTGCGCCTCCAGGGCGATGAGCTCGTCGAGCGCCCGGTCGCGTCGTTCCTCGGCGAGTCCGGCCTCATCGTGCTTCACGTCGTCGCCTCTCCTCGAGCGCCCGGGCGACCCGGGCGCGCTCCTCTTCGGTCAGAGCGGCTGCCTCGGCGCGGCGGCTCCTTCCCAGCACCAGGGCCACCCCGATCCCGGCAGCCACCAGCGGGAGCACCCAAAGCAGTGCGGTGCGGGCGTCACCAGGCGGGTCGAGCAGCACCTCCTCCCCGTAGGTGGAGACGAAGAAGGCGACGATCTCGTCGTCGCTCCATCCCTGATCGACGCGCTCCTCGATGAGGGCGTACAGCTCCCGCGACAGCTCGGCTGGGGAATCGGCGATCGACTCGCTCTCGCACACCGGGCACTTCAGCCTTGTGGCGAGGGCGTGAACCCGGTCCTCGTCGGCGGCGGGAGTCGTCGCCAGCACCCAGGCGATCACGGCCAGGGAGGCGGTGATCAGCGCCACCGCAACCAGGTTTCGAGTGCGCTCAGACCGCGGCACCGATACCCCCCTCTAGCGAGACGGCGCGACGCCGCCTCCTGCCGGTGAACGAGAGCAACCCGCCGCTCACCACCAGGAGGCCGCCACTCCACAGCAGCCACATCAGTGGGAAGCGGTGGGCGTCGAACGTGACCCGCCCCGACTCGGGCTCGATGCGGACCAGGGACAGGTACACGTCCTCTAGCAGCCCGGTGCGCACCGCCGGTGTGGGGATCGCCTGCACCTGGTTCGGGTACTGGGCGAGGGCGGGTCGAAGCGTGGCCAGGTGACGTCCATCGCGCGCCAGGGCCAGGGTGGCGCCGATCAGGGTCCGGTTCGGATCCTGGCGGGCGAACGGGCCCTCATAGGTGATGGTGTACCCGTCGAAATCGGCGGATGCACCCACCTCCAGTTCGATGGTCTGGCGGGAGTCGAAGGAGCCGGAGAAGGCGATCGCCACCGCCACCAGGGCGACCCCGATGTGGGACACCATCCCTCCCCAGTAGCCGGGGTCGGAGCCGTAGAGCCGTGCCACGGCCGTGGAGTAGCGCTCGGGCCGGGAGCGTGCCGCGGCGTGGGCCTGCCGGGCGATCGTCGAGATCATGAACGCGGCCAGGGCGAAGGTGAGCAACACCGCCACCGATCGCAGCCCGGCGAGCACGGCGGCGACGGAGGCGACCGCCGTGAACTGCAGCGGCCCGCGCGTACGCTCCCAGAGCACCGTCCCCCGGGCATGGCGGTACGGCATCACCGGCCCGATCCCTGCGGCGAAGAGGAGCACCAGAGAGATCGGGATGGCGGCACGGTCGAACCAGGGCGCCCCCACCGAGACCCGGTCGCCGGTGAACGCCTCCAGGATCATCGGGTAGATGGTCCCGAGGAGCACGACGAAGGCGAACATGGACAGGGCCAGGTTGTTGAGCAGGAAGGCGCCTTCACGGCTCACCAGCGAGTCGAGACGCGGTGTGGACGACACCAGATGGCCGCGGAAGGCGAACAGCCCGAACCCGGCGGCGAGCACCACCACCAGGAACCCGAGCAGGGCCGGCCCGACCGCCGACTGGGTGAAGGAGTGCACCGAGGCGACCACCCCCGATCGGGTGAGGAAGGTGCCGAAGATGGTGAGGGCGAAGGTCCCGATCACCAGGGCCACGTTCCACGCCTGGAGCATCCCCCGGCGACGCTGCACGATCGCCGAGTGGACGAAGGCGGTGGCGGTGAGCCAGGGGAGGAAGGAGGCGTTCTCCACGGGGTCCCAGGCCCAGTACCCGCCCCATCCCAGCACCTCGTACGACCACCACCCCCCGAGGAGGATCCCCAGGGTGAGGAAGCTCCAGGCGATCAGCGTCCAGCGGCGGGTGCGCTCCAGCCAGGCGGTGCTGCCGTCGCCGGCGAGCAGTGCGGCAATGGCGAAGGCGAAGGGGGCGGTCAGCCCCACGTATCCGAGGTACAGCATCGGGGGGTGGAACGCCATCAGCAGGTGGTTCTGCAGCAGCGGGTTGGCCCCGGCGCCCTCGACCGGCGCCGGCGAGATGGTGGCGAACGGGTTGGCGGCGGTGAGCATCAGCCCGAAGAAGAACACCGCAACCAGGCCCATCACCGCCAGGGCGGCCGCCCCGATGCGGTCTCCGTCGCCGACGGTGCGGTACACCCAGGCGGTGAAGACGGCGAGCACCAGGCCCCAGAGCACAATGCTCCCCTCGAGGGCCGCCCAGGCCGATGCGATGGTGAACAGCAGCGGGGAAGTGGTGCTGTGGTTGCGGGCGACGTACTCGATGGAGAAATCGTCGGTGAGGAGGGCGAACTCGAGGCACACCATGGCGGCGGCTGCACCAACCAGCAGCCCCCACACCGGGAGGCGGAATCGAGCCCTCGGCCCTCCGCCTGCTGCGAACGCGCGCAGACCGGTGAAGGCGAGCGCGACTGCGGAGACCAGCGCCGTCACCAGGGCCGAGAAGCCGAGCGCGGCGGTCACGGCTGGTGCGAGTCGGGGGTGTACACGCTGCCGTCCTCGGTGCGGTACTGCTCGTCGTGCTTGATGATCATCGAGTCTGAGCGGAACACCGTTCCGTCCCAGGTCCCTTCGACGACCACCCCGATCCCCTCCCGGAACAGCTGCTGCGGGGCCCCCGAGTGCTCCACGGCGACGATCTCCTTGCCGTCACCGACCTCGAAGAGGATGGTGGCACCGTTCTCGACGATGGATCCGGGCACCACCTGGCCGCCGAGACGGAAACGGTCGGGCCCGGGCTCGGTGGCGTCGGCCACCTCGGACGGGGTGCGGTAGTAGACCAGGTTCTCCCCCAGGTTGGCGACCAGGAACCCGATGAGCACGACTGCCAATCCGGCGGTGGCGACGATGAACAGACGGTACCGCCTCATCGCTTCCCCAGTGCCTTGGTCGCCCTCCGGGTGCGAAGCGCCAGGCTCACCACATAGGAGGCGAGCGTCGCGTAGACGATCGCCTGGGCAAGCGCCACCCAACCCCAGTCGCTCATGACATCGCTCCGGGTTCGGCGATGGCGGCTCCGGCCACCTGCTCGCTCGCTCCGGGGAGCGCCATCAGTTCATCCTCCAACCGGGCCAGGTGCCGCCGGCGGCCTAAGAGGGCGGCGTATGCGACGGTGAAGGCGAAGACGGCGGCGAGGAGGGCGGCGAGAAGTGGGCCGTCGATCTGGGGGTCGTCGGGGCGCAGCACCGTCGGTGGCTGGTGCAGTCCGCGCCACCAGATCACAGAGAAGTGGACCAGGGGGATCTGTACGGCGGCGACGATGCCGAACACCGCCGCCCGGGTGGCGCGCCGCGCTGGCTCGGCCATCGCCCGGCGCAGCGCCAGGTAGCCCAGGTACACGAAGAACATCACCGCCGTCAGCACCAGCCGGGCATCCCAGGTCCACCACACACCCCACACCGGCTTACCCCAGATGCTCCCGGTCACCAGCGCCAGCCCGGTGAACACCACGCCGATCTCGGCCGACGCCCCGGCGATGTGGTCCCAAGCGATGCGGCGGGTGACCAGCCAGGCGATGCTGCCCACCAGGGTCACCCCGAAGGCGAGGTACGCCAGCCACGCCGACGGCACGTGGACGTACATGATCCGCTGCAGGTCGCCCTGGACGGCGTCCGGCGGCACCACCAGGCCGAGGACCAGGGCCGCCATCAGGGTGAGGGCGGCGGCGAGGTCGAGAGGTCTGATCACGACTCCTCCAGCGGGCGGGCGGTGAGCACCCCTGCCAGGGCCAGGATCAAGTCCATCAGCGCCAGCAGCAGGATCCAGCGCAGGATACCGTCGCCGGATTGCAAGCCTTCGGTGGCTCGGGCCGCCCCGAGGAGCATCGGGACCGCCAGCGGCACCACCAGCAGGGGGGCGAGCGTCCCGCCCCTGAAGCCCGTCGCCACGCTTCCGGCCAGCGTGCCCAACAGTCCCAGACCACCTGCCACCAGCGGGAGGAGCAGCACCATCCACCACCATCCGGTGACCTTCGGGTCGTAGAGAAAGACGGTCACCACCCCCATCGCCACCTCGAAGGCGAGCAGGAGGATGGCGGCGGCGGCCGCCGAGGCGGCGAAGCGGGCCGCCGGGTCGACGCCGAGCAGGGTGAGGGCGTCTCGCCGCGCCCGGTCGGGGAAGGCGCTCTGGCGTTGGGTGACCAAGGTGCCGAACAGCAGCACCACGGCCCAGAAGAGCCCGGGGCCGATGCGATCCAATAGGGGAGTGTCGATCCCGACGGCCATCGGCACCACCAGCAGTGCCACGGCACCGAAGGGAGTCAGGACCATGGCCACCTCGCCGGAGCGGCGTTCCTCGACCAGTTGGAAGCGGAAGAGGGTCAGGGCATGGCGGATCATGCCGCCTCCAGCCGCCCGTCGACGAGCAGAACCGACCGAGATATCAGCGGCGCCACTCTCTCTCGTTCGTGGGAGACGACAATGGCGCAGCCGCCGCGCTCCAGGGTGGCGGCGACGGTGCGCTCGACCAGCGTCGCCGCCGCCGGGTCGAGGCCGACGTGCGCCTCGTCGAGCAGCAGCACCTCGGGCTCGGTGAGGGCGACCCGGGCGAACTCGGCACGGCGCCGCATCCCGTTCGAACACTGGTCGGCACGGCGCCCGGCGGCGCCCGCCAACCCGACCTCGTCCAGCGCCCGGGCCGCGGCCTCCGGTTCGGCGCCCGAGAGCCTGGCGAAGAGGCGGAGGTTCTCGGCGAGGGTGAGCGATGGGGCCAGCGCCGGCTCGTGGCCGATCAGGGCGATCCGAGGCCTGACCGCTTCCACCGCTCCCGTACCGAGGGGTGCGCCCAGGATCCGGCCCGAGCCCGCCGATGGTCTTGCCAGCGTGGCGATGAGACGCAGCAGGGTGGTCTTGCCGGAGCCGTTGGCACCGAAGAGGCCGACGGCCTCGCCGGGAGCCACCTCGAGGTCCACGGCGCGCAGGATGAGGGTCGTGGTTCGGCGCAGTGCCACGCCTTCGAGGGAGATCAGCGAGCCGGTCATCGGCCGTGGAGTGTACGGGGGGTGTTCAGCGGGGGAGAAGCCGTCCACCCTCGTAGCCGTCTGGGCGCCACCGTCGCCAGGCGAGGAGGCCGACCGAAAGGGCAAGTCCGATGGCGTAGGAGGTGGTGCGCCCCGAACCGAAGGAGGCCCGGAGCGGCTCGGTCGCCAGGCGGATGGCGGCGACGGCGACGGCGGCTGCAGACACCAGCACCCCGGCACGGGTACGACCATTCCGGCGGAGCAGCCACACCGCGGTGGCGGCGACCAGGAGGAGGACGGCGGCGTAGGCCTCCGTGGGATGGCGCGGCACGCTGCCTGCGGTTGCGGCCACGCCCCAGGGGAGGTCGGTGGCGGTTCCCAGGCAGGATCCGGTGAAGACACACCCGGCATGCCACCCGGCGAGCGCGTACAGGGCCGGGGCGGCCAGGGCGTCGAGGGTCGCCCAGAGATCGTCTCGGGAACGCCAGGCCGCCATGGCCAGCGCACCAAACGTGGCGGCGGCGGTGCTCACACCACCGCGGACCACCAGGACGTCCAGCGGATGGGTGAGCGGATTCACGCCCGAGGCGACCATGGCGGCGAGCCGGCCCGTCGCCAGACCGGCGATCGTCGCCGTGAGCGCCAGGTCCCAGAGGCGCCCCGCATCCGCCCCCTCGGGCAACAGCGCCAGCCGCAGCGCCCCGAGGGCGAGCACAGCGGCGGCCAGGAGCCCGAACTCCATCACCCGCCGGCCAGGAGCTCGTCGATCCACAGTGCCAGGGTTCGCTCGTCGATCACTCCGCGGTGGAGATGGGCCAGTTCGCCTCCGGACCGGAAGAAGAAGGTGAGGGGGACGCCGGAGCCCCCGAGGGCGGCAGGCACGGCTCCGGTGGCGTCGAAGCGGTGCTCGAAGCCGTCGAGACCGAACTCGGCGATGAACGCCCTGGCGCCGGCCTGATCGTCTCGCACGTCGATCCCGAAGAACTGGATTTCGTCGCCCCAGCGTTCTGCCGCCGTCCGGAGCAGCGGCGCCTCCGAACGGCACGGGGCACACCACGAGGCCCAGACGTTGACCACCATCGGGCGCTCGGATGCGGCGAGGATGGTCTCCATCGCCGCCGGGTCGATCGGCTCCAGAGGGGGCACCTCGTCGGGTGACCCGGTGCCGGCGCCACACGCCCCCAGGACGAGCGCCAGGGTGGTGGCGGATACGAGGCGTCTCAGGACCCGCCTCCGGAGAGAGCCGAACGGGCGGCGGCGAGGTCGGCCGTGG
Source organism: Acidimicrobiia bacterium (assembly GCA_030584185.1). NCBI lineage: Bacteria > Bacillati > Actinomycetota > Acidimicrobiia > Acidimicrobiia bacterium. Next base: position 392,578 of record CP129495.1, on the reverse strand, counting down.
ACACCGCCATCGCCGCCGGGTCGGAGCGAAGTGCCTGCAGTGCCGCCTCACGCAGCAGGCCGGTGAGATCGGCGAAGGAGAGCCCCTCGGTCGACTCGGCCAGGGCGTCGAGGTCGACCTCGGGGGCGAAACGAAGGTCGGTGATGGCGAGCAGTGCCCGGCGGGCCTCGGTCGGCGGCAGTCCCAGGTGAATGTGAGACTCGAGCCTTCCCGGTCGCAGCAGCGCGGGGTCGACCAGGTCGATGCGGTTGGTGGCACCGATGACGACGACGTCGCCGCGGCCGGTGATGCCGTCCATCTCGGTCAGAAGTGCCGCCACCACGCTGTCGGTGACCGAGGTCGTGCTGCGTCCCCGCACCGGGGCCAGGGCGTCGACTTCGTCGAAGAAGAGGATCGAGGGGGCCGCGGCCCGCGCCCGGGCGAAGATCTCCCGGACGCCCCGTTCCGACTCGCCCACGTACTTGTCGAGCAACTCGGCCCCCTTCACCGGGAAGAAGGCGGCGCCCGACTCGTGGGCCAGGGCTCCGATGACGAAGGTCTTCCCGGTACCCGGAGGCCCGTGGAGCAGGAGGCCGCGGGGAGGTTCGATCCCGAGGCGGGCGAAGCGCCCCGGGTCGGTGATCGGCCAGATGACGGCTTCGGTGAGTCGCTGCTTCACCTCGGTGAGGTTGGCCACGGCTTCGAAGCCGTGGGCGGGGATCTCCCCGCCGGGAAGGGCGCCAAGTGAGGGGGGTGTGGCGGCGATCGACTCCCCGAGCAGATCGTCGGTGATGGGGTCACCTCGACCCACCGAGAGCGCAGAGGCATGCACCACGGCTGCGACCACGTCGGCCCCGGAGAAGCCTGCGGTGCGCGCCGCCAGGGCATCGAGGTCGAGTTCGCCGTGGGGCACGCGGGCGAGGGCCGCCTCGAGGAGCATCCGTCGCCGCTTCAGGTCAGGCGGCGGAACGGCCAGCGTGCGCGGGAGCAGAGGTGAATCCGACACCGACGGGTCGAGGGCGTCTGCCGAGGTGACGCCGACCACGCAGGCCACACCGTCGCGGTCGGCCACGGCGTCGAGGAACCAGCGCATGATCGCCCCCGCCTGGGTTCGGAAGAGGCCGTCGGCGCCCGCCACGGCATCGAGACGGTCGACGAACAGCACGTGCGGCGGGGTGGATCCCTTCACCGCCCGGTCGAGGACGTCGACCAGGCGCTCGGGCTTGAAGACCAGGTCGACGGTCACCTCCTGGACCGTGGCGCCGGCGCGTTCGGCGGCGACGGCGACCAGCTCGGACTTGCCACATCCGGAAGGCCCCTCAAGCACGACCCCGGCCACCCTGGGGAGGCCCCAGGCCTTGGGGAGCGCCTCGGCTCCGGTGAGCAGGCGCAGCCATCCGGAGAGGGTCTCCAGTTGAGAGTCGAGCCCGGCGACCAGGGCCTGGGCGGTCGTGGGCCCATCGCCGGGAACCAGGCCGGGGTCGTGGGCGGTGAGCGCCGACCCCTCCCCGTCGCCGGCCGTGAGCAGGAGCGTGCCGCCTCCGACCAGGGCGGCGCCGTCGGGATCCACCTCCAGGACCTCGAGAGCGACAGGGGTCGATCCCTCTCCGGGGGTGATGGTGAGCCTGTCGCCGGCGGTGAGAGGTCGTCCCTGCAGTGCCCGGGCCAGGTGTCGCCTGTCGCCGGGGAGGCTCTCGCCCGCGAACACGACCCGGCGTGCCCCGGGAAGGTTGGACCGGGGCACATCCAGGGAGGTGCCGGCGGCGACGCCCGAGTTGGCCACGACGTCGGCGGGGAGCACCAGATCGTTGGGATGGGCGGTGTCGCCCGGGCGCACCAGGGCGTGGGTGCGGCCGACCCGTACCACGCCGCCTCCGGGCAAGCCCATGGCGGCGAGGAGGGCGCGGTCGGCGCGGGCCACCTGGTCGCTGCCCGTTCGGATGGTGAGGCGCATCGGCGCGGCAGCGTAGCCCGGAGCCGGTCCGCTACCGTCGCCCGATGGCCGCGGCACCGCCGACGATCGATGACCTGCGGGCCGCCACCGCCTCCATCGCAGGTCTGGCGGTGCGGACCCCACTGCTCGACGCCCCGACCCTGTCTGCGGCGGTCGGTCGGCCGGTGCATGTGAAGCCGGAGATGCTGCAGGTCACCGGTTCCTTCAAGTTCCGGGGAGCCTGCCACTTCCTGACCCTGCTCGGCCCGGAGGAGCGCAGGCGGGGGGTCGTCGCCTACTCGTCGGGCAACCACGCCCAGGGGGTGGCGGCTGCGGCGGCCCGGTTCGGGGTCGCCGCCACCATCGTCATGCCCGCCGATGCCCCGGGCGTCAAGCTGGAGCGCACCCGCTCCCATGGCGGCGAGGTGGTGCTCTACGACCGCGCCACCGAGAGCCGGGAGGAGATCGCCGCCGGTATCGCCGGAGAGACCGGGGCCACGCTCATCCCGCCGTACGACCACCCCCGAACCATCGCCGGCCAGGGAACGGTGGGGATCGAGATCGCCGCCGACTGTGTCGCCGCAGGCATCGAGGACCCGGTGGTCGTGGTCCCGCTCGGTGGCGGCGGACTGGCGGCAGGGATCGGCATCGCCCTCGAGACCGACCTTCCTGGGGCCTCCCTGTTCGGAGTGGAACCGGTGGGTTGGGACGACCATGTGCTGTCGCTGGCCGCCAGGAAGCGGGTCTCGGCGGAGGGCCGCCCGGTGACGATATGCGACGCCCTCTTGGTCCCGACGCCGGGCGAGATCACCTTCGAGGTGAACCGGCGGCTCCTTGCAGGTGCCGCCGCCGTCACCGACGAGGCGGTGCTGGTGGCGATACGCCTCGTCTTCGACGGGTTGCGCCTGGTGGTCGAGCCCGGCGGAGCGGTGGGTGTGGCTGCCCTGCTCGCAGGGTTGGTTCCCGGCAAGGGGCCGGTGGTGGTCGTGCTGTCGGGAGGAAACCTCGACCGGCCGACCCTGGAGAAGGCCCTCGATCACACGGCGATGCGGGTGAGTCCCGGCACCGGCCGTGCCGGGAGCGAGAGCGACGCAGAAGCATCGGCAAGTCGCACCCCGCCCGAGTAGAGCCATCGCCACAGCAGGTGCGCCTCCTCGGCCTCGGTGGTGGTGCGCGGGATCTCGGTGGGGGCAATGCCGGCCGCCATCGTGGGGAGGGGCAGGCCGTCTCCGGGAGCCCAGGCGCCCGCCAGGTGTCCGTGATCGATGATCGCCCCGCCGGCGGGACCCTCGGCGCGCATCAGGCCCGCGTGCTGCATCGACCTCCAGGCGCGGCGCCGCTCGATCGCCGTCGCCAGGGCGCGGTGACGGTCCCTCACCCAGGCGGCCTCCTCGAACCGGCGCTGTCGTGCCAGGGACGAGATGCGGGCTTCGAGCGGGTCGAGCAGCAGCGAAGGATCCTCGGTGACACCACGGATCAGGCCGGTCACAACCGGTCGGTACCTGGCGGCGGGCAGCGTGCCGTCACACGGGCAGAGGGACAGTCCCAACTGGGCGAAGGAGCACGGACCGGTCCTGCTCCCCGGCGGATGGGAGCAGCGGCGAATCCTGGTTGCATCCCATAGTGCCTCGATGACGGCTCGCCCGGCGGCGGCGCTGCGAAAGGGCCCCAGGTGGAGCAGGGCGCCGGGGGCGATGGTGCGCGCCAGAGACAGCCTGGGGAACTCTTCGGCCGTGAGCCGCACGAAATGCGGGCTGCGAGGCGGCTTCGATCGGCGATTGTGCCGGGGACGGTGTTCGGCGATGAGGCGGATCTCGGTCACCTCTGCCTCGATCTCGTTGGCGCACACCTGGTGGTCGACGGCGTCCAGCTCGCGCAGCATCTGTGCCACCGACCGACGGTCGTCTCCGTAGAAGTAGGAGCGGACACGGGAGCGGATGTCGAGCGCCTTCCCGACGTAGAACACCTCACCCTTCCGATCTCGAAAGAGGTAGACCCCGGGCCGTCTCGGGAGCCGGTCGGTGAGGGCGATCTTGCGGTAGTCGGCCTTGCCCCGCGCCGTTGGCATCGCCAGGAGGTCGTCGAGATGGGTGACGCCGATCGCACCCGCCCTCCCCAGCAGCTCCCAGAAGACGTGGGCGGTGGCCTCGGCGTCGGCCAGGGCGCGATGGGTGGGGGTGACCGGGGAGCGCAGGTAGGCGGCCAGTGCCCCGAGTTTCATGGTGCGCACCTCCCCGGCGAGGAGGCGTCGCGCCATCCCCAGGGTGTCCACGGTGCGGTTGGGGATCCGGCCGTAGCCGTGGGCGACCGAGGCCGCCTGGAGGTGGGACATGTCGAACCGCACGTTGTGTCCAACCACGACGGCGTCGCCGAGGAACTCGAGGAACGACGGGAACGCCTCGGCCAGCTTGGGGGCGCCGACCAGGAGCGCGTGGGTGATGCCGGTGAGAACCGTGATGAACGGCGGTATCGGGAGCCCGGGGTCGACCAGTGTCTGGAACCTTCCGGTTTCGCATCCTCCCAGGTAGCGGATGGCGGCGATCTCGGTGATCCCCAGGTCGCCCGGAGCCGACCCGGTGGTCTCGATGTCGAGCACGCAGAACGGGACATCGGCGAGGGGAGCCGAGAGATCCTGAAAGCTGCGCTGGGCCATCGTGGCCACCGAGGTCCTCCCGCGGGCCACCGACTGTAGTACGAACAGGTGTTCGGTGACAAGGACATCCGGTACCATGCCCGACCCGTTCGAGGAGGAAGGTTGACCCATCGCAGGGCAGAGGAGATCGACTGGTCGCCGGCCGGTGACGAGCACTTCACCGGGCGGGTGTGGTTCGGATCGCACCACGAACCCCACGACGAGGACGACCTGGCGGTGCTGGGCGTGTCGTTCGAACCGGGAGCGCGCAGCGACTGGCACAGCCACCCCGCAGGCCAGGTCCTGTACGTGGTGGCGGGTCGGGCGGTGGTCCAGGCGGAGGGAGAGCCCGCCGTCGTCGCCGGCCCGGGGGATGCCGTTCACGCCGCGGCAGGGGTGGTGCACTGGCATGGGGCGCCGCCGGACTCGCCGATGATCCACCTCTCCATCACCCATGGTGGAGCCACCAAGTGGCTGCCGCGCAAGGTGAGCGACGCCGAGTACCGGGCGGTCCTCGACTAGCCGGCGCGCTGGCGCAGGGCCTCGAAGAGAAGGATCCCAGCGGCCATCGCCGCGTTGAGGCTGTCCACCGATCCGGGCATCGGGATCGTGATCCGCTCGTCGGCCGACGCCAACCAGGCGTCGCTGAGGCCGTACTGCTCGCTTCCCACCACCAACGCCACCGGCCCGGTGAGATCGGCGAGGTAGTGGGGGAGTTCGGCATCGGGCGACGCCACCAGGATCCGCACACCGGAGGAGCGAAGGTGTTCCACGGCCTCGCCGGTGGTCGCCACGGCCAGGGGGACGCTGAACAGGGTCCCCAGCGACGCCCGAACCACGTTGGGGTTGAAGGGATCGGTGGCCGGGTCGGCGACGACGACGCCGGTGCAGGCGGCGGCGTCGGCGGTGCGCAACATCGTTCCCAGGTTGCCCGGCTTCTCGATCGACTCGGCCACCAGGGCCAATGCCGGACCGGAGAGGTCGAGGGCACTGAGGCTCGTGGGGAACTGGCGGGCCACCGCCAGCAGACCCTCGGGACGGTCCCGATAGGAGGCCTTGCGGAAAGGGGTCTCGGCAACCTCCACCACTTCCACCCCGGAGACGGCGAGCCGATCGACGAGGCGGCCCTCCCCCTCTCCGAGATAGAGGTCGGGGCAGACGAACAGCGTCTCCACCTCGACGGTGGAGTCGGCGGCGCGGGTCAGCTCCCGGAACCCCTCGACCAGAAACCGGCCGGTTCGGTCGCGTTCCCTCCTCTGGCGCAACCTGACGAGAGACTTCACCCGCGGGTTGGTCGGGCTTTGAATGGGATCCGAGCGACTGGGGCTGGACGAGGGCACCGGCTGGATGATGGTCGGCGTCAAGCCCTCATCCAACCGGACCCGACGCAGAAGCGCCGAGGGCCCTCGGCCCCCGGCGCCTCTGGCGGGCGGGATCGGTCGTCTACAGGAAGCCGTTGGCCTCGAGCCACTCCCTGGCGAGGTCTTCGGGGTCGGCTGCGTCGATGCCGTAACGCTTGTTGAGTTCGCTGAGGGCGTCGGTGGTGATCTTGGCGCTCACGGCGTCGAGCAGGGCTGTCAACTCTGATCCGTAGGCTTCCACGATCTCCTGGCGCAGCACCGGGACCACGTTCTCCGACGGCTGCAGGAGCTTGTCGTCCTCGAGGAGCACGAACCCGCGGGCGGCGATGACGCCGTCGGAGGTGAAGAGCAATGCGACGTCGATCTCACCACCGTCGAGGGCCTCGACCGTGAGCGAGCCTCCGACGTCGAGCGGCCGGAAGTCGGAGAACTCGAGGCCGTACACCGACTCCAGCCCGAGCAGGCAGAACTCCCGCTGCGGGCACTCCGGGGGGCCGCCCAGGACGAGGGTGCCGTTGTGGGCCTGCAGGTCGCTCACCTTGGTCAGGCCGAGACGGGCCGCCGTGTCGGCGGTGACCACGAATCCGTTCTTGTCCTCGGCCGGTGAGTAGGCGAGGGCGACCAGCCCGTCGGGTTCGATGGCGGCCTGGAGGGCGGCGAATGTCTCGTCAGGGTCGGTCGAGGGAGTGCCTCCCTTGAAGGTGAGCAGGGATCCCGTGTACTCGGCCATCAGGTCGATCTGACCGGTCTGCAGGGCCGGGTTGACCACTTCGCGAGATCCCAGGTTGAAGGATCGCTCCACCGGGTAGCCGGCGCCTTCAAGGGCCTGGGCGTAGATCTCGGCAAGTATCAGCTGCTCTCCTAAGTTGGTGGATCCGACCGTGATCGTCGGTCGTTCCTCGGTTCCGTCACCCGATCCGTCGCCGCAAGCGCCCAACACCAGCACTCCGGCGACGAGCATCGCCCCGACGGACCGCCTGCGGATGCCTGTCCGCATGGGTCGCTCCTCTCGTTGGTCGTGATGGGTCCGGCCGCGCGGCCGCGCCCCCGGGCTGTAACAGTGGGGCACCTTCGGGCATTCCCGAAGGCTTCAGTGGGGGAGGGCTGGGGAGGCCTCGGCCCGGCTCGTGGGCTTCACCCCTTGCGGCGTCAACCTGCGTTCGAGAAGGACGAAGGCGCCCTCGGTGAGGACACTGAGCAGCGCCACCAGGACGGCACCGGAAAAGATCTGCACTCCATCGCGCACGGCGAACCCGTCGATGATGAAGCGTCCAAGCCCCCCGTATGCAACCAGGGCACCGAGGGGGGCCGTCGCCACCACCTGGACGGCGGTCACTCGCAGGCCGGCCAGCACCACCGGCGATGCGATGGGGAGCTCCACCTCGAGGAGGATCTGCCGCTCGCTCATTCCCATTCCCCGCGCTGCGTCGACCGTCTCGGGTTCGATCGATCTGATGCCGGCATGGGTGTTGGTGAAGATCGGTGGCAGTGCCAGGGCGAACAGGGCCACGAACGTAGGAAGGAAACCGAGCCCGCTGTCGATGAAGGGGACGGCGTCCGCCAGCCGGATGGTGAACGGGAGGGCCAGAGCGATTATCCCGAACGACGGCAGGGCGCGACCCACGTTCACCAGGCTCACCGCCAGCGTCCCGCCCCGCCCGGTGTGGCCCAGCCACGCCCCCAAGGGCAGGGAGACCGCCGCTGCCGCCAGGAGCGCCGTTCCCGAGACCACGATGTGCTCCCATGTCCGCACCAGGTACCCGGTCGACCCGTCCCAGTTGTCGACGAACCAGCGCGCCACGTCGGCGATGAACTCGATCATGCGGGCCTTCCCCTGCGCGCCCAGGGGGTCGCCAAACGCTCGGCGCCCAGAAGCAGTAGATCGACACCGGTGGCGAGCACCACCGAGAGCGCGGTGCCGACGATGATCTCGGTCTCGAAGGACCGGCTCAGGCCCCGGAGGATGAAGAAGCCGAGGCCACCCTGACCGATGAGGGCGGTGACGGTCACCAGGCCGATCGTGGTGACCGCAGCCACGCGAATCCCGGCGATGACCACCGGAAGTGCCAGCGGGAGCTCCACTCGCCAGAAGAGCCGCTGCGGGCCGTAACCCATCCCCTCGGCAGCCTCCCGTACCGCCGGGTCGACGCCTTCGATTCCGGCGAGGATGTTGCGGGTGAGGATCAGCAGCGTATAGGAGACCAGGCCGATCTCGGCGGTGAGGATCCCGAAACCGGTCATCGGGACCAGGAAGGCGAACAGCGCCAGCGAGGGGATGGTGTACAGGGCTCCGGCACTCCACGTGATCGGCCCCCGCATACCCGGGAACCGCAAGATGGCGCCCGCCAACGCCAGCGAGACCGCCAGTCCGACGCCGAGGGCGATGCCGGTGAGGGCGAGGTGCTCGACGACCCGTCCTCCGATGTCGTCCCAGTGACCCCGAATCCACTCCCAGTCGAGTATCGGTGTGGCGCTTGACAGGGCTCCGATCATGAAGCCACCTGGCGGGCTATCGCATCGGCGGTGACCATGCCCAGGTAGCGGTCGCCGTCGAACACCGGAGCCACGCGGGTGTGAGACCCGATCACGGTGTCGAGGGCTCGTCGCAGCGAGTCGGCTCGATCGAGGCGGGTGGCGAACGGCCGCAGCGACACCGAACCCAGACCGCCGGTGGCCGGGAGATCGGATGCCCACGCCCAACCCGCCAGCCCGCTCCCGTCGGCGACACCGAACCAGTCGACGTCGTAGCGCTCCATGCAGGCGCGTGCCGCCTCGGCCGTGGCGTCGGGAGCGACCACCGGCCCCACCTCCAGGGGGATGGCGGACACCGGGATCAGCGAGAGCCGCCGCAGGCCTCGCTCGTCCCCGAGGAAGCCGGCCACGAACCCGTCTGCAGGCCGCTCGAGGATCTCGGCGGGCGTGGCGTACTGATGCAGCGCTCCACCGGTTCCCAGGATCGCCAGGCGATCTCCCAGGCGGATCGCCTCGTCGAGGTCATGGGTCACCATGACGATCGTCTTGTGCAGCCTCTGCTGCAGCCTCAAGAGCTCGTCCTGGAGCCGCTCCCGCACGATGGGGTCGACGGCACCGAACGGCTCGTCCATGAGTAGCACGGGCGGATCGGCGGCGAGGGCGCGCGCCACTCCCACCCGCTGCCGCTGGCCACCGGAGAGCTCGGACGGGAAGCGGTGGATCAGATCCGGGTTCAGCTCGACGAGTGCCATCAGCTCGGCGACACGCTCCCGGATCCGGTTTCGATCCCACCCGAGCAGGCGCGGCACGGTGGCCACGTTGTCGCCGATCGTGCGGTGGGGGAAGAGACCCACCTGCTGGATCACGTAGCCGATGCTCCGCCTCAGCTCCGGGGCGGCGCGGGCGGTCACGTCCTCGCCGGCGACCTCGATCCGCCCCCGGGTCGGTTCGACGAGGCGGTTGATCATCTTGAGGGTGGTGGTCTTCCCACACCCCGAAGGTCCGATCAGGACGACGATCTCACCCTCGGCGACATCCAGGTCGAGGGCGGTCACGGCGGGCGTGTCGCTGCCGGGGTAGTCCTTTCCCACCCCCGCCAGCCGGATCATCGGTGTCTGTTCGACGGCCTCGGTCGCCACCGGGCGAGACTAGGAGGTCGGCGTCTCCCACACCGCGGCTCGATCGGGTGTCGGGTCAGAAGGCGGCGGCCAGGTCCGCCGCCCGGTCGGTTCGCTCCCATGGGAAGTGCCCCGCCGGTTGGTCGGGGTTCCTTCCGAAGTGCCCGTGGCACGCCGTGGGCAGGAAGATCGGCCTGCTCAGGTCGAGGGTCTCGATGATGGAACGCGGGGTCAGCGACCCGAACACGTCGCGCAGGGCGCTTTCGATCTCCTGTTCGGCCACCCCGGCAGCGGTGGTGCCCTTGCAGTCCAGGGTCACCATCGTCGGCTCGGGCCTGCCGATGACGTATCCGAGGCGGACCTCGCACTCCCTGGCCAGGCCGGCAGCCACCACGTTCTTGGCGATGTAACGGGCCATGTAGGAGGCCGAACGGTCGACCTTGGTGGCGTCCTTCCCGCTGAAGGCGCCGCCCCCGTGCCTCGCCCAACCCCCATAGGTGTCGACGATGATCTTGCGACCGGTGAGGCCGGTGTCGCTGGCAGGACCGCCGATAGAGAACTGCCCGGTGGGGTTGACCATGACCTGCGTCTCGGTGGCGAGCAGCTCGCCGAGCACCGGTTCCAGGATCCGCGCTCTCACCTCCTCGGCGAGCAGGTCCTGACGGTCGTCCCACGACGGCCCGTGCTGGGTGGAGAGGACGACGGAGTCGAGGCCTGTCACCTCGCCTGCTTCGAAGGCGACAGTGACCTGACTCTTGGCGTCGGGCCCGAGTTCGGCGATCTCCCCGGACATCCGCACCGCTGCCTGGCGCTCCACCAGGGCGTGGGCGAGCACTATCGGCAGGGGCATCAGCGAGGGCGTGCCCGACATGGCGTAGCCGAACATCATCCCCTGGTCTCCGGCGCCCATCTCGGCGCCCCGATCGACCCCGCGGGCGATGTCCGGGCTCTGCCGCTGGATGGCGATCGTGATCGGTGCCCTATCGGCATCGAATCCTGCCGCCTTGGTGTAACCGATCTTGCGCAGTGTCTCGCGTGCGATCGCCTCGTGGTCCACCGCTGCAGTCGAGGACACCTCGCCGGCGATCACGGCGAAGTCGGCGGCGAGCATCACCTCGCAAGCGACCCTCGCCTGCGGATCCTGGGCGAGGACTGCGTCGAGGACGGCGTCGGAGACCTGGTCGCAGGCCTTGTCGGGATGGCCCATGGCGACCGACTCGCTGGTGAAGAGCGTACGACGAATTGCGGCTACCTCGAGGTTCGAAACGGCAGGCTAGCGGGCGGGCTCGGCATCACCCGTTTCGGACCAGCGGTCGACATGGATGGCACCCCGGCGACGGCCCCTTCGCAGTGATGACGACGGCGGGTGATCTGCTCCCGGTCCCAGAGTCACCAGTCCGACGAGGAGGGCCTCTTCCGGCAGGCCGAGCAAGGGGCGGGCACCGCCGGTGGCGTGGCCGCCGAGGAACCCGGCGGCCAGGCCCTCGTCGACGGCGGCGAGCAGGACTCCCATGAGAGATGCCCCGGCGTCCACCCACCACCAGGGGATCGGTTCGAGGGCGGCAGGGTCCTTGCCGGGCTCGGCGTAACGATCTCGATAGCGCCCCGGCTCCACGCATATGGCGAGGATCGCCCCGGCCGTCGACAGCCAGGGCTGCCGGCCGCGGCCGATGTTGGCGGGCTCGCCGCAGGCGGCGGCGATGGCGGCGATCCGCTCCCTGTCGGAGACCAGGATCACCGACACGCCCTGGGCGAATCCCGCCGAAGGAGCACGAAGTGCGGCGGCGGCGACCCGCTCGGCGGTGCCGGGAGGCACCGGCTCACCGGTGTGACGCCTCACCATCCGGCGGCGCCGGAGCGCCTCTCGGAACTCCATCAGATGGTCTCGAGTGCGGCTTCCAGGTCGGTCAGGGCCTTCTTGGCGTCGGAGAAGAGCATCTGGGTTCCTTCTGCGTAGAACAGCGGATTGTCGATCCCGGCAAAGCCCGGAGAGAGGGAGCGCTTCACCACGACCACCAGCCGGGCACGGTCCACCTCGAGGATGGGCATCCCGTAGATCGGACTGCCCGGATCGTCGCGTGCCGCCGGGTTGACCACATCGTTCGCCCCCAGCACCAGGGCGACGTCGGTGCGGCCGAGAACGGCGTTGGTCTGGTCGAGGTCGAGCAGCTGGTCGTAGGGGACGTCGGCCTCCGCCAGCAGGACGTTCATGTGCCCGGGCATGCGCCCGGCGACGGGATGGATGCCGTAGAGCACCTTCACGCCCCGGCGCTCGAGGGCGGTGGCGACCGAGCGGAGGTCGTGCTGCGCCTGGGACACGGCGAGGCCGTATCCGGGCACGACGACGACCGTCTCGGCGAAACCGACCGCGATCGCCAGGTCGTCGGGAGTCGTGGAGCGCGCTGCCCCGCCGGCTGCGGCGCCTCCGCCCCCGCCGTCGCCGCCGCCGAACGCCCCGAACAGCACGTTGGCCAGAGAGCGATTCATCGCCTCGGTCATGAGACTGGTGAGGATCAGGCCGGACGCTCCGACCAGGGCGCCCCCGATGATGAGGGCTTGATTCTGGATGACGAATCCGGCGGCCGCCGCAGCCAGGCCCGAGAGCGAGTTGAGCAGGGCGATCACCACCGGCATGTCCGCTCCACCGATCGGGATCACCGCCAGGATGCCGAGCACCAAGGCGATGCCGCCCGTGGCCCAGAACGCCCAGGCCGCCCCATCGGCGACCACCCACGCCGACAGCCCGGCGCCGGCGAGGAAGAGGAGCAGGTTGAGCGGCTTCTGCAGCGGGTAGGTGATCGGGGAGCCGCCGATCAGGCCCTGGAGCTTGGCGTAGGCGACCAGGCTGCCGGTGAAGGTGATGGCCCCGATGAGGACGGAGAGCGACATGGTGACCAGCACGTCGACCGGGGCACCGACGGCGCCGATGCGGGAGAACTCGGCTCCGGCCACCAGGGCGGAGGCGAGCCCACCGAAGCCGTTGAACGCCGCCACCAGCTGAGGCATGGCCGTCATCTGGACCCGGACGGCGAGCACCGTTCCGACGACCGCCCCCACGGCAATGCCGGCTCCCACCAGGACCCACGAGACCTCGGCGTCGACGAGGGTGACGACCACGGCGAGCAGCATTCCCAGGGCGGCCACGGCGTTGCCGGATCGGGCGGTACGAGGGGAGCCGAGGCGCTTGAGCCCGACGATGAACGCCACCGCCGCAGCCAGGTAGAGGAGCGTCTGGGTCTCGGCGCTCACCTGGTCTCCCCGTCGTTCTTCCGGGGCCGGCGGAACATCCCGAGCATCCGGTCGGTGACCAGGAAGCCTCCCACCACGTTGACCGTGGCTGCGGCCACCGCCACCACGGCGAGCGTCGAAGCGAGGGCGTCGTTCTCGATCCCGGTGGCCACAAGTGCCCCGACCAGGCTGATCCCGGAGATGGCGTTGGAGCCGGACATCAGCGGCGTGTGCAGGGTGGGGGGCACCTTGGTGATCACCTCGAACCCCACGAAGGCGGCGAGCACGAACACCACCACGCCGACGACCAGCGGATCGAGCATCAGCGTGCCCCCTCCAGTGCCGCCAGCACCCTGGGATCCTGTACGGACCCGTCGCGGGTGACGCACACCGCAGCTGCGATCTCATCCTCGGGATCGATGACGAGGGCACCATCCGTGATCAGGTGGTCGAGCAGCGCCACCAGGTTCCGGCCGTACATCTCGGAGGCGTCGCCGGCGGCACCGGAGGCGAGATCTGTCGGGCCCAGCACTGTGACCATCCCCACCGAGACGGCTTCGTCGGCGATGGTCGCCTCGCAGTTCCCGCCGGTGGAGGCCGCCAGGTCGACCACCACTGCCCCGGGACGCATCGCTTCGACCATGGCGGCGGTGACCAGCAGTGGCGCCCGCCGCCCCGGGACCTGTGCCGTGGTGATCACCACATCCGACTCCGCCACCGCGGCCGCCAGGGCCTCCTGCTGCGCGCTTCGGGTGGCGTCGTCGACCTCGGAGGCGTACCCGCCCTGACCCTCGGCAGCAGCCTCGACGGGCCCGCCCACGAACCGTGCTCCGAGGCTCTCCACCTGTTCGCGTGCCGCCGGCCGAATGTCGTATCCGCTGACGACCGCCCCCAGCCGGCGCGCCGTGGCGATCGCCTGGAGGCCGGCGACCCCGGCACCGAGGACCAGTACGCGGGCGGGTCTGATCGTGCCGGCAGCGGTCATGAGCATCGGGAACATTCGGGGAAGCACCGAAGCGGCGAGGAGGACAGCCTGATAGCCGGCGACGGTCGCCTGACTGGAGAGGGCGTCCATCGACTGGGCGAGCGTGGTGCGGGGGACGAGTTCCATCGCCAGGGCGGTGACACCCGTTGCCGCCACCGCTGCCATGCCGGCGGGGTCTCCCAGCGGGTCGAAGAAGCCCGCGGCGGCTTCGACCCCGGCGACGTCGGCCGCGGTGAGGGGTCCCACTCCGAGGAGCAGTTCGGCCCGTGGTGGTGCACCGGCGAACACTTCGGCTCCGGCGGCGACGTAGTCGGCGTCGGGAAAGGCGGCGCCGGCACCGGCCCCGGCGGGAACCAGGATCCGATTGCCCATCTCCACCAGACGGCGCGCCTCGCGGGGGGCGACGGCGACGCGTCGTTCCCCCGGACGGCCCTCGAGGTGGATGCGGATCAGCATCGGGTGGAAGGCTAACGGCTGCTGGAGGGGTCCCGATCAGTGTTCGGCGAACCAGCCCTTGGGTCCGCTGTCGATCAGCGCATCGGCTGCCGAGGGTCCCCACGAGCCGGCCTGGTAGCCATGAAGCGGCATGTCCTGGTGAGACAGCGGAGCGAACAGCCGCCAGGACTCCTCCACCTCGTCGTGTCGCACGAAGAGGGTCTGGTCGCCCTCGACGACGTCTGCCAGCAGCGTCTCGTACGCCTCGGGGATGCGGCCGAACTCCTCGGCGTACGAGAAGCTGAGGGCGATGCGCTGAGCCGATGTGGCGCTCCCGGGACGCTTCACATCGATGTGGAGGGAGAAACCCTCGTCTGGTTGGAGCACGAGTCGGAGCACGTCGCCGGCGCCGAGGCAGTCGTCGACCACGGAGTGGAACAGACAAACCGGCGGGCTGCGGAAGACCACGGCGATCTCGGTGAGGTGCCGCGCCATAGCCTTCCCGGTCCTCAGCAGGAACGGCACGCCCTGCCATCTCCAGTTGTCGATCCAGACCTTGATGGCGGCGTAGGTGGGTGTGGGCGAGTCGGACGCCACTCCCTCGTGGGCGCGGTACCCGGGCGTATGGGCCGTGGCGCCCGTTCCTGCTCCGTACTGACCCAGAACCACGGCCCCGGCAGGGATGTGGCGGATCGAGCGCAACACCTTCACCTTCTCGTCGCGAACGGCGTCGGCGGCGAAGGTGGACGGCGCCTCCATGGCGACCAGCGTGAGCAACTGGGCGAGGTGGCTCTGCACCATGTCGCCGATCACCCCGGTCCGGTCGTAGTACTCGCCCCTCTCCGAGGCATCGAGCTCCTCGGCGACCGTGATCTCGACGCGTTGAACCCGGTCCCGGTTCCATGAGGATTCGAACAGGGGGTTGGCGAAGCGAAACACCAGGAGGTTCTGGACGGTCTCCTTCCCCAGGTAGTGGTCGATCCGGTAGACCTGCTCCTCTTCGAAGTGGTCGTGGATGGTCTCGTTCAATGTCTGCGCCGACTCGAGGTCGGTTCCGAACGGCTTCTCGACCACCAGCCGGCACCAGCCTGCCCCCCGAGCCAGTCCGGCACGGCCGATCCGTTCGATCGTAGGGCCGAAGGCGGCAGGCGGCAGCGCCAGGTAGAGGACCCGGTTGCCTCGGGTGGCCCCATCGGATTCGATCCGGGCCACCTGTTCGGCCACGGCGTCCAACTCCGAGTGGCGTGGCACCGACCGGTACCAGACCCGCTCGTGCGCCCACCGCTTCGCCGCGGACTCCTCGACCCCGGCATCCATCAGCGCCCCGGCGACCCACACCCGGTACTCGTCGGTGTCCATCTCCGCCCCCGCCACCCCGAGAAGGCGACAGCCGGGCTCGGCGAGCAGCGTAAACAGGGCGGGCAGAAGCTTGCGGCGGGCGAGGTCGCCGGTGCCGCCGAACACCACGAACAGGTGGGCGTCGTGGGTCATGCCTCGTAGGAGCCGGCGGTGACCTCTCCGCCGCGACCGGTCCAGTCGGTGTGGAAGAACTCACCCCGGGGGCGATCGACGCGTTCGTAGGTGTGGGCGCCGAAGTAGTCGCGCAGTGCCTGGATCAGGTTGGCGGGTAGGCGTCCCGAGCGGTACGAATCGAAGAAGGCCAGGGCCGACGAGTAGGCAGGCGTGGGGATCCCGGCGCCCACCGCCGCGGCCACGGTGCGGCGCCAGCCGGGCTGGGAGTGTCGCACCGCCTCCGTGAAGTACGGCGCCAGCAGGAGGTTGGCCAGCCCGGGCTCATGGCGGTAGGCGTCCCGAATCGGCTCGAGGAAGGCGGCCCGGATGATGCAGCCCTGGCGCCACAGCAGTGCTATTCCCCCCAGGTCGAGGTGCCATCCGTGCTCCCTGGATGCGGCGGCGAGCAGCATGAATCCCTGGGCGTACGCGACCACCTTGGATGCGTACAGGGCGGCCTCGAGGTCGGCGATCGCCGCCGGTCCGGAATCGATGGAGCCCGGCGCGTCGGGGAAGCGGCCCTCGGCAACGAGCCGCTCGTCGATGAGCGACGATACCGCCCTGGCGAACACGGCCTCGGCGACGAGAGTCACCGGCTGCCCCTCCCTCAGGCCCTCCTCGACCGTCCACCGTCCGGTGCCCTTCTGCCCGGCGGCGTCGAGGATCGACTCGACCAGGGGTGCACCGTCGACCTCATGGCCGAGTACGGCGGCAGTGATCTCGACCAGGTAGGAGTCGAGCCGGCCCCGGTTCCAGTCGGCGAACACCTCCGCCATGGCGGTGTGGGGGAGCCCCATCCCGGCGCGCATCACGTGGTACGCCTCGGCGAGCAGTTGGATGTCGCCGTACTCGATGCCGTTGTGGACCATCTTGACGAAGTGACCGGCCCCGCCGGGGCCCACCCAGTCACAGCACGGTGTGCCGTCGGCAACCTTGGCGGCGATCGCCTGGAGCATCTCGCGTACCTGCGGCCAGCCGGCGGCGTTGCCCCCGGGCATGATCGAGGGGCCGTGACGGGCTCCCTCTTCACCGCCGGAGATTCCGGCCCCGATGAAGGCGATGCCCCTGGCCGCCATCTCTTCGACCCGACGCGCCGTGTCGAGATAGTGGCTGTTTCCTCCGTCGACGATTACGTCGCCAGGTGCCACGAGTGGTGTCAGTCCAGCGAGGACGGCATCGACCGCCGGGCCCGATTTCACCATCATGATGATCCGCCTCGGGCGCACCAGCGCCGCCACCAGGTCGGCGAGGGTGTCGGCACCGGTGACGGTGTGGCCTGCCGCCGGTCCTGCCAGGAACTCGGCGGTTCTGGTCGTGGTCCGATTGTGGACCACGACCGAGTAGCCCTTGTCGGCGAGGTTTAGTGCGAGGTTCTGACCCATCACGGCCAGGCCGATGAGTCCGACGTCGGCGGTCACGACGCTCCTTGGAATGGGCCGTCAGGCTAACCGGAGGAGGGTCCCCCGGGGAACGCCGGCATGCGGCGGGCATCCAGCCAGTCCATGATGAACTCGCCGAGGTCGCGGCCCGCCACCTCTGAGGCCACGGCGATGAAATCCTCCGTGGTGGCGTTTCCGTACCGGTACCGGTCGTGGTACTCGGTGAGTATCTGGCGCATCGTGGCGTCGCCCACCTCCACCCGGAGTGCATGGAGTGTGAGGCCGCCTCGCCAGTAGACATCGGCCCCGAAAAGGTTGGCCACTCCCGGGTCCGATATCGCCCCGGCCGTCTGTTCCAGGACCGAGTGGAGGCTGGATGCGTAGGCGGTCATGACCGCCGTCCCCTCCGTGTGTTCCAGCCAGAGAAGCTCGGCGAACGTGGCGAAACCCTCGTTGAGCCAGACGTCCATCCAGCGCGAGGGAGACACGCTGTCCCCGTACCACTGATGTGCCAGCTCGTGGGCGACGGTCGACTCGTCGAGGGCGAGGCGTCCCATCATGCTCATCGTCTGGTTCTCCATCGCCCCGGGGAAGCCGGTCACGACCACGTGCCCGTAGCGATCGAACGGGTAGGGCCCGAACCACGACTCGAAGAGTGAGATCATCTCGCCGGTGCGCTGGAATGATGAGGGAACGGTGTCGCCGAAGTCGACCGGGAGGTAGTCGCGCAGGATGATGCCGCCAGGGCCCTCGGACTCGACCCTGCGGTACTCGGAGACCGCGAGCAGCGCCAGGTAGGTCGCCATCGGGGAGTCCATCTCCCAGGTGAACGTCGCCATTCCCCCTGCGGCCGACTCGGAGACCAGCTCGCCGTTGGATACGGCGACCAGACCATCGGGCACGGTGGCGGTGATGGTGAACGTCGCCTTGTCGGAAGGGTGGTCGTTCCCGGGGAACCAGGTGTGTGCGGCATTGGGCTCGGCGAAGACATAGAGCCCGTCGGAGACGACGGTCCATCCGGCTTCGATTCCGATCGACTCGAGGAGGCGCAGCTCCGGTGTGCCGTGGTACTCGACGGCGACCGTGAACCCCTCGCCGGCACCGATGGTCGTCGGGAGTGTGATCACCAGGTCTTCCTGGTCGCGTGTGTACTCGGCCGCCGTCCCGTCGACGGTGAGAGCATCGATCTCCAGCCCGACGAAATCGAGCGTGAACACCGACAGGTCGGTGAGTGCTGTGGCCTCGATCACGGTCTCGGCGGCTGCGATGGCCGACAGGTCGGGGCTGGTGGTGAGGGTGATGGCGTAGTGGTCGACATCGAGTCCGGGACTGCCGAGGAGGGGGAAGTACGAGTCGCCCACACCGGAGGCGGAGACGCCGGGCGTGACCTCGGTTGTGGAGGTTGTCTCCCCGGCGGTGACGGGAACGGTCGAGGTTGCCATCGGACTCGGGGAGGTCGTGACGGCACCGTTCGAACCGGTGGAGCAGGAGGCGAGGAGCGCCATCATCGCTATGGCAAGGGGGAGCCGGGGCATCGGCCGGAAGATACTCGCTGCCGGCGCTACCAGATCAGCCGCCTCCCTTCCGGGGTGATAGCGTCGGGCGATGAGGTTCCAACCTCGTCACCTGTACCGCAGGGCCCTGGAGGCCGCACGCGACGCCCTGGCGCGGATGGAGCCCGACCGGGTGCCCCAGCCGCTTCAGGTCGTCGCCAGAGGCGAGCTCACGCCTCCCCGCCAGATCCGCCTGCTCGAGGCGATCGACGAGCACACCTGGCTGCGCGAGAAGGCCTTGGAGCAGTGGTCCGATGCCGGCAAGGCACTGGAGGGTGGAGCCGAAGAGGCGTCGGCGCTCCTTCTGGTGCGGCCCCCGGGGTGGGAGCTGAGGCTCGCCGAGTTCGGTTGGAAGGCTGGGGCGGCGGCGGGGGTGCGCCAGGCCGAAGGTGCGGACCAGAAGAGGGCCGCCTCCGAGGAGCGCGCGGTCGTGATGAAGCGGGAGCTGACCGCCGCCCGCAAGAAGCTGGCGGATGCCGAGGCGCGGGAGCGTGCCCTGCGGCGAGAGGCGGGCGCTCCGGTTCGCGCCGAGAGAAAGGGGGAGGAGGCTCTCAAGGCGGAGATCCTGGCCGTGCAACAGCGAGCAGCAAAGGACGGCGATCGTCTACGCGCCGAGATCGCAGCCCTCGTCGATGCCAACGACCAGGCGCGGACCGCCCTCGACCGCGAGCGCCGACTGCGTCGTGAGGCGGAGGAGCGAATCGAGCCGCCCGAGATCCTGCCCGGCCTCGGCATGGCCGGCCTGGAGCTGGCGCGTCGCCTCGACCTGATGGAGATGGCGGCGGGGGTGGGGGATCGGGGTGAGCCGCCACACGGCGTTGCCACCCATCCCGTGGAGGTGCCGCCTTCGCTGCCCGCGGGTGTCGGGCCCGAAGAGGCAGAGGCGGTGGCAGCGGTCCTCTCTCACCGCCCTCGAATCCATCTGGTGCTCGATGGGTACAACCTGGGCTTCGCCCTCATCGAGGATGGAACCGAACCGGACCTGCCTCTGATGAGGCGGCGTGTGGAGCTGGTCGCCCGCAGGCTGCAGTCGGCGGCCGGCCGGCGGCATGTGACAATCGTGTTCGACTCACCCTCCGAGGCTTCGGAGCACGATGCTGTGCCGGGCGTGACCGTTCGATTCACCGAGCCGGGAGTGACCGCCGACGAGGAGATCGTGGCCATGGCGGCGCCTGGCGTCGTGGTGGTGTCCAACGATCGCGCCGTACGGGAGGCGGCGGCCGAGCGTGGAGCCTTGACGCTGTACTCCACCGCGGTGGCGAACTGGGAGCGGGAGCGCCGCTGAAGGTCGGGTGAACGCCAAATCCGTCACACCTCCGTCCTACCTTCACCCTTGTCAGCCGAGGAGGAGGCAGATCGATGCGGATCGATTGCGACGAGTGCGCCCTGCAGCACAGCGAGGCATGTGGCGACTGCGTCGTCGGGCACTTGCTCGAACGATGGCCGGGCCCGGTCGATGTGGATCGTCATCAGGTGATCGCCCTCGAGGCCCTCGCCGAGGTCGGTCTCGTACCGCGCCTGCGCCTGGTGCGCCGCGCCGTCAACGAGTAGGCGGTGCCTAGCCTGCTCCGATGAGCCTGCCTGGTCCCGGTGACGGGTGTACGACGGCATCGGCTGAGTCCCCAGCCATCCCATCGAGGGTCAGTGGTGTCATCCCGCCCGCTCCCGATGTTGCCGACCTGGCCCGCCTGGTGGTGAGATCCCTCGCCGACCATGGGTGCAGTGCCGTCGGCGTCACCGGTGTCGAGCCTTTCCACGGTGCGCGCCGGGGGATCGAGGAGGCGGTGGCTTCGGGGAGGAGCGGGCATCTCGGCTTCACCTTCAAGCGCCCGTACCGTTCCTCCGACATCCGCCGGTCTCTCCCCTGGGCGGCGCGCCTGGTGGTCGCCGCACGCCCTTACCTGCCCGAAGCCGGGGGCCCGGGCCCGGCCGAGCCCGGAACGGTGCGCGTCGCCCGGTTCGCCGCCGTCGACGGCTACGCCCCGCTCGGTGTCGGATTGGATGCGGTGGCGGCCCTCCTCGAGCAGGAGGGATATCGCGCCACCGTGCTCGTCGACGACTCCCGCCTCGTGGATCGGGCGGCGGCGGTGCGTGCCGGCGTCGGTTGGCGAGGCAAGAGTGCGATGGTCCTGGTTCCGGGGGCAGGTCCCTGGGTGCTCCTGGGGTCGGTTGCCACCGACGCCCCGCTGCCGATCACGAAGCCCATGCGGCGCACCTGTGGACGCTGTGAGGCATGCATGCCGGCGTGTCCGACCGGAGCCATCGTGGCACCCGGGGTGGTGGACGCTCGTCGCTGCATCTCGGCCCTCCTCCAGGCGCCAGGATGGATTCCCCGGCCACTGCGGGCAGCGGTCGGTGACCGGTTCTACGGCTGTGACGACTGCCTGGAAGCATGCCCACCGGGATCTCGTCTCCTGGAGGCGGCAGCGCCGACGAAGGGCCGCCATGATGCCGGCGCCCTGCTGGGACTCGACGATGGCACGCTGCGTCGCCGATTCGCCGGCTTCTACGTGCCCGGAAACGACGCCCGCTGGCTGCGCCGCAACCTGCTGGTGGCGCTGGGAAACTCCGGTGGAGCGGCCGCCGTGGGCGTGCTCGCCGGGTACGGCAGAAACGGCGACCCCGTGCTGCGAGGGCACGCCGCCTGGGCCCTGGGCCGGACCGGCTCGGATGGGGCGCGGGCGGTACTGGGGGTGATGGCGGCGACGGAGACCGACGTCCACGTCCGCCAGGAGGTTGCTCTGGCATCGACCGGTAGCCTGGAGTGATGCTGCTGGTGTCGGACGTCCACGGGGCATTTGGCGCTCTCGCCAAGGTGGCGGCCCTGGGGGAGCCTCTGCTGGTGCTCGGCGATCTGCTCAACTTCGTCGATCATCGCACCCACGAGGGCATGCTCGCCGAGGTGGCAGGGCGCGACGCCGTTGCCCGCGTCGCCGAACTCCGCAGCAGAAATGACTGGGAGGGCGCTCGCCGGGTGATGCGCGACATCGCTGCCGGGCGCGAGGAAGAGATTCGCCACGCCTACCGGTCTCTGATCGATGAGGCACACGCCGAGGCGGCGGCGGCGCTCGCCGGTTCCGGCGCCGTGGTGACCTTCGGCAACGTGGACCATCCCGGCCTGCTGGCGGCGGCTCTTCCCGAAGGGGTGCGCTTCGTCGAGAGCGGAGTGATCGAGGTGGAGGGTCTTCGGATCGGGGTCGTCGGCGGAGGGCTTCCCTCGGTGGGCGGGCCCGGAGAGGTGTCCGACGAGGCGATGCGGGAGAGGTTGGACTCGCTCGGCGATGTGGACGTCCTGTGCACCCACGTCGCGCCGGCGGTTCCCCAGTTGTGCACCGATGTCGTCGGAGGCCTGCCCAAGGGCTCGACTCCGGTCAAGGAGTACTTGCTCGAGAGCGGCCCGCGCTGGCACTACTTCGGTGACGTGCACCAGCCGCAGGCGACTCGATGGCGCGTGGGGCGAACGGCATGCCACAACGTCGGCTACTTTCGAGCAACGGGGCGACCGGTTCGTCACTTTCCTTGATGGCCCCGGCCCGGCGGTTTCCCTGCGGGTCTCGCTAGCCTCGCTGTCATGGATGGAACCGTGCGCACTTCGGAGGCAGCCGCCCCCCCGGAGGTCGTCTTCTCGGTGGCGGCCGATCTCGCCGCCTACCCGGAGTGGGCTACCGGCGTGGCCGCCGTCGAGATCCTGGAGACCGATGCCGACGGCAGGGCAGGGCGCGCCCGCTTCGAGGTCGACGGGTTCATCAAGCGGATCACCTACGAGCTCGAATACGAGTACCAGGCCCCGAATCGCATCTCATGGAGCGCAGTGCCCGGAGAGGACATCGAGGAGATGGAGGGTTACTACGAGTTCAGCGCGCGAGATGGGGGAACCGAGGTGGTGTACGCCCTCCGGGTGAAGCCCGCATTCGCCGTGCCCGGGTTCCTCAGGAGGCAGGCCGAGAAGCAGATCGTCCAGGCGGCGCTGCGCGGCTTGACGCGACGCGCCGAGGAGCTGGCGAGCGCCGGATGAGGGTGCTCCTCATCACCGGCAAGGGAGGCGTGGGCAAGACGACGGTGGCGGCGGCCACTGCCCTGCGCTGCGCCGAGTTGGGCCATCGCACCCTGGTGATGTCCACCGATCCGGCACACAGCCTCTCCGATGCCTTCTCCGTCCCCCTCGAGGACACTCCGACCGAGATCGTGCCGGGCCTGCTCGGCCAGCAGATCGATGCCCAGCGTCGCCTGGAGACCCACTGGGGGAAGGTGCGCGACTACCTGGCCGATCTCTTCGACTGGGGTGGCGCGCAGGGCATCGCCGCCGAGGAGCTGGTGGTCCTGCCGGGCATGGACGAGCTGTTCGCTCTGGCCGAGGTCCAGGATCATGTCGCGTCCGGCGCCTTCGACGTCGTCGTCGTCGACTGCGCCCCCACCGCGGAGACTCTCCGCCTGCTCAGCCTTCCCGACGTGCTCGGCTGGTACATGGAGAAGCTGTTCCCGCTGGAGCGCAGGGTGGCGCGTGTCGTCAGGCCGGTCCTGTCGCGGGTGATGTCCATGCCATTACCCGGCGACGACGTGTTCGAGGCCGGGGAGGGGTTCTACGGCCGGATAGCCGGGGTGCGGAGGGTTCTCGCCGACCCCGCCATCACCAGTGCCCGGCTGGTGATGAACCTGGAGAAGATGGTGGTCAGCGAGGCGCGCCGCACCTACACGTACCTGGGACTGTTCGGCTACGCCGTGGATGCGGCCGTGGTCAACCGGATCATTCCCGAGGAGGTCACCGACCCCTACTTCAAGCGCTGGCGAGAGGTACAGGCGGAGCATCTGACCACAGTCGACGAGGCCTTCGCCGATCTGTCCCGCCTCCACCTGCGGCTGTTCGACGAGGAGATGGTCGGCGTGGACCGATTGCGAATCGTGGGGGAGGAGCTCTACCGCGATCTGGATCCGACCGACCGCCTCGCCGAAGCGGATCCGTTCCGAGTCTTCGAGGAGGGGGGAGAGGTGGTGCTGGCCCTGCGCCTGCCCCTGGCCGAGAAGGGCGAGGTGGACGTGATGCGACACCACGACGACGTCTACGTGACGGTCGGGCCTTACCGGCGGTCCCTGGCACTGCCGGACTCTCTGCGCCGGCGCGAGCTGATCGGTGCCAGGCTCAGCGAAGGTGAACTCTGGGTTCGTTTCGGAGATCGCCGTGGATGAGCATCACCAAGGCCACGAGATCGGGGACGCAACGCGGCGCGGGTTGCAGCGTGCCGGGCTCCACTTCATGAAGGCGGCGATAGAGGTCGTTGCCGGGGTGAGCGCCTTCCTCGAGGAGATCGGCTCGGCCCCAGCTCACGATGACGCCCAGGAGGAGGGGAGCGGTCCGCAGCACATCGACGTCGAGTGAGCGGGCCTGGCGGCGACGGCCTACTCGTGCCCCGGGGATCGCTTCCGGCGAAACCGAGAAACCCGGCCCTTGGAGGGCCGGGTTTCGCATCGGGCTGAGATCGCTCAGGCGTCCACGTCGACCTTGATCTTGCGGGGCAGAACCTCCGGCCGACGGGGAACGGTCACCTCGAGGATGCCGTTGTCGGCGTGTGCGCTCACCTCGCCGGCATCGAGACCTTCGGGCAGGACCAGTGTCCGCTTGAACTCGCCGGCGAAGATCTCCCGGCGATGGAACCCGTTGGTCTGTGTGGTCTCGTCGAAATGGCGCTCTCCCGAGATGGTCAGGGTGCGGTCTTCGACGGTCACGTCGATGTCGTTCGGGTCGATGCCGGCGACCTCGACTCGTACCACGAGCTCCTTCTCCCGATCGAAGACATCGATTCGGGGCAACCAGCGAGTGGGGCTGGCGGGGGTTCGCTCGACGAGCCGGTCGATGTCGCGCAGCATGGCGAACGGATCGAACGGGGCGAGATCCACGATCATCTCCTTCCTCCTTTCGGTTCTCAGCCGTAACATAGACGATAACTTGAGTGTCGTCAAGATAGATTGGATCACAAGCCACGATGAGATGCACAGCGGATAGCATCCGGTCATGCCCGGAGTACCTCGAACGGTGGCCGTGGACGTCGGCGGCACCAACCTGCGCCTTGCCCTGATCGAGGGGGCGGATCACTTCTTGGACCGCACGGACCTCCCGACGCCGGCGAGCCTCGCCGACGTGCCCGATGCCATCATCACCGCGGCCTCGGGAATGGATGCCGAGGCGGTGGGGGTCGGTGTGGCCGGGCTGGTGCGTCATGACGAGGGTGTGGTGTCGTGGATGCCCCATCGACCCGGCACCGGGGTGGCGGTCGGCACCCGGGTCGCCGAGGCCATGGGGGTTCCCGTGGTGGTCGACAACGACGCCAACATGGCGTGTCTGGCCGAGGCCCGAATGGGTTCGGGCCGGGGGCATCGCGCCGTGCTCCTGATCACGGTGGGGACCGGGATCGGGGCATCGTTGGCACTGGGGGGCTCGGTGGAGCGGGGGCGGGGTCATCTCGGCGAGGTCGGCCACGTGGTCCTGGATCCAGGCGGCCCGGAGTGTCGGTGCGGACTCCGCGGTTGCTGGGAGGCGATGGCATCAGGGACGGCCCTCGATCGCGCCGCCCGGCTCCTGGCGGCTGCAGACCCGCGCGGCGCCCTGGCAGCGGCATGCGCTGGTCGGACCCCGAGTGGCGTCGATCTGGTCGCCGCCGCTCGAGCCGGCGACGCTGACGCCGCGGCGGCGGTCCACGAGGTCGGGTCATGGCTGGGTCGCGGCCTGGGCGCGATGATCGGCGTCTTCGACCCGGACGTCCTGGTGGTCGGAGGCACGGTCGGACTCCTCGACGAGGTGCTCGACCCGGCTCGGGCGGCGATGATGGGGTCCATCCCGGGGGCGGCCCACAGGAGGCCGACCCCGGTGGAACGAGGCGCCCTGGGCGGTGATGCCGGTCTGATCGGGGCGGCACTGGCGGCAGGAGGAGCGACATGAAGGCACCATCTGGGTTGCGGGAGGCGCTGACGACCCTGGCTGCGTCGGCACGCCTGATCTGGCGTCTGGCGATCGACCCTCGGGTTCCGGCCCGGGCGAGAGCGTTCGCCGGTGGAGCCGTCGCCTACGCCCTGATCCCCTGGGACCTGATCCCGGCCCGGCTTCCCGTGCTGGGTCGCATCGACGACGCCGCCGTCCTCGCCATGGCGGCGTTGCGGCTGGTCCGCGCCGCCGGCGACGAGTTGGTCAGAGAACACTGGGACGGGGACCAGGCCGGGTTGGAGGCGTTCACCAAGGCGGTGGAGACGCTCGAGTCGCTGATGCCGGGACGGCTGCGTCGGCTGACCGAGGCGGTGGCAGGTTGAACGCCGGTCGCCTCCTCTTCGGCTCGGTCGTCGTCACACTCGGGGTCGTGTTCCTGCTCGACTCCGCCGGTGCCCTCGATGCCGGGGATGCGCTGGCCCGCTGGTGGCCCGCGGCGATCGTTGCCCTCGGCGTCTTCCACTTCGCCTCGGCGCGAGGGCCTCGGGCGAGCACGCTGGTCCTGGTCGGAGCCGGCCTCGGCCTGCTCGGCGTCACCTCGGGTCTCTTCGGTGCCGACGCCTGGGACTATGTGTGGCCGGTCACCCTGGTGCTGGTCGGACTCTGGATCCTGCTGGGATGGGGACGCCGCTACGGGATCCGACCGTCTGATGACGAGGAGGTGGACGGCATCGCCGTCCTCGGATCAGCACGACTCGCCACCAGGTCGCACTCGTTTCGGCGGGCATCGCTCACCTCGATCCTCGGTGGGATCACCCTCGATCTGACCGAGGCGCTTCCGGTGCCCGGCGGAGCCGAGGTGTCGGTGACCGCCCTCCTCGGCAGCGTCGCCATCCTCGTTCCCCGCGGCTGGCTCGTCGAGATCCGGGGGTTGCCGCTGCTGGGCGGGTGGGACGACACCACCGATCGCAACGCCGTCGGTTCGGGTGCCCCTCGCCTGGAGGTACAGGCTCTGGTGGCTCTCGGCGGGGTCGAGGTCAAGCACTCCGGACGGTGGCGGTGATGCCCCATGCGGTTCTGTTCCCCGGACAGGGGAGCCAGTTCGTGGGCATGGGGGCGGATCTCTTCGATGCGATGCCCGATCTGCTCGGTGACTCCGCCGATGCCGTCCTCGGATGGTCGCTCCGATCCGTCTGCCTGGAGGGTCCCGAAGAGGCGCTGACACGAACCGAAGTGGCGCAGCCTGCCCTGTTCGCACTCGGCTTCGCACTCTTCGCCGCCCTGTCGAGGGTGTCTCCTTCCCCGGCGGCGGCTGCCGGCCACTCCCTGGGCGAGTACACGGCCCTGGCGGCGGCCGGGGTGCTCGGCTTCTCCGAGGGGCTGGCATTGGTGGCGGCCCGGGGCAGGGCGATGAGCACCGCCGCCGACGTCGAGCCCTCGGGGATGGCGGCATTGCTCGGCGCCGGTTTCGAGGAGGCAGAGGGCCTGGCGGCGGCGTGCCGCGGCTCGGGAGGTCGCCTATGGGTGGCCAACATGAACGCCCCTGGACAGGCTGTCGTCGCCGGTGGTGCCGCCGATCTCGAATGGGCCGCGGCCCACGCTTCCGACCACGGCATCCGCCGCGTGATTCCGCTCAAGGTGTCGGGAGCCTTCCACTCCCCGTTCATGGAGCCTGCCGCCGCCGACCTGGCCGAGGCGGTTGCGACCACCCGCTTCGGCTCCGGAGCCTTCCCGGTGTGGTCGAACGCCACCGCCGCCCCCCATGGATCCGACCCGCGATCTGCCCTGCTCCGCCAGCT
Source organism: Acidimicrobiia bacterium (assembly GCA_030584185.1). Taxonomy (NCBI): domain Bacteria; kingdom Bacillati; phylum Actinomycetota; class Acidimicrobiia; species Acidimicrobiia bacterium. Next base: position 365,279 of record CP129495.1, on the reverse strand, counting down.
CACTTCACCGGTGCTCTTTGCCAAGTCCCTCGATGCGATGGCCGCTGCCGGCATCGGAACCTTCGTCCATGTCGGACCGGGCGATGTAACCGCGGGCCTGGCCAGGAGGTCGGTGGAGGGTGCCGAGGTGCTCGTGGTCTCCACGCTCGCCGACGTGGGGGAAGTCGCCCAACGGCTCGCTGCCGTATCCTGAGCGGAGGAGGTCGGATGCCAAACGCGATCATCACCGGTTGGGGGAAGTGTGTTCCCCCCGCCGTGCTGAGCAACGCCGACCTGGAGACCCTCACCGACACCAGTGACGATTGGATCACCACCCGCACCGGGATCAAGGAGCGCAGGATCGCCCACGTCGAGGTGTCGGACATGGCTGCGGTGGCGGCACAGCATGCCCTGGCGGCGGCCGGGCGCACCGCCGACGAGGTCGATCTGCTCTTGCTGGCGACCTGCACGCCCGATCGCCTGGTGCCCGGTGCCGGGACGCTGGTACAGGCGAAGATCGGCGCATCGCGCGCCGCAGCCATGGACATCAATGCCGCCTGCTCCGGCTTCCTCTTCGCCCTCTCCCACGCCGACCAGCTGATCCGTGCCGGCGGCGTCCGGCGGGTGCTGATCATCGGCGCCGAGAAGCTGTCCTTCTGGCTCGACTTCGGAAACCGGTCCACCTGTGTCCTCTTCGGAGACGGCGCCGGGGCGGTGGTGCTGGAGGCATCCGACGAGGAGGGTGGCCTGCTCTCCTTCGAGCTCGGTTCCGATGGCACCGCGGCCCATCTTCTCTACGTCCCGGCCAGCGGCACCGAAGGCAATCCGCTGCGCCAGCAGACCCCCTCGTTTCTCATGGAGGGGCCCGAGGTCTTCAAGCGGGCGGTCACGGCCATGGGCGATGCATCGATGCGGGTGGTCGAGAAGGCCGGCTTGAAGCTGGAGGACATCGACCTGCTGATCCCGCATCAGGCCAACGTGCGGATCATCGATGCCACCGCTCGCCGGCTCTCCCTCGACCCGGCCAAGGTCTTCGTCAACATCGAGTCGTACGGGAACACATCCTCGGCGACGATTCCCATCGCCATCACCGAGGCGTTGGAGCAAGGCCGCATCACGCCAGGGACCGACATCGTCTTCGCCGCATTCGGGGCCGGCTTCACCTGGGCCGCGTGCGTGTATCGATGGGGGCCGCGGGTGGAACCGCTTGGCTCGTCCGACGCCCACCTGCCCCCGACGACCGCAACCGGCCTCGACCTGGTGCTTCCCAACGTCGCCGCCCACGGGAGGTCGGGTTGAGCGACGGGCGGGTGGCACTGGTGACCGGCGGCTCTCGAGGCATCGGCCGCGCCATCGCCCAACGCCTGGCGGCCGACGGCCATCGAGTCGCCGTCAACTATGTGAAGCGTCCCGACGCCGCCGCTGAGGTCGTCGAGGCGATTGCCGCCACCGGCGGTGTGGCGCTGGCGGTCGGGGGCGATGTGGGCGATGCCGATGCGGTGGCGGCCATGTTCTCGGCGGTGGAGTCCGCCCTGGGCCCGGTGGAGGTGCTGGTGAACAACGCCGGGATCACGGCCGACGACCTGTTGGTGCGGATGCGACCCGAAGCCTGGGCGTCGGTGTTGCGCACCAACCTCGATTCGGCGTACCACTGCACGCGAGCGGTCCTGCGATCGATGCTGAAGGCTCGCTGGGGTCGGGTGATCAACATCACTTCGGTCGCCGGCATCGCCGGCAACGCCGGGCAGGCCAACTACTCGGCCGCCAAGGCCGGACTGATCGGGTTCACGCGATCCGTGGCCAAGGAGGTCGGCTCGCGCGGCATCACCGTGAACGCAGTCGCCCCCGGCTTCATCGCCACCGAACTGACCGACGCCCTGGGCGAAGGCGTGCGCCAGGCGGCACTGCCCTCCATCGCCCTCGGCCGGTTCGGCACACCGTCCGAAGTGGCGGCGGCCGTGGGCTATCTTGCCTCGGAAGATGCCTCGTACGTCACCGGCCAGGTGCTGGTGGTGGACGGCGGCCTCGCCATGTGAGGCGGGATGACCAGTAGGAAACCAGACCCGGAGGGAGCCACGGCATGGACCGAGCCGAAGTGGAAGCAAAGATGACCGACCTGCTCGTCGACGAGCTCGGGCTCGATCGCGACCGGATCAACCCGGCAGCGCGGTTCGAGGAGGACCTCGAAGTCGACTCGCTGGGCGTGGTGGAGCTGCTGATGGCGCTGGAGGACACCTTCGGAGTGAGCATCCCCGACGAAGAGGCCGAGTCGATCACCACGGTCGGTGCCGCCGTCGACGCCGTGATTCAGAAGCTCGGGGCCTGATGCAGCGTCGCCGGGTGGTCGTCACCGGCCTCGGCACGGTGAACCCGCTGGGCGGGGACGTCGGGTCGTTCTGGAGCGCCGCTCTGGCTGGGCGTTCGGGGGTTGGGCCCATCACCGCTTTCGACGCCTCGGCGATGCGGACCCGGATAGCAGCCGAGGTGGCCGACTTCGATCCCGAGGAGTACATCGAGCGCAAGGAGGCTCGACGCCTCGACCGATACGACCAGTTCTTCTGGGCGTCGTCACACCAGGCATTGGCCGACGCCGGGATCGACCACGGGGAGACCGACCCGGAGGCGCTACGCGCCGGGGTGGCGGTCGGCTCCGGGATCGGCGGCATGATCTCGTTCCAGGAGGGGATCGACACCATGCGTCAGCGCGGACCCGACCGGGTGAGTCCGCTGTCGATCACACAGATCATCTCCAACATGGCGGCCGGCCTGGTGTCGATTCGCTATCACCTCTTTGGTCCGAACATCTGCACCGTTACCGCATGTGCCGCCTCGGCCAACGCCATCGGTGACGCCGCCGAGATCATCCGTCGTGGCGCCGCCGACGTGATGGTGGCCGGAGGAGGCGAGGCTCCGATCTGCGAGTTCGCCCTGGCCGGCTTCGGGCAGGCGCGTGCCCTGTCCACGCGCAACGACGAGCCGGAGCGGGCATGCCGCCCGTTCGACGCGGACCGCGACGGCTTCGTGATGGGAGAGGGCGCCGCCACCCTGATCCTCGAGGAGCGCGAGCGCGCCCTGGCGCGCGGTGCCCACATCTACGCCGAGTTCGCCGGCTACGGGATGTCTTCGGACGGATATCACATCACCCTGCCCCGCCCCGGCGGGGGAGGGGCGGCGCGGGCCATGCAGGCCGCGCTCGACGACGCCGGGATGGCGCCGACCGAGATCGACTACATCAACGCCCACGGGACCTCTACCCAGGCGAACGACTCGACCGAGACCGCCGCCATCAAGGCCGTGTTCGGTGAGGCGGCCTACTCGGTGCCGGTCTCCTCCACCAAGTCGATGACCGGTCACCTCCTGGGTGGTGCCGGTGCCCTCGAGTCACTGGCCTGCATTCTCGCCATCCGCGACGGGGTGCTGCCGCCGACCATCAACCATGAGGCCCCCGACCCGGAGTGCGACCTGGACTATGTGCCGAACGTCTCGCGGCCACATCGGGTGCGGTCGGCGATGACCAACTCGTTCGGCTTCGGGGGCCACAACGTCGCCCTGGTGTTCACCGCCCACGAATGACGATGGCCGGCGCGGGTTCAGGTGCGAGGCAGCAGGGCCAACTGGCGGGACTGGGCGACCAGGCGACCCTCTGAGTCCCACACCTCGCCGTCCTCCTCCAGGAACCCGCCGGTGACGAACCTGGTGGAGAAGGCACCGCGCAGCCATCCCGGCGCCGGCCGGGCCCGGATGTGAGCGGTCAGCTCCAGGGTGGGCACCCAGGCCACGGGCAGCCCGGCGAAGAAGATGGTGGGCGGGAAGGCGTCGACCGCCACCAGCAGCCCGGTCGTGTCCATGGGCTCGGCCTCGCCGAGACGAAACCATCCGGCCACCCGTGGAGGGCCCGGCTCTCCCCATCCGGAGAGCGTCTGGGCGGGGAGCCTGAGGTCGACCCGACCCATGAACGGCGGGGGGAAGGTCTCGGTGGGGGTCACCGGCAGGCACTCCGCGACCGGGGGGAGATCGGGAGGACCGGAGCCCATGAGCTCCGTGGTCGGGGTCGCGTCGTCGAGGTCGGAGAACGAGCCGAGCATGCGCAGCAGCGGGCGAGAGGCATCCCTGAGCTCCGTGGAGACGGTGGCGAAGCGCCGCCCCGACTTGACCACCTCGACGTGGGCGGTCACTCGCCCCGGCTTCCCGGGTGCCAGGTAGTGGGCGGTCACGGTCACCGGGTCGATCCGGCCGCAGGTGAGCGACGCCGCTCGGGCGGCGATCGCCAGAAGGTAGCCGCCGTTGGCTGCGCCGGCGATGTCCCATCCTGGGGCGATGGAACCCTCCCAGACACCGTCTTCGAGGCGGCGCAGTGCGGTGGCGGCAGCGAAGGTCATCGCCGGCTCCTCGGAGCAGGAGCAGTTCTCAGCACGTCGGGGGCCGCTCCTCGGGCGGACCCTCGACAGGGACGGTGAGCTCGCGATCGGCCAGGTTGCGCCACTCGCCCAGGGATCGTGCCGCCAGCACGGCGACCACCCCGACGCCAACAGCGCAGGCGAGGGCGACCACCAGGCCGATGGAGACGGCCGCCGGCGCGCAGCCCGCGGTGCATGAGGCGTCGGTTACGTAGAACCCGATGACCCCGCCGGTGACCGCCGCAACCACCACCGGAATCAGGAACCAGGGGTTGGGGAGCTTCATGGCTTCTCCGGTCTGCCCGACCGGTCGAGTCCGGCGGCCTCGAGGACTGCGGCGGGCGCCAGTTCCGGAGGGAAGCGAACCGCTTCACCCGCCATGGGTGGGACCAGCGGAGCCACAGCCACCCGAACTTCCCGCTGCCAGGCGAGTACGGCGACGACCGCGCCGGACGCCACCGCGACTGCTCCTCCGTAGCGACCCGCCGCGTAGGCGATGGCGATGGCGAGCACCGGGTGGGCGAAGCGGGCCGCCGTCGATGCACCGGGGACGGCGCGAGCCACCGCCCAGGCGAGAAGCAGGCACCAGGCGGCGAACGCCCAGGAGGCCCAGGTCACGCCCGTGGGAGATGCGATGGCGAGCAGCGTCGGGACCGAGACCAGCGCGAAGAGGAGAGCGGCGGCCGCCCGAGGAGGGGCTTCGGTGGCGGGCAGCCGCCGAAGCCAGCGCTGCGGCCAGGGGCCGGCCATCGCCGCCAGGAGCCCTGCTCCGAGTACCACCGAGGCCGAATGCCAGGGCGACTCGCCGACCACTCCCAGCCCTACCCAGAGCAGTGCCAGTGCAAGTCCTAGGTCACGGGCCCAGCGGGCGCGGGCCAGAAGGAACCCCACGGCGACGATCGTCCCCAGGATCGTGTTGCCGGCCGCCAGGAGGAGGGCGGCATCGGACGAGAACGGCGCCGGGGTCAGCGCTAGGAGTACGGCACCGAACACCATCGGAGCGACGACGAGTGAGGTGACGATGAGCGGTGCAAGCGGCACCGGTCCATTATCCCCCGTCGGACGGAGAGGCGGATCAGCGTTCCGGTCTGGTGTCGATGAAGCCGGGGATCCGCTGCTTCCCGATGAGGCTGAAGTATCGGTACAGCTTGGGCTCGAGCTCGCTGAAATCGAACCGGAAGGTGTCGCCCTCCTTGAGCAGGGGGCTCTCGAAGATCGGCTTGCCGTCTTCGCCGCGGGTGCTGGCGATCAGCGTGTACTCACGCGGGGCGTCCTCGTGGTGCCACTCCACGATCCAGGATTCGTTCAGGTCCAGGGTGACGTTGGACGGGGAGAAGCTCCCGTTGGTGATCCGCACCACGAAGATTCCGGCATCGGTCGGCTCCGTGGTCGTCGTGGTCGCCGGCTGCTGGTCGAGGGCGATCGCCGACGCCGATGGCCCGCTGGCACACGCCGTCAACAGCAGGCTCGCCGCGGCCCAAGCTCCGATCAGACGCCTCACCTTCGACTCTCCTCTCCCGGCGGTCGCCGGATTGTAGGGCCAACCCGATATCAGGTGGGTGAGTCGGCCGCGGGCTCCCAGGCAGCCACCTCATCCCACGCCAGGCCATCGGCTACCAGGGTGATGACGCAGGCATGTCCCGGCTTGTCCACCGACAGCGAAGACCAGGAGATCCCACGGAGGGAGAGGCGCAGTGCCTGCACCGGATCCTGATGGGAGACCAGCACCACGACCTTCCCGGGGTGGGACCGTCCCAGGCCGTCGACGACGGCGCTCATCCGTCGTCCGACTTCGTCGATGCTCTCCGGGGAGAAGGGGAGGTTGGCCGGGTCGGCCAGGTAGGCCTCGACCTCGCCCGGGAAGCGTCCCGGGAGGTCGACCCAGCGCACCCCGGCCCAGCGGCGCGACAGATCCCACTCACGAAGCCGCTCGTCGACCATGGGGGTTGTGCCGATGGCGGCGGCGATCGGCGCCGCAGTCTCGCGTGCCCGGGCGATCGGGGAGGTGACCACCAGATCGGCCCCCAGGGATCCGATTCGAGCCGCGGCGGCCCGAGCCTGTTCCCGCCCGAGGTCGGAGAGGACGAACCCGGGTAGGTCGGCGTAGACGACTCCGTCCGGGTTGTGCACCTCGCCGTGTCGCACGAGATGGAGGCTGTGAAGCACGGCGGACGAGTCTAGGGACGGGCACTCGCTGCAGGTTTGTGACCCCGACCACCGGTATAATCGGCTCCCGAAGAGCGGAGACCTGCGATGCCCCTCGACGACAGAGAACAGCGGATCCTCGAGGAGATAGAGCGGCAGTTCTATCAGGAGGATCCAAAGCTCGCCGCTTCGGTGCGCGATGCCAGGGTCGCCACCACCGCTTCTCGCAATCTCCGCTGGGCAGTGTTGCTCTTCGTCATCGGCTTCGCTCTGATGCTCGGCTTCTTCACCCGGCAGACCCTGGTCGCCCTTCTCGGCTTCGCCGCCATGGTGGCGGCCGCCGCCTGGACCGTGGCCATCCTGCGCCGCCGGTTCGGTGTGGGCGTCGGCTCGCCGGATTCTTTCGCCTCCAGGCTGCGGCGGCGGCGACGGGACCGCTAGAGTCGCCGTTCTCGGGAAGACTCCGCCACGGACGCAGCTTCGTCCTTGGCCACGACAGGGAGAGGGAAGGTCTTGGAGGCGTTCAGTGCTCAGCAGGCTTGTCGGTTGACCGGGTGCACCGCGCACCAACTTCGTTACTGGGACCGAGTGGGGCTGGTGGTTCCATCCCTGCAGGGAACCGGCGGCCGACCCGGTAAGCGGCGTCTCTATTCGTTCCGCGATCTGGTCGCCCTGCGCGTCGTCCGCTCGCTCCTGGACAACGGCATGTCGGTACAGCGGGTGCGGCGTGCCTGGGACTATCTGCGACGCACGGCGGACATGGACTCGCATCTCGCCGAGGTCAAGCTGGTCACCGACGGCAAGTCGATCTTCAGGGTCGCCTCCGACGAGGAGGAGCTGATCGATGCCCTGCGCGAAGGGCAGCTGGCGTTCTTCGTCGCCATCGATGAGATCACCCGGGAGGTGGAGGAGGACGTGACCCGGTTCGAGCTGGACCGCGAACAGTTCCTCCTAATGCTGCGTCGCGTCGAGGACGACGTGCAGGGAGAAGCCGCCCAGGGCTGACCGCACGAGCCCGGAGTCAGCCGTTGCGGCGGCGCCGCAGCAGCGAGGCGGGTCTGAGCCGGGCGGTGAGGCGTCGCCACGGCGAGAAGCGTGCAGCAAGGGTCTCCTCGGCACCATCGAGGGAGCGAACCGCCAGCGCCACCATCCCGGCGTCGGCATCGCGTGACGGACCGTACTCGACAGCCCCGTACAACGTCGCCAACGGCTCGACGGCCCTTCCAATGCCACGGGCGAACTCCATCGGTGTGGTCGCCGGGGTGGGGCCGTGGCCCAGATCGGCCATTCGATCGACGATCTCATGCCAGGCAGCGGTGATGTCACCTGCACCGAGCCGAGCAAGGCGCCGACGCCGGCGCAGCCACTTGGCACCAGGGACCACGAGGACCAGAGCGAGTACCAAGGCAATACCTGCCAGGGCGAGGTCGAGCCACACCGAAGCAGGGCCGGGCGAAGCCTGTCCCACCGGCGCCTCCTCCGGTGTCGTGTCGGTCGCGGTGCCGCCCTCGCCCAGGTCTCCGGCGATGGGCGGCGCTGGGTCGTCACCGTTGGGCTGGGGAACGGCGTCGATGTCGGGCGCCAGGGTCGAGAGGTCGAGACCGAGGCTCTCGCCGGTTCCGAAGCCGGCGCCGTCGGCTCGTGGTGTGGAATCGAACCGCACCCAGCCCTGACCGCCCATCCACATCTCCACCCAGGCGTGGGCGTTGCGGTCGCGCACGAGGAGGCGCCCATCCTCGAGGAGGGTGCCCGGGGTGAAACCGAGCACCACTCGGCTCGGGATCCCGACGGCCCGGGCCATCACCGCCAGGGCGGTGGCGAACTGCTCGCAGTAGCCGGTCCGGTAGTTGGGGCTCGACGGATCGAGGAGCCAGGCCTCGAGGTCGACGGCGCCGTGGCCGGTCTCCACGTCGGTCGAGTAGGCGAAGGCAGCCCCGTCGCGGAAGAACGACTCCAGTGCCAGGGCGCGTTCGAATTCGGTCTCCAGATCCTGCGTGATGGAGTACGCCAGCCAGCGCAGGTCGGGGCCCACCGTCTCGGGGAGTTCGAGGTAGATCTCGCGGTCCGGTGCCGGTCGGGTGGTGACGAGGCGCGGTGTCGGATCCAGGTCGAGCCGATTCGCAGCCACCGCCTCGGCGAAGATCGTCGACAGGGCACCATCGGGGCGCCGGGCGAGGGCGTCGACCTCGGGTCGCGGCACCTGGGACCGGACCGTGTATGACATCCCCTGATAGGTGATCGGGGCGTAGCGCAAGGAGGCGTCGTCGCCCTTCACTCGGAACCCGTGCTCGACGGCGTCGTTGGCGGAACTGACGGCGACTGGGGCGTATGGTGCGGGCATCCAGTCCATCACCAGCCCGTGGATGGTGATGTCGGCCAGGACGGTGCCCACTTCTCCGGCGAAGGCGTGCCCTGAAGGTTCGTAGGACTTGAGGTCCTCGGGCGCCAGGACCTTGGCGTCCTTGCCCACCGACCACTGCTCTCCGTCGAAGGTGTCCAGGGTGATCAGCCTCCAGTAGATCTCTTCGGGATGAAGGTCGCCGGAGACGGTGGCCAGGAACACCGGCACGTTGGTGGGGGAGATGAGCTGCTGACGGATCCCGACGAACGGGTTGTAGGAGACGCTCCCGAAGTAGTCCCCGGTGAGCCCACCCGTGTAGCGCCAGTCGAGGTAGCCGTTGCGAGGCACCAGCGGGGTTGCCGCCGATACGGCCACCAACGCCGTGGCCAGTGTGACCGTCAGCGTCACCACACCGATGGCGGGGAGGGTGCGGACGAGCAGGCGCCTGCCACCGTTGAGGCGCCCGGTGGCTGCACCCCGCCGGTCGACCGCAACGGCCATCAGGGCCAGCCCGATGGCCGCCATGAATCCGGTGGTCCACCAACCTGCGGCCCTGCGGTCCATCACGGCGAACTCGAGATACACCACGAGCGGAGTCAGGACGGCGGCGTAGGGTCTGTCGGAGCGAAGGCCCCACACCAGCAGCGCTCCCAGCAGCCAGAAGACGGCGGCGAGGATGGCGATGATCCCGTCGACCGGAGGAACCGGGGCGACCCCCGATCTGATCGCATCGCGCGCCAGTGCGAGCTGTTCCCCGATGGCGCCTGGAGAGGCCGAGGTGGGCAGCAGCCACCGGGTCGTCTCCGGGGCGGCGATGCGCACCACCAGCAGCACCATGGCCACCAGGTCGATGACGGCGATCACCCAGCCGGGAGCTCTCCTTGCCTTGGCGACAGCGGTGAGGCCACCGCCAAGGATCGCAGCCACCACCACCACGACCTGCCAGGGCAGCCCGCTTTCGGCGGGCTGGAGGAGACGCGACACGCGCCCCAGGGCGAGGGCGATGGCGCCGATTCCGGCGATCCAGGTCAGGCGGTAGACCATGAGAGCTCCATCGCCCGTGTCCACGGCGTCGCCCACGCTCGGCCTGGTGGGGCGACCACCGGGAGGGCCCCCAGATTCACCAGGGTGGCCAGTAGCTGCCCGTCGGCATCATCGGCGGTGAGGACGATCCTGCGACCGAACCCGGGAGCCAGCGCCCGGTAGGCGGCCAGAGCCGTCTCATCGAGCCGCGCCGTCACCAGCAGGAGGATGCCGCCACCGTGACGCCGACGCAGCCGCATCAGGCTCCTGGTCGGATCAGGGTCGTGGGTCGGCGTCGCCCGAGCCAGGAGATCCATGGCATGGCGGTACCCGTCGCCGTTGGCGGCACCTTCGACCGTCGAACCGAAGGCGAGTTCGGTGGAGAACCCGGCAGAGAAGAGATGGGTCAGCACCGACGCGGCGCCGATCACCGCCTGCTCGAATGCTTCGGGGTCGGTGCCATGCCTGGGGTCGAGGGCGACCAGTGCCTTCTCTTGAGGGTGGATCTCGAACTGACGGATCATCAGGGTGTCCCGCCGTGCCGACGATGGCCAGTGGACCTTTCGCAGATCGTCACCCACCTGATACTCCCGCATCGTGTAGAAGTCGTGAGATCCGGTCGGTGAGAACACTGGTCGATTGCGGTGCCTGCTCGCCTCCAGGCCGTGCATCCGCGGGAGTCCCATCAGCTTCTCGACGATCGGGTACACCACCAGCCGGTCTGCGGTCCCCACCCGACGGCTCCGTTCGCTGAGGCCGAAGGCGTCGCTCACCGTCACCACCGCGGGGCCGACCTCGTAGGCGCCACGGCGATGGCACTCCACCTCGTATCTGGCGACCACTGGCTGGAGCGGGGCGAGGCTCCCGGCGGCGAAGCGGGCGAGACCGAGCCCGTGAACGGCGTCCACGACGGCTACGTTGCGCAACCTCCTGCCCACGAAGGGCACGAGTTCCAGCTCCACCACGACGGTGTCGCCGGCATGGATCTGCGCCGGTGCCAGGCGTCTCGCCACGAGCACCTCGGGGGTGTTGAGCCGCACGAAGATCGTTCCCACCGTCACCGCGGCGAGCAGGAACATGGCCGTCGTCATCAGTTCGATCTCGCCGAAACCGACCCAGAGCAGGAGCAGGGCTGCGGCGACGCCGGTGGCGGCCCACCCGCGTCCCGTCGGCATCAGGCTCTGACCCCGCTCCCTGGCACCGGGACTCCGGCGGCCACCGAGTCGACGACGTCGTCGATGGCGATCCCTCGCATCTGTGCCTCGGGTCTCAGGATGAGGCGGTGGGTCAGGACCGGACGCAGCATGGTCTTCACGTCGTCCGGGGTGACGTAGTGGCGTCCTTGCTCTGCGGCGCGGGTGCGAGCCATCCGCTGGAGGAACAGGGTGGCGCGCGGCGACGCACCGAGAAGGAGGTCGGGGTCGGTGCGCGTGGCCTCCACGGTGTCCACCAGGTACTGCTTGATGGCATCGGAGACGTACACCCGTCGAGCCATGTCGATCATCCGCCCGACCTCGGCGCCGGAGACGACGGGCTTCAGGGAGTCGAGAGACGAGCCGCGTCCGTGGGTGTCGAGGATCTCCAGCTCGGTCGTGCGCGACGGGTACCCCATGACCAACCGCACCATGAAGCGATCCAACTGTGCCTCGGGCAGGGGGTAGGTCCCTTCGTGTTCGATCGGGTTCTGCGTGGCGACGACCATGAACGGCGGCGGAAGGTGGTGCGTGGTCCCGTCCACGGTCACCTGACGTTCTTCCATCGCCTCCAGCAGGGCTGCCTGCGTCTTGGGGCTGGCACGGTTGATCTCGTCTCCGAGGACGATGTTGGCGAACACCGGTCCCCTGCGGAACACGAACCCGCCCCGATCCCGATCCCACACCGAGACGCCGGTCACGTCGGACGGGAGCAGATCGGGCGTGAACTGGACTCGCTGGAAGGAGCAGTCGATGCTGCGCGCCAGCGACTTGGCGAGCAGGGTCTTGCCGACCCCGGGGACGTCCTCGACGAGGACGTGACCCTCGGAGATGAGGGCCATGACCACGAGGTCGACCACGAGGCGTTTGCCCTGGATCACGCGCTCGACGTTGCCGGCGACGGCATCGAACTGGGCGGCGAACCAGTCGAGTTCGGCCTGGCCTACCGGCGGTGTGGTCAACGGTCCTCCTCGATCCGGCCCGGGGAGACTATCAGCGCGTGGGGCTTGCGCTCGACCTTCGGCCTGCTGGAGTCCACCGCCGCCGAGAGTGGCGGGTGACGCTACCCTGGGTGTTTCATCGACCACATCGGGTGGACTCCTTGACCCTCACGTCCGAAACGCTGCAGCAGGCACTGCGGGCCGTTCCCGGTGTCGCCGCCGCCGAACTCGACCGGTCGGTCGAGGCTTCGTCGGGTGTGGTGGTTCGCCTTGACCCGGATGCCGATCCGGTTGTAGTTGGAGCCGAAGTGCGCAGGGTGCTCGCCGAGCACGGCCTCACCTCACGCCTGGCCGCACAGGACGAGGCCGACCAACCCGCCGAGTCCCCCCGGATCCTTGCCGCACCCGCCGACCTGGTCGGGGAGTCGCAGGCCGCCACGGCACACCGGTTGGCCTCCCTGGCCGTCGACGAGTCGGATGCGGGCGTGGTGGTGACGGCTACCGCCGTCGACGGCCGTCGTTACTCGCGTCGGGCTCCCGCCGACGACGAATCGGTGAGCGAGGCGGTGGTGGCGGCGGTGGGGGCACTGGTGGAGGGCCGTCCGGCACGCCTGATTGCGATGACGGTGTGCGAGGCCGAGGGCTCGGTGGCGGTCACCGTGATCCTGGAACGCCACGACGGTTCGCGGGGGGCTGGGTCCGCCCTGGTCGCCGCCGGTCGACCCTACGCTCTGGCTCGGGCGGTCATGGCCGCTCTGCGACCGGACTGAGCCTCCCGGCTGCCGCCCTCAGTGGCTCGCTTCGGCCGGATCGAACTGCGCTGCGTCCCCGGCTGGAGACGTTGCGAGGCGGACCTCGGCGTGGTCGGCGCCAATGATGCGTACCAGGACGTCGGCAGGCGGCGGTGACGCCGGTTCCGGCTTCAGGTGGGCGACGTCGGCGGCGTACTCGCCGACGCGGGTGAGCACATCGCGGATCAGCATGCGGGCGGGATCCGGCTCGCCACCGGCATCGAGCATGGCTCGGTCGGCCTCCAGCGTCGAGATCACGCGTACCCCTCGGGTGCGGAGGTCCCAGAGCAGGATCTCCTGGACGATCTCGTCGCTGGACAGGGTGGCGACGCCAGGGAGCAGCACGGCGTCGGCGGCACCGGAGGCGATGACGCCCAGCATCGAGAAGAAGCCGTGACGGGCGGTGGGGGCGCCCTGCTGCCGGGTGTCCTGGCACACCGCCACCAGGAGGTCACCGGAATCGGCGGCGTGGCGCCGCAACTCCTCCTGCTGAGCGAACGCCGATCGGGGATCGGAACGGTCGGCGGTCTCCCGCACGTAGCCCACCAAGCGCAATTCGGGCACCTCCTCGAGTGGATGATATCACCACGGAAAGTGATGGTGAGGATGCGCTGAGTTGCCGAGGGTCAGGAAGCGGCGGCGCCTAGATAGGCATCCCATGAGGGATGTGGCGGCGCCCCGAGTCCGACCAGGATCCAGGCAGACTGGCGGGGGGCGTCGGGTGAAGCGCTGAGCCCCATCCCGGCTTCGTCCGGGGTGCGGTCGCCCTTGAGGGCGTTGCATGCCCGGCAGGCGGCGACGACGTTCTCCCAGGTGTGCTCGCCCCCTCGGGAGCGGGGGATTACATGGTCCAGGTTCTCCGCCTCCGAGCCGCAGTACTGGCACCGGTTTCGGTCGCGAGCGAACACGGCTCTGCGGCTCAGAGCCACGCGCCGTCGGTAGGGCACGCGAACGTATCTGCGCAGCCGGATCACGGCCGGCACGGGGAGCTCGAGGTGTTCGGACCGCCAGGTCTGCTCGCGGGCGTGGACCAGTTCTGCCTTGTCGCGCACCAGCAGCACGACGGCGCGTCGGAGCGACACCACGGTCAGTGGCTCGTAGGACGCGTTCAGCACCAGCGCTTGAGCCATTCGGCGATCACGATACCAGCGGCCCCGCCTCGGGCACCGTGGCCGAACCCGGGGAGGTCAGCCTTCGTCGGCGGATGCCGCCTGGGCGCGGAGATACTCGGCTTCCGCCTCGTGCCGCCGGCGTCGCCGTCGCCAGGCCTTCCAGACCCAGCTGAACACGCGGGTGCCGATGGCGCCGGCGACGAATGCCGCCATCAGGGCGAGCCACAGGGGCACGTTCTCCCAGTCGAAACCCGCCCAGGAGACGGTGACGCCGTCGGTGTTGGAGAAGACCAGGATCACGAACGGGATCACGACGAAGGTGAATAGCAGCACGGGTCCCGCCCAGCGCGTCCTGCGTTCTCGCGTCTCGGTGCTCATGGGGGTGATGCTAGGGCGAAGGCGACGTCGGTGTCGGGTCGGCGCCCAACCCCTCCCAAGGATCTCTGCCGATCCAGTGGCGCGCCTCGAGGAGCACCCCGGTCGACTCCGGGGCGGCCGGGTGCGCCAGGCGAAGGAAGAGGGGCGTGATCTCCTCGGGTGTCGGCACGGTGGTCGGGTCCTCGTCGGGCCTGGCCTCGGCGCGCATCGGGGTTCGGGTTCCTCCCGGGTTGACCGAGTACACCCGTCCCTGCTTCCACTCGTCGGCGAGCACTGCCACCCAGCCTTCGAGGGCGTACTTGGAGATGGCGTACATCCCCCAGCCGGCGCGACCCTGGCGCCCCACGGTGCTGGACAGGGCGATCACCGTCGGAACATGGCCCAGGTCGAGGAGAGGTCCCAGTGACCGGTGTAGACGGTGCACCGCGTCGAGGTTGGTGTGCATCACTTCTCGCCACTCTCGGTCGGGGTAGTCGCGCAACGGCACACCCACCGGCCCAAGTGCCCCGGCGGCGTGGACGGCGACATCGAGTGCGCCTGCCTCCGCCACCCTCGTCGTCACCGCTGCGAGGCCGGCGGCCGTGGTCAGGTCGGCCGGCACCGCCGTCGCCCCGGTGGCTGCGGCCACTGCAGCCAGGCGGTCGGTGTCTCTTCCTACCGCCCAGACGGTTGCTCGATGGGCGGCGTAGGCGGCGGCGAGCGCTCTCCCGATCCCGGAGGAGGCTCCGGTCACGACGATTCGGCGGCCTTCGAGCACGGCCAGAGCGTATCGGTCGGTGGAACCGACCGAGCCACCGATGGGACGCAGTGGGTCGGTTGGGGAACGATGTGGTTGACAAGTGGGGATCTATGGGGCAAAGTGGCGCGAAGTGGAGAACGGCCGGGACACGCTCGTGGCTCGGCAGGGGGAGAGATTCCCCGATCAGGGTGCAGAGAAGGGCGGAGATCGAGGTGTTCCTCGGTTGGTATCAGCACACCGTGGACGACAAGGGCCGCATCGTGATGCCCTCGAAGTTCCGCGATCGGGTCGCTCGCGGGGTCGTGGTCACCAAGGGTCAGGAGCGTTGCCTCTACGTCTTCCCATCCGATCGGTTCGAGGAGGAGGCCGCCCGCATCAATCGGCTGCCCAGGACCAATCGCCGGAATCGCGACTACGCAAGGGCGTTCTTCGGGTCGGCCGCGGACCTGCAGGCCGACAAGCAGGGTCGACTCCAGATCCCGCAGCCGCTGCGCGCCTACGCCGGTCTGGAGAAGGACGTCGTGGTGGTCGGGGTGTTCGAACGGATCGAGATCTGGGACGCAGCCAGCTGGGCAGCCAACCAGGAGACCGCCGACGACCTGTACTCGGGGATCGAGGAAGCGCTCAGTGAGGAAGGAGTCTGAATGTGGACCGGATCAGCGCCAGCTCCCTGGATGCCGGAAGGAGGGCCCCGGAAACCGCCCGCCTCCCTGCCGGCGCCAGCGCTCCGGGGGGCTGGCGATGAATCGGTCCACCGCCGAGTACCACCGGCCGGTGATGGTGGCCGAGGTCAAGGAGATCCTGATCGGCGCCGCGCCTGGCGTTGTGCTCGACGCGACCTTCGGTGGGGGCGGTCACACCCGGGCGTTGCTCGATGCCCGACCCGGATCGAGGGTGGTGGCCATCGACCGCGACCCGGACTCGCGAGCGGGCCTGGCCGGGCTGAGCGGCGTCACCCTGCACCACACCGATTTTCGAAACCTGGAGAGGGTCCTGGAAGAGGAGGGAATCGATGAGATCGGCGGAGCCATGTTCGACCTCGGTGTCTCGTCCCATCAGCTCGACGTGGGGGAGCGAGGGTTCTCCTATGCACACGGCGGCCCACTCGACATGCGAATGGGCCCGGACACCCCGACGGATGCCGGGCGGCTCGTCGATGAGGCAGATGTCGAGGACCTCGAACGGATCATTCGCCGGTACGGAGAGGAACCGAACGCCCGTCGCATCGCCGCTGCCATCGTCGCCGCCCGTCCCATCGGGGATACGGCACGGCTCGCCGAGGTCGTCGCAGGTGCGGTGCCGGCTCGGGCCCGGAAGCGGGGTCATCCGGCTCGGCGAACCTTCCAGGCACTTCGCATCGCCGTCAACGACGAGCTGGGCGCACTTGCCGACGCCCTCGACGCCGCTCTGCGTGTGCTGCGGTCGGGAGGCCGGATCGTCGTGATCTCCTACCACTCCCTCGAGGACCGCATCGTGAAGCGGCGCTTCGCTTCCGGCGCCAGGGCATGCATCTGTCCTCCGGACCTGCCCGTCTGTGCCTGCGGCCACACCGCCGAGCTCCGCCTGCTCACCCGCGGCGCCCTTCGTCCGGGTGATGCCGAGGTGGCCGCCAATCACCGGGCGCGCAGCGCCCGGCTGCGGGCGGCGGAGAAGATCTGATGGTCGCCCGCTCGCAACCGCTCGCCGTCCCCCTGCGTCACCGCAACGGATTCCACGTCGTCATCGGACCCCGTTCGCGTCGGCGCAGGTTGGGTGGTGTCCTCGGCATGGTGTTCACCGTCGCCGCGGTGTTCTTCTTGATGGTGTCGTCGAGGGTCGCCCTCGACCGGTCGGCGTTCGTGCTCGAGGACGTGCGTCGTCAGATCGAAGCCGAGGAGGCTCGGTACTGGGATCTGCGGTTGCAGGTGGCCGAGTTGCAGTCGCCGGAGCGGATCGCTCGTCTCGCCGAAGAGGCAGGGATGGTGTATCCGATCGAGATCCGACGCGTGGAGGTCCCCGGCTTGGGGACGCCAGGTCCGGACATCGAGCAGCGCTGGTCGGACCTGAAGAGCCTGCTCGGCGCTCAGCCGTAGACGCATGCCCCGTCGGGCGCCGGGACGGGGCGGCGGGGAAGAGTCCCGACGCCGAGGAGGAGCGATGAGTCATGAGCGTCCGGTGGGCCAGGCCGGAAGTGCCCGGCTGTTCTCCATCGGGGTGGTGCTCGTGGTCATGTGGACCCTGGTGGGTTATCGCCTCACGGTGGTCCAGGGGGCGCAGGCGGAGACGTTCGCCGCCCGTGGTCTCGATCAGCGTCTCGACCGACAGACCCTCGCCGCCGACCGCGGGACGATCTTCGACAGGGACGGTCGTGAGCTGGCGGTGACGGTCGACTCGGTGACGATCTACGCCAACCCGCGGGAGATCGCCGATCCGGCAGCCGTCGCCGAGACCCTGGCGCCACTGGTGGGTCGCCACCGAACCGACCTGGAGCGCGATCTCTCTCAGGACGGCGAGTTCGTCTACGTGGCCAGGCAGCTGGACCTGGCGGTCGGTGAGGCGGTGAGGGAGGCCGGGCTTCCCGGAATCCACCTCCTGACGGAGCCGAAACGCGTGTATCCGGCAGGTTCCCTGGCTGCTCATGTGGTCGGCTTCGTTCGGGCGGACGACAACGAGGGCCTGGAGGGGCTCGAACTCTTCTACGACGAAGCACTCGCGGGGAGTCCCGGTTCGCTTCTGGTGGAGAGAGATCCGCAGGGATTGGCCATTCCGCAGGGCGAGTACCTGGTCGAGCCGGCGCAGCCGGGGAGCGATCTGGTGCTCACCATCAAGTCGGAGATCCAGTACGCCGCAGAGCGAGAGCTGGCCGCAGCCCTGGAACGCACCGGGGCCCGCTCCGGCTCGGTGGTCGTCATCGATCCCGCAACCGGCGAGATCCTGGCCATGGTCAACCTACCCAGCTACGACCCGAACGACCGCACCACGATCACCCCGCAGGCCCTGCGAAACCGAGCCGTGACCGACGTGTTCGAGCCGGGGTCGACGCAGAAAGTGGTGACCATCTCAGCAGCCCTCGAATCGGGCGTCGTGGTGCCGGGGACCACCTTCGACATCCCCGACGAGATAGTGATCCAGGACACGGTGTTCGAAGATGTCACCGAGCACGCCCCGGCGCTGAGCGTCACCGAGATCGTCACCTACTCGTCGAACCTGGGGACGATCCTGATCGGTGACCTGCTGGGGGCGCGCCGGCTCCACACCTACATGGCTTCGTTCGGCCAGGGCTCGCCCACCGGCGTCGACTACCCGGGAGAGGCATCCGGCGTGCTGCGTCCGCATCAGGACTGGTGTGCCACCACCTGCCTCGCCTCGACCTCCATCGGGTATCGCCTGGCGGTCACGCCGCTGCAGATGGCCATGGTGTACGCCACCCTGGCGAACGACGGTGTTTGGGTCCAGCCGCGACTCGTGCAGCGCGTCGTCGACGGCGATGGCCGTCAGGAAGCGGTGGAGGAGGTGGAGCGACGGGTGCTCTCGGCCGACACCGCGCAGAAGCTGCGTCTGATGCTCGAAGAGGTCGTGAGCCACGGCACCGGTTCGCTGGCGGCCGTTCCTGGATACCGTGTCGGTGGGAAGACCGGCACCACCGAGAAGTACCTGGAGGAGTCCGGGGTCTATAGCGAGGACGACGTCGTGGCCAGCTTCATCGGGATGGCTCCCATCGACGATCCGCGGGTGGTGGTGGCTGTGGTCCTCGATTCCCCGCAGACCGATGCCAGCGGTGGCAAGGGGGCGGCCCCGGTGTTCGCCGCGGTGACGCTCGCCGCCCTCAACCAGCTGGGAGTGCCTCCAGGTGGCTGACGGCACGAACCTCGGCCGACTCGCCGCTGCCTGCGGGGCGACACTGATTGGGGACGAGAAGGTCTCGATCCTCGACGTCGATCACGACTCCCGGGTGGTGGGAGCGGGGAGCCTCTTCGTCGCCATCCGGGGAGGCACCGCCGACGGCCACTCGTTCGTACCGGCCGCCATCGCCGCCGGCGCCGCAGCCGTATGTGTCGAGGACGCCGGGTCGGCGATCGGAGTGCCTGCCCTGGTGGTTCCCGACACGAGGGCGGCTCTGGGACCGCTGGCATCGCTCGTCCACGGCGACCCCTCTCGCCGGCTGCGGGTGGTCGGGGTCACCGGCACCAACGGAAAGACCACCGTGACCCATCTCGTCGGCGCCGCCTGTCGCTCCGCCGGCATCCCGACAGCGGTCATGGGAACCGTGGGGGCGCAGCTCGGCGATCGCTCGCTTCCCATGGAACGCACCACACCGGAGGCGTCGGACTTCCAGCGGCTCCTCGCCGAGATGGTGGAATCAGGGATCGACGTTGCCGCCGTCGAGGTCTCGTCGCACGGGCTGGCCATGGGGAGGGTGAGCGGGACCCGGTTCGCCGTCGGCGCCTTCACCAACCTGTCCCAGGATCACCTCGACTTCCATGGCGACATGGAGTCGTACGAAGCCGCCAAGGCGACACTCTTCGAGTTGTGCGACAACGCCGTGGTCTGGATCGACGATCCTGCTGGTGACCGCATTGCTGCCCGACTGTCGATTCCGTCGATCAGGGTCGGCACCGGGTCCGGAGTCGACCTGCGTGTGGCCTCGACGGCCCTCGGGCTGGCCGGGTCCGAGTTCACGCTCGAGGGTTGTGGTCTTGACGGGCGATTCCGGGTCGCCCTGGCGGGCAGGTTCAACATCGCCAATGCCGCAGTGGCGGCGGGTTGTGCTGCGATGCTTGGAGTTCCCATGAAGCAGATCGCCGCTGGACTCGCGTCGGTACCTCCCGTACCGGGTAGGTTCGAGTTGGTGCCCACCCCGCTCGACTGTTCGGTGGTCGTCGACTACGCCCACACGCCCGACGGGGTCGCCGCGGCCATCTCATCGGCGCGCGAGATCGTGGCCGATGCCGGAAGGGTGATCGTGGTGGTCGGAGCCGGAGGGGATCGGGACCGCGCCAAGCGGCCCCTGATGGGAGCGGCGGCCAGCCAGGCCGACCTGGCGGTGTTCACCTCAGACAACCCCCGTTCCGAGGATCCGGAGGCGGTGGTCGCAGCCGTGGCCGGCGGTGCCGACGGCCCCGGCGAAGTGGTCACCGTGGTCGACCGGCGGCTGGCCATCAGAACTGCGTTGGAATCGGCGAGAGTCGGCGACATGGTCCTGGTGCTCGGCAAGGGCCACGAGCAAGGCCAGGACTTCGGTGACCGGGTGCTCCCGTTCGACGATCGCCAGGTGGTGCGAGAGGAGGCCGGGCGATGAAGTGGGACCTCGACCGGGTGGCCACGATCGCCGGCGGGACCCGGCACGGGTCTGCCGTCGTCACCGGGGTCGAGGTCGACTCCCGTCGCGTCGTCCCCGGAGACCTCTTCGTCGCCGTTCGAGGAGCCTCGCTCGACGGGCACGAATTCATCGGAGCCGCCTTCCACGCCGGGGCCGTGGCCGCCCTCGCCGAGCCGGGTCGGCTCCAAAACGGAACGCCCGGCGTCGAGGTCGCCGTGCCGCAGGAGGCGTTGCTCGCCCTGGCCGAGGCGCGGCGTGACGAGTTCGACGGAAGGGTGGTGGCGGTGACCGGCAGCTCCGGGAAGACGACGACCAAGGATCTCATCGTCGCCGCTGTCGGTCCCGGCGGACATGGCGCGCCCCTCTCCTTCAACAATGAGGTCGGGGTGCCCCTCACCATCTTGGGGTGTCCCGAAGGAGCCTTGGTGCTGGTGGTCGAGGTCGGCAGTCGCGGTGTCGGCCACATCGCGGCGCTGTCTCCGGTCATCCGGCCCCACGTCGCAGTGATCACCAACATCGGGCCGGCGCACCTCGAGACCTTCGGGGACCTCGACGCCGTCCGTCGGGCGAAGTGGGAACTGGTGGAGGCGCTCGAGCCCGGCGGGGTGGCGGTGCTTCCTGCCGGCGAGCCGTCGCTCGCCCGAGGTGTCGCCGGGCCGACGATCACCTTCGGTGAGGAGGAGACCGCCGATGTCCGCGCCGTCTCGGTGATGGTCGACGACTCGGGCCGCGCCTCCTTCGTCCTGGAGCACGAAGCGCGGGCGGTGCCGATCCGGCTTGGGGTTGCCGGGCGCCATCAGGCGGTCAATGCCGCCGCCGCAGTCGCGGCAGCGGTGGCGGCCGGCATCGACTTCGACGCCGCTGCCAGGCGCCTGGAGGCTGCAGTGGTCTCTCCCTGGCGGATGGAGGTGGTCGAGGCGCGGGTCGGAACCGGCAGGGTGAGGATCGTCAACGACGCCTACAACGCCAACCCGGCGTCGATGGCGGCCGCACTGGAGACCGTCGCCGCCATGCCCGGACGTCACTTCGCCGTGCTGGGCAAGATGCACGAACTCGGCACCGAGTCGCCGAGGTGGCACCGGGATGTCGGGCGTCTGGCGGCCGGCCTCGGCTTCGAGGTGCTGGTCGTCGGCGATGATCCGGGTCTGGGCGAGGGGGCGGGCGCCGGCTCGCGTTCCTTCGCCGACGTCGAGTCGGCGGTGGACCACCTCACGTCGCGGCTCCGCCCGGGGGATGTGGTGCTGGTGAAGGCCTCGCGCGCCGCCGGCCTGGAGTCGGTGGCGGCCATGCTCGGGGGTGAACGCCCATGATCGCCATGCTCCTCGCCGCCGCCACCTCGTTCGGTGTCACCATCCTCATGACGCCGCTGGTCATCCGGCACTTCCGGAGGCACGGCATCGGACAGTTCATCCAGGACGAGGTCGACCACGCCCACAAGCAGGGCACCCCGACCATGGGGGGCCTGGTGATGATCCTGGCGGTGACCGCAGGATGGCTTGCCGGTCACGTCGACCTGCGGGACCCCTCCGGCGCCATCAGCATCAACTTCAAGCCGTTCCTGGTGCCGGGACTGCTGGTCTTGCTGGCGTTCGTCGGCATGGGGCTCATCGGGTTCCTCGACGACCTCTCCAAGGTTTCGCGGGAGCGAAACCTTGGCCTGAACAAACGGTCCAAGTTCGCCGGGCAGCTGCTCATCTCCGCCTTGTTCGCCTGGGGGGCGGTTGGGTACGAGGTGACCACCGAGATCTCATTCACCCGTCCGCTCGGAATCGATCTCGGCTGGTTCTACGTGGTGTGGGTGCTGCTGCTCCTCACCGCAGCAGCCAACGCGGTCAACTTCACCGATGGACTCGACGGTCTGGTTTCCGGATCGGCGGCCCTCGTCTTCGGCGCCTTCGTCATCATCGCCTTCTGGCAGTTCCGCCATCCCGAGTTCTACGAGGTCGCCGGGACCCTGGAGCTGGCGGTGATGTCGGCGGCGCTGGTCGGCGCCTGTCTCGGCTTTCTGTGGTGGAACGCGGCTCCGGCGAAGATCATCATGGGGGACACCGGGTCGCAGGCGTTGGGCGGCGCCATGGCGGCCATGGCGCTGCTAACCAACACGCACCTGCTCCTCGGTGTGCTCGGTGGCCTCTACGTGATGGAGACGGTGTCGGTGATCCTCCAGGTGGGGGCATTCCGGGGCTGGGGGAAGCGCATCTTCCGCATGGCGCCGATACATCATCACTTCGAGTTGAAGGGATGGCCGGAGACCACCGTCATAGTGCGATTCTGGATACTCGCCGGGCTGTTCGTGGCCCTCGGCCTCGGTCTGTTCTACGGCGACTTCATCACATCGGGAGGCATCGGATGACCGTCCTGGTCGTCGGGGCAGCGGTCAGCGGACGCGCCGCCACCAGGCTGCTGCACGACCTCGGCGAGAAGGTGGTCCTCTACGACCTCGACCCCTCGGCGGTTCGGGGCACCGAGGCCGATTCCGTGCTGACGGGCGACTGGGAGGCGTCGTACCTGGAAGGCATCGAGCTGGTGGTGACCAGCCCGGGAGTGCCCGAGCATGCACCGCCGCTGGTGGCCGCCCTGGAGGCGAGCCTGCCGGTGTGGAGCGAGCTCGAACTCGGCTTTCGCAACTGCAAGGCACCGGTGCTCGCGGTGACCGGCACCAACGGCAAGACCACCGTCACCGAGGTGGCGACTGCGATGCTGGTGGCCTCCGGCTTGAGAGCGGCGGCGGCGGGAAACATCGGAGATCCACTCTCGGCACTCGTCGGCGGCGAGCACGAAGTGCTGGTGGTGGAGGCGTCGTCCTTCCAACTGAGGTTCGTGGACACCTTTCACACCCCGGTGGCGGTCCTGCTCAACGCGGCACCCGACCATCTCGACTGGCACGGGTCCGTCGAGCGCTACTTCGCCGCCAAGAGGCGGATACTGGAACGGCAGGATGGTGACGACATCGTCGTCTACGACGCCGACGATGCCGGCGCCGTGGCCGTAGTCCGCGAGGCGACGGCCCGCCGGGTGCCCGTGAGCGGCGTTCGGTTGCCCGAGGGCGGGTGGGGCGTCGACGGCGGGATGCTGCTGGCTCCCGGTGTCGAGATCCCGGTGGAAGACCTGGCCCGGACAGACGCCGCCTTCCTCGTCGACCTTGCTGCCGCAGCCACCGCCGCCCTCGCCATCGGAGCCCACCCCGCCGGTGTGGAAGCGGCGGCCAGGGCGTACCGGCCTGGTCGCCACCGGCGCCAGGTGGTGGCCATGCTCCGGGGCGTCGCCTGGGTGGACGACTCCAAGGCGACCAACCCGCACGCGGCCCTGGCTGCCATCGATGCCTACGAGTCCGTGGTGCTGATCGCAGGGGGTCGCGCCAAGGGGCTCGACCTGTCCCTGCTTCCGAAACGACCCAACCTGCGCGGAGTCGTGGCCATAGGTGAGGCGGCCGACGATCTTGCCGCCGCCGGCGAGGGTGTGGTCATCGCCTCGGACATGGACGAGGCTGTCGCCATCGCCAAAGCCATTGCCCAGCCCGGGGACACGGTGCTGCTCGCCCCGGGTTGCGCCTCCTTCGACATGTTCTCCTCGTACGCCGATCGCGGGGATCGGTTTGCGACCGCGGTGGCGTCTCTGGAGGATTCCTGATGGCCGGGACTGCTTCGATCACCACCTCACGCGCCGCCCTCCGGCAGGCCACGCGTCACGCCCAGGGAGTGTCGCGCTCGATCGGCTTCGTGCTGGTGCCGGTCGGCCTCCTGATAGTGGTCGGGCTCGGGGTGCTCATCTCTGCCTCCTCCGTGGTCGGTCTGCGCGAGAGCGGCGACGGCCTGTTCTACTTCAAGAGGCAGTTGGTGGGCCTGGTCGTCGGGATCGCCGGGATGGTGGCCGCAGCCTTCGTGCCGCTTCGCTGGTGGCGGAGAGCCTCGTTTCCGCTGTTCCTGATCAGCCTCGCTCTCCTGGTTGCCGTGCTCGGGTTCGGGATCCGCATGTACGGGGCCACCCGCTGGCTGGTCGTGGGTCCGGTGTCGCTGCAACCTTCCGAGTTGGCCAAGCTGACGACGATCCTCTTCCTCGCCACCCTGGTGAGCCGCAACGAGCGCAACATGACGCGCCTGTGGCCCTTCCTGTGGCCGCTGCTCGCCTCGGTGGGCTCCGTCGGGGTGCTGGTGATGTTGCAGCCGGACCTCGGCACCACGCTGCTCGTGGCGGCCGGAGGCTTTGCCATCCTGGCCGCTTCGACCATCCCTCTTCGGCTGGTGCTGGGAAGTGCCCTCTCGGCAGGCGCCGGAGCCTTCCTGCTGGCTTACACATCGCCGTACCGGTGGGCTCGGGTCACCGCCTTCCTCGACCTGCAGCGCGACCCCCTTGGCACTTCCTATCAGGCCCTCCAGAGCCTGGTCGCTCTCGGCACCGGCGGGGTGTGGGGAGTGGGCCTGGGGGCCAGCCGGGCGCGCTGGTCGTTCCTACCCAATGCCCACACCGACTTCGCCTTCGCCATCCTCGGGGAAGAGATCGGCATGGTGGGGACACTGGCGGTGGCGACCCTGTTCACCGTGTTCACCGTCGCCGGCATCTCGATAGCGCGTAACTGCACCGACCCGTTCGGGCGCCTGGTGGCGGTCGGCATCACCACCTGGCTGTCGATGCAGGCCATCGTGAACGTCGGTGGCGTGACCGGCCTACTGCCGATCACCGGGGTGCCCCTCCCGTTCGTCTCCTACGGAGGCACCTCTCTGGTGATCTCGCTGGTCGGGGTCGGCGTGCTTATGTCGGCGGCGCGTCACCCCGTCGAGATCGATGTGGGGGCCCGGTGAGTGTCGCCATCGCCGCCGCCGGAACCGGCGGTCACGTCCTGCCCGCCCTGGCCATAGCAGCCGCACTGGAGCGTCGCGGGACCGATCGACGCCAGATCGTCTTTCTCGGCGGTGATCGGTTCGAGTCGGAGGCGGTGCCTGCCGCCGGCTACAGGTTCCACTCGTTCGAACTGACCCGCCTGCGTCGCAGCGCCAGCCTGGAGAATCTCCGGATCCCCGCGGTGGTCCATCGGGGGGCCGTCGCCATGGAACAGGTCCTGAGGGACTGTGAGGCACGAGTGGTCCTGGGAATGTGCGGCTACGTGACCGTCACCGCCGCCGTCGCGGCGCGAAGGGCCGGAGTCCCCTTCGTGGTCCACGAGCAGAACGCCCACCCTTCCCTGGCGGCCCGGTTCGCCTCGAGACGCGCCCGTCTCACGCTGCTCGGTCTTCCCGGCCCGGCACAGCGACTGCCTCGGTCGCTGGTGGTCGGCAACCCGTTGCGCCAGGAGATCGCCTCCTTCGATCGAGAAGGCCTCCGCGTGGCGGCACGCGCCCGGTACGGTCTGTCGGAAGACGGGTTCGTCGTCGGCCTGCTCGGTGGCAGCCAGGGGGCCTTCGTGCTCAACCGGATTGCCCCTGCCATCGCCGCCCTCGATGGAGCTCATCTCCTCCACCTCACCGGACCGCAGGCCGCCGGTGTCGACTCCGCAGCCGGCAGGCCGTCGCTACCGTGGGAACGCCTCCCCTTCGAGGATCGCATGGACCTCTTCTACGCCGCTGTCGACCTCGTGGTCTGCCGCGCCGGGGCGATGACGGTCAGCGAGCTTGCGGCCACGGGAACTCCCGCCGTCCTGGTTCCCCTGGACCGGGTCGGCCAGGGAGCCAACGCGGCGTTCCTCGAGGCGGCCGGAGCGGCGCTCGTAGTGCGGCAGGGAGCCCTCGGGGACCTGCCCGGGGTGGTTGCCTCCCTGGCCAGCGACCCGAGTCGGCTGGCGGCGATGGCAACGGCCGCCAGTTCGGTTGCAGCCCCCGGGGCTGCCGACGCCGTTGCCGATCACCTGCTCGAGGTGGCAATTGCCTGAGTTGATATCGGCACGCCGCGTTCACGTCGTCGGCGCCGGCGGTGCCGGCATGTCCGGCCTGGCCAAGATCCTCGCCCAGGCGGGGCATCGAGTGACGGGGTCCGACCTGAAGCCGGGTCCGGCCCTGTTCGCCCTCGCCGCCGCCGGGGTCGAGACCTGGCTGGGATCGCGACCGGAACGCGCCACGGAGTGGGACCTGGTGGTGGCATCCAGCGCGGTGCCCGAAAGGGATCCCGAACTCCGAGCGGCCCGAGCCGCCGGGGTCGAGGTGTGGTTGCGTCCCCGGCTGCTCGCCGCCATCTCCGCCGCCCTGCCCACGCTGGGTGTGAGCGGCACCCATGGCAAGACCACAGGGACCGCCATGCTGGTGACCGCCCTGCGCTCTCTGGGGCGCGACCCATCGTTCATGGTGGGCGGGGAGATGGCGGACCTCGCCACCAACGCCCACCTCGGTGAGGAGGGGATCTTCGCTCTGGAAGCCGACGAGGCGTTCGGGACCTTTCTCTCGTTGACGCTTGGCGGGTTGGTGGTCACCAACGTGGAAGCGGACCACCTCGATCACTACGGGGACTTCCAGGCGGTGATGTCCGCCTTCGAGCGGGTGGCGTCCGCCGTCACCGGGCCGGTGGTGGTCTGTGCGGACGATCCTGGGTCGCGTCGAGTGGGTGAAGCCGTCGGATCCACCTCCTACGGCACCGCTGCCGATGCCACCTGGCGCATCAAGGGCCTGGCGCACGGGCCGGGCTCGGTGCGGTTCGTGCTCCGAGGGGCAGGTGACGAGGTGCCGGTCGCCATCCCCAAGCCGGGCGAGCATGTGGCCCGCAACGCCGCCGGGGTGCTCGCCCTCCTCGGAGAGATGGGCATGGATGTGCGTGCCGCTGCCGAAGGGCTGGCGGCGTTCGCCGGGGTCCGGCGGCGTTTCGAGGTGAGAGGGCGGGTCGGCGGAGTGCTGGTGGTCGATGACTACGCCCACCATCCGACCGAGGTGAGGGCAACCATCGCCGCCGCCTGCCAGGGTCACTCGGGGCGCGTGATGGCCGTCTTCCAGCCGCACCGATTCACCCGGACCGCCGATCAGGGTGCGCTTCTGGGCGAAGCGCTTGCCACGACCGACCGGGTGTTCGTCACCGACGTGTACCCGGCCGGAGAGGCCCCGATCCCCGGTGTCACCGGGCGCCTGGTGGCCGAGGCGGCGACTCGGGTGGGCGGAAACGTCGCCTACGTGCCGCATCGGATCGATCTGGCGCGGGCGATCGCCGCCGAGACCGAGCCGGGCGACCTGGTGCTGCTTCTCGGCGCCGGGGACATCACCCTCGTCGCCGACGAGCTGTTGCCCATGCTGGCTGCGTCGCGGTGAACGCATCCACCGCCTCTGACGAGCGGGGCCGGATTCGCCAGGACGTGCCGCTGGCACCCCTGACCACCTACAAGGTGGGCGGGCTGGCGAGGTGGATGATCGAGGTGGACGACGAGGAGCAGGCGGTCGGCGCCGCCTCGCTGGCCGCCGATCGAGGGGTCCCGGTTCTGGTCCTGGGGCGGGGAAGCAACCTGGTGGTGTCCGATCAGGGTTTCGACGGCGTGGTGATCCGCCCGGGACCCGGGATGGCGCAGACGCATGTTGCCACCGATGGCACCGTCGACGCCGGCGCCGGCTGTCCACTTCCGGCGGTCGCCCGGGAGGCGGCGCGCCGCGGTCGGTCCGGCCTCGAGTTCTTCGTGGGCATCCCGGGAAGCGTCGGCGGAGCTGTGCGCATGAACGCCGGCTGTCACGGCAGCGACACCGCCGGATGGCTGCTGGAGGCGCGCGTTCTCGACCTCGGGTCAGGACGGGCGTCGAACCGGACGCCGGCAGATCTGGCGATGTCCTACCGACACTCCGACCTGGGTGAAGGCGAGATGGTGGTCTCAGCCCGATTCCGTACCGAGCACTCCACCCGGCGTGAGGTGGAGGCGAGACTCCGCGAGGTGACGCGCTGGCGTCGCCTGAACCAGCCCGGGGGCACGCTGAACGCCGGCAGCGTCTTCAAGAACCCGCCGGGCGACTCGGCGGGTCGGCTCATCGACTCGCTGGGCCTCAAAGGCTTGAGGATCGGCGCCGTCGAGGTGAGCGAGCGCCATGCCAACTTCTTCGTGGCCGGGCCCGGGGCGACGGCCGCCGAGATCCGCTCTCTCGTCGAGGAGGTACGGCGACGGGTCGAGGAGGCGACCGGAATCGTTCTCGACGTCGAGCTGCGATTCGTCGGAGACTTCGATTGAGCGTCCCCGACCCGGCTCCGCCGGGCCGACGGATTCGCCTCTGGCCCTGGGTGGTGCTCGCCGTCGTCTCCGGCGTCGGCTTTGCCCTCCATTCACCCTGGCTGTCGCTGCGCAGCATCGAGATCGTCGGGGCCGTGCGTTCCGATCCGGCATCCCGCGTAGAGGCGGGCGGCGTCGGACACGGTGCCATCCTGGTGTGGATCGACACCGGGGCCCTCGAAGCCTCGATCGCCGAGGATCCGTGGGTGTCCGAGGCGAGGGTCACCAGGGTATGGCCGGACCGGCTGGTGGTGGAGGTCCTCGAGCGGAGTCCCGCCGTCTGGATCGAAGGGCAGTCGGCATGGATGCTCGTGGCCGGCGACGGCATGGTTCTCCAGGGAGCTCCAACGGCAGGCGGCGGGCTGCTTCGTGCCGCCATCGGCACCGGCGACCACGAGCCCGGCGAGCGGCCCGAAGACTCCCTGTGGCGCGAGGTGGTCGCCTTGGCCGGTGTGCTGCGCGACGACATCGGCGGCACGATGACCCTCCGCCTGCAGGGCACCGAGCTGTGGAGCGAGGCGTTCGGCCACCCGGTGCGGTTCGGAACGCCCGTGGACCTGGCCGACAAGGGACGCGCCCTACGCGCCCTGCTCCAGCAGCAGCTCCCCGTCGGAGCCACCGTCGACGTCTCCGCCCCGTTGCGCCCGGTCGTGGTTCCCCTCGGTGCCGGATCCAACCCTGGAGGCGAGGTCGAAGGTTCCGGCGGATGAGAGTGATGCTCGGGTCGAGGGTCCACTATCCTGTGGGACGATGCCGGCGGGCTCGCACCCGCGACACGGTTTGGGCGCATCGGGTGCCCGGGGAGGAAGCGCCATGACCAGCAACGACGGCCTGCAGAGTTACCTGGCCGTCATCAAGGTGGTCGGTGTCGGCGGCGGCGGCGTGAACGCCATCAACCGGATGATCGATGCCGGACTGCGGGGCGTCGAGTTCATCGCGGTCAACACCGATGCTCAGGCGCTGCTCATGTCGGATGCCGACGTCAAGATCGACATCGGGCGTGATCTCACCCGGGGCCTAGGGGCCGGGGCCGACCCGGAGGTGGGTCGGACGGCTGCCGAGGCCCATCGTGAGGAGATCGAGGACGCCCTTCGTGGCGCCGACATGGTGTTCGTGACCGCCGGCGAGGGCGGCGGCACCGGTACCGGGGCGGCACCGGTCGTGGCGGAGATCTCTCGGAGCCTCGGAGCGCTCACGGTGGCCGTGGTGACGCGTCCCTTCGGATTCGAAGGTCGTCGGCGTTCCGTCCAGGCGGAGACCGGGATCTCGACTCTGCGCGACGCGGTCGACACCCTCATCGTCATCCCCAACCAGCGGCTGCTGGAGCAGGCCGACCGCAACCTCCCGATGATGGATGCCTTCATGATGGCCGACGAGGTACTTCTCCAGGGGGTGGGTGGGATCACGGATCTGATCACCACGCCCGGCTTGATCAACGTCGACTTCGCCGACGTCAAGGCCGTGATGTGGGGCGCCGGCTCGGCGGTGATGGGCATCGGTCGGGCGACCGGCGAGAACCGGGCGGCACAGGCAGCCGAGAAGGCCATCTCCAGCCCGATGCTGGAGACGGGGGTGGAGGGAGCCAGCGGGGTGCTCCTTTCGATCACCGGGCCCTCCTCGATGTCGCTCCACGAGGTCAATCAGGCGGCCACCGCCATTGCCGAACACTGCACGGCTGACGCCAATGTGATCTTCGGGGCGACGGTGGACGACAGCCTGGCCGAGGAGATGAGGGTGACGGTGATCGCTGCCGGGTTCGGGCGGCCAACGGGCGGTTCCCCTGATCGCCCCAAGTTCAAGGCACCTTCGGTCGAACTGCCCGGCACCGGCAGGAGGGAGCCGAAAGACGAGGCTCCAGATGGTCCCGCCCTCGACGACCTGGAGATCCCCGACTTCCTTCAGGGATGATCCGGCCCGACGGCATCGCCGGGGTCGCCTTCGGAGAGGCGGCAGATGGGGATCCGCGGTCCGATCCCGAGGCTCGTCGGCGCTTCGCCGATGCGGTTGGTGTATCCGACGGCTGGGCATGGCTGCGTCAGGTTCACGGGGCTCGCGTGGTGCGGGCGAGTGCTCCCGGCCTGCTGGGCAGCGCCGATGCGGCCTTCACCACCACCTCCGGGCTCCCCCTGGTCGTGGCCACGGCCGACTGCTATCCGGTCGTCCTCATCGCCGAGGGAGGCGTCGGCATCGCCCATGCCGGCTGGCGGGGGGCGGCAGCCGGGGTGGTCGATGCACTTCGGGTCGCAATGGAACAGGCCGACCTGCCACCGAAGCTGGCCGCCATCGGGCCCGGGATCGGTCCTTGCTGTTTCGAGGTCGGTCCAGAGGTGGCGGCAGCGTTCCCCGACGAGGCCGCCGGCACGGCATGGGGCACGCCTTCGGTCGATCTGGTCGCCTCGATCTCTCGGTCGCTCGACGGCATCGAGGTCTGGCGGTCCGGGATGTGCACGATGTCGGACTCGGGGTTTCACTCCTTCCGGCGCGACCGGACCACGGCGCGTCAGGGCTCGGTGGCATGGTTGGCGGGCTGACCTCGATCAGGTCGCGTGTGGCAGCCGCGGCCATGCGCAGTGGTCGCGACCCCTCCGAGGTGACGCTCGTGGTCGTGGGGAAGGAGGCGGCCCTGGACGACCTATGGATGGTCTATGCAGCAGGGGTGCGCGACTTCGGGGAGAACCGGGCCGATCAGCTGGCCGATCGTGCCTCCCTGTTTCCCGGAGACGTGAGGTGGCACTTCATCGGCCGACTGCAGCGAAACAAGGTCGCTCGGGTGCGTCCCGTGGTCACATTGCTGCATTCGTTGGATCGGCCCCAGCTGATCGAGCGATGGTCTGGCGACGGACCGCCCCCACCGGCGCTGGTCCAGGTGAACGTGTCCGGGGAGCCGCAGAAGGGCGGCGTCTCGCCTGCCGAGGCGGCTCAACTGGTGGAGAAGGCCCGCATCGCGGGCATCGAGGTCCGGGGGCTGATGACGATGGCCCCCCTCGATCCCGACCCCGAAGCGGCCCGTCCCCACTTCGCCGCACTTCGCCTGCTGAGGGATCGCCTGCTGCCCGATCTTCCCGGTCTCACCGAACTCTCGATGGGCATGAGCGGCGATTTCGAGGTGGCCGTGGAAGAGGGTGCCACCATCTTGCGGGTGGGACGGGCTATCTTTCGACAATCTCCCAAAGAGGTTTGAGCCCCATGGGCATCTGGCAGAAGACGATGTTCTACCTGGGCTTGGTCGACGAGGACTCGGTCGGTTACGAGGCGACACCACAGGCACGACAACCGGAGCGCCGGCCGCCGGCACGACCGACCGCCGAGGTCCGCCGCGCCGCCGAGCCCCGTCAGCAGGTGGTTCAGCCGCAACGGGGCCCGTTGCGGGCGCGGCCCCCGGAACCGACCGCTCCTCCCGCCGAGTCGTCCACGGTGAGGGTGGAAGGCGCCGGCGGATACCGACATGCAGAGAGCATGTTCGAAGATCCCACCGAACTCCGCGGAGAGCATGAGGGCGTAGCCGGGCGGAGGGTGGAACCGCCACTCACGGCCCGCCGCCGGCCGGTTGCCGACCGGGCGCTCTCCGATGCCGGGGTCACCATGCAGCCTGGGGAGCGACCGCTGGTGCGTACCGTGAGCTCCTCGGAGCTCGAGTCCCAGGTGATCGTGGCTCGTTCCTACAACGATGCCCAGGTACTCGCCGATCACATTCGGGCGAACATCCCCGTGGTGCTCGACCTGCGCAAGGTGGAACCGGCCATGGTGCGACGACTCGTCGACTTCTCCAGCGGGCTCACGTACGCCCTCGGAGGTTCGATGCGCAAGATCGGCCAGGGAGTGGTGCTGGTCACGCCGAGCAGTGTGAACCTGAGTCGCGACGAGCGCCGCCGGCTCAAGGATCTCGGCTACTACCAGGCCCCAGAAGAGGCCTGATCCGGTGAGGGCCGTCTGCCTCGTCCTGCAGGTCTACTCGCTCGTCGTCTTTGCCCGGATCGTTCTCGAGTGGATCCCGGTGTCCTATGACCACCCGGTGGCGCGTGTCCGCTCGGCGCTGCGCGCAGTGACCGAGCCGGTGTTGCGTCCCCTGCGCGCCCTCATCCCCCCAGTGCGGGTCGGTGGCGCTGGGCTCGACCTATCGCCCCTGATCCTGATCCTGGGTCTCGGGGTGCTCGCCGGCGCCATCTGCTGAGGTCTGCTGCCGGCAGCGATCAGCCGGGGCTGCGCTCCACCTCGATGGCCACCGGTTCGCCGGCGGCATCCGCAGTCTTCATCGCCGAGGTTCCGACCTCAACCGTGGTGGCCAGCACCTCGCCCGCCAACCACTCGCCGTAGGCCTCCATCGCCGCCTGCACCCGCGGCGAGTCGCTCCACCATCTGAGCCGAACTCGGTCGGATACGTCGAGTCCCGCCTTCCTGCGGGCGGCCTGGACCAGCTTGGCCAGCTCACGGGCGAGTCCCTCGACCTGTAGGTCGGGCGTGATGGTGGTGTCGAGCGCCACCGCCAGCAGCTCGTCGGCTGCGACCACGATGCCGGGCAGCGGGGCGCGGGTGACGGCCAGGTCCGAGACGGTGAGCACCTCGCCGGCCACCTCCACACGGCCTTCCGACAGGACCGCTTCGACCTCGTGCGGCTTCAGGGCCTCCACGGCAGCCGCGATCTCCCCCATGCGGGACCCGAAGCGGGGCCCCAGCGATCGGTAGTTGGGCTTTGCTCCCAGGCGAGAGGCAGCGCCTTCGTCGCTCGAGGTGAGCACCTCCTTCACGTTCAGCTCTTCGGCGATCAGGTCGGCGTGAGAACCCGCCGCCGCCAGCACGGCCGGATCGTGGGCGATCACAGTCAGTCGGGGAAGTGGTTGTCGGGTTCTCACCCCCTCCTCGACGCGCAGGCCCCTTCCCAGCCCGACCACCCGGCGGGCCACGGCCATCGAGTCCTCGATGCCCTCGTCGATCAGGGTGGGGTCCACTTCCGGGTAGTCGGCAAGGTGCACGCTCACAGGGGACCCTTCGGTGCGAGCGGCCACGAGGTCCTGATACATCACCTCGGTGATGAACGGCAGGACGGGCGCCATCAGTCGGGCAAAGGTCACCAGCACCTCGTAGAGGGTGGCGAAGGCGGAGAGGGCATCTCCGCCGCCACCCGATCGGCCGGTCCAGAAGCGCCGCCGGGAGCGTCTGATGTACCAGTTGGTGAGATCGTCGACGAACTCGATCAGTGGCGGAACCACGTCGTAGAGGTAGTAGCCCTCCATCTTCTCGTTGACCCTCTTGACCAGGCTCTGCAGGACCGAGAGGATCCAGCGATCGATCTCGGGGCGGTCGGCCGGCGATGGGGCGGCGACAAGGTCGGCGACCCCCAGTGACTCGGCGGCTGCGTATGTGGTGAAGAACGAGTAGGCGTTCCAGTAGGGGAGCATCACGGTGCGCACCACCTCGCGCACCCCTCGTTCGGAGAAACGCAGCGGCTCGGCCCGCACCACAGGCGAGTTGATCAGATACGCCCGCAGGGCGTCGGCGCCGGTCGCCTCGAGCAGGTCGAACGGATCCGGGTAGTTCTTGAGGCTCTTCGACATCTTGCGGCCGTCCTCGGCGAGGATCAGGCCGTTGACCACGCAGTTGCGAAACGGGATCTGGTCGAAGAGGGCGGTGGCGTGCACCACCAGCGTGTAGAACCAGCCCCGTGTCTGGTCGAGCCCTTCGGCGATGAAGTGGGCGGGGAACCCGGCTTCGAACCTCTCCTTGTTCTCGAAGGGGTAGTGACTCTGTCCGTACGGCATGGCGCCCGACTCGAACCAGACGTCGAGGACCTCGGGCACGCGGCGCATCGTCCCCGGGCAAGCCCCACACGGGAAAGTGATGGCGTCCACCACGTGCTTGTGCAGATCTGAGGGCCTGGCGCCGGAGAGCGCTTCGAGTTGGTCCAGGCTGCCGACGCATTCGGCGTGGTCGCAGTGCTCGCACTCCCACACCGGGATGCAGGATCCCCAGAAGCGGTTGCGGCTGATGGCCCAGTCGCGCGCTCCTTCCAGCCAGTTGCCGAAGCGTTTGCTCCCGACATGATCCGGCACCCAGTGGATCGAGTCGTTGAGCTCCGCCATGCGGTGGCGGATCTTCTCCACGGCGACGAACCAGGTGGGGATCGCCTTGTAGATGATCGGGGTGTCGGTGCGCCAGCAGAACGGGTAGGAGTGGACGATCCTCTCCTCCAGCACCAGGGCGCCGCGGCCATCGAGGAGACGCACCAGCACCGGGTCGGCGTCCTTGACGTTCATGCCGGCCACTTCCGGGACCTCCGAGGTGAAGCGACCCTGCTCGTCGATCGGGTCCACGAGCAGCCGGGTCAGTCCGGCCTCCTCGAACGCCATGAAGTCGTCCTCGCCGTGAGCCGGCGAGGTGTGCACCAGGCCGGTGCCCTCCTCGGTGCTCACGTCGGGACCGGGCAGGACGACGAAGGCGCCGTCATCGGCGAGGGCGGCGAAGTGCTCCAGGGCCGGTCGGTAGCGGGTGCCGATCATGTCGGCTCCGATCGCCGATGCCGAGGTCTCGGCCCCATCCGGCCAGTAGGCGGCCACCCTGGCGTCGGCAACCCAGAACGGTCCGGAGTGTCCGCCGAGAGGCGTCACCACCCGCCGGTAGACCATCTCGGGGCCGACCTGGACACCGAGGTTGGAAGGCATCGTCCATGGAGTGGTCGTCCACACCAGCAGCGAGTCGCCCGTCTCCACCGGACCCCGACCCTCGGTCACTTCCAGGCGGATGGTGAGCGACGGGTCTTCGACGTCCCGGTACCCACCGAGGTTGACCTCGAAGTTGGACAACGGCGTCGCCGCTCCGAACGAATAGGGGAGGACCTTGAAGGCCTTGTACACCAGTTGGCGATCCCAGAGGCCGCGGAAGACCCACCACACCGACTCCATGAAGTCGGGGTCCATGGTCTTGTAATCGTTCTCGAAATCGACCCACCGGCCGATTCGTCTCGTGATCGCCTGCCAGGGCTCCGTGTTGGCCATGACCCGCGCCCGGCAGGCCTCGTTGAAGCGATCGATCCCGTAACGTCTGATGTCCTCCGGCCCGTTGAGGCCCAGCTCCCTCTGCACCTCCATCTCGATGGGGAGTCCGTGGGTGTCCCAACCGAAACGCCGCTCCACGCGGTGTCCCCGCATCGTCCAGTAGCGGGGTACGACGTCCTTGAGGACACCGGCGAGCAGGTTCCCGTAGTGGGGGCTCCCAGTGGGGAAGGGCGGGCCGTCGTAGAAGGTGAACTCCTTGTCGGCGGGTCGCGAGCGGACCGATTCGGAGAAGGCGTCGAGGGAGTCCCACAGGTCGAGGATGGAGTGCTCCTGTTCGGGAAAGGAGACCTCCGGTGGGATGCGCTCGAAGGGGCGGTTGTGGTCCATCCTGTCTCGTCCTCGGTCGGCATGGTGCCGCCGGGACGGGCCGTGGCCCGCGGTACCACCCGGCTTGCCGTCCCCAAGGGGCGGCCCCTCGTCGGTCCCGTATCGGGGGACCAGCTCGGCGGGGTCTACTCCGGATTCCCGTTTCTTCCCGCAGCTCCGGGGTGATGTCCCCTTCGGTCGGTGGCGCCGGCCTCGCACCTTCTGCCGGCTCGCTTCGCCCCGTCTCCGAGTGGGCCCGTCCCCTTCTGCGCTTCGGTTGGCAAGATAGCAGTGCGAGCCGGGATCGATGCCTCCTAGTGTGGTCGGATGATGCGGTCGCATCCCGACGGGGTGTTGGTGGAGGTGTGGGTGGTGCCGGGGGCATCGCGCGACGAGGTCGTGGGCGAACACGGCGGCGCCCTCCGGGTTCGCACCGCGGTCCCGCCGGAGGCCGGCCGTGCGAATCGGGCGGTCGGACGGCTGGTCGCCGCTCACCTCGGTGCCGGGTCTGCCGAGGTGATCCATGGTCGATCCGGTCGCCGCAAGACGGTTCTGGTTTCGGGCCTCTCGCTCGCCGAGGCGCGTGCCGCCATGGAGGCGCCGCCGGCGTCGGCGCCGGACTGACCCGGCCCCGTGCTATCGTCGCCCGCCTTCTACAGGAGCCTGTTCATGGCCCGGGACCTGGCCAAGTCCACCACCGATCGTTTCCGCAAGCGTCTCGAAGAGGAGAGAGTCCGGCTGCTCGACGTGATCCGCGAGATCGAGGAGGAGCGCGAAGAGGTTCGCCTGACCGAGACCTCGTCGGACCGAAGCCCCGACCCGAACACCGCGGAGGGCGGCTCTCTGGCCTTCGAGATGGAGAAGGAGCTCTCGATCCTGGAGAACACCCGGGACATCCTGCTCAGTGTGGAAGAGTCTTTGGGGCGCATCGCCGACGGAACCTACGGACACTGCGATCAGTGCGGCACCTCGATTCCAGTCGCTCGGCTCGACGCTCTGCCGTACACGAAGCTGTGCGTCAAGTGCGCCTCGATGCGCCGTTGAAGCCCCTGCATCTCTCGGCGGCAGCGGCAGCAGGCGTCCTCACCCTGGACCAGCTCACCAAGTGGTGGGCGAGTGAGGCCCTGCAGGACGCTCCGGTCGTCCTGATCGACGGGTTCCTCGAACTGCGATACCTGGAGAACACGGGAGCCGCCTTCAGCCTGCTCGAAGGAGCAGGGCCTTTGATCGCCTTGGCAGCGCTTGCGATCATCGGGTTCGTCATGGTCCTGATGCGTCGCATCGAGGCCCGGCCCGAAGCGGTCGCCCTCGGCCTGGTCATGGGGGGGGCTCTGGGAAACCTCACCGATCGGGTCTTCGGCGGCCCAGGACTGCTCGACGGGGGCGTGGTCGACTTCGTCGACTTCTCCTTCTTCCCGGCGTTCAATCTGGCCGATTCGGCGATCACGATCGGCGCCGGCCTCTTGATCGTGCTCGCCGCTGTCCGCAAATGAGGATCGTCGTCCCCGACGACTACGGGGGCGAGAGGCTCGATCGAACACTCGGCCGTCTCGGGGGAGTGAGTCGAGCGGCGGCGCGCCGCCTGATCGAAGGGGGAGGCGTCGCCGTCGACGGGATCGTGGTCGACACCCTCCGTCGTCCCGTGACTCCGGGCGAGGTGATCGAGTTCGAACCGGCGGTGGCCGAGGAGCTGTTGGCGCCGGTCCCGGTCGACTTCGCCGTGGTGTACGAGGATGCACACCTGGCGGTCATCGACAAGCCGACCGGTGTGGTCGTCCATCCAGGGGCAGGCGACCCCGGGCCCACCCTGGCCGCCGGCATCCTCCATCGCTGGCCCGAGGTGCGAGGCGTCGGCGACGAGGGGAGGTGGGGGATCGTCCACCGGCTGGATCGCGAGACTTCGGGGCTGATGGTGGTGGCGCTCACTGCGGCGTCACACGCCGGGCTGCGCCAGATGGTCCGGCGCCGCGAGGTGACCCGGGAGTACCTCGCCCTGGTGCGGGGGACCCCGCCGGCGCCTTCGGGCACTGTGGATGCGCCGTTGGACAGGGATCGGCGCCGCCCGACACGGCGTCGAGTGGCGTTCGGCGGTCGGCCCGCCAGGACCCACTATCGCGTCGAGGAGGCCCTCGGCGACTGGACCCTGCTGCGCCTCACGCTGGAGACGGGGCGCACCCATCAGATCCGGGTTCATCTGGCGTCGATCGGTCTGCCGGTGGCGGGTGACCGCGTGTACGGCATCGCCACCGGGAGCCCCAGGATGTTCCTGCACGCCCAGCGACTGGCGTTCGATCATCCGGTCGGCGGGGACAGGATCGATGTGGCCTCGCCGCTGCCGCCGGACCTGGCGGAGGCCGTCCTCACCGCTCGCTCCGGCCCCGGCACCACGGGGTGACTTGCTTCGACCCCCGTCAACCGAACATGGTGCGGGCCACGTCGTACAGGTCGGCAGGAACCCCCTTCGGTTCGATGCAGGCTTCGGACATTGCCACCGGGACGATGTCCTCTCCGCGGACCGCCACCATCAGGCCGTGCCTGCCGGCGAGAGCCAGGTCGGCGGCGGCGACACCGAGGCGGGTGGCGAGCACGCGATCGAAGGCGGTCGGTGTGCCCCCCCGTTGCAGGTGTCCGAGCACCGTGACCCGCGTCTCGAAGCCGGTGAGGTCTTCGAGAACCGGCGCCACGGCGTAGGCGACACCGCCCAGACGCTCGAAGCCGAAGTCGTCAACCGGCAGCCGACGCGCCATCGGGCTGGGATACCCCTCGGCCACCACCACCACCGAGTAGTGGTGCCCTGTCCGGTCCCTTGTGGAGATGTACTCGGCGGCCTCGGGCAGGGGGAGTGGATGCTCG
Source organism: Acidimicrobiia bacterium (assembly GCA_030584185.1). Classification (NCBI taxonomy): domain Bacteria; kingdom Bacillati; phylum Actinomycetota; class Acidimicrobiia; species Acidimicrobiia bacterium. The sequence continues at coordinate 326,575 of CP129495.1, read as the reverse complement.
GGAATGAGGATCACATCGGCGCCCGAGGCCATGCCGGCATGCAGGGCGATCCAGCCCCTCGTCCTTCCCATGACCTCCACCAGCATCACCCGGTGATGTGCCTCAGCGGTGGTGGTGAGGCGGTCGACGGCGTCGGTTGCTATCTGAACGGCGGTGTCGAACCCGAAGGTGACGTCGGTGGCCGGGATGTCGTTGTCGATCGTCTTGGGTACGGCGATGATCGGGAGCCCGGCGTCGTCGAGCAGGCGGGCGGTGCGGATGGTCCCATCGCCTCCGACCACCACCAAGGCGGAGAGGCCGTGCCGCTCGAAGCCGGCTCTGACCTCGTCGATGCCGGACCCGTGAACGAAGGGGTCGTATCGCGAGGTGCCCAGGATGGTGCCTCCGCGACCGAGGATCCCGCGCACCGCCTCGCGATCGAGCTCGAGCAGATCTCCTTCCACCAGGCCCTGCCATCCGTTGCGGAATCCGAGGATCGGTCCGGCGTCGCTGTGGGCGGCTCGGGTGCCCACAGCCCGAATGACCGCATTGAGACCGGGGCAGTCCCCTCCGGCGGTGAGGATTCCGATGGTCACGGCTTCAAGCCTGCAGGTAGACGGTGATGAACCTCAGGTACTGGGAGGCGATGGTCTCCGCCGCTTCGGATTCGGACGCCTCGCCATCGCGCCAGGCCGCGACCGCATCCCACCATATCGAGCGTCCGATGGCGAACCCGGCGTACCCCGGTACCGGAGCGCCGGCGCGAAGCCAGTGCTCCACGCGCTGGTCGTCGGCACCGCGCCCCAGGACCACCGCCATCACCCGATCCCTTCCGTCCGCCGTGATCAGTTCGGCCACACGCCGACAGTCGTCCTGGTCGTCGATGCCTTCGATCTTCCACACGTCTGGCTCGATGCCCCGTTCCCGGATGTCGGCGATCGTCTCCAGCATGAGGCCGGGGCGAATCTCGGTGTCGTACCGGCCCTGATCACCGCCGACCGCTGCAAGCTGCCCGGCGGATGCCGGCACCAGGAGCTCGAACAGGAAACGTCGGCCCGTCGAAGCGAGCCAGCGTCCGAGCCGAGCCAGACGCTCACCCTGCAGGTCGCGGGTTTCGGCCGGGTCGTCCGGATTCCACCGCACGAGCACCTTGGAGAAGTCGGGACCGAAGGCCTCGATGTGGGTGTCGAAATCGTCGCCGTACTCGAAGTCGAAGACGTCCTGACCTGACATCTCCACGGGCATGCTGAGGATGACCCCGCGCTCCTTCGCTTCCCTGGCGACCGGGGCCCCCATCTCCTCGTCGACGAGGATGCCGGCCCCTTCTGGCAGTCCGATGTCGGCGGCGGCGAGGAACCCTTGCCACACCAGCCGCTTGGCCGCCTGGAGCCGTCGTCGGTCGTCGTCGGTCTCGTTCGAGATCCCGAACATCTTGGACTTGAAGCTTCCGCGATGGTCGAAGGCGAGGATGAACAGGCTTCCGTCGTACCCTGGTCCCATGTTGCTCCCGATAGCTGGAGCCGAGTCTACGACCGCCCCCGGCGCCTCCTCGCGGGCAGGTGGCCTGCTGGTATCGTCGCCACTCACACGCCTGTAATTCACTTCGAGGAGCCCGTGTCGGATCGCAGCTTCGCCCACCTCCACCTCCACACCGAGTACTCGATGCTCGACGGAGCCGCCCGGGTGGGAGACGTCGTGTCGGCCGCCGCCGCCGACGGCCAGCCGGCTGTGGCGATCACCGATCACGGCGTCTTGTACGGAGCGATCGACTTCTACTCGCAGGCGGTGGCTGCGGGGATCAAGCCGATCATCGGCATGGAGGGGTACCTCACCCCGGGCTCCCGGTTCGACCGGCCCTCCCGGCGCGATGAGGTCAAGTACCACATCACCCTGCTGGCGGTGACCCAGGAGGGATACTCCAACCTGATCCACCTGGCGAGTGCCGCCTACCTGGAGGGCTTCTACTACAAGCCTCGAATGGACCTCGAACTGCTGGCGCGCCACTCGGCCGGACTGATCGGCACCACGGGATGTCTCGGCGGTCACGTTCCGCAGCTGCTGGCCCCGGACGCCTCCGGTGAGGAGGGGAACCGGGGAGGGGAGCGCGACTTCGAAGAGGCGAAGCGGGTCGCCGGGATGTATCAGGACATCTTCGGCCGCGAGAACTTCTTCGTCGAGATCATGGATCACGGAGTGGAGGCACAACGGCGTGTCCTTCCCGACCTGCTGGCGATCTCGCACCAGGTCGGCATCCCGTTGCTCGCCACCAACGACTGCCACTACACGCACGAGTCAGAAGCCGAGGCCCATGACGCACTGCTGTGCATTCAGACCGGCTCGGAGATGTCGGATCCGAAGCGGTTCGCCTTCCAGGGCTCTGGGTATCACGTGAAGTCCGCAGCCCAGATGCGGGCGCTCTTCCCCGACGAGGAGTTCCCGGCCGCGTGTGACAACACCCTGCTGGTGGCGGAGCGCGCCGATGTGAAGATGGAGTTCGGCCGGATCCTGCTGCCGCAGTTCCCTGTCGCCGAGGGCGAGACCGAGGCCGGGCTGCTGCGGCGCCTGACGATGGAGGGGGCGCATGCCCGCTACGGCGCCGACCTCTCGGACGTCGTGGTGCAACGCATCGAGTACGAGCTCCGGGTGATCGAGGAGATGGGGTTCCCGGCGTACTTCCTCATCGTCTGGGATCTCATCCGGCACGCCAGGGAGAACGGGATCCGGACCGGACCGGCGCGCGGCTCCGCAGGCGGGTCCATCGTCTCCTACTGCCTCCGCATCACGGCGATCGACCCTCTGGAGCACGGCCTGATCTTCGAACGGTTCCTCAATCCGGGTCGCCGCGAGATGCCCGACATCGACATGGACTTCGACGAGCGGTATCGGGGAGAGATGATCCGTTACGCCTCCGAGCGATACGGATCCGATCGTGTGGCCCAGATCATCACCTTCTCCACGATCAAGGGTCGCCAGGCCCTGCGCGACTCCGCACGAGTCCTCGGCTATCAGTACGCCCTCGGCGACCGTGTCGCCAAGGCGATGCCGCCCTCGATACTGGGGCGCGACGCCACGCTGGACCAGTGCCTGCAGCCCCCAGGCCCCGAAGCCGATGGAGCGGTCCGCGAGTACTACTCCAATGCCTCTGGGCTGCGGGACCTCTACCAGGCCGATCCGGATGCGCGTCGGATCATCGACACCGCGCGCGGGCTCGAAGGACTGCGCCGCCAGGACTCGATCCACGCCGCCGCCGTGGTCATCTCGCCGGAGCCGCTCACCTCGATCGTCCCCATCCAGCGGAAGGGGGACGACGCCGAGGTCGTCACCCAGTTCGAGATGCACGCCATCGAGAAGCTCGGCCTGCTGAAGATGGACTTCCTCGGCCTGCGCAACCTCACCACCATCGAGCGATGTCTGGAGCTGGTCGAGGAGAACACCGGCACCCGGCTCGACATCGATGGCGTGCCGCTGGACGACCCGATGGTCTACGAGATGCTCGGGCGGGGGGACGCCACCGGGGTGTTCCAGCTCGAGGGCGCCGGGATGAAGACCCTGATGCGAAGCCTTCGACCCGACCGTTTCCAGGACCTCATGGCCCTGATCTCGCTCTACCGGCCGGGGCCATTGGGCGCTGGTACCCACAACATGTACGCCGACCGAAAGAACGGTCGGGCTCCGGTCGAGTACCCGCATCCCGCCCTCGAGCCGGTCCTCGACGAGACCTACGGCATCATCGTCTACCAGGAGCAGGTGATGGAGGCGGCGCAGGTGATGGCCGGCTTCTCCATGGCCGAAGCGGATCAACTGCGCAAGGCCATGGGGAAGAAGATCCCTTCGGTCATGGCGGAGCAGGAGCAGAAGTTCGTCGACGGATGTGTGGCCAAGGGTCATCCGCCCGCACTGGGAAAGAGCCTCTTCGATCTGATCTCTCACTTCGCCGGGTACGGGTTCAACAAGCCCCACGCCGCCGGTTACGCCCTGGTGGCGTACCAGACGGCCTGGCTCAAGGCCCACCATCCGGCCGAGTACATGGCGGCGCTCCTCACCTCGTCGAAGCGTGACAAGGATCGGACTGCCGTCTACCTGAACGAGTGCCGGACGATGGGGATACCGGTGAGGGTTCCCGACGTCAACGCATCCGCCTCCGACTTCGTGGCGGCCGACGCCGCGATCACCTTCGGGCTCTCGGCGGTGAGAAACGTCGGCGAGGGTGTCGTGGATCTGATCGTCCAGGAGCGCGTCAAGAACGGGCCGTTCGCCACATTCCAGGAGTTCATCGATCGTGTCGACGTCTCCGTGTTGAACAAGCGCACCATCGAGTCCCTGATAAAGGCGGGGGCGTTCGACAGCACCGGTGTGCCCCGCCAGGGCCTGCTCCTGGTGGCGGAGCAGATGATCGACGCCGTGGTCGGGCGCCGACGCGCCGAGGACATGGGGCAGTACTCCCTCTTTGGAGGCGACGAGTCGGCCGTGCAGCGCGGGGTGGTGGAGATTCCGAACGTCGAGTGGGACAAGAAGCTCAGGCTCGCCTTCGAGAAGGAGATGCTCGGGCTCTATGTGTCGGACCATCCGCTCCTCGGAGTCGAGTCCAAGCTCCGTGCCCTCGCCCGCAACCCGCTCTCCACGGTGGCAGACCTCGCCGATGGCACAGTGGTCACGGTGGGCGGCATCGTCACCTCGATCACCCGGAGGTACACCAAGGCGGGCGAGGCCATGATCTTCTTCCAGTTGGAGGATCTGGAGGCGTCGGCCGAAGTCGTGTGTTTCCCGCGCGTGGTCGTGGAGAGCGGCCCGATGGTGCGTGATGACGCCGTCGTGGTGGTGAAGGCCCGGGTCGACCAGAAGGGCGACGATGTGAAACTGGTCGCCCTCGAGGTGTCCGAGCCGGTCCTGGAGGCGGAAGAGGCGGTGCGGTTGCGGATGAGGGCGTCGGCGATGTCGCCGGAGGTCGTCCACAGACTGCGGGTGATCCTCGCCGACCACCCCGGTACGGTGCCGGTGTACGCCCATCTACAGGGCGATTCGGGGGTCACCGTCGTCCGGCTCGGCGAGGGGCACACCGTGGAGCCTCGGGCCGCCCTCTACGCAGACCTGCGGTCTCTCCTGGGGGCCGACTCCGTTCTCGCCTGAAGCCGGACTAGGCCACCTGCAGTCCTGCCGCCTCGATCATGTCGGCGAGCGCATCCGGGGTATCGGGGGGAGTGGCCAACCAGGGGAGCACCGCCGGCTCCGCTCCGGTCGTGGCCGCCAGGGCGCGACGCAAGGACTCGTGGCGACGGGCCTCGGCACGCCAGCGGCTCACGTTGATGGCCAGCGGTCCGCTGCCGGCTCCGGCCTTCGCCCAGTCGGCAGGGAGCATCCTGTTGAGCACCACGACGGGTGGCACCGGCCATCCGGTGTGACCCAGCATGCGTTCCACCTCGTGAACGGCGTGGGTCTCGGGTGTGGCCACCGCCACGGGAGAGGCCGCACGCAGAACCTCTTCCACCTCTCGGGAGCGCCGGGCGACCCCTCCGTAGATGGTGCTCAGGTCGATGAGGAACTCGGCCACATCCTCGAGGAGGCGTCCGCCGAGGATCGAGTCGGCGATGCGGAGGGCGGGCCGGGTAGTGACCGAGTAGAACAGCCGGCGTCCGGGGATCCTGGCACCGGTGAGCAGCCGCAGCGCTCGCCCTGCCACCAGGCTGCGCATGCTCTCGGGTGCGGAGAGGAACTCGAGGCCGCCCTCGGAGGGTGGCGTGTCGACGACGATCACCTCGAAGTCTCCGGAGGCTGTGTGCCGGGTCACCTCTTCGGCTGCCGCGTAGGACTGGCCCGCCGGGAACCGGTCGGCAACGGCGCGAAAGAAGGGGTTGGACAGCAGCCGCTCGGCCGTAGCCGGATCTGCATGCTGGCGCACGGTGGCCTCCCAGGATGCGGCTGCGTCCACCATCGATGCGTGTAGTCGAGGCATTCCGGGGACGGGTGTGGGTGTGTCTCCAGCCGGGGCGCCGAGTGCGTCAGCGAGGCGGCGTGCAGGATCGACGGTGATCACCAGGGTCTGGCGCCCTCTTCGGGAGGCCAGGGCGGCGAGGCCGGCGGCCACGGTCGTCTTGCCGACGCCACCGGCACCCATGACCAGGGTCACCGCAGTCATGGCTGCTCGACCAGGTCGGCGAGGCTCTCCGCCACCTCGGCCGGCGTGTGCAGGCCGAAGAGGAAGGGCAGATGCCGGCGGGCCCGAAGTGCTCGAAGCGGCGCCCGCTGGGACCGGTGTAGGCCGAGGTGGAGGGTCGCCATCGCCCCCGCCGAGCCCGTGGCGGCTCGCGCCTGCGCTGCGGTGAAGTCTGGATCGGGGAGCACACGATTGGCGACGACCTCGCCGATGGCGACCAGCGGTTCGGTGTCGATGGCATCTCGGAACTCGTTCGCTTCGCGCACCGGCAGATCCTCAGGAGTCGCCACCAGCACCGCCGCCGTGTGGCTGGGGTCGGCCAGCACTCGTTCCAACCACTCGGCTTCCTCCCGCACCGGCCCTCGTGAGACCAGACGGCGTACCGTGGCCCCGGCGCGCAGTCGCGACAGGATGCGCCCGGTCGGATCGGCATCCACCACCACAAGATCCCAGTGGGGCCGGGTGGCCTCGTAGACGATCTTGCCCAGGACCAGGGTGTCGCGCACGCCGGGCACGGCGTCGGCCAGGGCCGAGAAGACCCGAGCGGCGCTCCCCGCGGCGGGCAGCCGGGTGCGGAGCCGCAGGTACTGATCGAGTGCCCGGGCCGGGTCGACCCTGGCTACGGCAACGTGACCGATGCGCTGTGGATCGGGGCCGATGCCTTCGCTGCCGAGATGGTGCGCCAGCCCGACGCCGGAGTCGACAGCAAGGGTGAGTACCCGCCGTCCCTGGCGGCCACCAGCGATGGCGATGGCGGCGGTGATGGCGGAGCGGCCGGTCCCTCCCTTCCCGGTGACGATGAGTAGACGCCGGTCGAGCACATTCCGAGGCTAGGCGGATACGCGCCTAGCCTGGGTGCCCCGAGTGGAGGATGAGTTGGCCGAGTTCGATGTCGATCGGTTCCGGGAGCGGTTCCGCCGCCGCGCCGTTGCCGTCAAGGAGCGGGGAGTTCCCCCTCTGGAGGGAGAGGCCCGCCGGGCCTTTCTCGCCGCCGCCCAGGACGACTACCTGGACTACAGCCTCGTGGCCGATGCCGAGGCCTCGGTGGAAGGCGGCTACCTGGTGCTGCGGCTACCGCTGAGCACCTAGACACCGGGATCGGCGACTCCGACGGCGGCGCGGCGAGCCGCTGCGCGCCGCTCCGCCTCGAGGCGGCCCAGGCTGTGCTCTCCGTGGTCCACGAACTTCATGGCGTCGGCGATGAGCCGGTGCCCGGCCTGGTCGCGGATCAGGCGATGCATCTCGGCACACACCCGCCGATAGTCGGGGTGGCCACCTTGGGCAGTGCGCAGCTCGATGAGATGGAATGCCTCGCGGGCGTTCATCTGCATGTAGAAGCGGATCCGATAGGCGAAGGGAACGGCGTACTGGGCGGTGTCGGGTCCCAGCGAATCGGCCAGCAGCCGGTGCAGATCGCCCGCCTCCTTCATTGCGGCATGCCAGGAGCCTTGGGCACCGATGTCGATGACGGACTCCGGCGTGACGAACCCGTGAAGGGTGCCCAGTCGCTGCCACTCCAGGGTGAGGAGACGGTGGCGCTGCAGGTCCCGGAAGATGCCGTAGTCGCAGAGGATGTCGAACTTGTAGGTCGGAGCCTCCATGGCGCGGCCAGGCTTGTGGCGCCGGTTGCGGCGATCCCCCACATAGGCGGCCACGATCGCTGCTCGCGTCGCCTCATCCATTGCGTCGACGGCTCGCCGCAGATCGTCGGCGGGGAGATCTGTGACCGAGTACAGGGCGGCCGCCGCCACCCTGCTCTCGGCATCCCGATCCCAGTCGACCAGGACCACCTCGGGCCGGCTCCGAGGCTCGTGGTCGATTACGGCCTCGGCCGACCTCGCCACCCCGGCGGCGGTCTCTGCCAGGAATCGCGACCAGTCGCCACCCCGGTCGGGGATGTCGACCCGCCGCAAGAAGGCGGGCGCCACCTTGCGCAGCTCGGCCAGCATCATGGCGGCGTAGGCGCGCGCCTCGGCGAGCGGGTGAGCGTTCATCCTGACCAGCAGCATCTCGTATGCCTGCCCCGAGGCGTAGATCCCCACGTTCGAGATGGTGGCCGCCGGTAGCAGGCCGCGCAGGTCGTCACAGACCCGCGCCCGGATCGTGCTCCGGTACACGAAGTCGGAGTCGCCATCGGCCTTGGGGTGCAGGGTCTCGTAATAGCGGGTCAGCCTCTCGGTGAGTCCCGAGTAGGTGGTGAACAGGCCGTCCATGACCCGTCGGAACTCGGTCTCGAGCGGATGGCCGAGAAGTTCCGGTGGGACCGTGTAGCGATAGCGGCCACCCAGGTGCTTGTCATAGAACATGTAGCGGGTGCTCTGTTCCAGGTAGGCGGCCAGGCGGCCCCACTCCAGGACCTTGGTCAACACGTTGGAGGCCTGTTCGCAGGCCAGGTGCATGCCACCGAGCTGCGCCACGGAGTCGTCGCCGTAGTCGGTGAACATCCGCCCGTACAGCTCCTCGGCGCGCCGCGTACGCACCGAGGCGTCTTCCTCGTCGATGCTCTCGGCGATGGCCGCCACGCCTGCCTCGGGCGCCTCGTAGAACTCGTCGAGGAAGAGTCGGCGCAGCGACTTGGGGGACCGGCTGTAGCGGGCGAACAGCGCTCCCTTCACGACCTCGGGGAGGTTGATGAGGGCGAACACCGGCTCGGTGGTGTTGGTGAAGAAGCGCCGGAGAACCCTCTCCTCGGCGCCGGCGAAATCCTCGCGATGGTGCAGCAGCGGGGTGGTGGGCCGGGGGTTCGGCTCGCTGGGGGTCACGACCGGCGACGGTAGACGGTGCGGATGCCCGGCGGCAAGGCCCATGGCGGCATGCCGTCTAGCGTGAAGGAGACGATGACCCCGATTCGCCTCTTCGTCGCCGGACTCATCGCCGCCATCATCGCCGTGGCGGTGCTTCCCATGATCGTCCTGCTCGACCTCGCCGGTGGTGGCGACGGGTTGGGGATCTGCTCAGGGGGCGGCCTCTCGGACTGTCGCACCTCCTACTTCGATGGCCCCGAGTTGCTCGCCATCCTCGCACTGATACTCCTCTTGCTGGTGCTGGCACTGCGCGCCGCCCGTCAGGTGCAGCAGACCCTGGAACGGCGACGGGACAGGGATGCGCTCGACCGCTCAGTGGGCGGCAGAGACGGCCTCGGCCGCGGGTAGGTCGTCCTCGTCACCCGTCGCCGCCAGCACCACGTGGATTCCGATCAGGATGAGCAGTCCTCCGAGGATGCCTCCCGTCCCCAGCCTCTCGCCGAGGATGACGGCACCGGCCACGGCGGCGAACACCGGTTCCAGGGCGAGTACCAGAGCGGTTCGAGCGGCGCCGATCACCGTCTGGCTCCACACCTGCAGCAGGAAGGCTCCTCCGCTGACCGCCAACCCGGTCACCAGAAGGGCGGTGACGCTCGCTCCGCCTGGCACGGCGAACTCCTCGAGGATGAGGGAGCCGGTCAAGCCGAGGAAGGCCACCACGGCGAGCTGTACCCCGGTGAAGGCGATCACCGGATGATGTCTCGCCACCCGGGAGAGATAGACGATGTGCCCGGCGAAGGCGATGGCGGCTCCCAGGGTCCACAGGTCGCCCGGCCTGGCTCGGAGGCCCTCGGACGAGGTGAGGGCGACCAGCCCGGCGAACGCCACCAGCGCACCGGCCATCACCCCCAGCCGGGGACGGCGGCGAGCGACGGCGGCCGCCAGCAGCGGGGTGAACACCACGTACAGCCCGGTGATCAGGCCCGAAGCCGAAGCGGTGGTATCCACCAGGCCTCTGGTCTGAAAGGCGTACCCGGCGAAGAGCAGCAGTCCCGCCACGACACCGTGGCGCACCGTGGTACGCCGCCTGGGGCGCGAGATTGCGAGCAGGGCGGCGGCTCCGAGGCTGAACCGCCACCCGACGAAGCCGAGTGGGGGCAGCACCGTGATGGCGTCCTTGACCATCACGAAGGTGGCACCGAAGAGGAAGGAGGCGAGCCCGAGGGCCGCGACGGCGACTGCGGGTCTGCGCATCGCCCCAGGATACGTGCGGAGTCTGAAGATGCCGGTCGGGCATGCAGAGGCGTCGACATCGCTCGGCTCCTTCTACGCTCGCCTGATGCCGACACCGCGACCGGAGCGCTTTCTCGATCGCCGCCGCTGGGACCAGAGGACCGGGGAGATGGTCGCACCTCCACTTGGCGAGAGGTTCCCCGCATACCTGCGCCTCTTCGGGATCGGGCTCATCGGGATAGTCGTGGTGGGCCTTGCCGTGTTCGCCTTCAGCAGCGCCCGACTGGAACACGCCATCGGCTACACGGCGATATTCACCGGTACCACCCTGCTGCTCACCGGCGGGGCGCGTGGCGGTGGATACGGGAACATCGCCGTTGGGGCGTTCGGGTCGATGTTCGGCGGGCGGCCGTCGGACGAGAACGGAATGTCGGGGGAGGGTGAGGGGAGGCGGCCACGCGACCCACGGGAGCGGCTGCGCAAGGGCCTGCGACCGCCGCCCAACCCGGCAGCTTTCTGGCAGGTCGTCGCCGGCCTGCTCTACATCGCCTTCGGCATCCCCTTCACGCTGTAGGCGTCTCCGACCCGGAGCCATCGGCTCCGTGACCGGGATGGCGGTCGTCGGGTGGGTCGGCGGCTTCGATGTCGAAGACTCTCCCGGGCTCGTCTGGTGGCGGTGCCGGGCTACCGGCCGTCTTCGGTGGCCCGCTCAGGTCGGGGATCTCGAGCGTGTCGAACAGAGGGGCCTCGAACGGATTCACGTCTGCGAGCGGGCGTTCGGGCGAACGTGGTCGGGGTTGGGCGGGTTGTTCGACGGAGCCCTGCTTCGCCGGCACCGGCGCCGCCGGGGCGCGCCGGGGGCGCGCCACCGAGGGATTGCGGGTGACGGAGCCTGCGGTGGGGAGACCCAGCCAGGTCCGGGTGAGGCCTATCGCCACCCCGACGACGGTCACCAGTGCGCCGAACACGAGGAGGCGAGCTCCCAGTCCGAGGCTGCCATCGAGGGTGTCGGCCAGGACCGCCGAGTCGAGGTACTTCACCAGGGAGTAGGGGAGTGCGGCCAGTGCCAGGACGAGTGCGCCCCAGCCGATCGGCCTCGGAAGGGGCCGTGCGTGGTCGGGGATCATGGTCACGGCGAAGATCGGAAGCACCAGCAACAGGGTCGGGAGAGCGTCCAGTTCGATGGCGGAGCGATCGCCTGCCGGCGAGCGGACGAAGGGAAGGCTCATGGCTCCGAGGACCATGAGGACGCCGGCATCTATGACGATGCGCGAGGCGTGAAAGGCGAGCGATGGAGCCTGAGGTCGTTGGGTCAAGGGGGGCGAGGGGGTTGGGATCGGCAGGTTAGTGGCCCCGATCCGGGGGCCGGTGGCACCCGCTTCGCCGCCTAGCATCCCCAGCCGATGCAACCATCCCCCGAAGATCGGGAGGCGGTCGGCAGACGCGCCCGCACCGTGCTGCGGCGACTGCGGCGCCGATACCCGGAGATAGAGACCGCCTTGCGCCACGGCAGCCCATGGCAGCTGCTAGTGGCGACGGTCCTGAGCGCCCAGACCACCGACGACACGGTGAACCGAGTCACTCCGGTCCTGTTCGCCCGCTGGCCCTCCCCGGAGGATCTGGCGGCCGCCGACCCCGAGGAGGTCGAAGGTGTGGTGAGGCCCACCGGCTACTACCGGCAGAAGACTCGTGCCGTCATCGAACTCTGCTCCGAACTCGTGGATCGATTCGGCGGAGAGGTTCCCGACGACATGGAGAGCCTGGTGTCGCTGAAGGGAGTCGGGCGCAAGACCGCCAGCGTGGTGCTCGCCGAGGCCTGGGGGAAACCGGCCATCGCCGTCGACACCCACGTCGGGCGGGTGTCGCGACGCCTTGGCCTGACCGCTGCCACCGACCCCGCCAAGGTGGAGTCGGATCTCAAGGATCTCTTCCCCCGGTCGGTCTGGGTGGGGGTCTCCATGCGCTTCATCCAGTTCGGCCGGGACACCTGCGATGCCAAGCGCCCGAGATGCTGGGAGTGCGACCTGGCAGACCTCTGTCCGTTCCCGGACAAGACCCCGGGTCCGGGGTGACCTTGGGCGGCTCGAGGTACGACAGGGAGATCGCCGGCCTCGCTCTCCCTGCTCTCGGGTCGCTGGTGGCCGACCCGCTGCTCAGCCTGGTGGACACCGGGTTCGTCGCCCGGGTAGGCACCGAAGCGCTTGCCGGCCTGGGTGTGGCGGCGGCACTGTTTGCTGTCGCCTTCTTCGTATTCGACTTCCTCGAGTACGGCACCACCGCTCTCGTGGCCAAGGCCGTCGGCGCAGGAGACCTCGCCGCCGCCGGTCGCTCGGCGGTCACCGCATTCCTCATCGCCGGCGGGTCCGGCGTGGTGCTCACCGGAGTGCTCCTGGTTGCCGGCGCATCCCTGGTCGGGTTGCTGGGTGGCCAGGGAGAGGTGGCGTCGGCGGCGATCACCTATGTGGGCATCCGGGCGCTGGCCGCACCGGCCGTGCTCCTGGTGCGCGCCGCACATGGGGCGTACCGCGGCTATCAGGACACCCGTACGCCGTTCGTCGTGACCCTCGGCATCAATGCCGTCAACCTGGTCCTCGATCCGATACTCATCTTCGGCCTCGGCTGGGGCGTGGCCGGGGCCGCCTGGGCGACGGTCGTCGCCCAGTACGTCGGGGCTGCAGCCTTCGCGGTCCTCCTGCTGCGGAGCCGAGAGCGATTCGGGCTGGTGGGGGCGAGCCCGGTCGCCGGCGAGGTGCGGTTCTTCCTCTCCGTGAGTCGTGATCTCGCCATCCGGGTGACGGCGGTCATGGGCGCCTTCACCATGGCGACTGCGGTGGCGGCTCGGATCTCCGAGGTCGCCGTCGCCGCCCACCAGGTGCTCTCGCAGGTGTTCCTCCTCACCGCCCTCACGCTCGACGCCCTGGCCATCGCCGCCCAGGCACTGATCGGAAGGATGATCGGAGGGGGCCGTCGGGGGGAGGCGGTGGTGGTGGCCGATCGGGTACTCGTGCTCGGCCTCGGGTTCGGGATGCTGACGGCGCTGGTCCTGGCCGCGCTCTCGCCGTTCATCCCCGCCTGGTTTGGCTCCGACCCGGCAGTTGAGGAAGCGATATCCGGATCGCTGTGGATCCTCATCGTGATGCAGCCCCTGGGAGCGGTCGTCTTCGCCTGGGACGGCGTGTTCATCGGTGTGGGAGACTTCAGGTACCTGGCCCTGGCCATGGTCGGGGCGGCGGCGGCGGGGGCGGCCTTCTTCCTGCTCGTGATACCAATGGGTTGGGGCCTGCCGGGCGTGTGGTGGGGGGTGATGGTTCTGCTCGGGGTTCGTGCGCTCACTCTGGCGTGGCGGAGGTGGGCTCCGGGTGGTCCGCTGCACTCGGTCCCAGGCTGATCCCCTTGGTCTCAGGGAGGGCCAGCAGCAGCGCCGTGGCGCCCAGCAGCATCAGCCCGAGCGCCGACACGGTCCGGTCGATCCCCCAGGCATCGACCACGAACCTCCCGGCGGCGAATCCGGCGATCCCTCCGACGATGGAGGCGTTGACGATCCACGCCGAGGCGGTGGCGCGCAACTCGGTGGGGAAGAGCTCGGCGCGGTGGGCGGCGAAGGCGGGGGCGAAAGCGAACGCTCCCAGATTGGAGAGCAGTATTCCGGCAGCCAGCGGCCACCCGCCGTCGATCAGGTAGAAGGCGAGGCCGCCGCCGACCCCGGTGGCTATGGCCAGGGCTTCGGTGGGGCGTCGGCCCAGGGCGTCGGCCATCCGCCCCCCGATCGCCAGGCCGGCGAGGACCCCGGGAGCCGAGGCGGCGGCGACCAGCAGGGACGCCGAACCTGGCGACCAGGCGAGGGCACCCTCCAGGCGCACCAGTGCCAGGTTGGCTGCCGGGGTCGTGTAGGCGGAGACGGCGAACGACAAGGCGGCCATCGGCCAGAAGCGGCGGGCGTGGATCGAGCGCAGCACCGCCGTCAGAGGCGGCCTCGTCTTGGGGCGAACGAACAACTCGGGCTCTCGGAGGCGCTTGAGCAGCATCGGCAGGGCAACCAGGGGAAGCGCCGAGAGTGCGAAGAGCAGCCTCCACCCGTCACCCTCCGCGCCGAGCGGCCTCAACAGCAAGCCGAGTCCGGTCCCGATGGCGCCGAACAGCACGTAGATGGCCGTGGCATGGGCCCTCACCGCCGGCCGCACCTGTTCGGCGAGCACCACCAGGGCCAGCCCGGAGACGGCGATCGTCGCCAGGCGTGCCACCGACTGGAGAACGGCGAGGGCGCCCGGGCCGGTGGCGAAGGCCGAGGCCAGGTTGGCCAGTGGCAACAGGGCGAAGGCGGCGAGCAGTGGGAGGCGCCGTCCCCGGTTGTCTCCCCACCAGGAGAAGGCAAGGGCGCCAAGGGAGGCCGCCCGCACCACGGTCATGAGGTCGAACACCCTGGCGTCGGTCAGGTCGTAATCCGCCTGGAGAAACGGGAGCACGTGCGTGAGCACCGCCCCGGACCAGCCCTGGGCAAGGGCCACCACCGCCAGCAACACCACAGCTCCCAGGTCTCCCGGGCCGAACCGAGGCAGGCGGCTGCCCGCCACTCGGGTCAAGCCACCTCGGCGCCGGGAGCGACGGGGTGGTCCGGCCGCAGCAGGACGACCCCTTCGGAGGTGAGCGCTCCGAGGACCAGGACGTCGGATCGAAAACCCGCAACCCGCATCGGCTCGAAGCCGGTCACGGCCACGATCTGGCGCCCGACCAGCTCTTCGGCGGTGTATCGGTCGGTGATCTTCGCCGACGACTGCAGGACACCATCGGGGCCGAAATCGATCCAGAGCCGGTAGGCGGGTTGACGGGCGCCGTCGTTCGGCTCGGCGCGCAGCACGGTGCCGGCGCGAACCTGCAGGGAACTCCAGTCGTCGATGTTGGGCACGTTCGGCGAGGTTACCGGGAACACCGGCGCCCCCGGTACCGTTGAGCAGGGAGTCGACCGGAGCCGTAATGGAAGTCGCCAGCGTCAACGTCATCGCCGCCTTCGTCTTCGGCGCGCTCTCCTTCCTGTCGCCCTGTGTCCTGCCGCTTCTCCCCGGCTACCTGTCGATGATGTCCGGCTACACCGCCGCCGACCTCGCCGAGGGGAAGGCATCGACCCGTCGAATGCTCGGTTCCACGGCCCTGTTCGTCGGAGGGTTCACCGCCGTGTTCGTGGCGCTTGGCGCCACCGCCACGACGGTGGGCCGCACCTTGTTGCGCAACCAGGGGACGATCACCACGATCGCCGGGTGGCTGGTGATCGTCTTCGGGGTGTTCATCGCCTTCTCGGCGCTGTGGAACCCACGGCTGCTCCTGCCGTTCATGCGTGAGCGCCGGGTCGAGGTACGCCCTTCCCGGCTGGGCCCGTGGGCGGCGCCGGTCATGGGTGTCGCGTTCGGGTTCGCCTGGACCCCATGCATCGGGCCGACCCTGGCGGCGATCCTCACAGTGGCCGGTACTCAGGAGACGGTCGGACAGGGGATGGTGCTGCTCTTCGTGTACTCGATGGGGCTGGGCATCCCGTTCCTCATCGCCTCGCTGGCGATCACCCGGGCCTACTCGGCCTTCGGCTGGTTCAAGCGGCACTTCAAGGCGATCACCTTCGCCTCGGGCACCCTCCTCGCAGGGTTCGGGGTGCTGATGGTGACCGGGCGCCTGGTGGCCCTCAATCGGTGGTTTCAGCAGGTTCTTCCCGAATTCCTGTGGAACGTGTGAGCGACCGGCGACCCTTGCCGGTTCCGCTCGCTTCGGGGTGGTCGGCCAGCACGCACCAGGTGGTCTGGGTTGAAGGCCCCGAGGCGGTCGCCTTTCTCGATGGCCAGCTCTCCGCCGACGTGGCCGGGTCGGCTCCGGGTGCGGTGGCCAGGTCCTTCCTGCTGGAACCCCGCGGCAAGCTGCGGGCCATCGTCTGGGTGCTGCGAGCCGAGTCCGGGGCCGGCCTCCTCTGCGAGCTCGACCGAGCCCCGGTGGTCGTCGACGCCCTGCGCAGGTTCCTGTTCCGGACCGATGCCCGGGTGGAACCGGGCGAGACCCTGGACACATTCTGGGGCAGAGGGGAAGACGACCGGCCCCATTGGGAACTCGCAGCCGAAGGGCCCGTGATCACGCTACCCGGGACCGCACCCCATAGGGCGATGGCAGGGGCGCGCGGGCCTTGGCTCACCGCCGAACAGGTGGCCGCCCACCGGATCGTGGCCGGTGAGCCCAAGTTCGGGAGGGATGTGGGCGAGGACACCATCCCCCATGAGACCGGGCTGGTGGCTGAAGCGGTGTCCTTCACCAAGGGCTGCTACCTCGGCCAGGAACTGGTGGCTCGAATCGACAGCCGCGGCCATGTCAACCGTCATCTGCGTCGGATCGATTTCCCGGCGGCTCAGGTTCCCGACGGCGCCGAGGTGTTTCTCGGAGAGGCGGAGGCGGGCAGCCTGGGGACCGTGGCCCCGGTTCCCGACGGAACGGTCGCCCTCGCCCTGTTGCACCGCCAGGCGGTGCCGGGGGCCGAGGTCGTGGCGCGCTGGCCCGGCGGCACCGCCCGAGGATGGGTGGAGTCGCTGGCGGAACCGGTGTCGACATGAGCTGCCGTAGGTCGGGGTCGGCTGCCGCCTAGCCTGACGCTCATGGACTTCCTGCGAGTCGCCTGCGCCCAGATCGATCTCGTCGTCGGGGACATAGAGGGCAATCTGGCCCGGATCACCGAAGCCATGGAGTGGGCCGAGGAGTGCCAGGCCGACGTGTTGTTGCTCCCGGAGCTGGCCATCACCGGCTATCCGCCCGAGGACCTCGTGCTGCGGACGGCGTTCGTGGACGCCAACATCGAGGCGCTCCACCGGCTGGCACGGGCCGCCGGCGATGTCACCACCGTGGTCGGATTCGTCGATCGGTCTGCGCTGCCTCCCGACGATGCCGGCCACGTACGCGTCCACAACGCCGCCGCCCTGATCCAGGGAGGTCGGATCGGAGGCATCTACCACAAGGGCCGGCTGCCCAACTACGGAGTGTTCGACGAGGATCGCTACTTCGCAGTCGGAGCGACCGCCGATGCCCTGTGGCAGGTCAACGGCGTGGTGGTCGGCGTCTCCATCTGCGAGGACATCTGGGTGGCCGATGGCCCCCCAGCTCGCCAGGCAGCAGCCGGCGCCGAGCTGCTGCTCAACATCAACGGCTCGCCGTATCACCGCGGCAAGGGCCGGGAGCGCGAGGAGATGCTGGCCACCCGCGCTCGGGAGGCCGGCGTGCCTCTGGTCTACCTCAACCTGGTCGGGGCTCAGGACGAGTTGGTGTTCGACGGCCAGAGCATGGTCTTCGACGCCGAGGGCGGACTTCTCTACCGGGCGGCGCAGTTCGAGGAGGAGATGTTCTGGGTGGACCTGCCGATCACAGGTGAGGGGCGGACCGAAGTGGTCTCGACCCTGGTCGCCGACGGTGACCTGCTCGAAGGCGAACCGGAGCCGTTTCCCGAACCGCACACCCCGATGGACGACATCGCCGAGGTGTATCGGGCCCTGGTGTGCGGGCTGCGCGGGTACGCGCGCAAGAACGGGTTCTCTGGTGTCGTCGTCGGGCTCTCGGGTGGCATCGACTCGGCGCTCACCGCAGCCATCGCCGCCGATGCACTTGGGCCGGAGGGGGTGTGGGGAGTCACCATGCCCTCGCGACACAGCAGCGAGGGCTCCGAGACCGACAGCGAAGACCTTGCTCGCAACCTCGGGATCCGCTTCGACCGCATCCCCATCGAGCCGCCGTTCGAGGGGTTCCTCGACGTCCTGGGAGGCGTGTTCGAGGGAAGCGAGCCCGGAGTGGCCGAGGAGAACCTGCAGGCACGAATCCGGGGGGCGATCCTCATGGCACTGTCGAACAAGTTCGGGCACATGGTGGTGGCCACCGGGAACAAGTCCGAGATGTCCGTCGGTTACGCCACCATCTACGGCGACATGGTCGGTGGGTACGCAGTCCTCAAGGACGTGTGGAAGACCCTGGTGTACGACCTGGCGAGGTGGCGAAACCGTGACGGCGAGGTCATCCCCCAGGCGTCGATCGACAAGCCCCCATCGGCCGAGCTGCGTCCCGGCCAGCTCGACACCGACTCGCTGCCCCCGTACGAGGTGCTCGATCCGATCCTGGAGAGGTACGTGGAGGACGACATGTCGATTCGTCAGATCGTGGCCGCCGGGTTCGACCGGGCGCAGGTGGAGCGGGTGGCGACGATGGTGGACCGCAACGAGTACAAGCGCCGCCAGGCCGCTCCCGGGGTGAAGATCACCACCAAGGCTCTCGGCCGCGACCGACGCCTTCCGATCACCAACCGCTTCCGGGGCTGGTGAGACCCGTATCATCGGTCGGGCGCCGGGATGGCGGAATGGTAGACGCGGCGGACTCAAAATCCGTTGGGCGAAAGCCCGTGTGGGTTCGACTCCCACTCCCGGTACGGTTCACCCGAGCCGCAGGCGGGTGATTGCTCCTCGATCTCGCCCCGTAGGATCGGAGGAATGTCCCGCCTGGAGCGCCGCCTGCTGCGGCTTCTCGACCGGATGACGCATCTCGACGAAGAGATCAGGCTCACCGGAGAGGAGCTGGTCGTTCACCGCCACCTCGACGACGACGCCCGACGGGACGCTGCGGTGGGCGGGCCCATCGAGAGGGAGGACGCCGCCGTCACCGCAGGCGACGTCGCCCGGCTCGAGGCCCTGCTGGTCGTGCTCCGAAGCGAGAGGGTGCGCCTGGAGAGGCGCATCGCCGGGCTGACCGCTCGCCTGGAGTGACGGGCAGCGCCCTGTCGGTGGTCCCTACCATCGCCCCGTGCGCACCCTGGCCCTGATCGACGGTCACTCGCTTGCCTATCGGGCCTTCTACGCCCTTCCCAGCGATCTGGCCACCCCTTCGGGGCAGGTGACGAACGCCGTGTTCGGGTTTACCTCGATGGTGATCAAGCTGTTGGCCGAGGAGCACCCCGATGCCCTTGCCGTCGCCTGGGACACACCCACCCCCACCTTCCGTAGGGAGCGGTTCCCCGAGTACAAGGCGCAGCGGGCGGCCGCTCCCGACCTCTTCCGCTCCCAGCTCCCCCTGATCCGGGAAGTGGCCGGGGCTCTGCGCATCCCCCAGTTCGAGGCCCCCGGGTGGGAGGCCGACGACGTCATCGCCACCCTCGCCAGGAGAGCCGCCGCCGAGGGCTGGCGGGTGCTGATAGTCACCGGCGATCGCGACGCCTTCCAGCTCGCCGGGGGGCCGATCTCGGTCTACTACACGCGTCGTGGCATCAGCGACACGGTGATGGCCGATGCCGCCTATGTGGAGGAGCGCTACGGCGTCGAACCCGGCCGGTACGCCGACTTCGCCGCACTGCGGGGCGACCCTTCGGACAACATCCCGGGTGTGCCCGGCGTGGGGGAGAAGACTGCTTCGCGCCTCGTCGCCGAGCACGGTGACCTGGAGGGGATCTACGAGCACCTGGATGAGATGAGCCCCAAGCTGCGCCAGAACCTCGAGGCGTCGAGGTCACAGGTGTTCCTCAATCGCGAGCTGATCCGTCTCGTCGACGACGTGCCCATCGAGGCGGACCTGAAGGGGATGAGACCGCTCGCCTGGGACCCCCAGGAGGTGAGGCACCTGTTCGACGCGCTCGCCTTTCGTTCGCTTTGGCAGCGCCTCCAGGAGGTGAGTGGATCAGAACCGGGTGTCGACGAGGTGATCGACGTCTCCGTCACGGCGGGGGACGGGGATGCCGCCCTGCTGGCAGCCGGAGAAGGGCTCATCGCCCTGGAGCCGGTGTGGGAGGGCGACGATCTGATCGGGGTGATGGTCGCAGCCGGGGATGACGCCACCTACGTGCCCTTCGGTCGGCTGGGGAGCCTCGTCGGGGTGCTCGCAGACCCTGAGCGCCACAAGGCACTGCACGGCGCCAAGCCCCTGGTGAGGGCGCTACTCGAGGCCGATCTCGACTTCAGGGGTCTCGCCTTCGACACCCTCCTGGCAGCCCATCTGGTCGATCCCGATGCCGGAGTCCAGACCCTGGCCGACCTCGCCGGCCGCATCCTCGGCATCGAGATCGGGCCGTCCGGATCCGCTTCGAGTGGCGGCGCCCAGGGAGCCTTCGACCTGGAGGGTCCCGACCTGGAGGCCGCGGGACGGCGGGCCGTCGCCATCGGCCGCCTCGTCGAGCCGCTGGGCGCCGAGCTGGAGGCCAGGGGTGGCACCGCCCTCTTCGAGGAGGTCGAGCTGCCCCTGGTGAGGGTGTTGGCCCTGATGGAGGAAGCCGGGATCGGGGTCGACCGCGAGTATCTGGGAGAACTGAGAACGACGCTGCGCGACCGGCTCGCCGCCCTCGAAGCGGAGATCCACCGGGAAGCAGGCGGGCCGTTCAACCTGAACTCGACACTGCAGCTGCGGGAGGTCCTGTTCGATCGGCTCGCGCTCCCGGTGCTCAAGAAGACCCCCAAGGGCCAGCCGTCGACCGACGCCTCGGTCTTGCAGCGGCTCGCCGACGAGCATCCCATCGTGGAGCGGATGCTGCGTTTCCGTGAGCTGGAGAAGCTGCGTTCCACCTACGTCGACGGGTTGCTGCCGCTCATTGGCGCCGATGGTCGCATCCACTGCGTGTACAACCAGACCGGTGCCGCCACCGGCCGCATCTCATCGGAGCGCCCCAACATGCAGAACATCCCGGTCCGGTCGGAGGAGGGTCGCACCATCCGACGCGCCTTCGTGGCCGGCGAGGGGCGCTGCTTCGTGGTGGCGGACTACAGCCAGATCGAGCTGAGGATCCTCGCCCATCTCAGCGGCGAGCCGGCGCTCGAGGCGGCATTTCGCGCCGGGGCCGATGTCCATACCGAGACCGCGGCGCGCGTGTTCGGAGTGCCCCAGGACGAGGTGACGCCTGAGATGAGGCGCCGGGCCAAGGTGGTCAACTTCGGCCTCCTCTACGGCATGGAGGCCTACGGGTTCTCGCAGCGTCTGTCGATTCCTCAGGAGGAGGCACAGAAGCAGTTGGAGGCCTACTTCGCCCAGTTCCCCGGGGTGCGTCGCTTCATGGACTCGATCGTGGCCGATGCCCGCAACCTCGGCTACACCGAGACCATCCTGGGCCGGCGGAGGTACCTCCCCGAGCTCACCTCGGACAACTTCCGGGAACGCCAGGCCGGGGAGCGCATGGCGCTGAATGCCCCCATCCAGGGCTCGGCGGCGGACATCATCAAGAAGGCGATGATCGTCGTCGCCGAGGCGCTGGAGGGGACTGGGGCCTTCATGGTGTTGCAGGTCCACGACGAGCTGGTGGTCGAGGCTCCCGAGGGTGACGCCACCGAGGTGGGAGGGTTGCTCAAGGGGTCGATGGAGGGCATCGTCACCCTCTCGGTGCCGCTGGTGGTCGATCTGGCGACGGGCCGCAGCCTCGCCGACACCAAGGGCTGATCCGCCTGGACGGGGCCAGGGTCCGCTGTGGTACGCTTCCAACGCCTTCGGGTGCACCGCGCTCGGAGAGTTTCCCGTTCGAGGTGAACCCAAACCCATGACCGACCAGACCGTGAACGCGCCCGCTGCCGACGAATCGGCAGAAGGCGAAGCCCCCGAGCCCGCTGACACCACCGAGGTGGCAGCCGCTCCCGAATCGGACGAAACGGTGGCCGAGCCCGCCGCCGCGTCCGAGCCTTCTCCAGAGGCGGAGCAGACCGCCGACCCGGAGGAGGTCGCAGCGGCGACCGAACCATCTCCCGAGCCGGACCAGGCGCCAGAGCCGGTGGAGGTCGCAGCGGCGACCGAGCCCTCTTCGGAGGAGGAGCAGGCTGCGCCCGAACCCGCCCCGGCGAGCCCTTCGGCCCGACCCGGGCCGTACGTGGCAGATCCTGCAGCCGCCATGCGCGCCCTGGGCGACGTGGCCAACGATCTCACCGCCGAGGACTTCGCCGCCGCCGTCGAGCAGACCGTGGTCGAGCTCAAGGAGGGCACCCTGGTGGTGGGGACCGTCGTCCGGGTGGATCCCGACGAGGTCCTGGTGGACATCGGGTTCAAGTCGGAGGGGATCATCCCCGCCAAGGAGCTGTCGATCCGCAACGCGGTCAACCCCGCCGAGCTGGTCAAGGTGGGCGAGCAGATCGAGGCGCTGGTGCTCACCATGGAAGACTCCGAGGGCCGGTTGATCCTGTCGAAGAAGCGGGCCCAGTACGAGCGCGCCTGGGGTCGCATCGAAGAGGTGATGAACCAGGGGGGCACGGTCACCGGCCAGGTGATCGAGGTGGTCAAGGGAGGGCTCATCGTCGACATCGGCCTGCGCGGCTTCCTCCCCGCTTCGTTGGTGGAGCTGCGGCGTGTGCGAGACCTGCACCCCTACATCGGGGAGTCGCTCGAGGCCAAGGTGATCGAGCTCGACAAGAACCGCAACAACGTGGTGCTCTCCCGGCGGGCCTTCCTCGAGGAGGAGCAGGCCGAGCAGCGCCAGGCCTTCCTCGACGACCTGAAGGCCGGCGAGATCCGTGACGGCGTCGTCTCGTCGGTTGTCAACTTCGGCGCCTTCGTCGACCTGGGCGGAATGGACGGCCTGGTGCACGTGTCGGAGCTCTCATGGCAGCACGTGAGCCATCCCGGCGAGATGGTCCAGGTGGGCGACAAGGTTCAGGTCAAGGTGCTCGAGGTCGACCTGGATCGGGAGCGGATCTCGCTCTCCATCCGGCAGACCCGCGAGGATCCCTGGGAGTCGTTCAGCGGGGCCCACGGCGTGGGCGACGTCGTCGATGGGACGGTCACCAAGACGGTTCCGTTCGGGGCGTTTGTCTCGGTTGCGGACGGAGTCGAGGGCCTGGTCCACGTCTCGGAGATCGCGATGCATCACGTCGACAGCCCCGAGCTGGAGCTCTCGGTCGAACAGCCGGTCAAGGTCAAGATCACCGAGATCGACGGAGAGCGTCGGCGGATCAGCCTCTCCATCAAGCAGGCGCTTCCCGAGTGGCAGAACCGGAGCCAGTGGCAGGACGACGAGGCTCGCCCTGCCGCCGGTGCCGGCGGCGGCAAGCGCAAGCGGGTCCAGGAGTTCGAGCGGGAAGAGGAGAAGCCGCCGGAGCCTTCGTTCAACGCCGACGCCTCGCTCGAGGCGATCCTGGAGGAGCTCAAGCAGCGGGGGATCGGCCGCAAGTAGCCGCCTCCGGCTCAAGGGTTCCTGCCCGTCTGCCGATGGTCGGCCGATGAAGCGAGGAGCCCACCCGCCAGCAGATCATCCTGGCGAGCATTCGGTCGACGCCGGGGAGGCCTCCGAAGAGCCGACCGACGAGCAGCCGGTCTCGATCCATTGGCGTGGCGGTCTCGCCTGGCAGTGGACAAACGTCGAGGGCGGCACCTTCGTCTCCTATCCCGACTCGGCCGGCTCTGCCGGTTAGCCTGCGCCGGTGGCCGACCGGCTCCTTCTCGGTGGCGGTATCGGAAGCGGGAAGTCGACCGCTGCCGCATGCTTTGCGGCACTTGGAGCCGTCGTCGTCTCGGCCGACCTGAAAGGTCACGAGGTCATCGCGCCGGGAACTCCGGGGGCGGCACGGGTGCTGGAGGCGTGGCCCGAGGTTGCAGACGCCGGCGGCGCCGTCGATCGGCGCCTCCTGGGCGAGATCGTGTTCGCCGACCCGGCCGCTCTGAGGGCGCTCGAGAGCATCACCCATCCGCTGATTCGGACCGCCATCCTGCACGAAGAGGCGACTCACTCCGATCGAGTGGTGGTCGTGGAGGTTCCGATCCCGGTCGATCTTCCCGGTCGGGGCTGGCCTTGGGTGGTGGTCGACGCTCCCGACGATGTTCGCCTGCACCGGGCCGCCGGCCGGGGAGGGATGACCGAGGCACTGGTGCGCAAGGTGATGGCCAACCAGCCGGAGCGAGGGGAGTGGCTGGCACTTGCGAAGTGGGTGATCGACAACTCGGGCGACCTCGCGGCTCTCGAGGAGCAGTGCCGCCGGGTCTGGGATGAGGCGGTGACCGCCGTCGACTGAGTCGGTCCCTGGTTGTCGCCCCCTGCCGATATCCTCACGCCGTGCCCCCCTTTCGCGTCGTCTCCGACTTCGAGCCTGCCGGTGACCAGCCGGAGGCCATCGCCGCCCTGGCACGAGGTGTCGAATCGGGTGAGCGCTTCCAGACGCTGTTGGGCATCACCGGGTCGGGGAAGTCGGCCACCGTCGCCTGGCTGATCGAGAAGATCCAACGGCCGACTCTGGTGTTGGCGCCGAACAAGGCCCTCGCCGCCCAGCTCGCCAACGAGTTTCGCCAGTTCTTTCCGGAGAACCGGGTCGAGTACTTCGTGTCCTACTACGACTACTACCAGCCCGAGGCGTACATCCCGCAGAGCGACACCTACATCGAGAAGGACTCCTCGGTCAACGACGAGATCGATCGCCTGCGACACAGCGCCACCGCCGCCCTGCTCACCAGGCGCGACGTGGTGATCGTGGCCTCGGTCTCTGCGATCTACGGGCTGGGCTCGCCCGAGCAGTACGAAGGGCAACTGTTGCGCCTGGTGCGGGGGGTCGAGTACCCCCTCGAGGACGCGGTGCGCCGCCTGGTCGACATCCAGTACGAGCGCAACGAGGTGAACCTGATCCGGGGCCGCTTCCGGGTGAAGGGCGACACCTTGGAGGTGATGCCCGCCTACGAGGAGACCACGTTTCGAGTCGAGTACTTCGGTGACGAGGTCGAGCGCATCCTGCAGCTGAACCCGGTCACGGGGGAGGTGCTGGGTGAGCCGAGCGAGCTGTGGGTGTACCCGGCGAGCCACTACGTCGCCACCGAGGAGCGTCGCCTGCAGGCGATCGCCTCCATCGAGGTCGAGCTGGCGGACAGGCTGGCGGACCTCGAGGAGGCCGGCAAGCTGCTCGAGGCCCAGAGGCTGCGAATGCGGACCGCCTACGACCTCGAGATGCTGCGCGAGCTCGGTTACTGCAACGGGATCGAGAACTACGCCCGCCATCTCGACGGCAGGGCGCCGGGGGAGCCGCCGTACACCCTGCTCGACTACTTCCCCGACGACTTCTTGATGGTCCTCGACGAGAGCCACGTGACGATCCCGCAGCTGCACGGGCAGTTCGAGGGCGACCGCAGTCGCAAGACGGTCCTGGTGGAGCACGGCTTCCGCCTGCCGTCGGCGATGGACAACCGTCCGCTGCGCTTCGACGAGTGGCTGGCGCGAACCCGCCAGGCGGTTTTCCTGTCCGCCACCCCCGGGCCGTGGGAGCGGGAGAACTCGGACACGATCGTCGAACAGATCATCCGACCCACCGGCCTCGTCGATCCCGAGGTCGTGGTGCGGCCGACCAAGGGCCAGATCGACGACCTGCTCGAGGAGATCCGCGCCCGTACCGAGCATGACCAGCGGGTCCTGGTCACGACGCTCACCAAGAAGATGGCGGAGGATCTCTCCGATTACCTCCTCGAGGTGGGGGTGAAGGCTCGCTACCTGCACTCCGACGTCGACACCCTGGAGCGGGTGCAGATCCTGCGCGATCTGAGACTGGGGGAGTACGACGTCCTGGTCGGGATCAATCTGCTGCGCGAGGGCCTCGACCTTCCCGAGGTGGGGATGGTCGCCATCCTCGACGCCGACAAGGAGGGGTTCTTGCGGTCACAGACGTCGCTCATCCAGACGATCGGCCGGGCGGCGCGCAATGTCGACGGCCAGGTGGTGATGTACGCCGACGCCGTCACCGACTCGATGCGGCGCGCCATAGACGAGACCAACCGACGCCGTGCCCGGCAGGTGGCATGGAACACCGAGCACGGGATCGACCCACAGACCATCCGCAAGAAGGTCTCCGACATCCTCGAGCTGATCCAGACCAAGGAAGCGCCCGCGGTGGAGCGGAGGCGTCGCGAGCTGGGTCGACGCCCCGAGCTCGACCTGCCGGTGGACGACCTGGGTCGGCTCATCCGGAGTCTGGAGGAGGAGATGCGGGAGGCGGCCGCCGAGCTGCGTTTCGAGTACGCGGCACGACTGCGCGATGAGGTGGACGAGCTCAAGCGGGAGCTGCGGGAGGTCTCGCGAGCCACCGGCTGAGCCCGGCGAGGCTCCCTCCCCGGGGAGGTGGCGCGGAGGGCCGGAGGGGAAACCACACGACCAAGGCCTGGGGGCCTCCAGCCGAGCACCCGGCGGTCCGGGCGTCAGGACTTGGTGTCGTCGGCGGTCGGCTCGGCGTCCTCGTCGTCCTTGAGGCCGCGGCGCAGCTCACGGGCCGACTTCCCGAGGGATCGTGCCAGTTCGGGCAGCTTCTTGGCGCCGAACAGCAACAGGAGGACGGCGAGGATGAGGATGATCTCCCCGGCTCCGATCTGACGGAACATGTGACGGTCCCTCTCTTGGCTGTCCTCGGAGTGTAGGGCACCACGACCCACCGGAATGCCGCCCGGCGGAATCCCACGCCTGAGATTCACTCTCGGGGGTCCGTTACAATCGCCGCCCTCGCCTCAGGGGACGGGCATGCCGCAGGACTCCATCGTCATCAGGGGTGCGCGCGAGCACAACCTGAAGAACATCACCCTCGAGATCCCACGCGGGCGCCTGGTGGTGTTCACCGGGCTGTCCGGGTCGGGCAAGTCCTCCCTGGCGTTCGACACCATCTACGCCGAGGGGCAGCGGCGGTACGTAGAGAGCCTCTCCGCCTACGCCCGCCAGTTCCTCGGCCAGATGGAGAAGCCCGATGTCGACTCCATCGACGGCCTCTCGCCGGCCATCTCGATCGACCAGAAGACGGCCAGCCGCAACCCCCGATCGACGGTGGGGACGGTCACCGAGATCCACGACTACCTGCGTCTGCTGTACGCCCGGATCGGCATCCCCCACTGCCCCCAGTGCGGCCGGCCCGTCGCCCGCCAGACCCCGCAGCAGATCGTCGACCAGATCATGCGCCTCGAAGAGGGCACCCGGTTCCAGGTGCTGGCTCCGGTGGTGCGGGGCCGGAAGGGTGAGTACGAGGGCATGCTCAAGGAACTCGCCCTCGAAGGCTTCTCCCGGGCCCGTATCGACGGCGAGGTCCGCGACCTCACCGAGGACATCCGGCTAGACCGCTACTTCCAGCACACCATCGAGGTCGTGGTCGACCGCCTGGTGGCCAAGGAGTCGATCCGCCGCCGGCTCACCGACTCGATGGAGACCGCCCTGCGGCTCGCCGAAGGCACCGCCACCGTCGAGGTCGAAGGCGGGCCGGCCACCGACTTCTCGCAACACCTCGCCTGCGACCACTGCGGGATCTCTTTCGAGGAGTTGCAGCCCAGGAACTTCTCCTTCAACTCGCCGTACGGCGCCTGCCGCTCCTGCAACGGCCTGGGCACTCGCTTCCAGGTCGATTGGCGGCTGGCGGTGCCAGACGACGAGCGCTCCCTGGCAGAGGGTGCGATCGTCCCCTGGGTCGGGCGACATCGCTCGTCCTACTTCACCCGGGTCCTCGAAGGTGTGGCCGCTCGCCACGGCTTCGACATGGACACGCCGTTTCGTGATCTCTCCGACGAGGCCCGCAAGATAGTCCTCGAGGGGGCCGGCGAGGATCCGGTGACCGTCCAGTACGTCAACCGGTTCGGTCGACCGCGCCGCTATCAGACGGCATATGAGGGCCTCATTCCCTGGCTGACCAGGCGTCATGAGGGAGCCGACAGCGATGGCGCCCGGGAGATGTTCGAGCAGTACATGCGGCTGGTCCCCTGTGAGGCCTGCGATGGCGCCCGCCTCAATCCGGCGTCGCTGGCGGTGACCGTCGGCGACCGCAACATCCACCAGGTGTCTTCCTTCTCGCTGCGTGCCTGCCACGCCTTCTTCGCCTCCCTGGAACTGACCGACCGGGAACAGGCGATCGCCGCCGCCGCCTTGAAGGAGATCACCTCGCGCCTCGCCTTTCTCCTCGACGTCGGTCTCGACTACCTCACCCTGGGCCGGGGAGCGGCGACCCTGGCCGGCGGCGAGGCGCAGCGGATCCGTCTCGCCACCCAGATCGGCTCCGGGCTGGTGGGGGTGCTCTACATCCTCGACGAGCCGTCGATCGGCCTCCATCAGCGCGACAACCAGCGCCTCATCGAGACCCTGGTGAGGTTGCGCGATCTCGGCAACACGGTGATCGTGGTCGAGCACGACGAGGAGACGATCCGCGTCGCCGACCACATCGTCGACATCGGCCCCGGCGCCGGCGAGCACGGCGGCCAGATCGTCGCCGAGGGGACGGTGGCAGACGTCGCCTCCGAGCCGGCCTCGATCACCGGCGACTACCTGGCCGGGCGGCGCTCGATCGCCGTTCCCGAAGCCCGGCGCCCTCCCGGTGATCGCCTCCTTACGATCGTCGGGGCGTCGGAGAACAACCTGTGCGACCTCGATGTGGAGATCCCGCTCGGCCTGTTGGTGGCGGTGACCGGGGTCTCGGGGAGCGGCAAGTCGACCCTGGTCGAGGAGATCCTGGCCAAGGCGCTGCGCTTCGAGCTCTACGGATCGCGTGAGCTGCCGGGGCGCCATCGCCGGGTCGAGGGCATCGGCCAGATCGACAAGGCGATCGACATCGACCAGTCCCCGATCGGGCGCACGCCTCGTTCCAATCCCGCCACCTACACCAAGGTGTTCGATCGCATCCGCACTCTGTTTTCGTCGGTGCCCGAGGCACGCAGTCGCGGCTACAAGCCGGGCCGGTTCTCGTTCAACGTGGCCGGGGGCCGCTGCGAGTCCTGCAAGGGCGACGGCACCATCAAGATCGAGATGCACTTCCTGCCCGACGTGTACATCACATGTGACCAGTGCAAGGGGAAGCGTTACAACCGGGAGACCCTCGAGATCCTGTGGCGGGGGCATTCCATCGCCGACGTCCTCGACATGTCGGTCACCGAGGCCCTGGAGTTCTTCGAGAATCAGCCCCCGATCGCCCGGGTGCTCCAGACCCTGTACGACGTCGGGCTGGGTTACGTCCGTCTGGGGCAGCCGGCCCCGACGCTCTCGGGAGGTGAGGCACAGCGGGTCAAGCTTGCCTCGGAGTTGGGAAAGCGCTCCACCGGATCCACCTTCTACATCCTCGACGAGCCGACCACCGGTCTGCACTTCGAGGACGTGCACAAGTTGCTCGGCGTGCTGCAGCGCCTGGTCGACACGGGCAACACCGTGCTGGTCATCGAGCACAACCTCGATGTGATCAAGTGTGCCGACTGGATCCTCGATCTCGGCCCCGAGGGAGGCGAGGAGGGGGGCCGGATGGTGGCGGCCGGTACCCCCGAACAGGTCGCCGAGGTGCCCGAGTCCTACACCGGCAAGTTCCTGCGCGACCTGCTGTGAGCGATGCCTGGGACGGCGACCTCGCCGCCTGGTGGGTCGAGGAGGTCGCCGACGATCCCGCCTACCGGGAGGACGTCGATCCGCTGCTGGCATCCCTGATCCCGCAGAAGGCGACCGGGATCCTTCTCGACGGCGGCTGCGGTGATGGTCGCCTTCTCGGCAGGTTCGGGGAGACCGTCGGCGTGGATCGATCCCGTGACCTGGCCGCTCGGGCATCGGACGGGGGCTTGGTGGCGGTGGCCGACCTTGAGTCTCTCCCCTTCGGTGACAGCACCTTCTCCGGCGCCTACCTGGTCCTGGTCCTGGAGCACCTCCACGACCCGAAGCCGGTCCTGGCCGAGGTCGCCCGGGTGGTGGCCCCGGGCGGGTGGCTGGCGGTGGTGCTCAACCATCCGGTGTTCACCGCCCCCGCCTCGGGTCCGCTGATCGACCCCGAAGATGGTGAGGTCTCGTGGCGATGGGGCGCCTACCTGGCGCCCGGCCACAGCGACGAACCGGCCGGAGGGCGCCGGGTCCGCTTCCATCACCGCCCGGTCGGTTCGCTGCTCTCGTCGTTCGCCGCCACCGGGTGGTGTCTCGAGACCCTCGAGGAGCGGCCGGTGCTCGCCGGCGGCGATTCCATCCTCGCTGCCCAGGTCGGCATCCCGAGGCTCCTGGGCGGCAGATGGCGCCGAGTGCACCCGACATCGGACGAAGAGGTTCGCTAGCCTCGGGCCGTCGCGTGGGGAGGCGTGTGAGGGGCAAGCCCCGGATCTCGGTGTTGATCCTGGCCACGATGCTGGTGGCGGTGCTGCTGCCACCAACGCCGGCGATCGCCTCCGGGTACCAGACCGCAGCCGGTGACACCACCCAGCTCGTCGATCTCCTCGAGGGCCAGCTCAACCTCTCCGCGGACCAGGCGGAGCAGTTCGCCACCACGCTGAACCCGGTCGGTGACGACACCTCTCGCTTCGGGCGGGGAGGCGACGCCTCCAAGCCGGCGACCATCTCGGCCGATGACGCCCCGTGGACGGTTCCCACCGCCGTCGGGCTCAACTACGTCATGTGGCAGGACCCGGACACCCTGCCCGACATCGGCGACGGGGTGACCGAGGGCGACGGCATGGTGGTCGGCGGCACCGCCGGCGGTCCCATGCTCAACCAGCCCTATGCCGTGGCCACGGTGGTGCTCGGCGACGAGATCCCGATGCCGGGATCGGTGAGCGGGTTCCGCCAGCCCACCACCGGCAGCGGAGACATGGTCTACTCCCAGTGGGACTTCCCGCTGCTGATAGCCGGCCTGGCGCAGTGGATCGCCCTCAGCCAGTTCCCCGACGACACCTGGAACCTGGCCTCGTTCGTGATGAGCCTGACCTACGGACCCGACCCGTGGAGGCTGGCTTTCTACCTGTTCAACGGGGGGCAGGTGCTTCCCCAGGAACTGAACGGGTTCTTCCTGGTGTACGGGGCGGTGATCATCATCGGGGTCGCCCTAACCAGTGCCCTCGTCCCCGGGTTCCCGCCACCGACGATCGGGGTGCGTTACGCCGGAGATCATCGCTGGGGTTCGGGCGCCGGCGACGCCGTGATCACGGCTCCGGGCGTGCCCCTGGGCCAGGACTCGTTCTGGCCGTCGCATCCGCGCACCTTCGTCCCCGGTCTGCCCGGGGAGTTCGACCCGACCGGGGTGACCCCCTTCGTCAACAAGGGCGACGGGACACTGTGGTTCCGCGTGAGCACGGCCACTCCCTGGGGTGGCATGCCACCGGTCGGATACTGGAGCGACTACCTCCAGGTCGGACTGTTCGACGGTCCCGACGCTCCCTATCCGTCTCGGTACGTCGGATTCCAGACCCACGCCGGGGAGTCGGAGGTGTTCGGCTCCGGTGCCGATGGACCGTTCGAAGGGGCCTCGGCGTTCATCCTCTCCGATGGGTCGATCCTGTTCGGCACGCCGTTCGAGTACGACGGCAACCCGTTCCAGATCTCGCTCGACGGCGGCTTCCAGGCCACCGAGGACGGCCAGTTCCAGTACACCTCGCAGGTGGTGACCATCCAGCCGGAGGACGTGGTCCCGACCGACGATCCGGCCAGTCACGACGGCAACCACCCCGTGTACGACTGCACCACCGGCGAAGAGCTGGAGCCGCCGCCCACGGTGGTCGAGGAGACCACGACCACTCAGCCGGCGACGACCGAGACCTCGCAGCCGGTCGCCAGCGTCACCAGCACGACCACCACGACGGTTCCCGCCGCCACGACCGGAACCCGCACCCGGGAGCGGTTCACCCCGGAGACCACCACCGACCCCTGCTGGTGGTGCTGGACGATCCTGATCCTCTTCGTGGCGTTCCTCATCTGCGTGCTCTACCTGTGGCTGAAGACCTACGAGTGGTGGACCTGCTGGATCTTCTGGTTCATCGTCATCTTCATCTGGGTGCCGTTCCTGCTGGCCGGGGTGTGGTGGTGGGTGCCCGCCTGGTGGTGGGTGCCCCTCCTCGCCTGGTTCCCGGTGGTCGGCGGATACGCCTGGTGGTGGGCCCGCCGCCGCACCTGGTGGCGGCCCTGGTACCTGTACCTGGTGGGTGCCTACCTGGTGGCCCTCGCCTTGGGGATGATCCTGGTCGGCTCGCCCGAGTGGGGATTGCTCTTCCCGCTGTTCTGGATGCCCTGGGTCGGGTTCTGGTTCTGGTACCGGGCCCGGCGGCGGCCCTGGTGGCAACCCTGGATGTGGTTCCTCGGCCTCGGATACGTGGTCTGGACCTTCTACTGGGTCGGCTGGCTGACCCCGTGGTGGGCCTGGTGGCTCCCGGTCGTGTTCTTCCCGTTCCTCGGCTGGTGGTTCGTGTCCCACGGATATTCGTGGCGTGAGATCCACGGCCCCAAGTGGTGCTGGATCCTGCCCTTCGCCTTCATCCCGTTCTTCGCCTGGTGGATCCCGCTCTGGGGACCCTGGTGGTGCTTCGTCATCCTTCTCTTCTTCGCCCTGAGCCTCCTGTGCGTGGTGTTCAACCACTACAAGGAGGAGGAGTGGTGGACCTGCTGGCTGCCATGGTTCGTGGTGTGCTGGCTGTGGGTCCCCTTCCTGCTCGCCGGGCTGTGGTTCTTCCGTCCCAACTGGTGGTGGTGGGCGTTGCTGCCCTGGTTCGTGATCGTCCCCTGGGGCGCCTGGTGGTGGGCACGGCATAGGACCTGGTGGCGGCCGTGGATGTGGTACTGGGTGGGCGGGCACCTGGTGGGTGCCGCAGTCGCCATGTACGTGGTAGGGGCTCCCGAGTGGGGCCTGCTCTTCCCCGTCTTCTGGCTCCCCTGGGCGGGGCTGTACCTGTGGTACCGGGCGGTGCGCCGCCCGTGGTGGCAGCCGTGGATGTGGGGCCTGGCGTTCATCTACTTCGGATGGGTGGTCTACTGGGTCGGCTGGCTGACACCGTGGTGGGGATGGTGGTTCCCGGTGTTCTTCTTCCCGTTCCTCGGCTGGTGGTACGTCGATCACGGCTACGAGTGGGAGCTGATCCATCGCAAGTCGTGCTGGCTGGTGCCCTGGTGCCTGCTGCCCTGGCTGGGGTACATGCTGGCGATCTACTGCATCCCCGAGTACTACTGGGGCCTGTGAGCGCCGCCTTCTGCTGACGGCCCACCGCTCGTAGACTCGGCGGGTGCGCCGTCCTCCCCCCGCGGAGCTGCCCGACGCCCCTGGCGCCTACATGTTCCGTGACGCCGCCGGGGCGGTGCTCTACGTGGGCAAGGCCAAGTCGCTGCGCAAGCGGGTCGCAGGGCATTTCGGCGTCGACGCTCCGCCTCGCACCCGGGCCCTGGTCGAGGCCGCCGAGTCCGTGGAGACCATCGTCGCCGACAACGAGGTCGAGGCCCTGATCCTCGAGCACACCCTCATCCAGAAGTACCGGCCTCGATTCAACGTGAGGCTGCGCGACGACAAGTCGTACCCGTACCTGGCGATCACGACGAGCGAGGAGTGGCCGCGGGCCACCGTGATGCGGGGCCGGCGTCGTCCCGGAAACCGCCATTTCGGGCCCTACGCCCACGCCTACGCCATCCGCCAGACCCTCGATCTGGTGCTGCGGACCTTCCCGGTTCGGACCTGCTCCAACGGGAAGTTCAAGCGGCACTCGGCCCTGGGAAGGCCGTGCCTGCTGTTCGACATCGAGCGCTGCAGCGGACCGTGTGTCGGCAAGGTGAGCGCCGACGAGTACCGACGCCATGTCGAGGGGCTGTCCGACTTCCTCTCCGGTCGCAGCGACGG
Source organism: Acidimicrobiia bacterium (assembly GCA_030584185.1). Taxonomy (NCBI): domain Bacteria; kingdom Bacillati; phylum Actinomycetota; class Acidimicrobiia; species Acidimicrobiia bacterium. The sequence goes on along the minus strand of CP129495.1, from coordinate 292,973 downwards.
AGTGGTGGCCGAGCTGCGCTCCGAGATGGCAAGCGCATCGGAGGCGATGGAGTACGAGAAGGCGGCACGGATTCGGGATCGCCTCGCCGCCGTGGAACGGGCCCTGGAGCGCCAGGAGGTTGCATCTCCGCGACGGGAGGACTTCGACCTGATCGCCATCGAGGAGGACGACCTGGAGGCGGTGCTGGTGGTGCTCTCGGTCCGCAACGGCCGGGTCACGGGACGGGCCACCAGCGTCGTCGACAAGGTGGAGGACCTGACCACACCCCAACTGATCGGGAACCTGCTGCGTGAGGTGTACGGGGAGGAGCGCCCACCATCGCACGTCCTGGTCCAGGAGCTCCCGGAAGACGTGGAAGTGTGGACCGCGTGGCTCTCCCGGCGGCGCGGTTCGAGGGTGGGGGTACGGGTGCCGGAGCGCGGTGCCAAGGCCCGGCTCATGGTCACGGCGCGCGTCAACGCCCGCGAGGAGTTCTCCCGTCACCGCCTGCGGCGCGCCTCCGACCACGGCGCCCGGGCACGTGCACTGCGCAGCCTCCAGGAGGAGCTTGGCCTCCCCGAGCCGCCTCTGCGCATCGAGGCGTTCGACATCTCCACGATCCAGGGGCGACACACGGTGGGCTCGATGGTGGTGATGGAGGACGGGCTGCCCCGTCCCTCCGACTACAGGCGCTTCGAGGTTCGTTCCGTGGCAGGGCAGGACGACTTCGCCTCTATGGAGGAGATCCTCACCAGGCGGTTTGGCGCCCTGCTCGCCGAACGGGAGCGGCCTGTGGGGGAGCGGGGGCGGTTCGCCTACCCGCCATCGTTGGTGTTGGTCGACGGCGGCGTGGGGCAGGTGAGCCGGGCGGCGAGCGTCGTGGAGCGACTCGGCATCGAAGTGCCCGTGGCCGGCCTGGCCAAGCGCATGGAGGAGGTGTGGCTGCCGGGGCGTCCGGACCCGGTCCGAATCCGTCGGGGCAGCCAGGCTCTGCATCTCTTGCAGCAGATCCGCGACGAGGCCCACCGGTTCGCCGTGGGATACCACCGGACCCTGCGTGGTCGTCGTATGGTTGACTCCGTGCTCGATCAGGTTCCCGGAATCGGACCGGCCCGCAAGCGGGCGCTGCTCAAGGCCTTCGGCTCGCTGCGGCGGATGGGGGAGGCGAACATCGACGAGCTGGCGGCTGTGGTGCCCCGAGCCGTGGCCGGTGAGTTGCGCCGTGTCCTCACAGGAGGCTGAGATGCTGGTTCGGGTGCAGTCGAGTACGCCGGAGCGACCATGAGGCGCCGTCCACACTTGGTCATCATCACGGGGATGTCGGGGGCGGGCCGGTCCCATGCCTCCAAGGTCCTGGAGGATCTGGGCTTCTTCGTGATCGACAACCTCCCCGCCGACCTCATCGCCGAGGTGGTCGGAAGGGCCGACCTGGGGGAGGGGGAGCGGCATCGCCTGGCGGTGGTGGTCGACACGCGAGGCGGCCTCGACTTCGGCGAGCTCGACGAGGTGATGCGGCGCATCGCCGCCGACGGGGTTCCCACGACGCTCCTCTTCCTGGACGCCGACGACGAGGTGCTCGCCACCCGGTTCGAGGAGAGCCGCCGCCCGCATCCGGTGGCGGGGGCGACGGTCACCGAGTCGATCGCCGCCGAGCGGGAGGCACTCGCCGTGCTGCGCGAGCGCGCCGATGTGATCGTCGACACCTCCGATCGCACCGTCCATGGCCTTCGGCAAGCGGTGGAGGAGGCTTTCGCAGGGAGCAGCGAGCCGCGTCCCATGCGGGTGTCGCTCACCTCGTTCGGGTTCAAGCACGGAGTGCCCCGGGTGCTCGACCTCCTCCTCGACGTCCGCTTCCTTCCCAACCCTCACTGGGACCAGTCGCTGCGCCCTCTCACCGGGCTCGACGAACCGGTGGCGCGCTATGTGCTCGACCCGGGCGACGCCCGGCGGTTCCTGGACCTGGCGACGGAGATGCTCTCCTTCCTGATCCCCCGCTACGAGGTGGAGGGGAAGGCGTACCTGGCGATCGGGATCGGTTGCACCGGGGGGAGGCATCGCTCGGTGGCGATCGTGGAGGAGCTGGCGCGCCGTCTACAGGGCCTGGGATTCGGCGAGGTGACCCGGCGGCATCGGGACCTGGAACGATGATCGGAACCGACCTGCTCACCGAGACCGACCTGGCCGAACTCGAGGCGGGGTTCGAGGGGCTCCGGGTCACCGCCCTGGGCGGTGGGCACGGGCTGGCCGTGGCACTGGAGGCGATCCTCGACTACGCCGGCTCGGTGAGCGCCGTGGTCAGCGTCGCCGATGACGGCGGATCGTCGGGCCGCCTGGCGACCGGACTCGACCTCCCGCCCATGGGGGACATCCGGCGTGCCCTCCTGGCGCTGTCCCCGGAGCCCTCGCTGTGGCGCGACCTGATGGAGTTCCGGTTCGAGTCCGGCGACGTCGCCGGGCACTCGATGGGGAACCTGCTCATCGCCACCCTCACCGAGATCACCGGAGGTTTCGAGGACGCGGTGGGAGCGGCCGGGCGCCTGTTGGGCGCGCGCGGCCAGGTGATACCAACGGCTCCGATCCCGCTCACGCTCGAGGCCGAGGTCGACGGGGTGGTGGTGCGGGGCCAGGTGGCCGTGGCCACCTCCCGGGGCCGCATCGGCCTGGTTCGCGTGCTGCCCGACACCGCCGTCGCCACCCCCGCCGCCCTGGGCGCCATCGCCGCCGCCGATCAGATCGTGATCGGGCCCGGCAGCCTGTTCACCTCGCTGATCGCCGGGCTGCGGGTCCCCGGCATCGTCGAAGCGGTCAACCAGGCGGCGGCCCGGCTGGTCTACGTGTGCAACCTCACGACCCAGGACGGCGAGACCCTGGGGATGAGCGCCGAGGATCACGTGACGGCCCTCTGTCGGGTGGGAGGCCTGCGGCTGCCCGACGTCGTGGTTGTGCACGACGGCCCGCTCGAGGTGCCGTCGGGCCTCGCCAGGGTCGAGGCGGGGGACGAATCCGGGTTCGCCGTGGAGCGTGCCGACCTCGCCCGGGCCGACACCGAGTGGCCCGCCCACGATCCGGCCCGCCTGGGCGCCTTGCTCCGGCGGCTAGCGTGACCTCTCGCCGGTGAAACCGCTTCCCACTCTCGACGACATCGACGTGGCGGGCCGCACGGTGCTGGTGCGAGCCGACCTCAACGTTCCCCTCGCCGAGGGGGAGGTCGCCGACGACTTCCGGCTTCTCGCCGCCCTGCCCACGGTGCATCGGATCCGAAGGGATGGGGGGCGGGTCGTCCTGTGCAGCCACCTGGGCCGGCCCAAGGGTGCCGATCCGGCGTTCTCGCTGGCCCCCGTGGGGAGGCGCCTGTCGGAGTTGAGCGGCCTGACGGTGACGGTCGCACCCGACGTCGCCGGGCCCGGCGCCGCAGCAGCGGTCGAGGCGATCGGCGACGAGGTGGTGCTGTTGGAGAACACCCGATTCGAATCGGGGGAGACCGTCAACGACCCGGAGCTGGCCGACCGGCTCGCCGGCCTCGCCGACCTGTTCGTCATGGACGCCTTCGGTTCGGCACATCGGGCCCACGCCTCGACCGTCGGCGTGGCCGAAAGGCTTCCCTCGGTTGCCGGGCCACTGCTCATCGCCGAGGTCGAGGCCTTCGAGCGGATACTCGGGTCGCCGGACCGGCCGTTCGTGGTGGTCCTGGGCGGCGCCAAGGTGTCGGACAAGCTGGGGGTGATCCGGGCGCTGCTTCCCAAGGTCGACGTGATGCTGGTCGGGGGAGCCATGTGCTTCACGGTGCTCTCTGCCGAGGGATACCGGGTGGGGGAGTCCCTGGTGGAGCCCGACCTGGTCTCCGAGGTGCGCGACGTGCTCGACTCCGCACACGGTTCTCGCCTGATCCTGCCGGTCGACATCGTGGTGGCGGACCGCTTCGCCACCGACGCCGCCCATCGCGTGGTGCCCGCCACCGCCATCCCCGATGGTCGGTTCGGGCTCGACATCGGTCCCGAGACGGCCCGCCGGTTCGCCGCCATCCTCGCCGGCTCGGACACGATCTTCTGGAACGGGCCGATGGGGGTGTTCGAGTGGGAGCCGTTCGCCGCCGGCACCAGGGCGATCGCCGAGGCGGTCGCCGGCTCGGGCGCCTACTCGGTGGTGGGCGGGGGCGACAGCGTGGCCGCCCTGCGCGGCCTGGGCCTCGACCGGGCGGTGTCGCACCTCTCCACCGGCGGTGGAGCCGGGTTGGAGCTGATCGAGAGCGGGTCGCTGCCCGGCGTCGAGGTGTTGCGGAGGGACGATGGCTCGTAAGGATCTGATCGCAGGCAACTGGAAGATGAACGCCACCCATCTGGAGACGATCCAGATGGTGCAGAAGCTGTCGTACCGGCTGGAGCCGGAGGACTACGAGAAGGTCGAGGTGGTGGTCTGCCCGCCGTTCACCGCCCTGCGCTCGGCGCAGACGGTGATCGAGTCGGATCACGTGCCGATCCGCCTCGGCGCCCAGGACGTCCACTGGCAGGAGGCGGGGGCCTACACCGGTGAGGTGTCGCCCGGGATGCTGAAGAGCCTGGGGGTGCGTTTCGTCATCGTCGGTCACTCCGAGCGGCGCGCCATGTTCGGAGAGGAAGACGCAACCGTTGCCCGGAAGGCAGTGGCTGTGCACGCCGCCGGGATGACCCCCATCGTTGCCGTGGGCGAGTCGCTCGACCAGCGGGAAGCCGGGGAGACGGAGGCGGTGATCGGAGGGCAGCTGGAGGTGGTGCTGCGCCGGATGTCACCCGAGTCGGTGGCGAGCATGGTGGTGGCGTACGAGCCGGTGTGGGCGATCGGGACCGGCCGCACCGCAGATCCCGACGTCGCCGGAGCCGCATGCCGGCATCTGCGGGAGGTGGTCTCGGCGATCCACGGCGCCGACGCCGCCGAGTCGCTACGCATCTTGTACGGCGGCTCGGTCAACGGCGGCAACATCGCCGGGTTCATGGCCAAGCGCGACATCGACGGGGCACTGGTGGGGGGCGCCTCGCTCGACCCCGACCAGTTCGCATCGATCATCCGCTACCGCCGGTGAGGCTCGATCCGCCCCTGGTACCTTGTCGGCCATGAGCCGCCTGCTGATCCTGCTCCGCCACGGAGAGAGCGAGTGGAACCGGGACGGGCGCTTCACCGGCTGGACCGATGTCGGGCTCACCGAGCGGGGCCGCCGGGAGGCCGCCACCGCAGGGGGGCTGATCGCCGCCGCCGAGCTGGAGCCGACGGTGGCCCACACCTCTGTGCTCAGCAGGGCCATCACAACGCTGCACCTCACCCTCGAGGCGCTCGACCGGCTCTGGATCCCGGTCCACCTCCATTGGCGCCTCAACGAGCGTCACTACGGGGCGCTTCAGGGGCTGAACAAGAAGGAGACGGCGGCACAGCACGGAGAGGAGCAGGTGCACACCTGGCGGCGCTCCTACGAAGTCGCCCCGCCTCCGCTGCCCGAGGACGATCCCGGGCATCCCTCCCACGACGAGCGCTACGCCGCCCTGGCACCCGACCTGCTGCCTGCGTCGGAGAGCCTGAAGCAGGTGGTCGAGCGCCTCCTCCCTTACTGGCACGACCGGCTGGTGCCCGACCTCCTCGGCGGGGAGGTGGTCCTGGTGTCGGCCCACGGCAACAGCCTGCGCGCCCTCGTCAAGCATCTCGACGGGATCTCAGACGATGAGATCTCCGGCCTGAACATCCCCACCGGGATCCCGCTGGTGTATCGACTGGACGGGCGGCTGCGCCCCGAGGAGTCGAGGTATCTGGGCGATCCCGCCGCCGTCGTCGCCGCCACTGCAGAGGTGGCGGCCCAGGCCCGGGTCTCTCCTACTTCCTGAGAGACCACCCCGAACGACTTGCGGCGGGGGGTCCGCTCATTCATACTTGCGGCTGCGGTCCGCCGAGACGCGGGCTGCGCGTTTGGAAAGGGAGCCATTTGATCGCGGCGATTGCCATCGCGTTTCACCTCGTCCTCTCGTTGACCTTGATCGGTCTCGTGCTGTTGCACGCCGGCCGTGGCGGGATCTCGGAGGCGTTCGGTGGGGGCATGGGCCCGCTGGGTGGAGTGCAAGGCTCCACCCTGGCGGAGCGCAACCTCAACCGGATCACGGTGACCGTGGCCGTCCTTTTCGCCTTCACCACCCTCGCCCTGGCGTGGGTGCTCGAATGAAGCCCTTCGGGGGACGATGGCCCGTTTCCGGGCGAACCAACAAGGAGGAGAGCGCTTTGAAGCACAACAAGCAACGCCGGGGTGTGGCGTGGCTGGGCCTGCTGCTGGCATTCGCGCTGGTGGTCGTCGCCTGTGGCGACGACGACGCCGGCACGACCACCACTGCAGCAGCCGAGACCACGACCACCAAGGCCGCGGAGGAGACCACGACCACGGCTGGTGAGACGACCACCACGACCGAGGCCGGGCCGGCCTGCGAGCCGTCGCCGGCCCCGACTTCGGAGATGGCCACCGAGGTGACCTATCCGGAGCCGACGGATCCCGAGATCCAGTACGGCGGCGAGGTGATCTACGCCAACGAGCAGGAGCCCCCGACGCTGAACACGTTCATCCCGGGCGGTAACAACTTCATCGTGTCCATCGTGGGCAACGCCTACTGGACCGGCGTTGCGACCGTCGACGGGTTCACCCTGGAGCGGATTCCGGTGCTGGTCACCGAGCTGCCGACCGTGGCCAACGGCGGCGTGACGGTGAACGCAGACTGCACCATGACCGTCAGGTACAACATCGTCCCCGAGGCGATGTGGGCGGACGGCACCTCGATCACGGGTGACGACTTCCAGTTCACGTACGAGATGATCATGGACGAGGACCTGCCGATCGCCAAGACGGTGTACGAGGACATCATCTCCACCACTCCTGGTGAGAAGACGTTCGAGTACACCCTCGCCGCCCCGACCACCCAGTTCGAGTTCATCTTCGGGGTGATCCTGCCGAAGCATGACGTCGAGGGTTCCGACTTCGTGAACGACTACAACGACACCATGTGGCTGTCGGGTGGTCCGTTCATGTTTGAGTCCTACGAGAAGGGTCAGTTCCTCAAGGTGGTTCGCAACCCGAACTACTGGCGCAAGGATCCGGCCACCGGTCAGACGCTGCCCTACCTGGACAGCGTGGTGTTCCAGTTCGTTCCGGACTCGACGACCCTGGTCAACGCCTTCAAGGAGAAGGAAGTCGACATCATCAACCCGCCGCCTTCGATCGGCACGATCGAAGAGCTGCAGGCGCTGGCGCCGCAGGGTGCCCAGGTCGAGGTGCTCTCGGGCGCCGTCTGGGAGCACCTGAACTTCCAGTTCGGTGAGAACCGGTTCTTCAAGAACGGTGGTTCCTACAACGAGCACCTGGAGTACCGCCAGGCGGTGGCGCACCTGACCAACAAGGAGTTGCTCGTCGACGAGATCCTCGCCGGCCAGGTGGAGCCGATCGACTCTTATGTCGACGTCTTCTCCCCGACTCTGTCCCAGGGCTCTTGGGCGCAGTACGACTACGACCCGCAGAAGGCGGCCGACCTCCTCAACGAGCTCTGCTCGAAGGACGGCGTGGATTGCGCGACGACGCCGCCGCGTTCGGTGTTCTCGACCACGGCCGGCAACGCGGCCCGTGAGCAGATCGCACAGCTGCTCTCTGGCATGTTCGCCGACGTGAGCGCGCTCACCGAGGACCAGTACGGCTTCCCGCTCGAGTTCACGATCGCTCTCGAGCCGAGCACCCTGTTCTTCGGCGAGACGACGGACTTCGGTTCGTTCGACCTCGGCGAGTGGGCATGGGTCGGTGCTCCGGGCTTCTCGGAGCTCATCGGGATGCACGACGTGTGGGATGGCGAGCAGTCGCCGCCCGCTGGCTACAACTACTACCGCTACGGTTCGCCGGCCGTGACCGGCCAGGGCAACTACGACCAGGGCCCCGGGCTCGTGGACGAGCACTCGCAGCGGTTTGCCGAACTGCGTGACCTGGCGAACTCCACCGTCGACGAGACGGCGTTGATCGCCTACATCGCCGAGATGGAGAACATCCTGGCGGATCAGGCGGTGTTCATCCCGCTGTACGCCCGGCTCGACCCGGGTGCGGCGTGGAGCGATCGGGTGGGCAACTTCAAGCACAACCCGACCAGTTCGGCGGTCACCTGGAACATGGAGCTCTGGTACAGCCCGGCTGAGCAGTGATCCGTTCCTGATTCGAGTGAGCAGGGGGCCCGCCGCAAGGCGGGCCCCCTCTCCGTTGGCCTCGCGCTGCGACCGTGATCCGCAGCCGGTCGGGCCAGGGTGTCGCTCGCTATACTCCGGCGACCGCTCCTCCCGGTGAGGGGTCCAGGAAGGGGAGAATCTCGGTGCTGCAGTACGTGGTGCGACGCCTCGTCTACGGGTTGGTGACGATCGTCGCCCTCTCCGTCATCACGTTCACCTTGATGCAGAACACCGGCGGCGACCCCCTGGATCGGCTGAAGAGCAACCCTCGTATCAAGCCGGAGACTATCGCCGAGATGTCCCGCTTCTACGGGCTCGACCAGCCCCCGATCAACCAGTACTTCACCTGGGCCAAGAACTTCGTCCAGGTCTGGGACTACCCGACCGCATGGGGCCGCTCCTTCCAGGGTCCGCAGATGGTCCAGGAGCTCGTCTTCAGCCGCATCGGTGCCACGCTCCGCCTGATGGTGGCTGCCCTGTTGCTGGCCCTGATCATCGGGATCCCGCTTGGCATATACCAGGCGATACGCCAGTACTCCTTCCTCGACCAGGCGGCCACCACCGCCTCCTTCATCACCTTCTCCACGCCCATTTTCGTGGTCGGCATCGGGTTGCAGTTGCTCCTGGCCGTGTATCTCACCAGGTGGACCGGAATCAAGTTCTTCTACACCTTCGGGATGAACTCCACCGACTACGCCGAGTTGTCGGTGGGGGCGCGGATCGGCGACACCGTGCAGCATCTCTTCCTCCCGGCGGTGTCGATCGCCTTGATCTCGATAGCCGTGTACTCCCGGTACCAGCGGGCGTCGATGCTCGAGGTGCTCCACAGCGACTACCTGCGGACCGCCAAGGCCAAGGGACTGGGACGGCGGTCGGTGATCGTCAAGCACGCCCTGCGCAACGCCCTGATCCCGATCGTCACCCTGGTGTCGCTGGACATCGCCGGGCTGCTGGGCGGGGCGGTGATCACCGAGACCATCTTCGCCTGGCCAGGGATGGGCCGGCTGTACATCATCGCCATCGGGCAGAACGACTGGCCGGTGGTGATGGCGGTGGTGATGATCATCGGGTTCCTGGTGGTGCTGATGAACCTGATCGCCGACCTCTCCTACGGATGGCTCGACCCGAGGGTGCGCTATGACTGAGAACAAGGGAACCGCCGTCGACTACGCCGCCCTCGACATCGCCGAGGGGATCTCTGCGGAGCCGCTGACCCAGTGGAGCCTGTTCTGGCGTCGGTTCCAGAATCACCGGCTCGCCATGGTGTCGGCGATCACGCTGCTACTCATTGCCAGCACGGTGATCTTCGCCGATCTGTTGCCGCTCAAGGATCCGCTGGCCACGCTGAAGGACAGTACGGGACGGATTGCCAACCTGCTCAGCCCGCGCTCGGAGTGGTGGTTCGGGACCGACGAGCTGGGCCGCGACGTGTTGTCTCGCGTGATATATGGCGGGCGCACCAGCCTGATCGTGGCCTCGCTCACCGGGCTGATCGTGGCCACCCTGGGAACCCTGGTGGGGTCGTTCTCCGGTTACTACGGGGGTTGGGTGGACACAATCACCATGCGCTTCGTAGACCTGGTCCTCGGGCTGCCGCTGCTGCCGGTAGCGATCGTGGCCGCCGCCTGGCTGCGCGAGGCGTTCGAGGGCAAGGAGGCGGTCGCCCTAGCCCTGCTGCTCGGTCTGCTCTCCTGGGGAGGTCTGGCGAGAATCGTGCGCGCCGAGTTCCTGTCGCTGAGGGAGAAGGAGTTCGTCGAGGCCGCCCGCGCCGCCGGGGCGCGAGACCGGCGGATCATCGTGCGCCACATCCTCCCCAATGCCCTGAGCCCGATCATCGTCAACACCACCCTGGTGATCGGGTCGGCGATCATCATCGAGGCGGCGCTGTCGTTCCTCGGGTTCGGGGTGCGCCCGCCGACCCCGGCCTGGGGCCAGATGGCTTCGACGGGGGGCACCCTCGCCGTGGGCGGGGCCGATGCCTGGTGGCTCCTGGTGTTCCCGGCCGGGGCGCTGATCATCACCGTGCTGGCGGTCAACTTCCTCGGCGACGGACTGCGCGACGCCCTCGACCCGACCCAGACGATGGAGCGCAGGTAGCCGATGGCCGCTCCGCTGCTCGAGGTCAAGAACCTGCGCACGTACTTCGCCACAGAGGAGGGCGTGGTGCGCGCCGTCGATGGGCTGTCATTCACCATCCACGAGGGCGAGCGGTTCGGAGTGGTGGGGGAGTCGGGATCCGGGAAGTCGGTGACCGCCCTCTCCGTTATGCGGCTCATCGAGCCTCCGGCGGGTGAGATCGTCACCGGGGAGATCATCTACAAGGGCCGCAACCTGCTCGACGTCACCGAGTTGGAGATGCAGGGAGTGCGGGGTGGGGAGATCGCCATGATCTTCCAGGACCCGATGACCGCCCTCAACCCGGTGTACACCATCGGCAACCAGCTGATCGAGACCATCACGCTCCACCAGGATGTGACCAAGAAGGAGGCGTTCGAGATCGCCGTCCAGGGCCTGGAGGACGTCCACATCCCCCATGCCAGGGAGCGCATGGGCGACTACCCGCACCAGCTGTCGGGAGGCATGAGGCAGCGGGTGATGATCGCCATGGGCCTGTCGTGCAACCCGTCCCTGCTCATCGCCGACGAGCCGACCACCGCCCTCGACGTCACCACTCAGGCGCAGATCCTCGACCTGATGCTCCAGCTCACCGACGAGCGCAACACGGCGGTGATGCTGATCACCCACGACCTGGGCGTGGTCGCCGGGTTCTGTCAGACCATCCAGGTGATGTACGGGGGCCGGATGGCAGAGCGGGGCACCAACGAGGAGATCTTCGGGGAGACCTACCACCCCTACACCGCCGGCCTGCTCGGCTCGATGACCCGTCTCGACGAGGTGCGCACCGAGCGCCTCTACTCGATCAAGGGGGCGCCACCCTCGCTGATCAACCCGGGGGGCGGCTGCCGTTTCCGTGCCCGCTGCGAGTTCGCCCAGGAGGTATGCCGCACCGACACACCGGTGCCCCGTGAGATATCCGAGAACCACTGGGCGGCATGCCACTTCGCCCCCGATCTCGACCTGACGACCGTGAAGCGGGAGGAGGCGGCCTCGTGACCGACCTGAAGAACGACACGGGAGCCGGCCTGGCGGGGAGCCTTCCCGACGACACGTTGCTGCGCGTGGAGAACCTGGTGAAGCACTTCCCGATCACCAAGGGGGTGTTCTTTCGCAAGGAGATCGGGGCCGTCCAGGCGGTGTCGGGCGTCTCATTCGACGTCAAGCAGGGCGAGACCCTGGGCCTGGTGGGGGAGTCGGGTTGCGGAAAGTCGACGACGGCGCGGTGCATCCTTCGCCTGCTGGAGCCGACCTCGGGTCGGGTTCTCTACCGGGCGGAGCTGGCCGGCAAGGAGGGCAATCGCACCGAGGTGATCGACATCGCCTCCGCCAACAAGCAGGCGTTGCGCCTGCTGCGGCGCGACATGCAGATCGTGTTCCAGGACCCGTACGCCTCGCTCAACCCCCGCATGACCGTGGCGTCGATCGTGGCCGAGCCGCTGGTGGTGCACGGCATCGGCACCCGAGAGGAGCGGGTGGAGCGGGTCAAGGAGCTGCTGCGGGTGGTTGGCCTCAACCCGGAGCACACCAACCGGTACCCCCACGAGTTCTCGGGAGGGCAGCGGCAGCGGATCGGCGTCGCCCGGGCGCTGGCGATGAACCCTTCATTGATGGTCCTCGACGAGCCGGTGTCGGCGCTGGACGTCTCCATCCAGGCGCAGGTCCTGAACCTGATGGGGGACCTGCAGGACGAGTTCGGGCTCACCTACCTGTTCATCGCCCACGACCTATCGGTCGTGCGCCACGTGTGCGACCGGGTGGCGGTGATGTACCTGGGCAAGATCGCCGAGACCGCCGACCGCGACACGCTGTACGAACGTCCGATGCACCCCTACACCCACGCCCTGCTTTCTGCGGTGCCGATCCCGGATCCGCAGGTGGAGCGGAGCCGGAAGCGGATCATCCTGGAGGGCGACATCCCGTCGCCGGCGAACCCGCCAACCGGGTGCCGGTTCAACACCCGTTGCCCCCGCGCCGAGTTCCCGCTGTGCTCCACCGAGGAGCCGGCGCTGCGCGAGGTCGAACCGGGACATCACGTGGCCTGCCACTTCCCGGAGGTCAAGCAGGTCGTTCACTGATCGCCGCCGGGGTACAATCCCGGCCCCACGTCGGAGTGGCGGAACTGGTAGACGCGCTAGGTTGAGGGCCTAGTGCCCGTAAGGGCGTGGAGGTTCGAGTCCTCTCTCCGACACCGTAGAAACTAGAGCCTCCGGTGAGTCCTACCTCCCGGAGGCTTACGTTCATCCGGGGCGCTCCCGACACCTTGACTTCCAGGTGATCGGGGTAGAAGCGGATCTCGTCGAGCAGGTCGGAGGCGATGATCCACCGCTCCTTCTCGTCGGCCTCCTCCCAGATCTCCTCGATGTCGAGATCGGCGAGATGCCGGGCGACGTCCTCGAAGGCCTGGGCGATCTCGTTTCGCTCCTGCAGCCGTTGGGCCGTCTCCGCCAGTTCGGCTTCGAGCCCCCGGAGCTGCATGGTGAGATCGGCTTCCTGTTCGGCGAAGAGCTCGGCGCTGATCCTCCCGGCGTAGTGCAGGTCGAGGAGCTTCCGGCGTCGTTCCCGGAGCTGTTCGGCGAGAGCGGGGGACCGGGCCGTCCCCCTCCGGGGTCCCGGCCCGGTCGCCCTCCGCAACTCGCCCCGAATCGCCTCCTGCAACGTCTCGTCGTGCCCCACGATCCGCAGACCCAACAGGGCGGCCCGCTCGATTCCGGCCACCGACCGTCGAGGCTGCTCGCAGCCCTGCCCCCGATGCACGCACCGGAAGAAGCGTTGGCCCCGGCCGTTCCCGTCGACGCCGGCCACCCGACCACACAACCCGCATCGCACCACACCGGAGAGGGGGTGGCGGCTCTGACGACGGCGACCCTTGACCCAGCCCCGCTGGGCCCGTTCCCAATCTTTCTCGGTGAGCAGAGCCTCGTGGTGGCCGGGGAACCACTCGCCCCGCCAGACCACCTCGCCGAGGTAGATCCGGGACTCGATGATCCCCTTGGCCGTCGAGTACTTGATCCCGGTACGCCGTTCGATCTCGGAGAAGGAGCAGCCTTCGGCACGGAGCCGGAAGATCCGCCGCACCGTGTCGGCGTCACCGTTCGGAGTCAGGTTGCCGTCAATGAGGTCGTAGCCGGTCTTGGGCCGGTTGATCCACTTGCCCTCTTGGGCGGCTTTGGCCATGCCCATGACGACGTTCTCGGCGAGCTGTTCCCGGTAGAACTGAGCGAACGAGCCGAGCACGTTGTAGAACATCCGCCCCGTTGCCGAGGACAGGTCCAGCCGTTCGGTGAAGGAGTGCAGAGCGACGTCGGCCTTCCCGAAGGTGTCGGCCAGGAGGATCAGGTCTCCGAGGTTCCGGGAGAGGCGATCCAGGCGCCACACCAGCAGGTGCTCGACGTGGCCCTGTTCGATCATGGCGAGGACCTGTTGCAGCCCGGGACGTTCGAGATCCTTCCCCGAGGCTCCGGGGTCTTCGACGAGGGTGACGGGGCCGAGGTCGTGGAGGTCGGCGTAGGCCCGCAGCTTGTCGGCCTGGCCCTCGATGGAGTAGCCCTCGGCGGCCTGCTCCTCGGTGGAGACCCGGCAGTACGCCACGGTCAACACGACTCGTCCTCCTCCCCACGCCGCTTCCGGAGAATCCGCAGGCTCACGGTGACGAGCACCGACGCTACCCGCTCATAGTCCCGGCCGCTCATGGGAGCCCGTACCTTCGCTTCTTCCGATCAACCTGCCACGAGAACGGATCGCCCGTCTCGATCTCCCACTCGTGAAGCACAGAAGTGAGGCACGGTCCCAGCCGCTCGACGTCCGTCTCGTCGATGAGGGCTCCGTAGCTGGACATGTACCCCCGCATGCTCACGACGATCCGCCGCAGCGAGGCTTCCCGGTTTGCCCCGTAGGTCCGTTTGAGGCCGGCCGCTCCGTTCCGCAGCGACGCATGACTTACCGCTTCCCACACCGGATCGACCGGCCAACGAGAGCGGGTCTCATCCGCAGCAGGCACACGCAGCGACAACCACTCCGTGAGGTATCCCCAGATCCCCCCGACGCCGGCGAACAGATCATCGAGCGAGTCGATCCCGAGCTGGCCCAGGACCACACGGTGGACCTCGAACTCGATCCGCCACACCGGCCGCTCGGCGTCCCAGGCGTCGCCCCACAAGTCGTGCCACCACACAGAACCGGCGGCAACCTCGGTGCTCTTGCAGTAGATCCGGGAGTGAACTCCGCTGCCACGCTTCCCGAACTGCAACGCCGTCATCTTCCGATCGTTCTCGTAGACCCGCCGATGAGAGGAACGAGTCACGAACCGATCCCGCATCTCAGGCGTCGGGTCCCATCCCTGCAGATCCATGAACAGGTCGACTCGGGACGCCTTCGGTACCCCGCCCGGCACGAGTCCCGACACCAACTCGTTGAACCATCCAGCACAGGCCTCAGGGCCCACGCCGTGAAGGAACTCGGCGTTCGGCTGCACATAAACGGTCGGGAGGCTCTTGCTCGCCGTCACCCCGATCCGGCCGTGAGGATGCACCAAATGGAACTTGTACATCCTCATGAACCCGAACGGCTCGATGCCGAACTCCTCGCCGCCCAGCAGGAACGGCACCGTCTCCCCGGCTCCCTCGGCCATCGAACGGTGAGCCTCCAGCCGCTCCAACTCCCGATCCGGCAGAACTCCGTTGAGCGACCAGTAGAGGCTGTCGATCCCGGACGCCAACTCACATACTGCCGAACCTGTCACTAGCTGTGCCGACAAGTCACCGAAGGGGGAGGGGAGAGACATGGCGCACGACTACTCCTGGTCCCGGAGCTTCGGTTCGAGGTACGTCTTCCAGAACGCCTCGGGGTCGAGACTGACTCCGACCATCGAGTACTCGTCCGGATGCTTCTTGAACACCAACCGGAACCGCTTCAGCCGCCGATAGATCGTCCGCTCACTCCACCCGGCACGCTTCAGACCGTCGAAGCCGCCGTAGAGGTGCCACGCCACCCAGAAGCCGACCATCTCCTCGGTCCACCGGACCGCCAGATCCCGAACGGCGTCATCGATGAACTTGGGGCGGAATCGGTTCACCGCCTCGGCGTAGGCGTCCCAAGCACGACGAGCCCGGCCCTTCCCCTCGGCCGTCTCAGAGCGCTCGTGACGAAGATCATCACCCGACATACTGACAGTATAGACAGTAGGAATGACAAGCGTGCAACTCGTGTCAGACCTTGCCGGTACGATGCAGTTTGAGGGTGCTGTGATACAGGGCACGCACCCGCTCTACCGATCAGGCCCAACCACTCGCCCGCGTTCGACCAGATCTGGCCGTCGAGGTGGGAGCTCCTGCCTCCCTGAGGTCTTCACGCCGAGCGAGGTCGATGCATGCGCGTAGACGGGCTCGTCGACTTGTGAGGCATCTTCCATCCTGCGCTCCACGAGATCTCGGGTGTAGAGGGTCTTGGCAGAATCCCAGGGCTCCAAGTAGATCGGCAATGGTGTGGAAGCGTCCCCCACGGGATGCCCCCACTCAGGGATCAGCAGCGCGCCGCCCGAGACTGCACGCCATCGGCGAGGCAGGATGCGTCGCCACCATGCCCATTGAGGTCCCCAAGCGAGGTGGAGCCCACTGAGCCGTACGCCCCGCTTGCCAACGTTCACCGCTTCAACCGATACGACTTCCCAGGCGCTTCCGCGTCCGTCAGGCATTACTGGGAACGTCACAGTCATCTTCAACCGCGGTCGGTCAACCCTGGTCGCGTTGAAGATATGCCAACCGAGCGCAAGAACGCTCACTAGGAGCGAGGCAGCCGACACGAGGAGGGCAATCTGCGCCGTGTCCATCGTTCGATCGTACCCGTGCGGCTCCGATGGATTGAGGCTCGCATTTCAGCGGTCGATTGCGCCCACCTGCGCTAGTGCCAGTTGATCTGACTCAGTTGGTTGACTCGGTATGCCCGGACGGCCGCGGCGGCCCGATCCGCATCGCCTCCGAACAGACCCGCTTCGAGGCCCAACCACCCGTCGGCGGGACCCTCCTCCTCCTCCTCCTCGGCCCCGATTGGCTCGATGCCGATTTGCCTGCGCATCCAGTTCTCTGGGTGGTCGGTCGGATCAAACATGTAGTCGTGCTTCCACTGGAATCGCCCAACCGGGCCTCGCACCATCCCGCTCCCGAGCGCTAGCCGGTGGTCCACGGTCATCGCTCCAAGGAGGTATTCGAAGCGGTCGAAGAGCCGCTCGTAGTCATGGTCCTCGACCATGCCGTGCAGGTGGGGACGGGCGACCTCGAATAGACGATTCGAGACCGGCGTGTACTCCCGAGGGTTCTCCCTTAGGAAGCCCCCGTCGTGTTCACCGGGACGTGGAGAATGGCCACGCATCGCTGCCCAGGGACCAAGCGCAGCGACGGCAGGAAGGCGCCCGTCTGTTGGGGTCGGCACTTCGGCCATGCAGACAGCGTGCAGGTTGTCCCAGTTGTCGCCGGCAAGGGCTGCTATGCCCCCCACGTACAGCACCACAAGCCCGCCGTAGGAGCGCATCGAGATCAGCAGGCTGGTGCCACTCAGAGCCTCCGTATCACCTAACAGGGCCAAGGTATCCCTGAGAACCCTGCGGTGCTCCTCGGTGCTTCCCCATCGCGCGGCAACCGCAAGCAGATGTGCGCTCTTGGACACCTCGCCCTCGACTCGGCTGGCGCGGTCTCGGAGCTCCTCATTCGGGATGGCGTTGGATGAGGCCTGTACCGGGTACTGCGCGACGTCGAATAGGGCCGCGCGGGCGCGTCGCGCTTCGCCAAGGATCAGGTCTCTTAGCTCCACCTGCCCGCTTGGGTCGACGACCAGCCGCTTTGCGAGATTGATCGATGCCAGCAGATCCAGGGGGTGAGGCCGGGCAACCCTCTCAAGAGCGTCGACTTGCCGTGCGAGGTCCTCGAAGAATCGATCGGCATCCGGGATCTCCACAACCGTGGCACTCCTGGAGGCAATCATCGCTTGCGCGTCCTCATCTGGCTCGCCACGCAGCGCCCAGTAGGTCGGGTACCGCCTCGATGTTGCGGCACCGATTCCGGACCGAAGTGCCGGATCCCAAGCCCCTGACCAGCCGCAGACCACGAGGCCGTACTCCTCGACGATCGCCTTCAGGATCCGGCTCATTCCCGGTCCGTACTCCTGGAGCTCCTCCTCAGTGACGCGCATCCCGTCAGGCACCTGGTAGTCACCGTGAATCTTCACCACGACGCTCTGCATTCGATGAAGCGGCTCGGAACCGACGGCGTCTGCATCGCTCGCAATCACCCTTGGCTGGATGCCCTCGTCGGCAAGCGCCATCTCAATCAGGCGATCGAAGTTTGTCGTGAGTATGACCCGAACGTGTCCCGACCTGGCAAGTCGCGCTATCGCGCGGTGAGCCGCCGTCGGCTCAAAGGGGTCACCTGAATCCGCATGCTCTAGGTATCGCGAGAGGATCGCTCGCCGATCATCCCTGGACGGTCCTACCTCCCGCAGTATCTCCGAGAAATCGGGCGCTCGCCCATAGCGCTCCTGATACCACGCCTCGGCGTCGTCACTCTCTACTAGGTCCGTCCCAGCGGCTGTCGCGAGTCTCCTGATTAGGGACAGCGTCATATCCCAGCCTGTCGGGATCCCAGCCGCGGAGCTGATACCCGACCCAACCAGGACGGCGTAGGTACCCGGCTGAGCCTGCATCGAGAAGGCAAGCGCCGTCGTAGGTGCAATCGCCATGGTTCGAGCGTACAACCGTGGCGTGACACGGATGGCTCCTTGGAGTAGGCCGCCTGGCGCTGGGAGGGGTCAGCATCCCGAGTCCCAGGGGACTCACCCTGCATGTCAGGTCGAACCAAGCGACAGGTGACTCCCCGGAACCGATTTGTCCCACTCCCGCGGCGCGGACAGCAGCTCCCAGTAGCCTTGGTCCAGGACGGGCATGAGCAAGAAGGCACTGAGCGAAGCTGACATCTGCGAGAAGTTCATCTCGCCTGCCCTGGAAAAGGCCGGCTGGTCGAAAGGGCAGTGGCGGCGCGAGGTGTCCTTCACCGACGGCAAGATCATCGTCCGCGGCAAGCTGGTCGCCCGGGGCAAGCGTAAGCGGGCCGATTACCTGCTCTACCACCAGCCGAACATCCCGATCGCGCTAATCGAGGCGAAGGACAACAACCATTCGATCGGTGCGGGGATGCAGCAGGGCCTCGCCTATGGCGCCGCGTTGGACGTCCCGTTCGTGTTCTCCTCAAACGGGGACGGGTTCCTGTTCCACGACCGCACCGGCAACGCTCAGCCGGTCGAGGTGAACCTGTCGCTCGATGAGTTCCCGTCCCGCGACGAGCTGTGGGCTCGGTACAGAGCGTGGCGTGGGCTCGACGACGACACCGAACCGTTGGTGACGAGTCCGAACCACAGCGACGCCAGCGGTAAGACCCCGCGCTATTACCAGCAGCTGGCGATCAATCGGACCATCGAGGCAATCGCCCGAGGTAAGAAGCGGGTGCTCCTGGCGATGGCAACGGGGACCGGCAAGACCTACACGGCCTTCAACATCATCTGGCGCCTGTGGAAGAGCGGTCGGGTCAAGCGGGTGCTATTCCTAGCCGACCGCAACATCCTCGTGGACCAGACGATGGTCAACGACTTCAAGCCGTTCGGCGAGGTAATGACCAAGCTCACGCGCAAGCTGGTCGACTCCAACGGCCGGGTCGACACGTCGTATGAGATCTACCTCGCGCTGTACCAGGCGATCATCGGTGGCGAGGACCGCGACTCGATCTACGACAAGTTCCCAAAGGACTTCTTCGATCTCGTCGTCATTGACGAGTGTCACCGGGGTAGTGCCCGGGATGACGCCCAGTGGCGGGAGATCCTCGAGTACTTCGACTCGGCGATCCAGATCGGCATGACCGCCACCCCGAGGGAGACCAAGTACGTTTCGAACATCCACTACTTCGACAAGCCGGTCTACACCTACTCCTTGAAGCAGGGCATCGAGGACGGATTCCTGGCGCCGTTCAAGGTGATCCGTATCGACCTGGACAAGGATCTCACCGGATGGCGCCCCACTGCCGGCCAAGTCGATGACAACGGCCAGCCCATCGAAGACCGCATCTACAACCTCACCGACATCGACCAGGGGATCGTGTTTCCCCAACGCGACACGCTGGTGGCGCGTCGGATCAGTTCCTTCCTGCACAACACGAACCCGATGAACAAGACGATCGTGTTCTGCGCCAACATCGACCACGCTGAGCGCGCTCGTCAGGCGCTCACCAACGACCCCGCCAACGCCGAGCTGGTCGCTCAGGACCACCGGTATGTGATGCGGATCACCGGCGACAACGATGAGGGGAAGGCGCAGCTCGACAACTTCATCGATCCCAAACGGGATTTCCCCGTGATTGCGACCACTTCGAAGCTGATGTCCACCGGTGTGGACGCCCAGACCTGCCACGTCATCGTGCTGGACCAGCGCATCCAGTCGCTGACTGACTTCAAGCAGATCATCGGCCGCGGGACGCGGATCCGCACCGACTTCGGCAAGTACTACTTCACCATTCTCGACTTCCGCAAGGCGACGGAGCTGTTCGCCGATCCCGATTGGGACGGCCCTCCGATCCAGGTCTACGAGCCTGGCGACCCCGAAGAGGTCACACCGCCCGATCCACCCGCTGAGGGCAGTGATGAGGTCGAAGTCGTTATCGAAGGTGGGCTACCCGAGGAACCCGAGGACGAGGAGGGCGTGACGCGCTACGTGGTCAGCGGGGTGCCGTTCAAGGTCATCGCCGAGCGGGTTCAGTACTACGACCGAGACGGCAAACTGATCACCGAGTCGCTGCGGGACTACACCCGCCGCACCGTGCTCCAGGAGTACGCCTCCCTCGACGAGTTCCTCAAGCAGTGGACCGCCGCCGAACGCAAGCAGGCGATCGTCGAGGAGCTCGTCGAACGCGGCGTGCTGCTCCAGGCGCTGGAGGAGCGTGTGGAGGGCGACCTCGATCCGTTCGATCTGATCTGCCACGTCGCCTTCGATCGGCCGCCCCTGACCCGCCAGGAACGCGCCAACAACGTCCGGAGACGTGACGTGTTCACCAAGTACGGCGACCAGGCCCGCGCTGTGCTGGAGGCGCTGTTGGACAAGTACGCCGATCAGGGTGTCGACGTGATCGAGGAAATCGGCACCCTTCGGCTGGCGCCGTTCCCCGCAATCGGTACCCCGATGGAGATCGTCCGTGCTTTCGGCGGCCGCGACGGGTATCTGGGTGCGGTGCGGGAGCTGGAGGCCGAGTTGTACGCCGTGGCGAGCTGATCGGGAGCTGCTAGATGTCGCTGTCCACCACCGTCAAGTCCATCCAGGACATCATGCGCAAGGATGCCGGGGTCGACGGCGACGCCCAGCGCATCGGCCAGCTGGCGTGGATGCTCTTCTTCAAGATCTACAGCGACCTCGAAGCCGAGACCGCGCTCCTCACCGGGGGGTACGTTTCACCGATTCCCGACCGGCTCCGCTGGAGCGCATGGGCTGATGAAGCTGCTCTCGGCAAGAACGCCCCGACCGGCGACGACCTCCTGGATCTGGTCAACAACGATCTCTTCCCGACTCTACGAAACCTCGACCTGTCGCAGTTCGACGGGACCAAACGAGACCGCGCTGCCCTCCTCCGGGGTGTCTTTGAGGACGCCATCAACTACATGAAGTCCGGCACCCTGATGCGGCAGGTGATCAACAAGATCGACCGGGAGATCGACTTCAACCAGGCCGCAACCAGGCACGTGTTCGGCGAGATCTACGAGACCATCCTTCGGGACCTGCAATCGGCCGGCAATGCCGGCGAGTTCTACACCCCCCGGGCCGCTACGCAGTTCGCCGTCGACATGGTTGATCCCCAATACGGCGAGTTCGTCCTCGACCCTGCCTGCGGCACCGGTGGATTCCTCACCGGCGCCTACGAGCACATGAAGACACAGGTTGCCACCGCCGAGGAGCTCAACGCACTCAAGCACCAGATTCGCGGCGTGGAGAAGAAGCAACTTCCTCACCTCCTGTGCGTCACCAACATGATGGTCCACGGCATCGAAGTGCCCTCCAACATCCGCCACGACAACACCCTCGCCCGACCGCTGCGGGACTACGGGCCCGCCGACCAGGTGGATGTCGTGCTCACCAATCCTCCGTTCGGAGGCATGGAAGAGGATGGCATCGAGAACAACTTCCCTGCCGAGTTCCGCACTCGGGAAACCGCCGACCTGTTCCTCGTGCTCGTCGTGGAGCTCCTCAGCGACGGTGGCCGCGCCGCCATCGTCCTTCCTGACGGGACGCTGTTCGGCGAAGGCATCAAGACCCGGATCAAGGAGAAGCTCCTCACCGAGTGCAATCTCCATACCATCGTGCGGCTGCCCAACGGCGTGTTCGCCCCCTACACCGGCATCAAGACCAACCTGCTGTTCTTCACCAAGGGCGAACCCACCACCGAGGTCTGGTACTACGAGCACCCCTACCCCGAGGGCTACAAGAGCTACTCGAAGACCAAGCCGATGCGCATTGAGGAGTTCGAACCCGAGAAGGCCTGGTGGGAGGACCGCGAGGAGAACGACCACGCCTGGCGGGTCCCCATCGAAGACATCGTCGCCAGCGGCTACAACCTCGACATCTCCAACCCCAATGCCCCCGAAGCCGGCCACGAAGACCCCGATGTCCTCCTGCATCGCTACAAAGAAGCAACAGAGCAAGTGCGAGCAGCACAGAACGCGCTCAAGGCGGCTCTCGCCGAAGTGCTCGGCAACGACTGATGGACACCGCCACCTTCCTCGACGACTTCGCCACCATCGCCGACGCCCCCGGCGGCATCGACCGGTTGCGGGACCTCATCCTCGATCTGGCGATGCGGGGGGAGTTGATGCCGCAGTCTGGAGAAGATGCCCCAGCCAGCGGGCTATTGGATGCCATAGCCGAGGAGTTTCGGAAGAGCACTCGCAGACAGAAGAAGCTGCCCGGCATCGAATCCGACGAGGTCCCCTTCGCTGTACCCGCTTCTTGGGAATGGGCACGGCTCGGGATGATCGCTTCCTACAACCAGCGCCCCAAGGTAGACCCTTCGGCGATCCCCGGCGATGCCTGGCTGCTGGACCTCCAGGACATCGAGAAGGACACCTCGCGACTTCTGACGAGGGCCAAGTGCTCCGACCGGAGCCCGACGAGCACCAAGACGCGGTTCGAGGTTGGAGACGTCCTGTTCGGCAAACTCCGCCCCTATCTCAACAAGGTTCTCGTCGCTGACGCCGTCGGGTACTCGACAAGTGAGCTCGTTCCGATCACCCCGGGACCTGGGATCACGCCAGAGTGGCTGCGCTGGTCGTTGAAGCGCCCTGACATCCGGCGGTGGATTGCGGGGGTGTCGTACGGAGTGAAGATGCCCAGGCTCGGTACCGGTGACGCTTTGGCGAGTCTCCACCCAGTCCCGCCGACGGCAGAGCAGCGTCGTATCGTCGAGAAGGTCAACGAACTCATGGCGCTCTGCGATGACCTCGAAGCCCGCCAGGAGGCACGCCACCAAGTCACCGCGCGACTCCGGGCCTCCACACTCGACGCCCTCGCCACCGCCACCACCGACGACGAACTCACAACCGCGTGGCAACGAGTCCACGACAACTGGGAGACCCTGGGCAGCAGCTCCGAGGCGGTCGATGGGCTACGCGATGTCGTCCTCGACCTTGCTGTACGAGGGCGCCTGTCGACTCGGGGCCCCGTAGATACACCAGTGAGCGAGGTCCTGGGCTCGATTGCTCAGGCCAAGCAGTCGATGGTGGCCGAGGGCGTTCTGAAGAAGACCACACCGCCAGCCACGAACGGGTATGAGCCTGAGTACGTCGTGCCGGATGACTGGCTCTGGGCACCTCTGCACTCAATCTCCTTGATCGTCACCGACGGGACTCATCAGACCCCCACGTATGTCGATCGCGGAGTTCCATTCGTCTCGATCAAGGACATAAGTTCCGGTGCCTTGGACTTCTCGGACACCAAGTTCATCAGCGAGAAGGAGAGCGAAGCCATCAATCGCCGTTGTGCACCTCAGCAGGGAGACGTGCTCTTCTGCCGGATCGGCACACTCGGTCAAGCAGTAGTCGTCGATGATGACCGGCCGTTCAGCATCTTCGTCAGCGTCGGCCTCATCCGGCCCGGCCCACGCATCGACCCGCGATACCTCCGCTACGCGCTCAACTCGCCAACTACATATCGGCAGTACGACAAGATCAAGGCTGGCGGATCACATGCAAGCAAGCTCAACCTCAACACGATGAGGTCGGCCCTCATACCTGTGCCGCCCCCTGAGGAGCAAGTCCGCATCGTGGAGGCGGTCGACGAGCTGATGATGCTCTGTGACGCACTCGAAGCAGCGCTCAGTGATCGCGACGCGGCTGCGTCCTCTTTGGCCGATGCAGCTTGTGATCCGGCTTAGCGCCGAGCCCTGCGGTTGCGACCGGGCGTCCTATCCGATCTGGCTTCTGCAGGGTCGCTCACCCGACCCGCTAGGAATCAGAGCCCCAGGGCCTCAACCGCCACCCCGGATCTGAGTTATCCACAGAAGGCTCTCCGACACCGATCGCAGCATCGTCTCGTCCACTGGTGTGTACATCTCGTATACGCAGTGATAGATTGTCGGGATGAGCGTCCCGATAACCGCAAGACTCGATGAGACCGTGGTCGCAGCACTCGACAGGGCGGTCGACGCCGGCATTGCCCCCACGAGAGGGGCGCTGGTCGCCAGCGCGGTGGCGGAGTGGCTCAAGCACCATGGCGAAGAAGCGATCGTCGAGTCGTATCGACTCCGCTACGCCGAGACCTACCCCGCCCACGACGAACTCCTCGACAGGCTCGCTGCGTTCTCGGTCGCCTCATGCCTCGCCGACAGCGTGCGCTGATCTCCAGAGGTGAGGTCTGGGAGGCGGACATTCCAGGGGTCGGGCGCCATCCCGTCGTGATCGTGACCCGTGACTCTGCGCTCCCGCTTCTGTCGTCGATCGTCTGTGTTCTCGTGACGAGTTCGTTTCGCGGTCACGTGGCGGAGGTGGAGGTGGGTGTAGCCGAAGGTCTCGATCGGACGAGTGCCGCCAACTGTGACAACGTGTTCACCCTCCCCAAGCGGGTGCTGACCCGTCGGCGAGGCATGCTGGGGCCGGTCAAGCTGGCCGAGCTCGATCGAGCCCTGCTGGTGGCCCTTGGGCTCAGATAGCTCCGGGTCCGGCATCCTCTCGAACTCCATGCCCGAACCGGCTCGGTAGTCCTTTCACCCGAAGTGGACGAGTTTCACGACGGGCGCCATGGCCTCCACCGCCGCGGTCTCCTTCGGCCAGAGGTCGCACCGGACCTCTTCAAACCCGAGCTCACCCAGGGAGAGGATGAACTCGGCGATCTCTTCGGAGGTGCCGGTGACCGGCTGCTCTACCTTCAACCCTTCTGCACTGCCGATCCGGCTGCGGAACATCTCGGGCACCACGGTGTACAGATCGAATGCGCGAGCCAGCGTGGCGGGGTCTCGTCCCTCGCCCTCACAGGCTCGTTCCAGGAGGTCGATGATGGGCGTGAGGCGAACCTTGATCTGTTCGAGTGTCTCGTCCCAGCCCCACCAGTTCCATGCGTCGCCGTACCTGGCGGCCAGTGTGAGCATCTTGGGACTCCCGGCGGCGATGTTGATCGGCGGACCGTGCTTGCGGGGACCCCTCAGCACCAGCTCCGCCCGCTTGACCGAGTAGAACTCGCCTTCGAAATCGAAACTTCCGGTCTTGAGCAGGCCATGGATGATCTGGATCGCCTCGGCGAAGCGTGAGAACCGCTTGTCGGTGGGGATCCCGAAGGCCTCGTAGTCGGAGTCCGGGGAGTTCCCCGCCCCTATGCCGAGGACGAAACGCCCCCCGGAGATCTCGTCGATGGTCTCGGCGATCTTCGCCGTCATGGCGGGAGGGCGGTAGGGGGAGTTGACGACCGACTGGCCCAGATCGATGCGGCTCGTCGTAGCGGCCAAGGCGGCGGCAACGGCCACCGACTCCCACGCCCCATCGGTGCTCTCCTCGCCCCGGTAGAGCAAGGCGTCTTCGAACACGAACATGTCGAATCCGGCCGCCTCGGCTGCGGTTGCACGGTCACTGATCGACTTCCAGTTGGGTGCCGGAACGGGTCCGTCGGGCCGGCCGTGGAGCTGATTGATGAGTCCAAGGCGCATGCACCGACCCTAATGGCGATCCGCCGGGGCGGCGTGGGGAAGTTCGTAGACCAGGCCCTCGTCGTCGTGACGGGAGCGACACTCTTCTTGTGGCGGTGATACGCTTCCCGGACCTGTGAGTGCAGGGAAGGAGGATGGGATGAGGCGAAGCATGGTCGCACTCCTCGTGATTGGGCTGGTCTCGGTGCCGGCGGTGGTATCAGCCGGACCGCCCGGAGATCCATTCGTCGGGTCGTGGCATGCGATCGATTCGGTCGATGGCAGCAACATCTGGCTCCGGGTGGGCGGGGGGCGCCATCACGCCGTGTACTCGGAGGACGGTCTCACGGCCTGTGACAATGCCTTCGGCGAGTTCGTTCGGGGTTCGGCGAGCGGGTTCGCGGTCATCGACGGTGACACGATGTCGCTGACGGCGACCCTTTACTGCAACCTGTCGACCGGAAGGACCGCCCACCCCGTGCTCGCGCCGTACACCTTCGTCTTCGAGTACGACGAGTCGACGGACACGCTGACGATGACGGATCCATCCCTCGGAGTCGACGAGACCTTCACCCGATCGGGGGGATAGGGAGGACCCTACCCTGGAGCGCACCCGCGGAGGGCCGCCGTGTTGCGGTGGGGCGTTGGGTTCGCCCGACCGAACGGGTGCCTCCCCCACGCCAACGTCGGTCGTCCGGCATTCGCCGGGAGTGGCGCGACGGAAGGGTGTCGACGTCGACGGGAGTGGATAGCCGGTGCCCCTCCGGTTTCGGCGCGGTCCTGGATGGTCGTGTGCCTCTCCAATGCGTTCGATTCTGCCGGGCGCTCCTGTCGCGATCGGGGCCGAGCCAGACGGCGAGTTCACCGAACGCCGACACCGTCGACGAGCATCGCCACGCTCCGGCGCAGAGCCTGTTCGAGGGGCATGGTGACCTCCGGTGCCGCCCACACCAGCAGGCCCTGCATCAGTGCCCAATTGATGGCCATGCGGATCTCGGCCGCTGTGAACGAGGAGCTCACCTCGCCCCTGCGTTGGGCTTGGGCGATCAGGGCGTCGAGCGCCCCGTTGCGTGCGGCCTTCGTGGTGGGATGCATCGGGCCCTGGCCGATCCGGCTCAGGACCTCGCGCACCGCTGCCACGACGAGTTGGCGTGGGAGGCGTCGCGCCCCTGCGGCGGTGCGCATGATCAGGCGATCGATCACGGTCGCGAAGCGTTCACCGGCCGCGACCATGGCGTCGATCTCCGCTGCGGTGTCCTCGCCACCCCGGAAGAACATCGCCACGAGCAGGTCCTCCTTGGCGAGGAAGTGGAAGTAGAAGGTCCCCTTCGCCACGCCGGCGGCCGCGCAGATCTCGTCCACCGTGACGTCATCCACTCCGCGGTCTGCGAATAGCCTCGTGGCCGTCGCAACGAGCCGCTCATTGGTGTCGCGCGACCGGGCCTGGAGGCCCTGGGTGAGCGGGCGGACCGTCAAGGATGGATTCCGGTGGCGTGCAGGGTGGCGACCAGGCTCGCCTCGCCGATGACCCTCCGCATCAGCACGATACCGGTCTCAGAGGTTGGTTCGTAGGCGGCCGCTCCTGGGCCCAGCGGCACCAGGTCGGAGGCCGTGAGCACGACGAGAGGTATCGGCGCGCCGGTTGCGTCGGTGACCAACCGGGGAGGATCGAGGGAGACGACTTCAATGGCCACCACGCCATTGTGGATGAACTCCTGGTGCTGGCGACTCCACGAGTCGGGCGTGACCAAGGCGATCAGGCGACCGTCACGGGTGATGGCGAAGTCGACCTGGGTGAGCCCATCGCCGCCCAGAGCCTTTGCCTCGGAGTGACCGGCGAGCCGTCCCGCGTAACGCCAGGTCCAGGTGGCGGGCGGACCTGCGGCGTTGGTGGCGAACACCTCGAGCGAGCTGCGCGGCAGGTCCGGTACGTCGAACTCACCCAGTGGGAGGCAGCGCAGGGCCAGGAACAGCGTGTCATCGGCATGATGGAGCGCCGGCTCGTTCCACAGATCGCATGCGGCGAGGGCAGGGTCGAGATCGGCCAGGGCCACGTCGACACTCCAGCGCGGGTCGGTGCGGAGACTGCCCAGGGTGGCAGTCGGACTGGCGGCGAGCCCCGAAACCGTGTCGGAGGCGGTGACGACGATACGGAAACTGTCGAGCGGGCGCTGCCCGAGACCGGCACCGTCAGGGGCGAAGAGGTCGAGCCGAGCCGCATACCAGGTGACGCCGCCGTCGTCTCCCACCACGGGCAGCAGGTTCGGGACCTCGTGGTCCGTGGTTCCGGGCACGCCTTCTGGAGATACGGTCCTGACGGGATCCCACAGGACCCCTGCACTCACCCAGGTCTCACCGTCATCGTGGCTGACGGCGAGGTGGGTCTCGACGCGGGTGCCGCGCGCACCGCCGACCCCGACGGTGATGCCGGGATAGGACGACGCCATCCACAGGTCGCCGGTCGTCGGGTCGCGGCGGATCGATGCATCGGCGTGCCCCCGGAGCGGCGCGGGCTCTCCCGACGGGAGGGACATCGGGGGGTCGCCCTCGATCACCAGCTGCGGGCAGTCCAAGGCGGCCCCGAGACAGTCGAACGACAGTGCTGACGGTATGGGAGGCGGCGAAGTGGGCGGTGCCGGCAGGGATGTGTCGGGGGTCGCCTGCGGCGAGCAGGCTGTTGCCAGGACGAGGAGGAAGGCGGTCACTCGGAGCGCAGGTGTCGTGGCCATGAAACCGACTGTAGTCGAATCTGATCGAGTCGGTGTCGAGTCCGTCGTCAGGCATCCGCCGCCGGATCCGATGCGTCGTTCGGGGCCGTCCTCGGTCGCAGCCCGCAGAACGCAAAGTCCGCCCACCGTGTGCTCGCGCTGTACACCTTCGTCTCCGGGTACGACGAGTCGACGGACACGCTGACGATGACGGATCCATCCCTCGGAGCCGACGAGACTTCACCCGATCGGGGGGATAAGGCGGATCAGTCCCCTGGAGCGCACCGGGTGAGCGCCTCAGCGTTACAGGATCGCGCCAGGTCCAACGGATCGACCGAACGCTTCGCCGACACCGGTGCGATGTCGCGAGCCATTGCACTTGGGTGTCTCATGTCTCGTTCCATGTCGCTCAGATCGCCGCGTGGCTCCGGCTGCGGGCCGAATGGGGGGTCGTAGCACCGGCCCCTTGGCGATCCTTCGGCTCTCGGAGGCATCAACGACTCAGCGGCGTGAGCGTGATCACCCCGCTGGTCGCCCGGCATTCGCCGGGTGTGGCACACCCGTCGGCATCGAAGTTCAGAGTGAGGGGCCCCCCGGTGTTGCCCGAGATCTCGTAGGTGCCGTCCCCACTGACGGTGACGCCGCTGCCTCCGCCCGAGTAGGAGAGCGTGCCGCTCGAATAGATGTCCCCCGTGGAGGGCTCGATCACGGTGGCGCCGGGTGTGAAGCTCAGTGTCGCCGACCCGCCTTCGAAGGTGCCAGTGACCGTGAAGGACTTGGTGATGTCGGAGACGAGGCCGGTCACGGTCATCCCGCTTCCCCCTCCCGTCGCCTGATACTGCGTGACGCATACCACGGGAACAGAGGCGAGCACGGTGAAGACGTGTTCTGCTATCGGAAGCTCCTGGCCGATCAGCTCCTGCAGCCCGGCGCCAACGGCTCGTGCCTCGTCCACGAAGGCGGAGAAGGCCCCGCCTCCGATCTCGGCCCGAGCCACCACGCGATATGCCCCTTCGCCCAGGTCCGTGCACTGCCAACGGGGCTTGGGGAAGTCGAGGGTACGCGCCTCGCCCTGGTCGAGCGTGAAGCCGGAGTGACTCTCGGTCCCCACCACCTCCACCTCACCCAACGCCTCGAAGCGGACAAACTGGACGACGATCTTGTAGGACAGGCCGAGCCTGTGGGTTCCGGTGGAGACGTTGCGGACCTGGACGGCCGCCTCCCATTCCTCTCCAACGCTCCTCTCTCTGGGGGTGATCTCCTCGAGCCCCAGCGCCAGGTCCCCGCTGTGACCCACGATCCAGGAGAAGTGGGAGATCTCGCCCCGGATAGTGGAGACTCCCGCCTCCAGGTCGAGGACGACATCGAGGCTGAGTGGCTCCCAAGCCCCGTCGTCCCCGACGCTCACCGCCAGGGGCGGCGCCACAGAGCCGTCGTCACCGACATCGAGATCGCCCGGGTCCTTCGACACCTGCTGGACCTGTGACTCGCACCGGGCTCAGCGGTCGTGAGCGAGAACCCTCGACCCGGCATTGCTCACAGGATCTTGATGATCTCCCAGTCTTCGGCGATCAGTCCATCCTCGATGCGGCTGATCGTGATCCCGTGCACCTCGACCGGCTGGTTGGTCGGAGGCCGGCCCATCAGCGGGCCAGTCTGGGTGCCATGGGACACCCAGCGCGTGACCACCAGGTCCCCTTCGGCGACCTGCATCACCACCGTCGACACCCGGTCGGGCATCGCCTCGTGGAGGGCGGCGGCGACCCGCCTGGCCCCTTCCCGGCCCCTAACTGGCTCGCCGCCCGGGCCCCGGTAGGCGTAGTCGGCGGCGTAGGCGCGGTCGATCGCATCGAGGTCCCGTGCGTTCATCACCTCCTCGAACCAGGCCCGCGCCAGGATCTTGTTCGAATCGAGGCTCATCCGGGAACCGTACCGGCGGGTGCTGCCGGTATCAACCGATCGACGAGGGGCACCCTGCGGGTGCGCGGCAGGAGGGCCTCTCGGGATGCAGCCACCGCCTCGGCGGTCGCCTGGTCGAGGTCGCCGGGTCGGGTGAACTGGGGCCAGTGCCCGGTGGCCGGATGCTCCATCGGCCGTTCGAGTGGCCGCCGACTGGATGGATGGGGCCATAGACTCGGGCAGTGCCCGCCACCCATTACGCCCGAAGTGGCGACGTCGAGATCGCATACCAGGTGATCGGAACGGGCGGCCGCGACCTCGTGTACGTCCCCGGCTTCGTGTCGAACGTCGAGGTCATGTGGGAGGACCCGGGCCTGGCCGGCTTCCTGGAGTGTCTTGCCGGGTTCTCCCGGCTGATCGTTTTCGACAAGCGGGGCACCGGTCTCTCCGACCCGGTCCCGGAGGATCGGCTCCCGGGACTCGAGGTGCGCATGGACGATCTGGGAGCGGTGCTCGCGGCCGTCGGCTCGGAGCGGGCCACCCTCTTCGGCCACTCCGAGGGCGGCTGCATGTGCGTGCTGTTCGCTGCCACCCATCCCGACCAGGTCGACGGGCTGATCCTCACCGGGAGCTTCGCCAGGAGACGTTGGTCGCCGGAGTATCCGTGGGCGCCGAGGTCCGAGGAGCGGACGGAGAGCATCACGGCGATCCGAGGGTCGTGGGGCCGTTCCGACGAGGTCGAATACTACGCCCCCAGTCGCGCCGGCGACCCTGCCTTCCGCTCCTGGTTGCAGAGGTACTTCAGGCTCTCGGCCAGCCCCGGGACCGCCGCCGCATTGCAGGCGATGAACTCCGAGGTGGACGTGACCGCGGTGCTGGCCGGCGTGCGGGTGCCGACACTCCTGCTGTACCGCACGGAGGATCGCGACGTCGACGTCGAGGAGGGGAGGTTCATCGCCTCGAAGATCGCAGGCTCGCGGCTCGTCGAGCTGCCGGGGGCGGACCACCTGTTCTGGGCGGGTGACACCGCCCCACTGCTGGAGGAGATCGAGGAGTTCGTCACCGGACGCCGGCCCGAGCCGAGGGGAGACCGGGTGGTGGCCACCGTGCTGTTCACCGACCTGGTGGGCTCGACCGCCCTGGCGGCGTCGATCGGTGATCGAGCCTGGCGTGATGCTCAGGTGCGACACGATCGGGTGGTCCGCTCCGAGATCGAGAGGTGGCGGGGGAGGGAGATCGACCGAGCCGGAGATGGTTTCCTGGCTCTCTTCGATGGGCCGGCTCGCGCCGTGCGATGTGCACTCGCCATCCAGGCGGCCGTGGCGGCGCTCGGGTTGGAGGTGCGCTGCGGCCTGCATACGGGGGAGGTCGAGGTCGTGGGCACCGGTGTTGCCGGGATCTCCGTCCACACCGGGGCCCGGGTGGCGGCCTTGGCCGAGCCAGATGAGGTGCTGGTGTCACGGACGGTGAAAGACCTGGTGGCCGGGTCGGGCTTGCGTTTCGAGTCTACGGGCGCCTACCAGCTCAAGGGAGTGCCCGACTCCTGGGAGTTGTTCCGCGCCTGCGATTGAGTCGTGTCGGCCGGCGAGCCTCTCGGTGCGGCGGGGGAAGGAGGGAGCCGGGTCAGGCCGTGCCCAACGCACCCACGATCACCCGGCCGAGGTCGGCGGGTCGGGTGAACTGGGGCCAGTGCCCGGTGGGTAGGTCGACGCACTCGACCTCCCGGGTGGCGGCCAACTCCTTCAGGAAGGCGTAGCCGGGGTCGTCCTCCTGCATCCACCGGCGCATGTCGGCACAGGTGAACTCGCAGGCGATCACGGTAGCCGGCACCGTGCGGCGCCTCTCGTCGGTGAGGCGCTTCGGGTCGGAGGCGACACGCCCCGGTGTGGGTATGGACCGGTCCCGGAGCTCGGCGCGCAGGTGGTCGTCGAGGTCGACGAGGTCCTCCTCGCCGAAGAACGACCAGTCGGGGAGGGGGATCACCCCGTCGACGATCGGCAGCGAGTCGTTGATCACACCGCCGTCGGGGGAAGGCAGGCAGTCCACATACACCACCCGGGCCACCCGGGCGGGGCGGGCGTCGACGGCGGCGTGGGCAACCGCCCCGCCTCCGGAATGGCCGACCAGGACCACCTGCGTGCCATCGGAGGTGAGCGTGTCGATCAACCCGGTCACGAACTCGACCTGATCCTGCAGGGTGACCGCCGACCGGTCGGTCTCGTGCCGGGCCATCCCCGGCAGGGTGACGGCGTGGCAGTGATGTCCCGCCTCCTCGAGGACCGGGATCACCCGATCCCACGAAGAGGCTTCCAGCCAGAACCCGGGGATGAGCACGACGTCCATGAGCAGAGACTAGACGCGCAGCCTCGGGCCGCTCGACCCCGGGAGCCACCACTGACGGTCACCCCCACCGCTCTGATGAATCGGGACACCGGCGAGGCCTCTGGCTACCGGCCGGAGCAGGGAGCGACCAAAGGCGCTAGTGTCGCCACCACGGTGTAGATCCTGCGCTCTGGGCAGGAGGAAGGAAACGATGATGCGTTCGACACGCACGATGCGCCTGGTGGTCATCGCGATCGCTGTGCTGATGGCGATCCCGGTCGCCGCCGGCGCCAAGCAGGGAGTGACCACGATCCAGGACGGCACGCTCCTGACCAGCGACGGCGCCGTGATCACCGTGGGCTACGACCAGTGGGGATACAACTACCAGGGCCACATGTTCCGCGGCGGCTACTGCGACGCCTACCGCGACGCCGCCTGGTGCCAGGCCTACAAGGACGTCTCCCTCATCATGAAGTGGAACGACGCCTGGCTCTCCAACGTCGACGCCGACGGCGACGGTCTGCTTGACCGCCACTACGGGTTCCCCTCCTACATCGGGTCCGGAGCCTGGCTGACCAACCACCAGGCAGGCACCTACGAGGATGGCGGCGATACCTGCAACTGGACCTACTTCACCAAGATCGTCGCCGCCCCGGCGGACGCCACTACGAGCGCAGGGATCTGGTACGGAGCCGACGGAACCGAGATCGGCCCGGTGATCTGGGGCGCATTCGCCACAATCCAGGAGGTGTCGAACGACCCGTGCGCCGGCGATCACGGGCTCTCCTACCTCTCCCCGACGAACGCCGGGTTCGGGTCGTACGGGCCCAAGCACTGAGCACTCAGAGTCGAAGCGTGGAGGCGGGCCCGGCGTGATGCCGGGCCCGCCTCTCGTTCTGAGAGGCCACAGACGCCGGGGCGCCCCTCACATCTCGATGACGACGTTCCCCACCTTCTGGCCGGTCTCGACGTACCTATAGGCGTCGACGATCTCTTCCAAGGGGTAGGTCCGGTCGACGACCGGACGGAACTCTCCCGACTCGATCAGGCTCTTGAGGAGGGCGATCCCCTCGGTGTCGCCACTGGGGGGGATGAACAGGACGCGCCGCCGCCGCCCCAGGCGGGTGGCCAGGACCAGCAGAAGCCGCCCGGCGAATGCGAACAGGAACAGCCCGGGCAGGTAGCCCCATCTGGGCAGGTCGGTCGAGGTGTACACCCCCTTGGGGCGCAGCAGCCTCCGGCACTTCCAGAACGAGGACTTGCCGACGGCGTCGAACACCATGTGATATTGCTGCTCGTCACTGGTGAAGTCCTCCGTCTGGAAGTCGATCACCCGATCGGCCCCGAGGCCCTTCACCAGGTCGACGTGGGCGGTCCCGCACACGGCGGTCACCCGCAACCCCATCGACTTTCCGAGTTGGACGGCCGCCGACCCGATCGCTCCGGACGCTCCGTACACCAGGAGATCGTCTCCCGGGCGCAATCCAGCGGCCCGCAGGTCGAGGATGGCGTAATGCGAGCCCTCGGTGCTCGGTGCCGCCTCCACGAACGAGCGCCCCTCGGGGATCCGTGCCACCAGGCGTGTGGCAGCGATCGTCATGTACTCGCCGTGGGCGCCGAACGTCCGCTCGCAGTACCCGCACACCCGATCACCCACGGAAAACCCGGTCACGCCCTCGCCGAGGCCCGTCACCTCGCCGGCGAACTCCGTCCCCAGCACCGGCACCTTGGGACGGCGCAGGCCTCCAAAGAAGCGGATCGGAAACGGCTTGCCCGACAGGTAGCCGCAGTCGGTTCGGTTCACCGTGGTGGCCCGCACCCGCACCAGCAGCTCGCCGGGGCCGGGGGAGGGGCGCGGCAACTCGCCGAGGCGGATCACCTCCGGCGGTCCGTAGCGCTCGTAGATCGCCGCCCTCATCGTCGCTTCCTGGGTCATGGGCTCACCTTCGTTCGTCGGGTCGTTCGGATCGGTGGATCGGGGCGCGTCGTCGCCAGGCGGGACCGGCGCGGTAGAGGGCGGCGGGACGACCCCCGGCCGGACCGGGCGCCGCCTGTCGCCCGGTCGGTACCACCCATTCCTCGCCGGAGAGCAGCGTGCGGCGGAAGTTGGCCGGATCCAGGCGCACCCCCCAGAGCGCCTCGTACACGGACCGCAGTTCGGCGACGGTGAAAGTGGGCCCGACGAAGGCGGTGGCGATCCCCGAGACCTCGAGGTCGAGCTTCACCCGTTCCACTGCGTCGGACACGATGCGGGCGTGATCGAAGGCGAGGGGGACCGTGCCATCGAGGACCCGGGCGACCGGGATCAGGGCGGCATCTGCGGCGTCGGAGCCGGCTGCGATCGCACCCACATCCCGCAACACCGCCAGGTAGGCGACCGTCACCACGTTCATCCGCGGATCGCGGCCGGGGTCGCCGTAGGCTCCGAACTGGCGGAGCAGGTCGGGCACGTCGACCCCGGTCTCCTCGGCCAGCTCCCGGCGGGCCGCCCCGTCGAGGGTCTCCGCGGGGCGCTTGAACCCGCCCGGGATCGCCCAGGCACCGCGATAGGGCTCCTCGCCGCGACGCACCAGCAGCAGGTGGGCGTCGCCTTCGTGCATGGTGAGGATGACGATGTCCACCGTCACCGCGAAGGCGGGAAAGCGTGCCGGGTCGTAGCCCGTTGGGGTCGCAGGGTTATGGTCGATCTGACCAATATACCATTCTCTTCGTAGGGCGGGGCCGCGCCAGGTGGGGGCGGCGTGTAGGAACCCGGGCCCGGGTACCATCACCTCTCCGCCATGTCCGCCACCTCGTTTCGCAACGTCGCCCTGGTGGCGCACGTCGATCACGGCAAGACCACCCTTGTCGACGCCATCCTCGGCATGACCGGCGTGTTCGCCGATCACGAGGCACGGATCGAGCGGGTCCTCGACTCCAACGATCAGGAGCGCGAGCGGGGCATCACCATCCTCGCCAAGCCCCTCTCAGTCGAGTGGAAGGGGGTGCGGATCAACCTGGTCGACACCCCCGGTCACGCCGACTTCGGAGGTGAGGTGGAGCGGGCGCTCACCCTGGTCGACGGGATTCTCCTCCTGGTCGACGCAGCCGACGGCCCGATGCCCCAGACCCGGTACGTCCTCTCCAAGGCGATGGCCCGCAACCTCCCGGCGGTGGTGGTGGTCAACAAGGTGGATCGTCCCGACGCCCGTGCGCACGAAGTGGTCGACGAGGTCTATCAACTCTTCCTCGACCTCGACGCCGCCGATCACCACATCGAGTTCCCCATCGTCTCCACCGATGCCCGTGCCGGTAGAGCGGTTGCCGGGATCGGTGTCCCCGGCGAAGACGCCGACCTGGCCCCACTGCTGGATACGATCCTCGACGCCATCCCCGCCCCCGAAGGCGACCCCGACGCCCCGCTCCAGGCGCTGGTCACCAACCTCGACGCCTCCGACTACCTGGGGCGCCTCGCCATAGGGCGGGTCGTGCAGGGAACGATGCGCTCCGGAGAGCAGGTGGCGCTGTGCCACTCGTACGAGGAGGAACCCCCGATCCGCCGCCGCCCCACCCAGCTGATGGGGTTCGTCGGACTGGGCAGGTCCGAGGTCGAGGAGCGCGTGGCCGGAGACCTCTTCGTCGTCGCCGGGTTCCCCGAGGTCGAGATCGGTGACACCCTGGCGGCTCCCGACGACCCCCACCCGCTGCCCAGGCTCCAGGTGGACGAGCCGGTGCTGCGCATGACCTTCGGGGTCAACACCTCCCCGCTGTCCGGGCGCGACGGCAGTCGCCTCACCTCCCGTCAGATCCGGGAGCGCCTGGAGAGAGAGGTTCGGGGCAACGTGTCGATCCGAATCGGCCCCACCAGCTCGCCGGAGGTGATCGAGGTCTCCGGACGCGGTGAACTCCAGCTTGGGGTCCTCATCGAAACGATGCGTCGCGAGGGCTTCGAGCTACAGGTGAGCCGCCCCGAGGTCATCCTTCGACAGATCGACGGCGTGCCCCACGAGCCGGTGGAGCGGGCGGTGATCGACGTGCCCAGCGAGCACGTCGGAACCGTCACCCAGGCCCTGGCCCCCCGCAAGGGGAGGGTCACCGACATGCGGCCCGGCGACGCCGGACGCACCATCGTCACCGCCGTGGCTCCGGCGCGGGGCCTGATCGGCCTCCGATCCGAGCTGATGACTGCCACCCGGGGGACGGCGCTCGCCCACCTCCACCACGAAGGGTGGCAGCCATGGGCCGGGGAGATCCCTGGACGCGTGGGCGGGGCGATGATCGCCGACCGCAGCGGAGTCAGCACGCCCTTCGCCCTGGAGAACCTGCAGAAGCGTGGCGAGCTGTTCGTTGGCGGCGGCGAAGACGTCTATGAGGGAATGGTCGTGGGGGAGTCCTCCCGGCCCGGAGAGATGTCGGTCAACCCGACCAAGGCGAAGGAGCTGACCAACATCCGCACCCACGCCCACGACGACGCCATCAAGCTGACGCCGCCTCGCCGCCCGACGCTCGAGACCGCCATCGAGTGGATCGGCGACGACGAGCTGGTGGAGGTGACCCCGAAGTCGGTGCGGATCCGCAAGCGTCACCTCACCGACAGTGCCCGGCAGCTCGCCCGCAAAGAAAAGTAGCCTCGATTCAGCCCTCCGGCGACACAGCACATCGGTAGCCTGGGCGACCCCAGAGAGGAACATCCCTATGGTTGCAGAGAGCGCCGCCGACGCCCCCCGCCTGCTCTCCATGGCGGTGGCTCTGGCCGACGAGGGGCAGTACAACGTGGCCAAGTTGCTCCGGGCGGCCGCCGCCTCCCAGGGGCGACGAGCCGGTCATCAGGTGGCCTCGACCCGCCTTCCGGCCGAACAGGCGGACACCCTGGAGTCGATAGCCGAAGCCATCGGAGCCACCCCGCCGCCGCCCTGGCCGAGCCCCTTCGTGCGGCTGCCACGGTGCTGCGTGCCGGGGGGATCTGCACCTTCGACGAGACCCCGGATCCGATGGTGTGCCGCCTGTGTGGTCGGGT
Source organism: Acidimicrobiia bacterium (assembly GCA_030584185.1). NCBI lineage: Bacteria > Bacillati > Actinomycetota > Acidimicrobiia > Acidimicrobiia bacterium. The sequence continues at coordinate 255,563 of CP129495.1, read as the reverse complement.
CGAGACGAGGCGGCCAGAGGGGCGCTGCCCCGACTGCGGCGCCTGGGGGTCCACCTTCGAGCGATTCCGCGGTGTCTACTGGCTCTCCGAGTCGTCGCCTGCCGAATCGCTGCAGCGCCTGGCGGGGGCGCCCGAGGTCATAGCCGCCATCATGGGCGACCTCGACGAGGATGCGCTACGGCATCCCGCTCCCGGCGGAGGCTGGTCGGTGGCCCAGGTCCTCGATCACCTCTCCAACGCCCAGGCTCTGCTCGCCGATCGGGTGGGGCAGTTCCTCGCCGCCGATGATCCCGTGCTCACCGCCATGCAGGTGTGGGCGCAGACCTCCGAGGTGTCGCGCACCACGGCCCAGATCTTCGCCGGCTATCGCGACTCACGCGCCGCCGTGCTGAAGAGGCTCGAAGCCCTGGTGATGGACGACTGGTGGCGCACCGGACGGCACCCCGAGTGGGGGCGGTTGACCCTGATCGAACAGGTGAGCTACTTCGCCAACCACGAGCCGACGCACTTCGCCCAGATGGCCGACGCCGCAGAAGGTGTCCGCCAACACTGAGACGCTGCGCCTCAGGACAGTGTCGTGCCGACCAGCCTGCCCACCCACCAAGCCGTCACGCCTCCGGCACCGGCGATGAGCAGGTTCTCGAGCCCCGATCGGACGAACGACGAGCGCGACACCACCGCCTTGACCACCCCCACTGCGAAGAGCCCGGCAGCGGTGAGCAGCGAGGCCCAGAGCAGGCCTGTCGAGGCGTCCTCGGTGAAGACGAAGGGAAGCACCGACGACGCCGAACCGAGCAGGAAGAGCAGGCCCGAGGCGTACATCGCCGTGTAGGGGGAGCGTCGTTCCGAGTCGACGACGCCGAACTCCAGGGCCTTCATCGCATTGAGCAGCACGTGGTCGTCGGCGGAGAATGCCTCCACCACGGACGGAATCGCCTCGGGGGCGACGCCCATCTCCCGGAACATTCCCCGCAGCTGTTCGACCTCCATCTCCCTGAAGTTTGCGATGTGGACCCTCTCCAGACTCAACTCGGCCGCCAGCACGTCGTCCTGAGACTTGGTCGCCAGGTACTCCCCGGCCGCCATCGAGATCGCACCGGCGATGGCGCCGGCGACACCGGTGAGCAGCACCTGCTCGGCGGAGAGCCCGCCGCCGACGACGCCTGCGACCAGCAGCAGCATCGAGACCAGGCCGTCGTTCACCCCCAGGATGATGTCCCGCCAGTACTGGCGGCTGTCACCGATGTGCGGCTCGTATCCGTCGGGCTTGTCTGCGGAGTCGATCGCTGCCACCGGCAGGCCTCGCTCGGTCGGGAATCCCATGGTAGGGGAGCCGGTGCCGGACCTCAGCGCGGCGCCATGGCGAACACCCTGATCGGGCGCCCGGCGCGCTCCCGGTAGGTCTCGAACGCGGGCCACACGGCGAGGAGTGCCGGCCACACCCTGGCGACCTCCGCATCGTCGAGAAGGCGGGCAGTCACGGGCGTCAAGCGGCCAGCCATCTCCACGGTGGCATCGGGCCGGTCGATGAGTCGCTGCGACCACACCGGGTGCGCAGCCGCACCCCAGTTGGTGGCGGCCACGACGAAGGCCTCGCCGTCCCTGGCGTAGAGCAGCGGCACCGGCTTTCGTCCTGCCAGGTGCAGCACCAGGTTGGGGATCGCGGGCGGGGTCAGGAGACGGTTCCCTCCGGTGAGCCGGCGCACCCCGCGGTCGAGAGACGGAAGCAGTCGGGCGCCGAGGGAGGCGAACCAACGCCGGTGGCCGAGGCGGCGAATGAGTCCGGTGTAAACGCCCACGGGGCAAGCGTAGGGCCGCCGGTCGGCGGTGGACTCATCCGTCTCTCATCCGGCTGTCACCGAGGTCACACCCTCTCCCGGTACCCTCCTGATCATGTCGAAGGTGCTGGTGGTCGAAGACGATGCGGCGGTGCGCCGCTCGGTGGAGCGCGCCCTCGGTTTCGAGGGGTACGAGGTGGTCACCGCCGAGGACGGCCGCGCCGGTCTGGCTGCTGCGGCCATGTCCTTCCCCGATGTGATCGTGCTCGACGTGATGATGCCCAACATGGACGGGCTCGAGACCTGCCGGCGACTCCGCGAGGCCGGAGATCGCACCCCGATCCTGATGCTCACCGCCCGCCACGAGGTCGCCGACCGCGTGGCCGGGCTCGATGCCGGAGCCGACGACTACCTGGTGAAGCCGTTCGGTGTGGAGGAGCTGCTCGCCCGGGTGCGGGCATTGCTGCGACGGGCTTCACCGGAGGATCCGAGCGAGCGCATCCGGGTCGCCGACCTGGTGCTCGATCCGGCGGCCCGCACCGTGAAGCGCGGTGAGCGCGAGATCGATCTCACCAAGACCGAGTTCGACCTGCTGGAGTTGATGATGCGCAACGCCCGCATCGTCCTCAGCCGGGACCTCATCTACGACCGCATCTGGGGGATCGACTTCGAGACGACCTCCAACTCGCTCGACGTGTACGTCGGCTACCTGCGTCGCAAGACCGAGACCGAGGGGGAACCGCGGTTGATCCACACGGTGCGAGGAGTCGGCTACGTGGTCCGCGAGAAATGAGCCTGCGCGCCCGCCTGGCGGCGTTCGTCGCCGCCGCGGTTGCGGTGACCGTGGGCCTGGTCACCTTCGCCGCCTATCGCTCGGCGGAGAACGAGGCGATGGCGTCCATCGACCGCTTCCTGAAGGTCCGGGCGCCGCTGGCGGCGGTCATCGACGTGGCGGGCAGGCTGGACCCGGAGGCGATGCCGCGCGGTGAGGCCGGGCAGGTGGTGGGGGAGGACGTGATCGCCCAGGTCATCCTGCCCGATGGGTCCGTCGTCTCCCTCGGGTCGGGAACCGTCGTGCTGCCCGTGGTTCCGCGAGACCTGGCGGTGAAGGATGGGTCGGCCCCTGAATGGCTTCGCACCGAGGCCATCGACGGAACCAACTACCGATTGCTCACCCGCCGCGCCGCCCGCGGGTCGGCACTGCAGGTGGCACGCGACCTGACCGAGACCGAGGCCTTCCTGGCCGCACTGCGCAACCGTCTGCTGCTTATCGGCGTCTTCGGGGCCCTCCTCGCCGGAGTCGGCGGCTGGGCTCTTGCCGGCCGTGCCATCCGTCCGGTGCAGACCCTCACCGGAGCGGCGGAGCATGTGGCGGCCACAGGGGCGCTCGATGCCGCAATACCGGTGGAGTCGGACGACGAGGTCGGTCGCCTGGCTGCAGCATTCAACGAGATGCTCGCCCGCCTGGAGACGGCGCGGGCCGCCCAGCAACGGCTTGTAGCCGATGCCTCCCATGAGTTACGAACACCGCTGACCAGCGTCCGCACCAACGTGGAGCTGTTGGCGCGAGGCGGGGTTCCCGAGAGCGACCGCGAGGCGATGCTGGCCGACCTTGCCGCCGAGGTTCAGGAGCTCGGCTCGCTGGTTGCGGAACTCGTCGACCTGGCCACCGTGGGGAGGGACGAGGAGGAAGTCGGTCGGGTCGACTTGGGAGAGGTCGTGAGCGAGGTGCTGGAAAGGGCCCGGCGTCGTGCCAACCAGGAGATCCGGGTCTCGGGGCAGCCGGTCGAACTCGAGGGGCGTCGGGCGGCCGTGACGCGCGCCATTGGGAACCTGGTGGACAACGCCGTCAAGTGGAGCCCGCCCGATGGTGTGATCGAGGTTTCGTTCGACGCCGCCACCCTGATGGTCCGCGATCGGGGACCCGGGTTCGAGCCCGATGACCTTCCCTTCGTGTTCAAGCGGTTCTATCGCTCTGCTGCCGCCCGTTCGATGCCGGGATCCGGCCTGGGGCTGGCGATAGTCGCCGCTGTCGCCGAACAACACGGGTGGCAGGTGGTGGCCAGGAATCGTGCCGGCGGCGGTGCCGAGGTGGGGATCGTCTTCGGGGAGTCGTGAGGTGCCCGTCCCCGGGCTCACGACTCCCAGGTGGTGAAAGCGATTCGGACTTCCCAGGTGGTGGCGCAGAGGTCGCCCCAGCAGAGAGCACCAGACGGCACTCTGGCCGCCCGTAGCACTCCCGGTCTGTCCTCACCGGTCCGGTAACAGATCACGGCAACCAGGCCGTCGGCCGAATTCGGGATCGCCTGCCCGGCGATGGTGTCCAAAGAGAGGATCCCTGACGGAAGCCGGTTCAGGCAGTCGTCGTACGTGCCACTCCCGGCGTACGCCAGGCCGCCGTTCGAAGCCGGTGAACTCAGCGTGTAGCAGGACGACCCGTCGCCGGTTGTCTCGGCGATTGCACGCCAGTCGGCGTCGCTGCATCCGCTCGTCCACAGCAAGTCGGTGGCGGGGCCGTTCGACGTCTTGGTACCCGAATCGAGGTCGAACCAATCGATGCTCCACAGGTCGACGGGCCCGCCAGACGCGTGAACAGCGGTAGCCGAGAGCGTCGTAGTCGTCGTGTCGATGACGGCGATCGTCACCTGGGAGAGAGCTTGAGTTGCTGGGGAGCAGGTGGCATCCCAGGCGGTGAGGGTGTAGGTGATGGTGGCCGGGCTCCCTGCCGGGACGGTGACGGTTGCCGAAGCGTTCTCCAGGTGACGCACACCGTCGAGGTATGCGCCGCAGGCTGCGTTCTCGGTCGTCCAACTGAGGGTGACCGTCCCGGGAGCGTTCACGGTCTCCTGGCCTGCGGTGAATGAGAGGATCCGGGCCGGCAACCCGCCGAGGGGGACCGGAGCGTCGAAGCCGGGATCGATCACGAGATCGGAGCCCTGCATCTGGTTCTGGCAGCCGAACTGTCCGACCACCAGGCTGCTGCAGGACATCCCGAGGATCTCGTAGTTGGACCCGATTGGCGCCATCAGGAAGAGCTGGTCGCAATCGAGCCAGTTGCCGAGCAGACACGAGTCGACGAGGGCATCGAGCACCGGGTCGTCACCGTAGGTATGTGGACCGTCACCCGCCGGCTCACCGGGTATCGCTGGAGGCGCCACGACGATGGACCCGACATCGACGCCGGGAACGACGGGGGGTGTCGCCGGGGGTTCACCGGCGGCTGCCGCTGCACAGGAACCGGCGTCCCCAAGGGCGCAGGCGACGGTCGCCGCCAGCAGCGAAGGGTCGTCGGCGAGTGCCGCCGTCACCAGCTTGCAGGCCCCGGCCACATGGTCACCGCATAGTCCGAGCATGGCGGCGGTCATCGCCCCGGAATCCGGCGGATCGGGATGAACTCCGAGTACCAGGGCCATGAAGTGCTGAAAGAACTCGTCGCAGGCGAGCGTGGTGTGCTCGTGACACATGGTGACCAGCTCTGCCAGGTGATCGGGAAGGGCGCTTCTCGTCGATGAGGTCGTGGCGACCTCGGTGGTGGTGACGGCGGCGGTCGATGTCGAATCCGGCTCGATGGTCGTCGGAGGCGAAGTGGTGGGGGCGGTCTCGGATGAGGAGTCGTCGCCACACGCCGATGCGAGGAGGACGAGGACTGCTACCACAAGGAACCTACGGCCGCCCACGGGGTCCTCCACTCGATTGGTTGCGAGAGATTACAGCCGCGGGAGTCGGGGCGGTACCAGATTGGAGGCAGGGCGCGGGCACTTCCCCTGGGGAGAGTAACCCGTCTCGGGACATGGTCTCGCTCAGCGGCGCCGAAACCGCCTGACGGCGAGGAGGATCCCCGCGAGGACCAGCAGGAGGCGGGTGATGTCGACGATCGGGCGCACGGTCACCCCTTCGGGCGTCACCTCGATGACGGCGACCGGGCGCGACACCGACGATCCACCGCCTCCACCCCCGAAGCCGCCTCCGGAGTTGGCGCCGTCATCGACCCCACCCCCACCTCCGAAGCCGAAGCCTCCGCTTCTCTCGTACACCGATGCGGTGATGACGACACGATCGCCCACCTGGTGTGGCGCCGAGAAGACCTCGACGCCGAGATCGCCGAGGGTCCTGTCGAGGCCCAATGAGATCGCTTCTGCGGTGGACCTGGGTTCGGGTGTCTGGCTCATGTCCTCCTCCTCACGATTCCTGCGATGCCCAGGGCGAGAGCCGCCACCATGAACAGCGTCTGGGGGTCCCTGACCGTCGCCGTCCGCCTCCCACCGGGAAGGTGGTGTTCCACGGCCAGCGGCCGGAGGTACTCCATGCGGGCTCGGCCGGTCGAAGAACCGACCGTCGTCAACCTGGCCCTGGTGACGATCCGGCCTCCGGCGAACTCGCCTGCGTCGGATTCGATGATCTGGGTCTGGATCTGGAACACCACCGTCCTCCTGGCGACGCCAGGCGGCTCCTGGACTGCCGCATCCCGATCACGGTACCTTTTCGGGTGAGCAACCTGGCCCCGGTGGCGGCTGGGGCGACGGTCGCCATCCGATACGCTGGCGCCATGATTCCCGGCCTCGATGTCGCCGCCGTTCGCCGCCGCTTCCCGGCTCTCGCCGACGGGAACGCCTACCTGGATGGCCCGGCCGGCACCCAGGTCCCGAGGGCGGTGATCGACGCCATCGCCGGGCTCCTCGAGGAAGGAGTCAGCAACCAGGGCGGCCGCTTCGCCTCTAGCCGGCTGGCGGGCGAGGTGGTCTCCGGAGCGCGCCAGGCGGCGGCCGACCTGATGGGTACCGATCCCGAGGGGGTCGTCTTCGGTCCCAACATGACCACCCTCACTTTCGCCTTCTCTCGGGCCCTGGCACGCCGGTGGAGACCAGGGGACGAAGTGGTCGTGACCTCGTTGGACCACGACGCCAACGTCACCCCGTGGCGGCTCGCCGCCGAGGAGCGGGGTGCCGTGGTGCGAAGAGTCGAGTTCGATCCCGCGGACGGGACCTTGCCGGAAGATGCCTTCCGTTCCGCCCTGGGTCCGCGAACCCGCCTGGCTGCCTTCACCGCCGCCTCCAACGCCCTGGGCACCGTCACGCCGTTCCCCGCTCTCATCGAGGCGGCTCAAGGCGTGGGGGCTGTCACCTATCTGGACGCGGTCCATCACTCGGCCCACCGGCCGGTCGACCTGTTCGCCCTTGGCGTCGACTTCGTGGCCGCCTCGTCCTACAAGTTCTTCGGCCCCCACCTGGGACTGGTCGCCGCTCGACCCGAGGTGCTGATGGAGCACGAGCCCTACCGGTTGGAACCTGCCCCCGCAATCGGCCCCGGCCGGTGGGAGACGGGAACCCCTTCCTTCGAACTCCTCGCCGGCCTGACGGCCGCCGTGGAGCATCTGGCGTCGCTCGGTTCCGGGCCGGATCGTCGTGCCCGCGTTCTGTCCGGTTACGCCGCGATCGCCGACCACGAGGCGGCTCTATGCGAGCGCTTCATGGAGGGCCTCGAGTCCATTCCCGCGGTGAGGCTTCACGGCATCGATGACCGGCGGCGCATGGCAGAACGAGTGGCCACCTTCGCCGTGTCCGTGGATGGCGTGGCCCCGGGCGAGGTGGCGCGCCGCCTGGGTGAAGACGGGATCTTCGTGTGGGACGGCGACTACTACGCCCCGGCGGTGATGCGCCGCCTCGGCCTCGCCGAGGCTGGAGGCCTGGTCCGGATCGGGTTCGTCCACTACAACACGGAGGAGGAAGTCGATCGGGTGCTGGCGGCTCTCGCCACCTTCTAGACGACCGGGCTCGCCTCGACCGGGTTCGTTCCCAGGTGCCGATCCCACAGGGGGCCGAGGATGAGCAGCGCCGCCACGAGGCTGATCGCCAGGCCTCCGCCCACGAATATCGGGCGCAACCCGACGCGATCGCCGAGCAGTCCGCCCAGGGCGGCTCCGATCGGGATCCCGATCCACGAGATGGTGCGCGAGGCGGCGATCACGCGTCCCAGGCGGTCGGGCGGCGTGATCCGCTGTCGCAGGGTCACGAACCCGACCTGGTTGATGGCAACACCAGAGAGGGCCAGCCCCAGGGTCCCCACAGCCCACCATCCATCGATGAATCCCGTGCTGGCGGCGCCGACCCCGAAGATGAAACCACCGGCGATGATCGCCCTTCCCAGCCCGAAGCGCCCCACCAGACGTGGCGCCAGGGTGGCGCCGACGACACCCAGGGAGCTGAAGCCGGCGAAGAAGAGACCAAGGCGTCGGTCGCCGACTATGCCGAGGTCGTCCCGAGCGTAGAGCGTGAGCACGGCGGCGAGGGGTGCAAAGGCGAGGTTGGTGAGGGTCGCCGCCAGTGTGGCCCAACGCAGAGGAGACGAACGCCACAGTGTCTGGATCCCTTCGCGCAACGAGGGGAACAGCGCTTCTGGTGGGGGCAGGGCGCGGGGACGCACCTCGATCAGCATCAGCAGGGCCCCGGCCGAGACCAGGTACGAGAAGGCGTTGAAGGCGAAGGCCCCGGTGATCCCTCCGGCGGCGACCACGATCCCCCCGGCGACGAACCCGACCGTCTGCGCCAGGTTGCGGCCGATGGTCAGCCTGCTGTTGGCCACCACCAGCAGATCGTCGGTTAGGACCGCCGGCATGAGCCCCTCCAGGCCGCTGTCGAACACCGACCCCATCGACCCGACCAGGAAGGCCACGGCGAAGCCCATCCACGACTCGGCGGATCCGATGGCGACCGCCACGGCGAGCAGAGCGAACCCGGCGGCTCGCACGAGATCGGCGATGACGATGACGCGGCGGATCCGCACCCGGTCCAGGAGCACCCCGGCGAAGAAGCCGAAGATGAGCAGGGCGCCGGTCTCGAAGACGGCGAGCAGACCCAGCTGCGTGGCGGAGCCCGTGGTGTCGCGGATGAACACGGGCAGGGCGAAGAAGAAGGCCAGGTAGTCACCGAGGAGGGAGACCGACTGCCCCATGACCAGAGGCCAGAGGTTTCGGCGGGACTCCTCCCGTGGACGCGCCATGAGCGGCGAGGATACCTTCGCCGGGTCGGCCGCCCGGGGAGTGCGCCGCATCGGGTACCCTTCGAGGAGCATCCGGCCGGGACGATGGCCGGCCTCGAGAGGTGATGATGTCCAGGGTGACCGAGCTTCCCGACCTCATCGGCGAGTTCTTCGACCTCGCCAAGCGGTATCTGCGCGAGCAGACCGTGGAGCCGGCCAAGCGGCTGGGGCGTCTGGCAGGGTTCAGCATGGCGGCATCGATCCTGTTCGTGCTCGCGGCCGGTTTTCTTGCCGTCGCCGGGATGCGCCTGGTGCTGTCCGTGATGCCCGATGGCGGGGTGTGGAGTGGGGTCGGATACCTGGTGGCATCGCTGGGACTGCTCGCCGTCACCGGCCTCGTGATGTGGAGGGCAACCCGATGACGGTCACCCGCGCCGACCTCGAGGAGAAGCTGCGCGAGATCCAGTCGGTGGTGGAAGAGACCAAGGAAGGCGCGCGCAGCGCCTCGGTCCTCCTCGCCGTTGCCGCCGTCGCATTGATCCTGCTCTTCTACTCCATGGGGCGGCGGCGCGGCCGGCGTTCGGCGGCCCGGGTCGAGGTCTACCGGGTCCGCTGATCCCGGGGCCGGGTGACGCGGATCTCGATCGCCTCACCCCGAACGACCTTCTCCGCGTGGACCAGCTGGCTCCGTGGGCCTGCGGTGCGACGAACCCAGGCCAGGGCGAGGATGGCGGCGCCGAGGGCGGCAACGGCGGCGTTGCCCCGACGCAGTCCCGAGGCGAGCGTCCTGGCGCCGGCGAGCATGGTGATGGCCATCCCGACCGATGGTACCCGCCCTAGAGTCCTGCCCATGTTCCGCAACCGAGACCGCATGGTCCGCTACCTCGTGATCTTCATGGCGGCGATGCTCGCCATCACCTTGGTCATGCCCTTCATCGCCGCCCTGGGGCAGTGAGGGGTCCCTTCGGAGCCGGGGAGACCTGCCTCCTCGTGGATGCCAAGGGGAGGCGCTATCTGATCGACCTGCGCGGCGGAGCGACCTTCCAGTACCACTCGGGCCGGGTCGCTCACGACGATGTCATCGGGCTCGAGCCGGGAACGTATCTCCGGTCGTCGACGGGAGCCCGGCTGGTGGCGCTGCGGCCCAGGCTGGCCGATTACGTGCTCACGATGCCCCGGGGAGCCCAGGTGGTGTATCCGAAGGATCTGGGTCCCATCGTGCACTGGGGCGACGTGCGTCCCGGGGACCTTGTGGTCGAGGCCGGAACCGGTTCCGGGGCCCTCACCCTGGCCCTGCTGCGTGCAGTCGGGCCCACGGGCCGAGTCGTGAGCGTAGAGGCCCGGTCAGACCACCTGGCTCATGCGAGCGCTGTGATCGCCAGGTTCTCAGGAGGACTGCCCGGCAACCTGACCCTCGTCGAAGGGCGGGTGGAGGAGGTGCTCCGAGACCATCGGCCCGATCGCATCGTCTTGGACCTCCCAGAGCCCGAAGGCGTCGTTCCCGTTGCGGCCGAGCGCCTGACCCCCGACGGGATCCTGGTCTCCTACCTGCCCACGGTACCTCAGCTCGAACGCCTGGGTGACGCACTACGCGCCACCCAGGTGTTCCTCGACCCGGAGACGTTCGAGATCCTGATCCGCGACTGGCGGGTGACAGGGCGTTCGGTCCGTCCGGCGAGCACCATGGTCGGCCACACCGGGTTCATCACGATCGCCCGTCGCACCACGGCCGAGACGCGTCGCGACCCGGCCGCGTAGACCGGGTCGCATGGGATCGAGTGGGGCTCAGGGCTCGATGAAGATGCACTCGCCAGGGCACTCCTCAGCGGCTTCGACGACGCTGTCCTCCTGGCCCGACGGCACCTCGGCCATTCCCTGGGCGCCTTCTGGGTTGCCCTTGGAAGCGGCGAAGATGCGGTCTCCCTCGCGCACGTAGGCGAGGCCGTCGTCGAGGAGCACGAACACATCCGGTGCGATCTCCTCACAGAGGCCGTCACCGGTGCAGAGGTCCTGATCGATCCAAACCTTCATGAGTTCTCCGGTCGAGGGGTGTGCCCGGCGATTGTACCCGCGGGGGTGGCGCACTCAAGCCTGAATGGATCTCGGCCCACTCCGGGTGCCGTCGTATACTCGCCGGAGGGTCCAGGTGCCCGCCGGGTGAGGTCCCGGGCCCGCGTCAGGAGGGGTGATGAGCGAGCCGAATGCCGAAGAACTGACCAGCACCATCAGGCTGCTGGAGGACGAGATCGGCGCATTGCGACGGCGGCTGCAGGACGCCCCGCGCCGGATCCGGGTACTCGAGGAGCGACTCCTGGAGAGCAAGGGTCGCCTGAACCAGGCGGTGACCCAGAACGAGAAGCTCTCCGTTGCGCTCGAGGAGACGCGCGACCAGCTCGCCGTGTTGCGTGAAGAGGTGGAGAAGCTGACCGCCCCTCCCAACCCCTTTGGGATAGTCCACGCCGTGAACGCCGACGGCACGCTCGATGTGATCACGGGCGGGCGCAAGCTTCGGGTTCACGCAGAGCCGACCATCGAGGTCAAGGAGCTGGCGACCGGGCAGGAGGTCCTGCTCAACGAGGCTATGAACGTGGTCGACGTCAGGGCATTCGACCTCACCGGAGAGGTGGTGACGGTCAAGGAGATTCTGGCCGACGACCGCCTCATCGTCCTGGCCAGGGGCGACGAGGAGAAGGTCGTCGAGCTGTCGGGCCCGATGCAGGGCGCATTCCTTCGGGTCGGAGACCACGTCCGGATCGACCTGCGCACCGGGTTGGTGCTGGAGCGGCTCGTTCGACCCGAGGTGGAGGAGCTCGTCCTGGAGGAGGTCCCCGACATCTCCTACGAGCAGATCGGAGGGCTCAGGCACCAGATCGTGACCATCCGCGACGCCGTCGAGCTGCCCTACGTCCACAAGCAGTTGTTCGAGGACTACGACCTGGCGGCGCCAAAGGGGGTTCTGCTCTACGGCCCTCCGGGGTGCGGGAAGACCCTGATCGCCAAGGCCGTGGCCAACTCCCTGGCCCGAGCCGTCGCCGAGAAGAGCGGCAGCACCGACGCCCGCTCCTACTTCCTCAACATCAAGGGCCCCGAGTTGCTCAACAAGTACGTGGGGGAGACCGAGAGGCAGATCCGTCTCATCTTCTCCCGAGCCAAGGAGAAGTCGGACGAGGGGGTTCCGGTCATCGTCTTCTTCGACGAGATGGACTCCCTCTTCCGGACCAGGGGAACCGGGATCTCGTCCGACGTCGAGTCGACGATCGTTCCCCAGCTGCTCTCCGAGCTCGACGGTGTGGAGGCCCTCAAGAACGTCATCGTCATCGGAGCCTCCAACCGGGAGGATCTGATCGATCCGGCGATCCTGCGTCCTGGCCGACTCGACGTGAAGATCAAGATCGAGCGGCCCGATGAAGAGGCTGCCCGGGAGATCTTCGCCATCTACCTCGGCGGGGATCTCCCTTTCGACCCCGACGAGCTGGCAGAGAACGGCGGAGACCGTGAGGCGATGCGTCGGACGATGATCGAGTCCGTGGTGGCCGACATGTACGCCACCTCGGATCACAACCGGTTCCTGGAGGTCACCTACGCCAACGGTGACAAGGAGATCCTCTACTTCAAGGACTTCGCTTCGGGGGCGATGATCGAGAACATCGTGCGGCGCGCCAAGAAGGAGGCGATCAAGCGGGAGATCACGGAGTCGAACCGCGGGATCCGGACCCCGGATCTGCTGGCTGCCGTCAAGCAGGAGTTCCGGGAGCAGGAGGATCTGCCCAACACCACCAACCCTGACGACTGGGCGCGGATCTCCGGAAAGAAGGGTGAACGCATCGTCTACGTGCGGACGCTGATCGAAGGCGAAGGCCAGAGCCGCACGATCGAGGCGATCACCACCGGCCAGTACCTGTGACCGAGCAGTCGGTGCCTGGTGTGCTCGGTACCGAGACCGAGTTCGGCATCACCATCCGCAACCAGCCGGAGTTCAACCCGGTGCTGGCGTCGAGCCTCGTCATCAACTCCTACACCGGCGGTGCCAGCCGGATCCAATGGTCCTACGAGGAGGAGAGCCCAGGGCGTGACGCCCGCGGCTTCGGCTACGAGCCGCTACCCACCGGGGAGTTCGAGAGCGGGCTGGTGAATGTGGTTCTCACCAACGGCGCCCGCCTATACGTCGACCACGCCCACCCGGAGTACGCGACGCCGGAGTGCTCCGACCCGTTGGAGGCGGCACTGCACGACAAGGCGGGGGATCTGGTGATGGCGCGCGCCGCCGAACGCGCCTCGGCCTTGCTGGCCCCGGAGCAGACCCTCTACATCCACAAGAACAACAGCGACGGCAAGGGCAACTCGTACGGCGCCCACGAGAACTACCTGGTTCCACGATCGGTGCCGTTCGGCGATCTCGTGACCCAGCTGACACCGTTCTTCGTCTCGCGCCAGGTGTTCACCGGCGCCGGAAAGGTGGGCAGCGAGAACGGACGCCCTCCGGCGTCGTACCAGATCTCGCAGCGAGCCGACTTCTTCGAAGAGGAGGTCGGCCTGGAGACCACCCTGAAGCGACCCATTGTCAACACCCGGGACGAGCCCCACGCAGATCCGGCCAGGTACCGGCGGCTGCACGTGATCATCGGGGACTCCAACATGTCCGAGACCCAGACGTTCCTCCGCCTGGGTACGACCTGGCTCCTGCTGGAGGCGGTGGCCTCCGGAACCATGCCGGAGCCGCCCGCCCTCGTGGATCCCGTGCAAGCGGTGTGGCGGGTGAGCCACGATCCGAAGCTCGAGGCCAAGTTGGAGATGGGTGACGGGAGCCGGGCGACCGCCATCGAGATCCAGCGGCACTACCTGGAGTGGGTTGCCGGACACGTCGCGAGCAGGGGGCGCGACCAGGTGAGCGGGGCCGTCCTGGATGCCTGGGAGGGGATCCTCGCCGATCTGGAGCGAGATCCGGCCTCGACGGCTGATCGACTGGACTGGACGGCGAAGAAGTCGCTCCTCGACGCCTATCGAGATCGAGACGATCTGGAATGGGGGGACCCGAAGCTGCGCCTTCTCGATCTCCAGTACCACGACATCGATCCCAAACGGAGCTTGTACCACCGCCTGGTCGGGGCGGGTCGAATGCGCCGGCTGTTCACCGACGAGCAGGTGCAGGCGGCCGCCACCACCCCGCCGGCAGGGACCCGCGCCTGGTTCCGGGGGCGCTGCGTGGAGAAGTACGGATCGGCGATCGTCGCCGCCAACTGGGACTCCCTGATCTTCGACGTCGGTGATGAGTCGTTGAGGCGGGTGCCTATGATGGAGCCAAGGCGCGGGACGCGGGATCTGGTCGGGGACCTCATCGAAGGGTCCTCCACGCCCGCCGAACTCATCGTTGCCCTCGAAGGACGGAGGTGACTCGTGGCGGAACAGGAGCGCAAGCGAGCCCGGCGTGACGAGACCACCGAGGAGCAGGAGTCCGAGCAGGCCACCGGGTCCGAGGTCGCGGAGGAGCTCACCGACCGGATCGACGACCTGCTCGACGAGATCGACACCGTGCTCGAGGAGAACGCCGAGGAGTTCGTGAAGAACTACGTCCAGAAGGGCGGCCAGTGACGCCCGAGGGCCTGCCGCTTCGGACGGTGACCCCGGCATCGAGCTTCGCCGCCCTGCTGCGCGCCGAGGGCCTCACCGCCGGCTGGGAGCATGTCGCCGGCGCCAGGCACATCGATGCGCCGGAAGGCACCACGGTGATCGCCTTCCGATACCAGGGCGGAGTGGTGATGGCAGGCGACCGAAGGGCCACAGCAGGCAACGTCATCGCCCATCGCCGGGTTCAGAAGGTGTTTCCCGCCGACTCCTTCTCTGCAGTGGCCATCTCCGGTACCGCCGGAATCGCCCTCGAAATGGTCCGCCTGCTGCAGACCGAACTCGAGCACTACGAGAAGCTCGAGGGGCGTCGACTCAGCCTGGTGGGCAAGGCCAACCACCTCTCGACCATGGTTCGGCGTCAGCTGCCGATGGCGTTTCAGGGGCTGGTCGTCATCCCCATCTTCTGCGGGTTCGACGAGGCCGATGGGGTGGGGAAGCTGTACTCGTACGACGTTGTCGGGGGAACCTATGAGGAGACCGACTACGCAACGGCAGGATCGGGAGGACGGGACGCCCGTCTGTTCTTGAGGACCGCCTTTCGCCCCGATCTCGATGAGGACGCAGCCGTGGACCTGGCGGTGCAGGCCCTGGTGGCTGCCGCCGAAGAGGACACCGCCACCGGTGGACCGGACCTGCAGCGTGAGATCTATCCGAACGTGGTAACGGTCAACGCCGAGGGTTTCGTGGAGATCGCCGACGAGAGGGTCGGAGCGGCGGCGCGCCGGGTTCTGGGGTCGGATTCATGACGATCCCGTTCTACGTACCCCCAGAGCAGTTGATGAAGGACCGGGCGGAGTATGCCCGCAAAGGCATCGCCCGAGGGAAGTCCCTGGTCGCCTTGGAGTACGTCGACGGCATCCTGATGCTCGGCGAGAACCCGTCGGGGGCGCTCCAGAAGATCTCGGAGATCTACGACCGCATCGCATTCGCCGGGGTGGGCAAGTACAACGAGTTCGATCAGCTCCGGGTCGGCGGAATCCGAAGAGCCGATCTGACCGGGTTCGCCTACTCGCGCGAGGACGTCATCGCCAAGAGCCTGGCCAATGCCTACGCCCAGACCCTGGGACAGATCTTCACCCATGAGGTCAAGCCCTACGAGGTGGAGATCATGGTCGTCGAGCTGGGGGAGACGCCAGAGGACAACCACATCTTCCGGGTCACATACGACGGCACGCTCTACGACGAGCGCCACTTCTGCGCCATCGGTGGCGCCGCCGAAGCCCTTGGCCAGAGTCTCGCCGGGGCGCACCGGGAGGGCCTCACACTGTCCGAGGCTGTCGCGGTGGCCAAGGAGGTGTGCCTCTCGGTGGTCCACGACGACGGTGCCGCCGGCTGGGAGGGTGCGGTACTCGACCGCACACGAGGCAGGCGTGCCTTTCGGCGTCTGAGCGGCGCCGAACTCGGCGAGTGAGCCAGCGGGTGCGAAGCGCCAGCCAGCCCACCCTCAATCGGTGATCTCGCCCAGTTCCGCTTCGGCAAGGATCGCTCGGGCCTCGTCGGCCTGAGGCTCGGCCACCCAGAGATCGGTGACAGCCCAGGCACCCAGATTCATCACGTAGGGCCCCATGGCCTCCCCGTGGAGGCGTGACCGTATTCCTGCCGAATCGAGGAGGGCTGCGGCGAGCCTTCCCGTCGAGGCGTCGGGGAGGGAGGCCACCTTCACGTATCCCGTGGACTCGGTCACAGGCTGATCGTACCGACGCCCGAGGCATCGGCATCCCGGTACCCTCGGAGTCGTGGAACGCCGCATCTACGGGATGGAGAACGAGTACGGGGTCACCTGCACCCTCCGGGGGCAGCGTCGACTCTCGCCCGATGAGGTGGCCCGCTACCTGTTCCGACGGGTCGTCTCCTGGGGCAGGTCATCCAACGTGTTCCTGGAGAACGGGGCGCGCCTCTACCTGGACGTCGGGAGTCATCCCGAGTACGCCACGCCCGAGTGCGACAGCCTCTACGACCTGATCGCCCATGACCGGGCGGGTGAGCGGGTGCTCGAAGGCCTGGTCGAATCGGCCGAGGAGCGTCTCGAGGAGGAGGGGATCCGGGGTCAGATATACCTCTTCAAGAACAACACCGACTCGGCCGGCAACTCGTACGGGTGTCACGAGAACTACCTGGTGAGCCGGCAGGCCGACTTTCAGCGCATGATCGACACCCTGATCCCCTTCTTCGTGACCCGCCAGGTGTTCGCCGGAGCCGGGAAGCTGCTGCAGACGGCCCGGGGAACCGTGTTCTCTCTGTCACAGCGCGCCGAGCACATTTGGGAGGGGGTGTCCTCGGCGACGACCCGCAGCCGTCCCATCATCAACACCCGCGACGAGCCACATGCCGACGCCGAGAAGTACCGGCGACTCCACGTGATAGCGGGTGACTCCAACATGTCGGAGTATGTGTCGTATGTGAAGGTGGGCGCCACCGTCGCCCTGCTCCAGATGCTCGAAGACGACGTCGTGTTTCGTGATCTCACCTTGGAGAACCCGATACGGGCGATAAGGGAGATCTCGCACGACACGACCTGCAGGCGCCGGGTGCGTCTCGCCAACGGCCGCGAGCTGTCGGCACTCGACATCCAGTGGGAGTACCTGGAGCGCGTGCTGCGCTACTCCCGGAGCCCGGGGTTCCCCGCCCAGGTGCAGTCGGCCGTCGCCATGTGGGAGCACCTGCTGACCGGGCTGGAGAAGGACCCTCTCACCCTGCAGCGAGAGTGTGACTGGGTGTTGAAGCACCGCCTGATCGACGAGTACGCCGCCTCCCGACGGTTGCCACTGGCCGACCCACGGCTGGCGATGCTCGACCTCGCCTACCACGATGTCTCCCGTCAGCGGGGGGTGTACCACCTGATGGAGCGCAGGGGAATGGTGGAGAGGATCGTGACCGACGATGACGTGGAGAAGGCCTTGGTGAGCCCGCCCCAGACCACCCGCGCCCGGCTGCGGGGCGAGTTCATCAAGGCCGCCAAGGCGCGCAACCGGGACTTCACCGTGGACTGGGTGCACCTGAAGCTCAACGACCAGGCGCAGCGCACCGTTCTGTGCAAGGACCCGTTCCGGGCGGTCGATGAGCGGGTCGACAAGCTGATAGCCAGCCTGTGACCACTGGCTGGTAGCACACCGTCGCTTCCGGATACTCTCAGGGCGTCATGCAGCGAGTCGTCGAACGGATCATCAACCTCCTCGCCTACCTGCTCACCGTCGGGCGTCCGGTAACGGCCGACGAGATCCGCAACACGGTCGCCGGCTACGACCAGGCCGGCGACGAGGCATTTCGTCGCACTTTCGAGAGGGACAAGGACCTGCTTCGTTCCCTGGGCGTGCCGCTACACCTCGACTTCACCGATCGCTGGGAGGTGGAGCAGGGCTATGTGGTCAGGCCGGACGAGTACGCCCTGCCCGACCCAGGGCTGACCGACGAGGAGCTGGGCGCTCTCTGGTTCGCGGCGCGGCTCGCCCGCCTCGGAGACGAGGGAGCCTCACCGAGTGGGATTCTCAAGTTGGGCGGCACTCCGGCCGGTGCCGTGGAGGGCCCGCTGGCTGCCGACCTCTTCGCCGATGCCACAGACCTCGGGAGCCTGTTCGAGGCCGTCCTGGAGCGTCGCCGGGTGACTTTCGCCTATCGGAACGAGAGGCGCTCCGTCGACCCCCTCGGATTGGTCCATCGGATGGGGCACTGGTATCTGGTGGCGCGCGCCGGGGGAGCCGTGCGGCGATTCCGCGTCGATCGAATCGAAGGCCTGCGCCTGGGATCGGAGGCGGGGGCCTTCGATCGGCCGCCGGGGTTCAAGGCGGACGAGGGGTTCCCCGAGGCTCCGTGGGAGGCCGGAGCCGAAGAGATCGAGGCCGTCGTCGAGTTCGACCCCGAGGTTGCCTGGTGGGCACGGCGCAGGGTCGGTTCGCGGGCCACATTCGAGGAGCTCCCCGGGGGAGGCCTCAGGGTGCGGCTGCCGGTGGCGGCGCCGGCTGCCTTCGTAGGGATGATGGTGGCATTCGAGGATGCGGCGGTGATCACCGAGCCCGCCTGGCTGCGCGACACATTCCTGGAGCACCTCGGGGTAGGCGCATGAGCAGCAGCCGGACTGCGGCCAGGCTCAACCGGCTGCTCGCCATGATGTCGTGGGTGGTGAGACAGGGTGGTGCCCCGGTCGACGAGGTGTGCCTCCGGTTCGGCTACTCACCCTCGGAGCTGGCTCGCGACCTCGACCTGATATTCGTGTGCGGGCTCCCCGGCTACGGGCCCGGGGACCTGATGGACGCCAGCATCGACGACGACGCCGTGTTCATCGCCGATGCCGACTACTTCGCTCGGCCGGTACGGCTCTCAGCGGCCGAGTGCCTCACGATGCTGGCGGGGGGCATGGCCATGATGTCGGCGGGTGAGGGCACGCCACTTCTGGAGTCCGCCCTGCAGAAGCTGGCGAACGCGGTGCTGCCCGAACCCGATCTGGTCTCGGTCGACCTGGGCCCGGTGTCTGGCCTCGTGGCCGGCCTGAGGCAGGCCGCCGACGAGCACCAGGTGGTGGAGATCGAGTACTCCGCCATAGGAAGTGGCCGGGTCAGCCGGCGACGAGTGGAGCCCTGGCTGGTGTTCGCCTCCCTGGGCAACTGGTATCTGTCTGCTCACTGCCGGCTCGCCGGTGCGGGCCGCGTGTTTCGCGTCGATCGGATCCGTACCCTGGAGCCGACCGAGGAGACCTTCACTCCTCCCGAAGGCGCCGCCACCCCCGACGTCCGCTACCGGCCAGGAGCCGAGGACCTGGTGGTTCGGCTTCGCCTCGAGAAGGCTGCCGAGTGGGTGACCCGGTACTACCCGGTGACGATCCTTTCGGAGGGTGGGGAAGGCACGGTCGTCGAGTTCTCCGCCTCCGATGCGGCAGTGGTGGCCCGGCTGCTGCTGCGTCTCGGGGGCGCGGCCGAGCTGCTGCCAGGTGGTGACGCCTCGGTGGTCGCCGCCGCCACTTCGGCGCTGCGCGAGAGGATCGTCGCCCGCTACCGGTGACGCTGGGTGGTGGAGTGACTAAGACGCGGATGGTCATTCAGGCGCCCGGGCCTCCTCCCGATGAGAGAGCGTACGCCAGAGATTCCCTCGGAGACACCATCGCATGACCACCATTCGAACCTCGTGCACACTCTGCGGAGAGGTCGAGCTGCTGCCCACCGAACTCACCCTCGAGCTCACTGCTCTCAGTGGTGCCGGGTCCTACGCATTCGACTGTCCGGCATGCGGTGACCGGCAGAACCGCCCCGCCAGCCACCGGGTCGTCTCCATACTTCTCGCCACCGGTGTCGCCTACCAGGTGGTCGACGACACCAACCCCATAACCGAGGCAGAGATCGAACGCTTCTCCTCCAGCCTCGACCGTGAGGACTGGGCCCGGCTCCTGCAGGCCTGAGCTCGGGCCCGGCCGAGACCGGGCGGCCCTACCATTCCCGGGGTGTTCAGCATCAGCCCCGCCGAGATCCTGACGATCGCAGTCGTGGCCCTCATCGTGTTCGGTCCGCGGCGCATGCCTGAGCTCTCCCGGCGCGCCGGCCGCCTGCTGCGTGAGCTCAAGGAGACCGCCCAGGACCTTCGGGAGGGGATCGAGGCCGAAGCGGGCGGCGACCTGGGCCTCGCCGACGTTCGCCGCGAGCTGCGCGCGACCCTCGATCTGACCGCGCCGGACCCGGAGCGTGGCACCAGAACGGGCATGGAGCCGGATCGGGGCGAGCCGACCCGATGAGCGACAACGAACCGAAGCAGCCGGTTCTGAGCCACCTGGACGAGTTGCGACGCCGCCTCATGTGGGTGGGCGGAGCGGTCGTCGTCGGGTCCGTGGTGGCCTTCGTGTTCAGGGATGCCGTGTTCGACCTCATGGTGGATCCGTACCGACAGGTGATGGACGGTCGCCAACTCGCCTTCTTCAGGCCGACCGAGGCGTTCTCACTGTTCATGCGGCTCTCGCTTTTCGCCGGGTTCGTCCTCGCCAGCCCGATCGTGGTCTGGCACGCCTGGGCTTTTGTCGTCCCTGCCCTGACCCGGAGGGAGAAGCGGTACCTGTTCCCGATGGTGTCGGCTCTCGTCCTGCTGTTTGCCGGCGGCGTCTGGTTCGGCTACTGGTCGCTGCAGCGGGGCCTCGGATTCCTCCTCGAGTTCGGTGGCGACTCCCTCGAGCCCGTCATCGGTGGTGACTTCTACCTGTCGTTCGCCATTCGTTTCCTGCTCGTCTTCGGGTTGGCGTTCGAGTTCCCCGTCTTTCTCTACGGCCTTTCGGCGGCGGGAGTGCTCGGGTGGAGACGCCTTGCCGCCGGTCGCCGTTGGGCCGTCTTGGCAATTGTGACCGTGGGAGCCGTCGCCACCCCGAGCGGCGACCCGTTGACGCTGCTCCTGCTCTCGATTCCGCTCTACCTGCTGTACGAGGCCACCATCTGGCTGGTGCGCTTCACCCTGCGGCGATGACCGCCCGCCGGTACCTGGCCGACCTGCCCTTCGCGGCGGACAGATTCCAGATCGAGGCCGCCGACGCCGTCGATCGTGGCGAGTCGGTGGTGGTCACCGCCCCGACGGGCTCCGGCAAGACCGTGGTGGCGGAGGCGGCGATCGCCCGGGCGCTCGGTGCCGGGCGTCGCGCCATATACACGACACCCCTCAAGGCCCTTTCCAACCAGAAGTTCGGGGACTTCAGGCGCGCTCACGGTGACCCGCAGGTGGGTCTGCTCACCGGGGACAACTCCATCAACGGTGCGGCCCCGATAGTGGTCATGACCACCGAGGTGCTTCGCAACATGATGTATGCAGGCAGCGCCGACCTCGAAGACGTCGGCGTGGTGATCCTGGACGAGGTCCACTACCTCCAGGATCGGGAGCGCGGGAGCGTCTGGGAGGAGATCATCGTCCACCTCGACCGCTCCATCCCCCTCGTGTGCCTGTCCGCGACCATCGCCAACGCCGAGGAGTTCGCCGCCTGGGTTGCCGAGCGGCGCGGCGACACCAGCCTGGTCGTAGAGCGGGACCGACCGGTTCCGCTGGAATCGACCTACTTGATCCGCGACCGGTGGGAGCGGACGCTTCGCTGGTTTCCCGTGTTTCAGGGGAGCCGACCCAATGAGCGGATGGCGAGGCTCCTCCGCTCGGGTGGAACTCGTCGGTTCGGTACTCCGGGCCGCCACGAGACCGCCGAGTTGTTGCGGGAGAAAGGCTTGCTGCCTGCGATCCATTTCATCTTCTCTCGCCAGGGTTGCGACACCGCCGTCGACGAGGTCGTGTCTCGTGGCCTTCGACTCACCACGGCGGCCGAGTCGGTCGAGATCCGGGCGGCCGCCGAGGAGCACACGGCACATCTCGGGCCGGACGATCTCGCCGTGATCGGCTACCAGCGCTGGCTGCGTGGCCTGGAGGCGGGTGTGGCTCCGCACCACGCCGGCATGGTCCCGGCCTTGAAAGAGACGGTCGAGCATCTCTTCTCCGCCGGTCTGGTGAGGCTCGTCTACGCCACCGAGACCCTCGCCCTGGGAATCAACATGCCGGCTCGAACCGTCGTCCTCCAGACCCTGAGCCGATTCCGTGGGGATGGCCACGAGCTACTCCAGGCGGGCGACTACACGCAGCTGACGGGGCGTGCCGGGCGAAGGGGAATAGACGACGAGGGGACGGCGGTGATCCTGCACTCTCCCTATGTGGAGTTCGAACGGGCCGCAGGCATCGCCGGGCGGGGGAGCCACCCGCTGCGTTCTTCCTTCCGGCCGTCGTACAACATGGTGGTCAATCTGGTCGCTCGATACGAGCGTCCCGTCGCCGAGGAGCTGCTCGCCGCCTCCTTCGCCGAGTTTGCCGATTCCCGACGCCGCCGGGATCTGGGATCGGACCTCGCTGAAGACCGCCATCGTCTCCAGGCCCTGCGCTCCGAGGCGGAGATCACCGGCGCCGACGTGTGGTCGATGGTGGACGAGGCCCCCGGTGGGCGAGAGCGGCGCCTGGCCGAGTTCGCCGCCGCGACGGCAGCCGGCGACGTGCTGGAGTGGGAGGACCGAGGCGGGCCGGTCCGTCATGCCGTGGTGGCACGCGGCACCGGAAAGCGGCCTCGGTTGCTCACCATCTCTGAGAAGGCCGAGATCAGGCGCATCGCCCCCGATCGCCTCCCCGACACCGTTGCCAAGGTGGGCCGGGTGGAGCTCCCCCGACCGTTTCGACCGCGCGACGCGGCGTACCGACGGAGTGTCGCCGGGACCCTGGCGCGTCTGGAGCCTGGCGCCCGGGAGACCGTCTATCAGGCTCCCGTCGACCGGGACATCCCGGACATCGGGCGGCACCTCGAGGCGGCGCGAGCGGCGCGTCGCCTCGAGCGTTCGATAGAGCTTCGAGAGCGCCGCGGGTCGGGCACCCCTCCCGGTGTCCTCGAGGCCTTCCGGGCGCGCCTGTCGTTGCTCGAAGAACTCGAGTACCTGTCGGGCTGGGAGCTGGCGGCGCCAGGGCGTCGATTGCGAACCGTCTACAACGAGCTGGATCTGCTCCTCAGCGAGGCTGTGGGCGCCGGGCTGTTCCTTGGGCTCGACGGGGCCGGCACGGCGGGGCTGGCCTCCGCCTTCACCTTCCAACCCCGTCGAGAAGAGACCGAAGCCGGGTGGCCGAAGGTGTTGACGGCTCCCGGGGAGCGACTCGACGAACTGTGGACACGCCTCGCCGCCGCCGAACAGCGTCACGGTATCCCGCCGAGCCGGCCTCCCGAGCCCGGCTTCGCACCGACCGTGATGGCCTGGGTGTCGGGCCATACACTGGGGGAGATATTCGACGACGAGGACTCGGGGACCGTCGGCGACTTCGTGCGCAACTGCCGCCAGGTCATCGACCTCCTGCGGCAGCTGCGGGATCTCGGCTCCGAGGCCGTGCCCGGTATCTCACGGGCTCTGCACGGGCTCGACAGGGGGGTCGTTGCGGCCGAGGGTGCCGTGTGAGCGGTCTCGTGGTCAGCGGCGCCCGCTGCGAACTCAGCGCCAGGAGGATCGCCTTCGAGATCGGTGGAGCCGCGGTCCCCCTGAGCGCTCTCGGCGATGTGCTGGAGCCGGGGGTGAACCGGCTGATCTTCGTGGGTCGCGATGCCGAGCTGGCACTCCTCTCCGGCTTGTTGGAATCCTTGGCGATGGAATCGACCGCCGTGGCCTATCTGGGTGGCGACTCCTCGGTCGCCAGGCTCTTCGCCCACGGAGAGGCAATCGCCGGGGTCATCGAGCGCTGGCAGGGCGGCACCGAGTATCCGATGGATGTCGGCGAGGTGACCATCGCAGGGGAGACCCACCGCTTCGTGGGCTGGATCGCTGCTGGAGGCGCGGTGCGCCGAGGTGCGCTGTTTCCGTGGGCGGCGTCTGCCGGGTCGATCACTGTCGAATCGGAGAGGAGCTGGACGATCGAGACGGCGCGCGCCGTGGTCGCAGCCAACACGCAGGAGGTCGGCGGCCGGAGGCTGGCGCCGAGGGCTGCGGTCATGGACGGCCGACTCGACATTCAGGCTCTCAGCGGGTCCGTGGCAACGGTCGCCCGCCTCCGGCCCACCCTCCGTCGGGGTCTCCACGCGTCGACAGAGGCGGTGTGGAGGCGGTCGCTCGCCCGGGCGGCGATCCAGGTGCCGTCGCGGTGGACGGTGCTCGCCGACGGCGTTCGGGTGGGTCGCGGCAGCTTCACGGTCTCCATTGCGGGGAAGCCTCTGGTGCTCCTCGTGTGAAGCATGAGCGGCGATATACTCCGGCCGCTTCACACCCCAGGAACCCGATGACACCGCCCCGCAAAGACGATCTCGACGCTCCCGACGAGGAGTGGTCGGCCGACGACGAGCCCGAGGTCGACGATGCGGATCTCGACGACATCGAGGACGTGGACGACCTGGCCGAGGTCGAAGATCTCGAGGACCTCGAAGACACCGAGATCGATGAGGAGGACGACGACTCCGTCGACGATGACGACGACAAGGAGGTCGCCGGTGACGACGACGAGCGGGAAGCTCTCGACGAGCTCGAGGCCGAAGAGCTCGAGATGCTCACCGAGGATGAGGCGGCCGAGAGCCTTCCGGTCGATGAGGCCGAAGAGTTGCGCAAGCTTCGTCGTGAAGCGATCGAGCTGGAGGCCCCAGCCGAGTCGGCGGGCAAGGGCGAGTTCGTCTGTCAGGGGTGCTTCCTGGTGAAGCGCATCACCCAGTTGGCGGACAAGCGACGCAAACTCTGTCGAGACTGCGCCTGACGGACGCGTGGCCGTCACCCCCCTCGCCCGAACCGCAACGGCAGCAGATCTGGGCGAGGTCGCAGCCCTCTACCGATCGCTGGAGACCGAGATGGGAGCGCTGCGCCCGGTGTGGCCCTTGGTTGACGGCCTGACCGAGCCGGTCGAGGACGCCCTGGGCGCCATGCTCTCCGCTCCCGAGTGGCAGGTCCTGGTGGGACTGCTCAACGGGGCGATAGTCGGCTTCCTGGCGGGGCGGGACGAACCCTTGCTCCCTCGGTCCGGTGGTGGGCTGATCGGTGCCGTGCGCCTCCTGTTCACCCATCCCGACGCTCGCGAGGTCGGGGTGGGTGAGGCCCTGCTCTCTCGTTATCTCGAAGAGGCGCGGCGTCGTGGCATCCGCCGTTTCGATGCACACGTGTCGCCGGGACATCGTCCCGCCAAGAACTTCCTGGAGGCCAATGGATTCAAGGCCAGGTCGATCGTCATGTACAGGGAGGAGGACGGTTGAGCGACCGGTCCGGGATGGCCGGGGAGGTTGCCGAGCTGCTGCAGGCCCTGATCCGCAACGCCTGCGTCAACGACGGCGCGCCGGATTCGGGCTTCGAGGCGAGAAACGCGGCGACGATCGGTGAGTACCTGGGTGAGGCCGGCGAGCGCTTCGAGCCCCATCCCGGGAGGGTCAGCCTCCTCTACCGAGTACCGGGGGGAACCCCAGGAAGCCCGTCGCTGATGCTGATGGGGCACACCGATGTGGTTCCGGTCTCGCCGGAAGGCTGGTCGGTGGATCCGTTCGCCGGAGAGAGGCGCCACGGGTTCATCTGGGGACGAGGCGCAATCGACATGCTGGACCAGACGGCAGCCATGGCGGTCGTCTTCAAGAGGGTGCTCACGGGTGAGTTGAGGCTCCCGGGCGACGTGGCCTTCCTGGCGGTCGCCGACGAAGAGGCCGGCGGAAGGCTGGGCGCCAGGGCACTTGTGGAGGATCACTGGCCGCTGGTGGCCTCGGATTTCCTCTTGACCGAGATCGCCACACCTGCCCTCGAAGGTCGCAGCGGCCGCGCCATCCCGGTCACGGTCGCCGAGAAGGGCCCGCAGTGGAGACGCCTCCGGGCGTCGGGCACGCCGGGGCATGGCAGCCAGCCATACGGGACCCGCAACGCAGTCACCGACCTGGCGGAGGCGGCCGCCCACCTTGCGGCCACTCCCGCCCCGGTTGCGATCACACCCGAGTGGCGCCGCTTCGTCGAGACCTGGGATCCGGGTGACGATCTGATGGTGCGCCTGCTCGACCCCGATCGCGTCGACGGGCTCATCGACGAGATTGCCGTCGAAGATCCAGGCATGGCGCGTTGGATACACGCCTGTACCCACCTCACGGTGAGCCCGAATCTCTTCCACGGCGGGACGAAGGCCAACGTTGTCGCCGACCGGGCGGAGCTCGATGTCGACGTGCGGGCGCTCCCCGGACAGGATCAGGCCGACGTCCACGATCACTTCCGCAAGGCGATCGGCCCCGGCTTCGAAGAACTCGAGTATCAGGTGATGGAGGCCACTTCGGCCGGAGGCTCGATGCCGGAGGGGCCACTGTGGGAGGCCATTACCGCAGCGCTGGGCGATCTGGCCCCTGATTCCCGGCCGGTTCCGACCATGATTCCGGTGGGTACCGACGCTCGATTCTTCAGGCCCAAGGGGACGGTCGCCTACGGCGTCGGGCTCTTCGATCGACGGTTGGCGTTCGGGGAGTTTCTGGCCATGTTCCACGGTCACGACGAGCGGGTGTCGGAGGAGTCCCTGGGCCTCACCGCAGCCCTCTACCGACGCGTGCTGGAGCGCTTCGGCACGGCCGTGTGACCCGTGTGGATCACCAGACCGCGCACCGGCTTTGGCCGGAAGCGTGACCCCTTGGGCGGCAGCAACATGCCCGCCTCGGCGACGGCGAGGACACGATCGGCCCCGATCCGAGGAAGCAGGAGTGCGGCATCGTCGGGTTCCAGGGAGTGCCGCGTGCCGAGCGTCGTCGAGAAGTGGGCGACGTCCTCTTCGGTGACTCCAAGGAGTGGGTAGAGCAGGCGAGCGGCAACTGCGATCTCGACCTCCCGAAGTGGGCCGTCGATGGTCGCCAGGGCCTCGCTCCGAGGTCGAAGCAACAGCGCCGGCCGGTTCGGACGGATCCATACCAGGGCGCCTCTCCGAGGAATCGCTGCACGCTGCTCGGTCACCTCGAAGAGGTCCGTGGCTGCGGCGGGAAGGTCACCGACCCCGGGCAGAAGGCGCTGGAACGACTCTGCTCTGAGACCGCGACCCCCCTCGCCGACGACGAGCACCATGGCCCGCGCCCGGGGGCCCAGGTGGGCGAGAAGCGATCGCCGTCGGTGGTGCCCGTCGACGAGCACAGGCCTGCGCAACGGCACGCCGCCCTGTGGCACCTCGACCGGAGTCAGACGGTGGAGCAGCCGACCGTACACCACGCTGGACTCGGGTCCGCTCTCAGGGAGGTCGGGCAGTCGGTGGCGAGTGATGGCGAGCAGCGGGCGAATCTCCAATGTGGGCGGCGGTGTGACCGGTTGGTGCGCCAGGGTCTCCTCGTGGGGGACGAGCGAGCCGACGGCGACCACCCCGATCAATCCCTGGTAGACGCGCCCCGTTGGGGCATCGATGGAGTACCGGTAGAGGCGGGAACGCTCCTCGGCACGGTACGGTGACAGGCGATGAAGGGCTCGATCTGCCTCCGGTGCGTCGCGGACCGCCCTTCCCCAAGCGGCGGCATCGGATCGGGTCACCGGCCCGGCCGCATCCAGCACCAATCCGGGGAATGGAGACAGCATTGTCCAATGGTCTAGCCGGAGCGAGGCCGCCGGGCAATGTGATCCTCGATGTGGACGGGTGCCTGACGATCGACGGGCAGGCGATCCCCGGCGCCGGCGAGGCGGTGGGTGCCGTGTTGATGTCGGGAGCGAGAATGACGATCGCCACCAACAACTCGACGCGGACTGCCGAGGCCCTCGCCTCGGAGTTGGGAGCACTCCTCGGAGTCGACATTTCACCCACTGCCGTGGTGACCTCGGCCGTCGCCGCCGTCGGCCTGCTGTCCCGGGCGGACGATCCGGTGCTCGTGGTGGGGGAGGAGGGCGTGCGCTCAGCCATCGCGGCAGCAGGTTTCGCGGAGACCGTCGATCCGGAGGCGGCGCGCTCGGTGGTGGTCGGGCTCGACCGCTCGTTCGACTACGACGTCCTGTCCGCAGCCAACCGGGCCGTGCGAAGAGGCGCCCGGCTGGTGGCATGCAACGACGACGCCACCCTTCCCACCGGCGGCGGGCCGGTTCCCGGGTCGGGATCCCTGCTGGCGGCCGTCGAGCGCGCCTCAGGAGCCACTGCCACCGTGGCGGGCAAGCCGTATCGGGCGATGGTGGAGGCGGTGTCGGCGCGCCTGGGGCCGGGACCCACCTGGGTGGTGGGCGACCGCGGGGAGACCGATGTGGCGTTCGCCCGGGCCGCAGGCTGGAAGGCGGTTCTGGTGCTCACCGGAGTGACGCGACACCCTGACGACCTCAGACCCGAGCATCGCCCGGACATGGTCATCCCGTCGATCGCCGACCTGCCTGCCCTGCTCTAGTCGATGGCAACCGTGCCAACCCGGGTCAGGAGACTCCTTCGGAGGAGCAGCGCCGCGAGCACGCCGAATGCGAAGCCGGCGACGTGGGCCTCCCAGGCGATGCCCGACTCCTCGCCTGCGAGGAGGAACTGGCTGAGGAACCAGAGGCCCAGGAACGTCACCGCCGGGATCGCCACCACATAGAAGAAGACGAGGGTGAGGACGCGGTGGCGCGGGAAGAGGACGAGGTACGCACCCATCACTCCGGCTATCGCCCCCGATGCTCCGACCAGGGGCACCGTGGTGTCCGGATTGGCGACGACGAAACCGACGGTTGCGGCTATCCCCGACGCCAGGTAGAAGGCGCCGTAGCCGAGATGTCCGAAGGCTTCCTCCACGTTGTTGCCGAATATCCAGAGGCTCCACATGTTGAATGCGATGTGCGCCAGCCCGGCGTGGAGGAACATCGAGACCAGGACCGCCAGGTGGACCTGCTTTTCGGGAAACGGCTGGACGTCGAGAGCCCGCTTCACGCAGAGGTCCCCGCGGATCTCGGCGAAGTCCAGCGGCTCGCCCGTCGTGATCTCACAGGCGATGGCGGCGTTGCGGTAGGCGAACTCGTCGGCGGCGGGTGACTCCTGCGGCTGGATGAGGAAGAAGACGATGACGTTGGCGGCGACAACCGCCAGGGTGACCAGAGGGCGAATGCGGGTCGGGTTCACGTCCCGGATCGGGAACAAGCCGCCATCCTGTCGCTCGAGGAGTGGATAATGCCGGTCATGGATGATAAGCCCGTGGACGCGTTGGTCTCGGAACTGGAAGAGTGCGACCCGGCGGAAGCCCCGGCCCTCGCCGACGACATCGCCGACGCCCTGGGAGCCGCCCTCTCCGTGGGAGACGAGGTTGCCGACCCGCCTCAGGCTTGACGCCGAGCTGGTCCGAAGAGGGCTCGCCACCACTCGATCCGAGGCGCGACGCCTCATCGCCGACGGCGCAGTGGACCTGTCCGGATTCCGGGCGCCGAAGGCGGCGACGATGGTCGACGAGAACTCACCGATCCGTCTTGCTCCCGGGCGTACCTGGGCGAGCAGGGCGGGTGGAAAGCTGGAGGCGGCCATTGATTCCTTCGAGGTCGAAGTCGAGGCGAGGCGGGTGCTCGACGTGGGTGCCTCGACAGGCGGATTTACCGACGTGCTGCTGGCCCGCGGAGCGGCCCGGGTTGTCGCAGTGGACGTCGGCCGGGATCAGATGGTGCGCCGCCTCCGTTCGGACTCTCGCGTGACCGTCGTCGACGGCACCAACTTCCGGACGGCCGACGTGCAGGCACTCGGAGCGCCGTTCGACCTCATCACCGCCGACGTCTCGTTCATCTCGCTCACCCTGCTGGCATCGAACCTGGCGGCCGCCGGCAGGGAGGGGACCGACTACGTTGTGCTGGTGAAGCCCCAATTCGAGGTGGGACCGAAACGACTGCGCCGCGGCGGCATGGTTCGTGATCCGGAACTCCACGCCGAGGCCGTGGGTGCTGTCGCCAAGAGCTTCGCCACGGCCGGTCTGGGCCCTCGGGGGGTGATCGCCTCGCCGGTGGTGGGTGCCGGAGGCAACCTGGAGTTCCTGCTCCACGCCATCCGTGGGGGTGAGGATCGGCACCTCGAGTGGCCGCCGGTGTCCTCATGAGACTGCTCCTGGTGGCGCATCCATCACGGGACTCCTCGGCCGTCGTGGCCGGCCGGCTCGCCGCCGAGGCGCTGAGACTTGGTCTCCGGGTCGCGGCATCTCCCGACGACGCGTCAAGGATCGAGGGCGTGGAATCCTGGGTCGTCGAGCCGCCGGGCCCCCAGGATGTGGTGGTGGCGGTCGGTGGCGACGGAACGGTCCTGCAGGCTGCGCACTTGGGCCTGAGCATCGGGGCCCCCGTGGTCGGGATCAACGCCGGGACCGTCGGCTTTCTCGCCGAGGTGGATCCCTCCCAGATTCCCGAGGCTCTCGACGCCCTGGTCTCGGGGCGCTTCCGGGAGTCGTCCCGGATGACCCTGGAGGTCGAGATGCCCGATGGAAGTCTGGCGGTCGGCCTCAACGATGTCGTTGTGGAGAAGGCGGTGAGCCGCCAGGTGGTGTCGATCGGTGTCTCGGTCGCCGGCGAACGGCTGGTGGAGTACCGCACCGACGCCGTGATAGTCGCCACGCCTACCGGTTCCACCGCATACACCTTCTCGGCCGGCGGCCCGCTGGTGGATCCCGAGATGGATGCCTTGATTCTGACCGCGGTGGCGCCCCACAATCTGTTCGGAAGGGCGATCGTCTTCGATCCGACGGCCGAGCTCGAGGTGACGGTGACCACCGAGAGGGCGGCCCGCGTCAACATCGACGGTCACACGCTCGGTGATCTGGGTGTGGGAGAGGGCATCAAGGTCAGGTCCGGCCCGGGGAGGGTCCGACTGCTCCGTCTGGCGCCGACCAACTTCGCCCGCACCGTCAAGGAGAAGTTTCACCTCCACGATGCTTGAAGAACTCTACGTCGAGAACCTGGGGATCATCCGCTCGGCCCGTATCGAGCCCGGTCCTGGACTGGTCGCCATCACCGGCGAGACGGGTGCCGGGAAGACCTTGCTGCTCGGTGCGTTGCGCCTGCTGCGCGGCGACACCGCCCGAACCGACCGGATCGGCCCCCACGGTCGAGAGGCCCGCGCCGAGGGCCGCTTCACCATCGGCGAGCACGAGGTGGTCGTGGCACGACGCATGGCAGACGGCCGATCGCGCGCCTACGTCGACGGCGACATGGTCCCCGCTCGAGTCCTGGCGGACCGCCTCGACGCCCTGGTCGAGATCGTTTCCCAACACGAGCACCTCGCCCTGGGTCGGGAGGCCTCGGTGCGTCGCCTGGTGGATGGCATGCTCGACAGAGCCGGGGTCGAGACATGGGAGGCATACCGCCTCGCCTGGGGGGAGCTGACCCGGCTCCGCGAGGAGAGGACGGCTCTGGGAGACGGCGGTGAAGGGCTCGAGCACGAGATCGTCACCCTGCAGGACCAGGTGGCAGAGATCGAACGAGCCGGTATCGAGCCTGGTGAGGACGAGGCACTGCGCGGGCACCTGGCCCGGCTTCGCTCATCCGGGGAGATCGCGGCGGCTCTCGACGCCACCACGGCCGCCCTGGATACCGAGGGCGGCGCCGCCGACGCCCTTCGCGCCGCGGCCCGTCACCTCGCTGCCGCTACCCGGCTGGATGCGGATCTGACTGGGCTCGCCGAGAGGCTCGATGGGGTGATCGTCGAGGTGGAGGACGCCCTCGTCGATCTGCACCGTCGCGTGGCAGCTATCGATCACGACCCACGATCTCTCGAAGCCGCCGAAGAACGGCTGGCCCTTCTCGGTGACCTGAAACGCAAGTACGCGACGACGGTGGACGGGCTCATCGAGGCCGGCCGTGTCGCCGCCGCACGCGTGGAGGCGCTGACCGATCTCCTGGAGAGGAGCCGCCGTTCCGATGAGTCGATCGGGCTCCGGGAGCGGGAGTGCGAGGAACTCGGGGAGGCGTTGGCCGCGGCGCGACGCGCTGCCGGCAAGGATCTCGGCGAGACGGCGACCGATCACCTGCGCCGTCTGGGCCTCACCGATCCGGTGCTCGAGGTCCTGGTCGAGCCGGCGGCGCCGGGGCCACATGGTGCAGACAGGGTGCGCCTCCTGTTCGCATCGGACTCTGGGTTGCAGCCGGCACCCGTGTCGCGTGTCGCCTCGGGCGGCGAGTTGAGCAGGCTGGTACTGGCGGTTCGAGTTGCCGCCGGGGTCGCCGACGCCGACGTGGTCGCCTTCGACGAGATCGACGCCGGTGTCGGCGGCGCCACCGCATTGGCCATGGCCGAGCTTCTGGCCCGGCTTTCCATGGGCCGGCAGGTGCTGGTGGTCACCCATCTCCCCCAGGTGGCGGCGTTCGCCGATGCTCATTTCGCCGTGGAGAGGAGTGGCGCCGAGGCCACGGTACGCGCCGTCGAAGGCGAGGAACGGCGCGGCGAGATCTCGAGGATGCTCAGCGGATTGGGGGATTCAGAAGCGGGGAGGGACCATGCATCCGAACTCCTGGCCCTGGCCGCCGAGAGAAGGGAGCGGCGATGACCGGTCGAGTGCTACCCTCATCTTCCCGAGGGACATGACCAAGTACGTCTTCGTCACTGGCGGTGTTGTGAGCAGCCTCGGGAAGGGCATCACGGCGGCCTCCCTGGGCCGCCTGCTTCGTTCCCGGGGCCTACGGGTCGTCAATCAGAAGCTCGACCCGTACATCAATGTCGATCCGGGGACGATGAACCCGTTCCAACACGGTGAGGTCTTCGTCACCGACGACGGAGGTGAGACCGACCTGGATCTCGGCCACTACGAACGCTTCACGGGCCGAAACCTGATGCGCGACTCGAACGTCACCACCGGGGCCGTGTACCAGGCGGTGATCAACAAGGAACGCCGTGGCGACTATCTCGGGGACACCGTCCAGGTCATTCCCCACATCACCAACGAGATCAAGGACCGGATCAAGCGGCTCGGACAGAGGACCGAGGTCGACGTGGTGATCACGGAGATCGGGGGCACCGTCGGCGACATCGAGATCCTTCCGTTTCTCGAAGCCATCCGCCAACTGCGCAACGAGGTCGGCCACGACTCGGCCGTCTTCATCCATCTGACCCTCACGCCGTACATCGCCCCCTCGGAGGAGATGAAGACCAAGCCCACGCAGCACAGCGTCGCCGAGCTGCGCAGCCGGGGCATCCAGCCCGACGCAATCGTGGTGCGCTCCAACCGCCCGGTCGAAGAGGCCGAGCGGCGCAAGATCAGCCTCTTCTGCGACGTTCCCCTCTCGGCAGTGATCAACGCCCCGGACGCCGCCAACATCTACGAGATTCCCCTGGTGCTCCACCAAGGGGGGCTCGACGCCGTCGTGTGCCGCAAGCTCGGCCTGGAGACCCCGGAGCCCGACCTGGAGGAGTGGCGCCGGATGGTGGAGCGAATGGATCGGGCCTCCGAGAGCGTCACCGTGGCCCTCGTGGGCAAGTACGTCGACCTGCCAGATGCCTATCTGTCGGTGGTCGAGGCACTGCGTCACGGAGCCCTCGCCGCCGACGTCACCCTCGACCTGCGCTGGGTGGCGAGCGATGACCTCGAGGGCCTCCTCGGATCGGGAAGCCTCGACGGAGTCGACGCAGTGCTCGTCCCCGGTGGTTTCGGCGTGCGCGGCATCGAGGGCAAGATCCTGGCGGTTCGCCATGCCCGGGAGGCGTCGATACCGTTCCTGGGGCTCTGCCTCGGGCTGCAGTGTGCCGTGATCGAGTTCGCCCGATCCCGCCTGGGGCTGCTCGAGGCCAACTCCTCGGAGTTCGAGCCGATGACGCCCCACCCGGTGATCGACCTCCTGCACTCACAGCGAGACGTCGAGGACAAGGGTGGAACAATGCGCCTCGGCCTCTATCCGGCCCGGCTGGCCGAAGACTCCATCTCCCGCACCCTCTACGGGGAGGCCGTCGTGTACGAGCGGCACCGACATCGATACGAGGTGAACAACCGCTATCGCGACGACCTCGAGGCTGCCGGCCTCCGGCTGGCGGGAGTCTCGCCCGACGACCAGCTGGTGGAGGTGATCGAACTCCCGGATCACCCGTACTTCGTCGCCACCCAGTTCCACCCCGAGTTCCGTTCCAGACCGGACGCGCCGCACCCGCTCTTCGCCGGGTTCATGGCGGCGGCGGCGGCGTACAGGCGATCGCGGTCTCGGACAGGGGTGGCGACACCCGCGCCGGATCGGGCGTGATGGCGGCGCCGCAGGCGGCGCTCGCCGATCTCGTCGAGACATTTCTCGGCGCCCTCCGTGCCGAGCGTGGCCTGGCGGCCGCAACCATCACCGCATACCGAAGGGACCTGGCTCGCTACCTGGAGCATCTCGAAGGGCGAGAACCGACCCCGGAGCGCGTGTCCTCCTTCGTGGCGGCCCAGCACGCGGCGGGGCTGTCGCCGGCCACGGTGGCGCGTCGGGTTGCGGCGATACGCGGCTTCCACCGGTTTCTCCTCACCGAGGGGTTGCGGAGCGCCGACCCCACCAGGCTGCTCGACTCCCCGCGGCGTCGTCCGGCCCTTCCCAAGGCTCTGGAGATCGACCAGATCCTTCGCCTGCTCGAGACACCCGACCCGGCCACACCGCGCGGGCGTCGCGATCGGGCACTGCTCGAGTTCCTCTATGCGACGGCAGCCCGGGTTGCCGAGACGGTCGCCCTCGACGAGCTGGATCTCGACCTCGAAGCGGCCACGGTCCTGCTCACCGGGAAGGGCGACCGTCAGCGCATCGTGCCCCTCGGTGCCGAGGCGCAGAGGAGCATCGGCGCCTGGCTTCCCGACCGATCACGGCTCCGAACCGGGCGATCCGGACGAGCCGTGTTCCTCAACATGCGGGGGGGCCGGATCACGAGGCA
This sequence comes from Acidimicrobiia bacterium, assembly GCA_030584185.1. Taxonomy (NCBI): domain Bacteria; kingdom Bacillati; phylum Actinomycetota; class Acidimicrobiia; species Acidimicrobiia bacterium. Next base: position 220,962 of record CP129495.1, on the reverse strand, counting down.
GGGCGTGTGGGAGGTGGTACGGGCAGCCGGTGCTCGTGCCGGCCTGAGACCGGGCTCCGTGTCCCCACACGTCTTCAGGCACAGCGCGGCCACACACATGGTCGAGGGGGGTGCCGACCTGAGAGTCGTCCAGGAAATGCTGGGGCACGCTAGCATCTCGACCACGCAGATCTACACGCGGGTGTCACCACGACATCTGCTCGAGGTGTATCGCACCACACACCCGCGAGGCTGAGGTACCGATGACCGCCATCAACGAGAGCGCACGTCAACGCCTGTCCGAGGACCGACTCCAGCTGATCCATCAGTTGGAGGAACTCGGCGCCAACGAGGGCGGAGACCTGCGCGACGACGTCGATTTCGGAGAGGGCTTCGCCGATGCCGCGGCGGCGACCGCCGAGCGGACGGAGGTCCTCGGCCTGATCGAGTCGCTTCGCCAGTCGGTTGAGGAGATCGACCGCGCCCTCAAACGGATCGAGGACGGTTCCTACGGGACCTGCATCGCTTGCGGCAAGCCGATCTCGGCCGCCCGGCTCGAGCATCGACCCGAGTCGATCCACTGTGTGGATTGCAAGGCCGCCAAGGGCACGTGACGGCACCGACCCGGGGACGTTGAGTGCTCGCCGACAGCGAGTTCCTCGACGCGATCCTCTTCATCGCAATTCTCATACCATCGGTGATCCTCCACGAGGTGGCCCACGGCTTTGTCGCCCATCGACTTGGTGACCCCACCGCACGACGCGCAGGACGGCTGACCCTCAACCCGATCCGCCACGTGGACCCGGTGGGGTCGCTTCTGGTGCCGGGAATGCTCGCCCTCTCCGGGCAGAACGTGTTCGGTTGGGCCAAACCGGTCCCCGTCGACCCGGGGCACTTCGAGAACCCGACCCGGGGCATGGCCCTCACTGCCCTGGCCGGTCCGGCCACCAATCTGGGTCTGGTGCTCGTGGTGGGAGCACTGGGGCCGTTTCGTCAGGTGGGGGACTCGGTGGCCTACACCGCTGCCGGGACGATGCCGCGCCTCCTGTTCGGCCTGGTCGTGGTCAACGCCGCCCTTGCGGTCTTCAACCTGCTTCCGATACCGCCTCTGGACGGCAGTCGGCTGTTGCCGCTCGTCCTCAACGATTCGGGGAAGCGGCTGTACGCCAGGGCGGCTCCCTACGGGTTCTTCGCCCTCCTCGCCCTGGTTCTTGTGTTCGACGAAGCACTGGGCTTCCTCGGGGTCTGGATCCGTCGCGTCGTGTTGCTGGCGATATGAAACGCCCGGGACCGCTGCCTCACCTGATCCGACGCTTCTTCGGATCGCTAGGTGCGCGGCGACCTTCTCCGGCCGACCAGTTGTTCGTGGCCGACCATCTGCAGGGTGCGGCATTGGGACTCTTCGAAGAACAGCAGGTCGTCGATCAGGCTCATGCGCTTCGCTGCGCCGTCCGCGTGGCCACCATGAGACCCGACCGTGAGGACCTGATCCAGGCGGCTCTCCTCCACGACGTCGGCAAGCGCCATTCTCGGCTCGGTGTGATGGCGAGGGTGGTGGCCTCGCTTCTGGTCCGTATGCGCCTGCCGGTCACCACGCGCATGCAGGCGTACCTCGATCACGGGCGGCTCGGTGCCATCGAGCTGGCCGATCTGGGGCTCCCTGAGGTCGTCGCCGCCTTCGCCGGACACGACTCCGACCGGCCTCCACCCGGCGTCCATCCCGACGACTGGGCGCTCCTGCTCGCCGCCGACCTGGAATGATGTCGGGACCGCGGCGCCCGGGCAATACCATGTCCTCGTGATGGAGTACGAGGTCAAGACACCGGTGTTCGAGGGTCCGTTGGACCTGCTCCTACAACTGATCACCGCACACCGCCTCGATGTCATGGACCTGAGCCTGTCCGACCTCGTGTCCGAGTACCTGGCCCACCTCGACCTGCTCCAGTCCTTCGATCTCGAGGTGACCTCCGAGTTTCTGGTGGTGGCGGCCACGCTCATCCAGCTCAAGGCAAGGAGCCTCCTCCCCGGAGACACCGAGATCGATCTGGACGAAGACCTGCTGCTGGCTGAGGAGCGCGACAGGCTGCTCGGGCGCCTCCTGGCCAACCTCACATTCAAGGATGTGGCGGCGGTGTTCGCCCATCGCATGGAGTCGACGTCTCTCATGCTCGGGCGAGACGTGGGGCTCGATCCGGGGGTGGACCCACCCCCCGCCGAGATCCGGATCGGCGCCACCGCACTCGAACTCGCCCGCCTCCTCAGCACCCTCGCCGCTCGCTCATCCCAAGAGCCCGACCTCGACCATCTCGACCTCGACCTGCCGTCGGTGACCCTGGCGATCTCCGACCTGCGCAGGCGTCTCGACGCGGCCATCGAGACCGATTTCGACCGGATCACCGCCCACCTCGACCGACCCATGGAGCTGATCGCCTACTTCCTGGCCCTGCTCGAGTTGGCGCGTTGGGGCCTGGTGGAGGCCCGTCAGGAAGACCACACCGGGCCGATCCTGCTCAGACGCACCGACCGGCAGCCCGATGTCGTATTGAGCGAATGGGATCACTCCTGATGGACACGGTTGCCGCCATCGAGGCGATCCTGTTCGTGTCCGACTCACCCGTGCCTTCGGCGGAGCTCTCCCAGGTGCTGGAGGCTCCTCCCGATGATGTGCAGCAGGCTCTGGACACGCTCGGGGAGCGGCTCTCCAGGAGCGGCAGTGGCCTCGTCTTGCGCCAGGTCGCGGGGGGGTGGAGGCTGTACACCCGTCCCGACCTGCGTCCCCACCTGGAGCGTTTCGCCGCCGGCCCCACCGCCACCCGCCTCTCCCGGGCAGCACTGGAGACGCTGGCGGTAGTCGCATATCGCCAGCCGGTGTCGCGGGGACAGGTCGCCGAGATCAGGGGAGTCGACTCCGAACAGTCGCTGCGGACGCTGGAGGCGCGTGGCCTGATCGAGGTGATCGGAACGGCGCCCGGCTCGGGTCAGGCGCTCCTCTATGGAACCGCTGCCCTCTTCCTCGAGAAGATGGGGCTGGCCTCCCTCGGTGATCTCCCGCCGCTCGCCGACCACGTGCCGCCTGCCGAGGTGGTCGCCGCCCTGGAGCGCCCCTTCCGCCCGGAGGAATCATCGAACGACTCCAGAAGCTGATCGCCCACTCGGGTATCGCATCGCGCCGTACCTCCGAAGACCTCATCCGGGAAGGTCGGGTCACGGTCGATGGCGCCCCGGCACACCTCGGCCAGAAGATCGATCCCGAGACCGCCCGGGTCGAGGTGGATGGCGTTGCCCTCCCCGTGAAGCCGGGCCTGGTCTACTACCTGGTGTACAAGCCGGTGGGGGTGGTGAGCACCGCCGACGATCCACAGCGCCGTCCGACGGTGGTCGACCTGGTGCCTGCCGGGACGAGGGTGTACCCGGTGGGCCGCCTAGACCTCGAGTCGGAGGGACTGATGATTCTCACCAACGACGGCGAACTGACCGAGCTGATCACCCATCCGCGGTTCGGGATCACCAAGACCTACATCGCCAAGGTGGCCGGGCACCCGGGAAGGGACGTCCTCGCCGGTCTCATGGATGGCGTCGAGCTCGACGACGGCCTGGCGCGGGCGCAGGAGGTTCGGCTGGTCGATCGGTCGCGAGATCGCAGCCTGGTCGAAGTGGTGATGGGGGAGGGCCGCAAACGCGAGGTTCGTCGAATGTTCGCCTCACTGGGACATGAAGTCGTGGGACTGGTCAGGGTTGCGATCGGCCCGCTGCGCGACCCGACGCTCGCTCCGGGCTCCTGGCGCCCACTCTCGATGGACGAGGTCCGCCAGCTGTATGCGGCGGGCGGGCGGCAATGACCGTCACCGTCGTCGTCGGTCCTCGGCGGCCGGTTGGCGCCACGGTCGAGGTCCCGGGTGACAAGTCGCTCTCGCACCGGGCTCTGATCCTGTCGGCCATGGCCACCGGCGTCTCCCGATTGGCGAGGCTGGCCCCGGGCCGGGACGTGGCGGCCACGATCCGGGCGCTCGAGATGCTTGGGGTGCGGATATCGGAGGACGGCATCCTCACGTCGCCGGGTGTTTCCGGCTGGTCCGCTCCCGGTTCTGACGTCGATGCCGAGAACTCGGCAACGACCGTTCGTCTCCTCGCAGGTGCATTGGCCGGCGGGAAGCTCGAGGCGGTGCTCACCGGAGATTCATCCGTCCGGCGGCGCCCGATGAGGGTGCTGGTCGAAGCGCTGGCGGAGCTCGGTGCCGACGTCTCCGCCGGCTCCCATGGACTCCCGCCGATCACGGTGCGGGGCCGCCGCCTGAGAGGAGCCCACATCGAGCTGCCGATCCCGTCGGCTCAGGTGCGAACAGCGGCGGCGCTGGCTGGGCTCCAGGCGACTGGCGAGACGACGATCCGCTCGCCGGCCGGTTTCCGGGACCACACCGAGCGTTGGCTCCACGCCCTCGGGCTGGGTGCCCCGCTCGGCGACGAGGGTTTCCGGGTGCTGCCGGGATCGGTGCCGCCACTCGATGTGGTGATACCCCGGGATCCCTCTTCCGCCGCATTCATGTGGACCGCAGCCGTCCTGAGCGGAGGTCGCGTCACGACGCCCGGGGTCTCGATGAACCCGGGCCGTGTCGGAATCCTGGAGGTGCTGTCGAAAATGGGGGTGGCGGTGACCGTTCAGCCCACCGGCGAGATCCTCGGCGATCCAGTAGGTGACGTCACCGTCGTCGGACCGGCGTCTCGAGCCACCGAGGTGACCGGGGACCTCTCGTGGCGAACGATCGACGAGCTGCCTCTGGTGGCCCTGGTGGCCGCGGTGACTCCGGGGGACACCGTGGTCGCCGATGCCGGCACATTGCGACACAAGGAGAGCGACCGGATCGAAGGCGTGGTGGCCATGGTTCGCGCCCTGGGTGGCACCGCCGAGGAGACGCCGGATGGCTTCATCGTGACCGGTGGCTCCCTCAAGCCCGGACGGGTGGACTCCAGGCAAGACCACCGGCTCGCCATGGCGGCAGCCGTCGCCGCTGCCGCAGCCGGTAGGGTCGAGATCCACGGGATGGAGGTGATGGCGGTCTCATGGCCGGGATTCATGAACGCACTCGACGACGCCTGGTCGTAGCCATCGACGGGCCCAGCGGTGTGGGAAAGACGACAGTGGCGCGCGGTGTGGCGGCCGCTCTCGGGATACCCCACCTCGACACGGGGGCCTACTACCGCCTGGCGACCCTGCTCACCCTGGAAGCCGGCCGGGACCCGGCAGCCGCCGACGACGTCTTGTTGAGCCTCGCCCACGCCGCGGTGGACTTCGCCGACGGCCTGCTCGTGGTGAACGGCACCCCGATCGGAGGGCGACTGCGCTCCGGCGAAGTCACCGACGCGGTGAGCATCGTCGCCGCCCATCCAAGCGTCCGGGAGCGGGTCGTTCAGATGCAGCGCGAGTGGGTGGCAGACCACGGCGGCTCGGCGGTGGTCGAGGGTCGGGACATCGGCACCGCCGTGTTCCCCGACGCCCCGGTCAAGGTGTTCCTCACCGCCGATGTCGCCACCAGGGCCATGCGCCGCTCCCGCGACCCCGAGTCGGGCGGTGCCGATCTCGGCGATCTCGCCGCCAAGATGTCGCTGCGGGACCATCTCGACTCGTCGCGAGAGACCTCTCCGCTTCGCCCCGCCGGGGACGCCGTGATCGTCGACACCACCCACCTGGCCGCCTCCCAGGTGGTTGCCACCATCCTCGACCTTGTCGGAGCGGTCTAGGCGCCCAACATCTCGAGCGCCCTGGTCGCGTTCCACGCTCGATCGTCCTCGAGAGGGCCGGGCCGGCCGGGATGGCGAGCGGTGACGCCGAACTCGACCGCCGCCTGCAGCGCACTCACGAAGGCCCTCAGCTGAGGCGGGGGAGGGAAGTACTCGTCCTCCGGTGTGACGGTGAGTGTCTCCACACCATGCTCGGGAGCGACTGCGGCGATCACCGCCCGAACGGCACCGTCCGGCGCCGAGGCACCGGCGGTGACCCCGACCGTCGTCACACCCCGAAGCCACGCCGGATCGATCACATCGGGCGCCTCGACGCGATACGCCGGAACGCCGCGAGTGCGTGCCACCCGAACCAGCGCCTGGGTGTTCGACGAGTTCTCGGAGCCGACCACCAGCACCAGCTCGCACCGGTCCGCCAACGCCAGCACTGCCTCCTGGCGATTGGTGGTGGCGTAGCAGAGGTCGGAGCGGCGAGCGGTCCACAGCTCCGGATAGCGGCTCCTGGCGGAGTCGAGCACCGACTGCCACTCGTGTAGACCGAGGGTCGTCTGGGCGAGGAGCGCGACCCGCGACGGATCCCTGGCTTCGAACTCTCCCAGGCCCCGTTCGGGATCGATCAACGTGACCGCCCCGGGCGCAACCGCCACGGTGCCGATCGCCTCGTCGTGCCCTTCGTGCCCTACATAGACGATGTCGAAACCGTCGGTGGCGCGGCGGCGCACCTCGTGATGAACCTTGGTAACCAACGGACAGACGGCATCGACCAGAACCGCCGACCGGGCCCCTGCCGTCGCCACGACGTCGGGGCCAGAACCATGAGCCGAGAGCATCACCGGGGCACCCTCGGGGACCTCGTCGATCGACTCGACGAATCGAACGCCTGCCCGCTCGAAGACACCGACCACTGCCACGTTGTGGACGATCTCGTGGTAGCAGTACACCGGTGGCTCAAAGATGCCCACCATCCACGTGAGCGCCTTGATCGCCATCTCGACGCCGGCGCAGAAGCCCCGCGGCTCGGCCAGGAGCACCTTTTCCACCATGACCGAATCGTAGGTGAGGCCCGGAGCCAGGACGCATCCCTATCCTGCGGTCATGCCCCCTCGCAACGCGACTCCCGTCGTGGCCGTCGTCGGCCGGCCCAACGTGGGCAAGTCGACCCTGGTCAACCGAGTCCTCGGGCGTCGGGCCGCCGTCGTCGAGGCGCGACCCGGAGTGACGCGTGACCGTCGCGAGTTCGACGCCGAGTGGGCCGGGACGCGCTTCATCCTGGTCGACACCGGAGGTTGGGAGGCGGCAGATCACCATCTCTCGCCCGACATCCGCGCCCAGGCCGAAGCCGCGGTGTCTGCGGCCGACGTGGTGCTCGTTGTCGCCGACGCCACCACTGACGCCACCGAGGACGACGAGGCGGTGGCCCGGATCGTGCAACGGTCGCAGGTCCCGGCGCTGCTGGTGGCCAACAAATCCGACGGGGAACGGGTGGATCGGGAGGCGGGGGGCCTCTGGAAGCTCGGCCTGGGGGAGCCGGTGCCGATCAGTGCACTCCATGGCCGGAATGTGGGTGACCTGCTGGACCGACTCGTGGCCCTGCTGCCCGAGGCAAGACCAGAACCCGTGGGGGAGAGTCCGCCGACGCTGGCCATCGTGGGCCGCCCCAACGTCGGCAAGTCCACGCTGCTCAATCGGCTGGTCGGCCGGCCCCGAGTGTTGGTGAGCTCCGTGCCGGGAACCACCCGTGACCCGGTGGACACCATGGTCGAGATCGGAGGGAGACCCTATCGCCTCGTGGACACCGCCGGCATCCGGCGTGCCGCCAAGGTGGACGAGCCAACCGAGTTCTACTCGGTGATCAGGGCGCGCGAGGTGCTCGACGATGCCGACGTGGTGCTGCTCGTCGTCGACGGAGTCGAAGGGGTGACCCACCAGGAGCAGCGACTCGCCGAGGAGATCGTCGAGTCGGGAGCAGGCCTGGTGGTGCTGCTCAACAAGTGGGATGCCACCGACACCGAGCAGAAGGAACGCACCACGGTCGATGCCGCCGACCGTCTCGCCTTCGTCGGTTGGGCTCCACTACTGCGGATCTCGGCCCTCTCCGGCGCCCGTCTCCATCGCCTCGGGGGTGCCATCGAGGAGGTGCTCGCCAACCGCCGAATCCGGATCCCGACGCCCGAGCTCAACCGCCTCATCGAGGCGCTCCAGGAGGCGCATCCGCCTCCGACACGAGGGGGCCGCCGGGGACGGATCATGTACGCCGTTCAAGCCGACATCGAACCACCTACGATCGTCCTCTTCACACGGGGCGGCGAGATCGGTCCTGACTATCTGCGCTTCCTGGAAGGCCGCCTGCGCTCCGAGTACGGCTTCGTCGGCACGCCGATACGCTTGGTGGCCCGTAGACGACGGCCGAGGGAGAAGGCGTGAGCCAGCAGGAACGGTTTCGCAGAGCCGCCGAGCGCGCCCGGCTCGGAGGACCGGAGCGGCACCGTTCCCGCCTCGCCGACCAGGGGAAGCTCCCCACCCGGGAACGGGTAGCCCTGCTGTGTGATCCGGATTCCTTCGTAGAGGACGGCCTGCTGGCCAACATCTCCGGCGACGAGGGACTCGGCGCCGACGGCGTGGTCACCGGCCGCGCCACGGTCGATGGCCGACCCGTCGTGGTGGTGGCCAACGATCCCACGGTGAAGGCCGGCTCCTGGGGAGCGCGCACCGTGGAGAAGATCATCAGGGTGCTGGAAGCGGCGTATCAGGAGCGGCTCCCGGTGTTCTACCTCATCGACTCCGGCGGGGCCAGGATCACCGATCAGGTCGACCTGTTTCCGGGGCGCAGGGGAGCGGGGCGAATCTTCCACAGCCAGGTCCGGCTCTCCGGAAGGGTCCCCCAGATCTGCTGCCTCTTCGGGCCCTCGGCAGCGGGTGGTGCCTACATCCCGGCGTTCTGTGACGTTGTCGTCATGGTCGAGGGCAACGCCTCGATGTACCTGGGATCGCCCCGCATGGCCGAGATGGTGGTGGGGGAGCACACAACGCTCGAAGAGATGGGGGGAGCGCGAATGCACTGCACGACCAGCGGCTGCGGCGACGCCCTGGTCGGAAGCGACGCCGAGGCCATCTCCTGGGCGCGCGCCTACTTCTCCTACATGCCCGCCGACTTCGCCACGGAGCCGCCCCTGTACGACTTCGAGGACCCCGAGGGCATCGAACCGTCCGGAGTCGTGCCCGAGGATCCCAAGCAGGGATACGACATGGTGCAACTGCTGCGGGCAGTCTTCGACGACGGATCCCTCCTGCAGATCAAGGAGCTGTTCGCGCCCGAGGTGATCACGACCCTGGCCCGTCTCGGGGGGCGGCCGATGGGGATCGTGGCCTCGCAACCCCAGCACCTCGGCGGAGTGCTCTTCGTCGACTCCGCCGACAAGGCGGCACGGTTCATCTGGCTGTGCGATGCCTTCAACATCCCTCTCATCTTCTTCGCCGACGTGCCCGGGTTCATGATCGGCTCGGAGGTGGAGCGGCAGGGGATCATCCGGGCAGGCGCAAAGATGCTCACCGCCATCGCCGAAGCAACCGTGCCCCGGATCTCGGTGATCGTGCGCAAGGCCTACGGGGCCGGCCTTTACGCCTTCTCCGGGCCCGGATTCCTCCCCGACGCCACGCTCGCCCTGCCGACGGCCGAGATCGCCGTCATGGGACCGGAACCGGCCGTGAACGCCGTGTTCTACAACGCCATCCAGCAGATCGACGACGACGCCGAACGAGCCGCTTTCGTCGCCGCTCGCCGGGCCGAGTACGAGATCGACGTCGACCTGATGCGTCTCGCCTCGGACCTGGTGATCGATGCCGTGGTAGAGGCGGCCGATCTCCGAGAGGAACTGTTGAAGAGGCTGGCGTACGCCTCCAATCGGGATCGCGGATTCTCAGAGCGGCGTCACGGGGTGCCTCCGGTGTGAACGACGGCCAAGAAGCAACTCCGTGGGGGTTTCGGATCCTGGTCGCCGCGGCCGCCCTGTACCTGGCGCTCCGAGCCGTGCAGGGTCTCGCCTGGGTGATCGACCGGCTCCGGTAGGATTCCGACCCACGGGCTGTGGCGCAGCTTGGTTAGCGCGCTTGACTGGGGGTCAAGAGGTCGCCGGTTCAAATCCGGCCAGCCCGACGAGGCCGCACCCGGCCCCAAGAGGGTCGGGTGGCCTCGGCCCCTAACCGGGCCCGAAACCCACCCTCCCACGCCCTCGCTTCGCTCGGACCACACCACCAGGTCGCCGGTTCAAATCCGGCCAGCCCGACGAGGCCGCACCCGGCCCCAAGAGGGTCGGGTGGCCTCAGCCCCTAACCGGGCCCGAAACCCACCCTCCCACGCCCTCGCTTCGCTCGGACCACACCACCAGGTCGCCGGTTCAAATCCGGCCAGCCCGACGAGGCCGCACCCGGCCCCAAGAGGGTCGGGTGGCCTCAGCCCCTAACCGGGCCCGAAACCCACCCTCCCACGCCCTCGCTTCGCTCGGACCACACCACCAGGTCGCCGGTTCAAATCCGGCCAGCCCGACGAGGCCGCACCCGGCCCCAAGAGGGTCGGGTGGCCTCGGCCCCTAACCGGGCCCGAAACCCACCCTCCCACGCCCTCGCTTCGCTCGGACCACACCACCAGGTCGCCGGTTCAAATCCGGCCAGCCCGACCGACGCCGCGCTCAGGCGGTCGGGCGGCGAGGCGGTCATCGCTACGATCATCGCAACCGACCTGCGGAGGAACGCCATGACCACCCGTATCGCCACGATCGTGCTCGCACTGACGGTGGTGGTCGGTGCCTGCGGAGACGACACCTCGGTGTTCGACCTCGCCGTCGGCGACTGCTTCGACGATCCTCCCTCTGTGGCCGACGAGGTCGAAGCGGTCACCACCGTCGACTGCACCCAACCCCACGACAACGAGATCTACTTCGAGTACCAGATGACCGAGGCGGTGTACCCCGGTCGAGAAGAGACGATGAACCTGGCCGCCACTCGATGCCTGGCCGAGTTCGAACCATTCGTCGGAATGCCGTACGCCGACTCCGACCTCGATCTGTTCCCGATCACGCCAACGGCCGAGAGCTGGGAGAACGGGGACCGGGTGGTCTACTGCGCCATCTACGCCCTCGACCTGAGCAAGCTGACCGGCTCGATGCGCGGGGCGGCAAGATGACGGGGGGCGTCACCAGGTGAGCCCACCCCGGAAGGCGTCTCGTCCATGCGGCTGACTTCGGCGATGCTGGCCGACGCCGCTCAGGTCACCGCCGGAAAGCTGTACGTGCTCGGTGGTGCGTTCGACACCATCACCGCTCGCTCGTTCCCGGTCGTGTACCGGAGCCTGGCGGTGGTCCTGGTGGCAGAGGTGGGTCCCGCCGACCGCAACAGAGACCTCGGCCTGCGAATCGCCCTCTTCGACGAGGACGGCAACCACATGGGGGTCGAGTCGCAGGGCAACCTCAGGGTGGGGGCCCCGGCGTCGATACCCCCGGGGGCGGCGACCGTCGTGCCACTGGTCGGGGCCTTCGGGAACGTTCGGTTCCCCAACCCTGGCGGCTACGTCTTCGTGGTCGACCATGATGGGGAGGAGCTGGCGCGGATCCCGTTTCGGCTGCGCTCGACGCCGTGATCCTCACGATTCCCAACGCGGTGTCGGCGGTTCGGATCTCTCTGATACCCGTGTTCGTCTGGCTTCTCGTCGGGCGTGACGATCCAACCGCCGCCGGGCTGCTGCTCGGCTTCATCGGGGCGACCGACTGGGTGGACGGGTATCTGGCCCGTCGCCTCGGACAGGTGTCCGAGCTGGGCAAGATCCTGGACCCGATCGCCGATCGCGCCGCCGTCATGACCGCACTCCTGGCCGGCTGGGCGGCCGGCGTCTTGCCGGGTTGGTTCACGCTCGCCGTCCTGGCGCGAGAGCTGTTGGTGATCACCGGCACCGGCTGGGCGGTGGCCCGACGGGGAGTGAGGATTCCGGTGCGGCGCGTGGGCAAGGTGGCCACCTTCGCGATCTACTTCGCCTTGCCCGGCTTCATGCTCCACGCAGGCGGCGAGGGAGAGTTCTTTCGATGGTTCGCCTGGGTGGTGGGCATCACGGGGTTGGCCCTCTACTGGTACGCCGCCGCCTTGTATGCCCGGGACGTGCTCGCCCTCGTCGGGCGGGACGACAGCCAGGTATCCTCGACACTTCGAGACAACGAGGAGCCGAAGTGACCCCGCCTGGGGACCGCCGCTACACAGACCAGCACGAATGGGTGCTCCCGAGCGCCGAAGGAGTACGGATCGGGATCACCGACTACGCCCAGGACGCTCTCGGCGACGTCGTGTTCGTCGACCTTCCCGAGGTGGGGAGGGTCGTCGAGGCCGGCGACACCATCGTCGAGGTCGAGTCGACCAAGTCCCTGGCCGAGGTATACGCCCCGTGCGCAGGCACGATCCTGGCCGTCAACACCGAGCTCGCCGCCCGCCCCGAGATCATCAACGCCGACCCCTACGGCGAAGCCTGGTTCGTGGAGATCGCTCCCGCAGATCCCGGATCGATCGAGTCGCTCCTCGACGCCGAGGCGTACGAGCGGCTCATCGCATGACCTTCGACCGTTGGTCGAAGGTTGCCGCTGTTTCGCCGGTCGCAGCGTTACGATTGGACGGTGACACACGACTCGCCTCAGGAAACGGGTGAGGGCGAGGCCACCGAGACCCACGACTCCCTGGCACCGGACGTCGACACACCCGTCCACGGTCTGAAGGGATGGGCACTGATGGTGGCGTCGGGCCCGCGTTCGGGTCTCTACTGGACGGTGGGGGATGAGGTGCTGGCGGGTCGCGATCCGGACGCCACCATTTTCCTCGACGACGTGACCGTCTCGCGTCGGCATGCTCGGTTCGAGCTGCGTGGCGGCCGGCTTTTCGTCACCGACATGGGGTCCACCAATGGCACCTATGTCAACGGGACCCGTCAGGAAGAAGCCGAGCTCGTCGCTGGCGACGAGGTGATCATCGGCAGATTCCGGTTGGGTGTGGTGCGCGGCTCATGAAGGCGGCGGCCCGTATCGGAATCGGCGAAGCGGCCGAGGCACTCAAGTCCGAGTTCCCGGATGTGACCGTCTCCAAGATCCGATTCCTCGAGGCGGAGGGCCTCATCAACCCTCCTCGCACCCGCTCCGGGTACCGGGAGTTCGGTCCAGAGGACCTGGAGCGGATCCGATACGTGCTCCGGCAGCAGCGTGACCACTTCCTGCCCCTACGCGTGATCAAGGCGAAGATGACCGCCTGGGAGCGGGGCGAGTCGACTGCGCCGGCACCGGCAGCCGGGCCTCCCGCCGGTGCGTACTTCGCCTCAGACGGGCGCAATCTGGGTGCTTCCGAGGCGGCGGAGGCGGCCGGTGTTCCCGAGACGCTCGTGCGCCAGCTGCTCGAACACGGGGTGCTCGTCGCTCCTCAGGGTGGGGCCGCCGCATTCGACTCCGATGACGTGGCAGTCCTGCGGGCCGCCTACCGCATGGTGGGCCACGGCCTGGAGGCCCGCCACCTGCGAACGATCCGGCTGGGCGCCAACCGCGAGGTCGATCTGTTCCGGCAACTCGCCGGGCCGATGCTTCGCCATGCCACCCCGGCTGCCCGCCGTCAGGCGGCCGAGATGCTCGCCGACGTCGCTCAGGCGGCGCGCGAGATGCAGGAGGCCATGGTGAGAGCCGACCTGCGCGAAACACTGGGCCGCTGACGTGGCGACATTCACTTCGATCGTCCTGACGCTCGCCCTCGGTGCCGGCAGTGTCGTGCCCGGCCTGAAGCCGGTCGATCTGCCGCCACCGCCAATGCCGGTGTTTCCCGCCCTTGAGGCGCCTGCCATCGATGCCTCGTCGTGGAAGGTCTATTCGGCGACGCGTGAGGCTGAGATCGGCTCCAAGAACCCGGATGCGCAGTCGGCCCCGGCATCGATCACCAAGCTGCTCACCGCCATCCTCGTCGTCGAGAACCTGTCACTCGACTCGCAGGCCACCGTGTCCACTCGGGCCGGCAGCACGCCGATCGGGTACGTGGGTCAGGAGGATGTTCGCACCGGAGAGACCTGGGTGGTACGAGACCTGCTCTCCCTGATCATGGTGGGTTCGGGCAACGTGGCGTCGGCCACGCTCGGCGAAGCCGTCTCCGGCAGCCCCGAGGCCTTCGCCGTCCTGATGAACCAGAAGGCGCAGGCCATCGGAATGGCGAACAGCCACTTCGTCAACGCCCACGGCCTCGACGCCGAGGGCCAGGTCTCGACGGCAAACGACCTGATCGCTCTCGGCCGCGAGGCGCTGCTTCATCCCGACGTCCTGGCCACGACGAGGATAAAGAGCATCCCGTTTCGGCTGGCCCCCAGGGAGTTCACCGTCGACTCGACCAACCGCCTGCTGGGGGTGTTTCCCGGCTACCTCGGTCTCAAGACGGGGGACACCGTCAGCGCCGGCCAGGTGCTCCTCTCCTACACCGAGACCCAGCATGATCGGATCCTGGCCGTTGTGCTCGGATCGAAGGGACGGCGCGTCGCCACGCGCGAGCTCGTCGCATGGGCGATGACGACCATGGGCCCCCGCGACCACTTCTTCGCTCCGGTCGTGGGAACCGAGCTCGCCCTGCTCCTTCCCGAGTGGTACCTGCCCCGGCTGGCGGCGGCAGGCGGGTTGGATGGCGGCGAACCGACGGCTCCCGATCGAACGCCCCTCACCGACGATCTCAACGCCCGGTTCCGGGAGATGCTGCCGGTTCTGCTCGGAGGCGACCCGTGAAGCCACTCGCCGAGGTCGTCGACGCCGACACCATCCGGCGACGGGTGGCCGAACTGGGAGCAGCGATCACCGCCGACTACGCAGGCAGGGACCCTGTGCTGCTCGGGGTGCTCAACGGCGCCGTTCCATTCCTCGCCGATCTCAGCCGGAGGCTCCCGCCCGAGTTCGAGATCGACTTCCTCAGCCTGACCCGATTCGGCGACGAGGGCAGGGTGGCGATAGCCGTCGACTCTGCCACACCGCTCACCGGACGCGACGTCATCGTCGTCGAGGACATCGTGGACACCGGGCTCACCCTGTCCTACCTCCTCGGTCTCCTGGGGACCAGGAACCCGGCATCCCTCGCCACGGTGACTCTGGTCGACAAGGTCACCCGGCGAATAGTCGACGTCGACCTCGAGTACCGGGGGTTCGAGGTGGGTGACGAGTTCCTGCTCGGGTACGGCCTGGACTGGGAGGGGAGATACCGCAACCTGCCTTCACTCTGGGCCGTGCTCGACCTCGCCGTATTCCGGGGAGATCCGGACATCCTGGCACGGCGTGTGTTCTCGGAGGCCGGGTAGGCTGAAGTCATGACGCCGGAGGGCATCCCCGTCGAGTTGGTGGGGGTACGCATCGAGCTCCCCACCAACACTCCGATCGTGCTGCTGCGCGAGACGGGAGCCTCTCGTTACCTGCCCATCTTCATCGGGGCCTCGGAGGCGACCGCCATCGCCCTGGCGCTAGAAGGCATCGAACCCCAGAGGCCGATGACCCACGATCTGCTGCGTGATGTAGTCGAGGCGTTGGGAGCGACGGTGGACGGGGTCCTCGTGACCGCCCTGCGTGACGGCGTGTTCTTCGCCGACCTCGTCCTGAGGCGTCAGGCCGAGGAGCTGAGGGTGTCGTCGCGTCCCTCCGACGCCATCGCTCTTGCGGCTCGCGCCGACGCCCCGATCTCGGTGGCATCGGCGGTCCTCGACGAGGCGGGAGTCGAGATCAGAGACGAGGACGAGGAGACCGAAGTGGAGCGCTTCCGCTCGTTCCTCGATTCGGTGACGCCCGAAGATTTCGACCGCAATCAATGAGTCCAGGAGCGCCCTTGCGGGAGTTGTCCACAGGGGTTGTTGACAACTCGACGCCGCCTCTCCTAACTTCATCACCGTAGTTCCACGAACCCGAATTACGGGCGTGTAAGCTTGCGGCAACTCGAGGAGGGCGTCGTGACCATCGAGCAAGGGTATCGAGCACCCCAGGTGTGCAACGTCGTCGGCATCAGCTACCGACAGCTCGACTACTGGGCACGAACCGATCTGCTTCGTCCCTCCCTCGCCGCCGCCAATGGGTCCGGCACCCAGCGAATGTACTCGTTCGGCGACATAGTGCAGCTCCGTGTCGTGAAGCGGCTGCTCGACGCCGGGATGAGCCTCAAGAAGATTCGCCAGGCCATGGATCTGCTGCGGGAGCAGCTCGACAGCGACACGCCCCTCACCGACGTCACCCTGCTCTCCGACGGCAACACCATCTACGCGGCCCACAGTGCCGACGAAGTGGTGGACGTCTTCCGGCGGGGCCAGGGAGTTTTCGGCATAGCCGTCGGGCCGGTTCAGGCCGAGTTGGAGGGGGAGATCCACCGCCTCTTCCCGGAGTCGGGCGACGCCGCCATGCCCGCAACGATGGAGGCGTGACCTGACACTGGACTTCCAGAGCCCTGCCGATCTCGCCGATTTCGCCCACGACAGCGAGAGGCAGTTCGCACGGCTCCTCGACTTCTACGGGATCACCTGGGAGTACGAGCCGAAGTCGTTCGCCATCGAGTTCGACGAGTCGGGGGAGCCCTCGGGATGGTTCACCCCAGACTTCTACCTCCCCGACGAGGGGATCTTCATCGAGATCACCACGATGAACCAGAAGCTGGTCACCAAGAAGAACCGCAAGGTCCGACTCCTCGCCGAACACCATCCCGAAGTCAGATGCAAGATCTTCTACCAGCGAGACTTCCTCCATCTGCTGATCAAGTACGACCTGGAGCCGCCGTTGGAGATGGATGCCATGCCCGCTCCGACGCGCATTCCCGGGCCCATCCAGGTGGTGAATCTGGGCGATTCGCAGACCGGCTGAGGCGGAGGGATCGCCGCCCACCCGGTCTAGAGTTCCGCCGGTGACGCTCCTCGCCCGGTCGCCGTTGCACGAGGCTCACCAGCGCCTGGGCGCCAGGTTCACCCACTTCGGGGGCTGGGAGATGCCGCTGCAGTACCGAGGCGCCCTCGCCGAGCACGGCGCGGTCCGCTCATCGGTGGGAGCTTTCGACGTCTCCCATCTCGGGAGGTTCGCTCTCGACGGAAGCGGCGCCGTTGCCGCCGTGGACCGGCTCCTCAGCAACGACCTGAACCGAATCGAACCTGGCCGTGCCCAGTACTCCTTGATGCTGGACGAACGGGGCGGCGTGATCGACGACATCATCCTCTGGTGGTCCACCGCAGGACGCCTCATCGTTCTGCCCAACGCCGCCAACCATGATCGGGTGCGGCACGCATTCGTCGTCCAGCCTGACTGTGCGGTCACCGACCTGCGGCCAGACACCGTGCTGCTCGCAGTCCAGGGACCAGGGTCGGCCCAGGTGCTCGAGACCGTCATCGGCGAGTGCCCGAAGCGGTTCCGGGTGCTCGAGGGGGATGGCTGGACGGCGGCGGGCACCGGGTACACGGGAGAGAGCGGAGCCGAGGTCATGCTTCCCATCGAGACCGCCTCCTCCGTGTTCGAGGCACTCATCACAGCCGGTGCCGAGCCTTGTGGTCTGGCGTCGCGAGACATCCTGCGCCTCGAGATGGGGTACCCCCTGTGGGGCCAGGACATCGACCACACGACCTCACCCCTGGAGGCCGGCCTGGAGTGGGCGGTTGGATGGGACCACGAGTTCGTGGGCCGCGGCGCCCTGGCTGCCCTACGCCACCGGCCACTCGATCGTGCCCTGATCGGCTTCGCCCTGGAGGGGCGGCGCGTGCCCCGGACCGGATACACCGTTCGGTCCGAAGGACGCTCCGGTCGGGTCACGTCGGGGAACTTCAGCCCGGCCCTCGGCGTGGGCATCGGCCTCGCATACGTCTCGCCACCGGCCCGGGCCGGTGAGCCGATGGCGATGGCGATTCGGGACGAGTGGGTACCGGGCCGTTTCGTCGACCCTCCCTTCGTGAGACGCTGATGGACTTCACCCCGCACAGCGAAGGCGACCTGGCGCGAATGCTCTCGGTGCTCGGCCTCGCCTCCGAGTCCGAGCTCTTTGCTCATCTACCCGACGGAGTGGCCTTGGCGGCGCCAGACCCCGGCCTGCCCCCGCCCATGTCGGAGCCCGAGCTCATGGCGCACGTCGACACCCTGGCCGCTCGAAACTCCTCACGACTGATCTGTTTCGCCGGCGGCGGGTTCTACGACCACCACCTGCCACCCGTGGTCCGCGCCCTGAGCTCACGGCCCGAGTTCGTCACCTCGTACACGCCGTATCAGTCGGAGGCGGCACAAGGCGTGCTCCAGGCACTGTGGGAGTACCAGTCGCTGATATCCACAATCACGGGACTGCCCGTCGCCAACGCATCCCTCTACGACGGCGCAACCGCCGGGCTGGAGGCGGTCAACCTGGCCCTGGCCGAGACCGGTCGGGAGTCGGTGTGGGTGTCCCGAGGCGTGCACCCCCGAACCCGGCAGGTGATCGCCACCTTCGCTCGGGTTCGTGACTTCGAACTGCACGAGCTCCCTCTCCTCGATGGACGCACGGTGTGGGAAGCCGGCACCGGGCCACCCCCGGCGGCCGTGCTGTTCTCACAGCCCAATCACCTCGGCGTGATCGAGGACTACTCGGCGGCGGTGCAGACGGCACACCTTGCCGGTGCCCTGGCGGTGGCCGAGGTGGACCCGATGTTGCTCGGTGTGCTGCGCCGGCCCGGAGACGCCGGCTGCGACCTCGCCGTCGGCGAAGGCCAGCCACTGGGAAGCCCCCTCTCCTTCGGCGGGCCGGCACTCGGCCTATTCGCCGCTTCGCGACCCCTGATGCGCCGTGTTCCGGGCCGCCTGGTGGGCAGGACCATCGACTCGTCGGGCCGGACTGGCTACACCCTGACCCTGCGCACCCGGGAGCAGGACATTCGCCGGGAGAAGGCCTCCTCGAACATCTGCACCAACCAGACGCTCATCGCCATCGCCGCCGCCGTCCATCTCGCCTGGCTCGGCCCCGAGGGCCTGGCATCGGTCGGGAGGCAGAGCGTGGCCCGGGCCCACCACCTCGCACATCGACTCTCGGCCATCCCCGGTGTTCGCCTCGGGGTCGGCTCCCGCTTCGCTCGAGAGTTCCCGATCCTGCTTCCTGCGGATCCCGAGGTCGTCATCGACCGGATGGCGGAGCGCGGGTTCCTCGCCGGAATCCCGATCGGTGGCGACCTTCCGGAGTTCCCCGGCGGCCTGCTGGTCGCCGTCACCGAGAAGCGGACGCGAGAACAGTTGGATGGATACGCCCAGGCGTTGGAGGAGGTCCTGGCCGATGCCTGAACCAGGAGGCCGTGCCACATCGCTGCCGCTGATGGGTGGGGGAGCGGAGCCCCATCTCGGCGAGCTCTCGGCTCCGGGGCGCCGCGCCTGGTCGCTACCCGACCTCGACGTCGACGAGATGCCCGAACTCCCGGAATTGGCCTCGACCCCGCCTGCCCTGCCGGAGCTGGCCGAGAGGGACCTGGTCGCGCACTTCTCCCGCCTGGCACATCGCAACTTCGCCGTCGACCTCGGTGCCTATCCGCTCGGCTCGTGCACCATGAAGTACAACCCGAAGGTGTGCGACTGGGCGGCGGAGCATCCCGGGTTCCGTGATCTGCATCCGGCGACGCCGGCCCGGCACGCCGCCGGAGCGCTTGAAGTCCTGCTGCGAGCCGAGGAGCTTCTCTGTGCTCTCACCGGGATGGCCCGTGCCACGTTCCAGCCGCCTGCGGGCGCTTCCGGGGAACTGACCGGACTGCTCATCACGCGCGCCTATCACGACGCCACGGGCCGCAGCCCGCGCACGATTCTGATCCCCGACTCCGCGCACGGCACCAACCCCGCCTCGGTGACCCTCGCCGGGTTCAAGGCCCGCCAGGTGCCGAGTGACGCGAGAGGAATGGTCGATCTCGAGGCCCTGAGATCGGCAGTGGACGAGGACACCGCCGGACTCATGCTCACCAACCCGAACACACTCGGCCTGTTCGAACAGGACGTCGTCGAGATCGCCTCCATCGTCCATGCGGTGGATGGGCTCGTCTACTACGACGGCGCCAACCTGAACGCCATCCTCGGAGTGGTCCGTCCCGGGGACATGGGCTTCGACATAGTCCACTCCAACCTTCACAAGACCTTCGCCACACCCCACGGAGGAGGCGGCCCGGGTGCAGGGCCGGTCGCGGTGGTGGACCGGCTGGTCCGGTTCCTGCCTGGCCCGTTGCCGGAGATGGGCGATTCAGGACCTCGATGGGTGATGCCCTCCGACTCGATCGGTCGCATCCATGGTCAGCACGGCAACTTCCTGGTGGTCCTCAGGGCCCTGTGCTACATGCTCGCCCTGGGAGGGGCCGGGATGCGTCGGGTCGCCGAACGATCGGTGCTGAACGCCCGGTACCTGGCCAGGCTGCTCGACCCGATCTACCAGATCCCCTACGACGCACCATGCATGCACGAGTTCGTCGCTTCGGCCGCGGCACTGAAGCGGGCCACCGGCGTGCGAGCAATGGATGTTGCCAAGGCACTGCTCGACCGGGGCTTTCACGCTCCAACCGTGTACTTTCCACTGATAGTCGAGGAGGCACTGATGATCGAACCCACCGAGACCGAGTCCCGCGAGACGGTCGAGGCCATCGCTGCCGCCTTCAACGAGATCGCCGAGATCGCCCGCAGCGAACCCGGTCGGATGACAGCGGCGCCCCATCTCACACCGGTCTCTCGTCTCGACGACGCCGCCGCCGCCCGCCGCCCCGTCCTCACGTGGCATGACCTGGCGGGTGAGCCGACATGAGCCGGCTTGCAGCCGATGGGACCAAGCTGGCCGCACGCCGATGGGAACCGGACGGGAGGGCTCGCTCGACGATCGTGCTGGTCCACGGGATCGCCGAGCACTCCGGTCGCTACGAGCATGTGGGATCGGCCCTGGCGGCTCACGGCCACCAGGTCGTGGCAACCGACCTTCGGGGTTTTGGCGCCTCCGGCGGCCGGCGGGCGTTCGTCGAGCGCTGGGATCAGTATCTCGACGATCTCGAAGGAGATGTGTCGGGTTGTCGCTCCGACGTTCCCACCGTACTCATGGGGCACTCGATGGGAGGGCTGGTCGCACTGTCCTACGTGCTGTCGGATCGCACCCGGCCCGACCTACTCGTCCTCAGCGCTCCGGCGATCTCGGCGCGGATTTCTCCGGTGAAGCGGATGGCGGCTCGCGTCCTCGGTGTTCTCGCCCCACGTGTCTCGATCGACAACGGTCTGGACGGCTCCATGCTCTCGCGCGACCCCGAGGTGGGCCACAGGTACTTCGCGGACCCCCTGGTACACCCTCGAACCACGCTGGCCCTTGGACGCCATGCCCTGGCCGCACAGCGCCTGGTGAGACGACGGTTGTCTGATCTCGACATCTCCACGCTGGTGCTCCATGGGGCGGAGGACCAGATCGTTCCGGAGCCGGTGAGCCGGCCATTGGAATCGCTGCCCGGAGTCGAGCGCATCGTGTTCCCTGGCTTCAGGCACGAGTCGTTCAACGAGGACGGGGGGGCGGTCGCCGTCGCTGCCGTCGCCGATTGGCTGAACGGTCAGATCGCCTCGACGCCCCGGTAGCCGTCGGCGACCCGCAGCCTCACCTGCTGTCTCGTGTCTTCATCACAGAAGGCGGCATCGATGGCTGCCATGGTGATCGTCTCCAGGTCTCCAAGACTCATTCCCTGACGCTCGACGGCGAAGGCGAGCTCTCGTGAGGGACTGGTTGCGCTCATCAGGCGGTTGTCGGTGTTGATGGTTACCACGAAGCCGCTGCGGTGCAGCCTCCCAAGGGGATGGTCCTTGGGGCGTGCATAGATCTTGGTGTCGAGGTTGGAGGTCGGGCACACCTCGAGGGCGATGCGACGCTCGAGCACCTCACCGGCCACCGGTCCCGGCCGCCCGTCTTCGTCCAGGTCCTCCACGATGCGCACACCGTGACCGAGACGCTCGGCCCCGCAGGCCAGGGCGTCGGCGATGCTCTCGACTCCGGCGCCCTCGCCGGCATGAATTGTGATGTGAAGCCCACCTTCGGCCGCCGCTCGCAACGCGCAGGAATGGCCGCTCGCCGGAAACCCCGCCTCAGGGCCGGCCAGATCGAACCCGACGACACCTCTGCCCACGAAGCCCAGGGCCGCGGCGACGACCTCCTCGGAGTCGGTGTCCTGGCGCATCGCATCGACGATGACCCTGGCCGTCATCCCGAACTCGGCCTCACCCCGGGTGAGGCCTTCGAGTACCCCGGCAATGGCCTCGCTCCGGCTCATTCCGCGGCTCAGGTGGAGGCTGGGAGCGAAGCGCATCTCGGCGTAGACGACACCGTCGGCCGCCAGGTCTGCGACCGCCTCATAGGCCACCCGGGCCATTGCCTCGGGCGTCTGCATCACACCGAACGTATGCCGGAACGCTTCGAGGTACTGAGCGAGGGAGGCGGCACCCGCCTGATGGAACCAGGCCTCGAGAGATCCCGCATCGCGAGCAGGCAAACCCTCGTATCCCACTTCGCGGGCCAGGTCGAGAACGGTCGATGCACGCAACCCTCCGTCGAGGTGGTCGTGGAGAACGACCTTGGGGAGTGCCTCGATGGTGTAGCCGACCACGAGGCGAGGCTAGCGGCGACGGGTGGCGACGACCTCCACCGGCTGGCCGAGACCACTCCCATCGATTCGGCCCGGCCCGCACTCCTCCCGGACGCGGGACCCTGGGCGCGCCCCGTACACTCCGGCCATGGACCCGCTGCCGATCGCCCTGGCGCTGCTCGTCGCCATAGCCACCGCCTCGGGGGCCGCCCTCCTGGCGCGAAGGCGCGGGATCCGGCTCCGCACGGCGGTGTTCAATGCCAGGGCGCTGCTGGAGCGCGAGACCGCGCGCGCCCTCGACGAGGGTCGCCGGGCCGAGGCCCTGACCCTGGCCGAAGCGGAGGCCGGTTGGGCGGCACGAATGGCCAACCGCAGAGTCCTCGACCTCCAGGCCGAGGTCGAACGCCTCGGCCTCGAGTCCTCCCGCCTGAGCAAGGATGCCTCTCAGGCCGAGCAGCGAGTCGACGAGCTGACCGCAGAGCTGCGTGCTCTGGCGGAGGACGGTCGCAGTCGCGAGGCCCGGGCAGAGTCTGCAGAGAACCGCTTGGCCGAGATCGAGACCGAACTCGCCACGGCGCTCGAATCGCTGGCCGCAGCACGAGCCGACAAGAAGCGAGCCGACGCCATCCTCTCCGACGCGGTCTCGGCGCAAGAGCATCGGTCCGCCCTGCAGCGCATCATCGAGCTGGAGGAGCAGCTGCTGCACGCAGGGGAAGGGGACGAGGAGTCGCAGCTCGCCGTCGAGATCGATCGTCTTCGAGACCTCCTCGAGACCCGCAACGCACTCGTCGAGTCGCTTCAAGCCGAGGCCGAGAGGCTGGATCGCGAGGTTCGTCTGGTGCGTGACGAGGCGGACCGCCGGGTGGAGGCGGCTCGAGCCGAGTTGGAGAACTCGGCCCCACCTCCTGACATCCTGCTGGTACGCCAGGCGGAGATCACCGAACTCCAGGACCGGCTCACCCAGCTGACTGCGGTGCGCAACGCCGAGGCGACCCGGCTCACCGAGCGGATCGCCGCCCTCGAGCGCCTCTACGTCGAGGTGGACGTCCGCGAGGCGAGGATCAGCGACCTGGAACAAGAGCTGAAGTCCACCGTGGAAGCACTGGATACGGTGAACGCCGAGAAGGCGCCACTCGCCGCCCGCCTCGAGGAGCTCTCTGCCGAACTGAGTGCTGCCCGGGCCGAGGCCGAGGAGGCAGCCCGGCTGCGTCGGGAGTTGGAACAGGCTCGGCGGCAGCTCCTCGCCGTTGCCGCCGAGCCCTCGCTCGATCGGGTTCGCGCCGAGTTGCGTCAGGTCCGCGCCCTCCTTGCAGCAGAGAGGGAACGAAATTCCCGTCTGGTGAGAAGGACCGCTGTCGCCGGAACCGGGGCGACGACGCGTGCCGGCGAGCGGGTTGTCGCCCTCCGCCTGCAGGTGGCGGAGCTCGAGTCGCGGTTGGAGAGCGGCAGAGCCATGGCGGACGACGTCACCCGGATCAAGGGGATCGGTCCGAAGATCGCAACGATCCTGGCCGAGCACGACATCACCTCGATCGAGCAGATAGCGCGCTTCACGAAGGACGACATCGCCAGGATCGCCCCGCTGCTCCCGGTGTATCCAGGACGAATAGTCGACGACGCCTGGGTGCGGCAGGCCCGAGAGATGGTCGCCACATGGGATCAGACGACCTGACCGGGAAGCTGCTGGTGGCCGCCCCCGCCCTGGGTGATCCCAACTTCCTGGCGACGGTGGTCCTGCTCATAGACCGCGACGCCCAGGGGGCCATAGGGGTGGTTCTCAACGATCCGACGACGCTCCCGGTGATCGACCATGTCCCCGAATGGGCGGAGGCGATCCTGCCTCCACAGGTGGTGTTTCGCGGGGGCCCGGTGGAGCCCGATGTGGCGATCGCCCTCTCACGCGGACCGGCGCTCCAATCGGACCGGACCGTCATCGATGGCGTGCACCTGGTCGACCTCGTCGGCATGCAGGTGACGGCCTCCCCCCACCGGATCTTCGCCGGCTACTCGGGATGGGGACGCCATCAGCTGGAGCACGAGCTGGAGAGAGAGGACTGGATCGTGGTGGAGGCGACCGCTGCCGACGTGTTCACGGCGCGCCCCGGCGACCTGTGGCGAACGGTCCTGGAGCGCCGATTCGGAGACCTGGGAGTACTCAGGTTCTTCCCGCGCCACCCGTCGTTGAACTGAGCGACACCGGCTCAGGGAACGTACTGCTCCACGAGCTCGGTCACCTTCCCCTGATTGACGTAGAGCCAGACGCTGCACCACTCGCCAGGGCAGGCGAGGAAGGATGCGGCGTTCGGCCATGCCCCGGCGCCGACGGCGACCAGCTCGATCGTCGAGCCGTTCACGTAGTACGCCATGGCACCCGGGGCCAGGTCGACCGAGTACGTCTTCGGGTTCTTGTTCCGGATGTAGTAGTCGAACGCCTCGTAGCCGTCCTCGGTGGCGGCGGTGACTGCGGCCGCGCCCGTGAAGAAGCAGGCGAGATCGAAGGTCAACGTGCCGCCGGAGATGCCCTCCACATAGCCGAACCACACGCCATCGCCCAGGATCGTCTCCCCGGTGATGCATCCCGAGCCGTTGGGACCCTCGCTGCCGGGAAGCACATCGGGGAAGAAGTCGCCGTCGGTGGTGAACAGGGGCGGGGGAGTGGTCGTGGGTGGCGGTTCTGATGTAGTGGTTGCCGGAGGGATCGTGGTTGTCGGCGGTGCCTCAGATGTCGTGCTGCCCTCCGGCGTCGTGGTCGAGGTCGCCGGCGGCGGCTCGCTGGTCGTGCCCGGGACGGTGGTGGTCGTGGCCGCGTCGTCGTCGCCGCAGGCAGCCAGGAGGACGGCCATCACCACGCCGAGAAGGAACATGGAACGCTTCACTTCCGCCTCCATCGAATAGGCCTGCCCAATCATCCCACCTCCCGGGAGATCGGTGTGGCATTGCCCGACGCCCAGGTCGATCGGGCTCTTCGTCGCGACCTCTTCGGTCGGCCAACTGGCCTGTCGCCTCGCCCCGTCCGTGGAGGATCGGCCCCCACCCGGACCCGGCCCATCGACGACCACCGAGGTCGTGGAGCCGTCGCGAAGGCGCGTGTCACCCACATCGACGAGACTTGGCTCGTGGACGGGCCTTCGATCCTGCATGCCGACCTCGACGCCTTCTTCGCCTCGGTGGAGGTGCGCGACGACCCGTCGCTTCGGGATCGACCGGTGGCGGTAGGCGGGGGAGTGGTACTCGCCGCCACCTACCAGGCGCGCGCCATGGAGGTCAATGCCCCCATGAACGCAGCGACGGCCCGACTCCGATGCCCCTCGCTGATCATCGTGAAGCCCCGCTTCGACGCCTACGTCGCCGCCAGCCGGGCGGTGATGGAGATCCTCGAGCGCTACACCCCGAGGATCGAGAAGATCTCGATCGACGAGGCCTTCCTCGACGTCTCCGGCTCGCGCCGCCTCTTCGGGTCGGGTCCGGAGATCGCCGGGCGCATCCGAGACGACGTCCGCGCCGAGGTCGACCTGCCGATATCGGTCGGAGTGGCCACCACCAAGCACCTGGCGAAGATCGCAAGCAGAGTTGCGAAGCCCGATGGCCTCTGCGTCGTACCAGCAGGAGGGGAGTCGGAGTTTCTCGCACCCCTCCCAGTGGGCTTCATCTGGGGCGTTGGTCCGGTCGCTCAGCGAAAGCTGGCCGGATACGGGATCTGCACGATCGGCGAGTTGGCCGCCCTGGCTCCCCCGACCATCGAGGCTTGGATGGGGGAGCACTGGGGCGCACATCTGTGGGCGCTCGCCAACAACCGCGATCCGCGCCCCGTCCACGGCAAGGCCACCGCCGGATCGGTCGGGGCCCAGTCCGCCGGCGACGCCACCGACATCGACAAGCGCCGCAACACACTCCTGGCGCTCGCCGACCGGGTCGGGTCGCGTCTCCGACGAAAAGGTTTCGCAGGCCGCAGGGTCTCGGTGGCTGTCCGCTTCGACGACATGACCTCGGTCACGCGCGCCACCACACTGCCTGCCCCCATCGCCGAGACCGACCCGATCTACGCCCTCGCATCGTCCCTGGCGGACTCCCTGGTCGCAGAGCGCGCCGAGGGCCGACGCGTCACCCTGGTCGGCATCAGCGTCTCCCTGCTCGCCCGAACACCTCACCTGCAGCTGACCCTGGATGTCGACCCGCAGGCATCAGAGGGCGTGCGCCCGGGGAGCCCGCACCACCTCCGTCGACGGGAGCTCGATCGAGCCGTCGACCTGGTTCGAAACCGTTACGGAAGGGATGCAGTGCGCCGGGCGGCACTTGCCGGCGCCAAGCCCGAGGTCCGGGCTCCCACCGAGCAGCTCGACGAGGATGGGGAGTAGAACCGAGACGAAAGAGGAGTGGGCGTCCCTTCACCGTCTCCGTTACTTGACAGAACGTGGATTATGGGCGCTCGGATGGCAAGACCGGGAACACCCACATCTCACCCTTCAGCCGTCTCTCAGTGCCCTGGGCTCCAGGGTCGCACCTCGCAAGCCCGTGGCTGCGACGTACAGGTGCTCGAAGGCCGCCGCCAGGTCGCCTGGATCCCGACTCAGGTCCCGCTCGACGTCGTCCAGGGCCGACTCGATCACATAGATGCCATCGTTGATCCGGCCCAGGTCCCGCTCCGATACCACCGCCAGACCTTCGGCGAGCCCCATTCGGGACGCGAGCAGGCGCGCCTCGTAGGCGCGCTGGCGGTGGCTGCGCCGGCAGTACTTCCGCGGGCGCCCTCCGCCGCCGTAGGCGATCCCCCGGCGACACCACTCACATCTGCCCTGTTGCGTCACGGTGACGATTTTAGGGAATGTCCGGGGCGATCGGCGCGTTTCCGACTGCATGCCAACCATCGAACTCACCAAGGACAACTTCGCCGCAACCATCGCCGAGAACGACACCGTCCTCGTCGACTTCTGGGCTGCGTGGTGCGGCCCCTGCCGCTCCTTCGCCCCGACCTTCGAGGCCGCCGCCGAGAAGCACCCGGACCTCGTCTTCGGCAAGGTCGACACCGAGGCCCAGCCCGAGCTGGCCGGTTCCTTCTCGGTGCGCTCCATCCCCACGCTCATGGTGTTCAGGGAGAATGTGATCCTGTACAGCCAGGCAGGCGCCCTGCCCGGCGACGTGCTGGAGAACCTCATCGAGCAGGTGCGTGCCGTCGACATGGAGGATGTGCACCGGCAGATCGCCGAGCATCAGGGCGCTGAGCACGAGCACGCCGGTCACGACCACTGACTCAGGCGGGCCAGGGCAGATCGCTCATGCATCGCGACCGGACCCAGCAGCCCTCCAGGTGATCGTTCACCATGCCAGCCGCCTGCATCAAGGCGTACATGGTGGTCGGCCCCACGAACGACCACCCAAGCCGCCGAAGCTCACTGCTCAACGCCTTCGATTCGGCCGAGGCAGTCGGGACCTGTGACAGATCCCTGGGCGCCGGCCCCGGCGCCGGAGCGTAGACGGCCAGGAACCGGGCGATGCTCCCCTCCGCCTCGATCAGGTCCAGGGCTCGGCGGGCGTTCCCCACGGCGGCGGTGATCTTGGCCCGATTGCGGACGATCCCGGCGTCGTTCAGAAGCCGGGCGGTGTCCTCTTCTTCGAACCTGGCCACCACCCGCGGATCGAACCCGGCGAACGCCGAGCGGAAGGCCTCACGCTTTCGCAGGATCGTCAGCCAGGAGAGGCCGGCCTGGAACCCTTCGAGAACGATCCGCTCGAACAGGCCGGTGTCGTCGGAGACACGCCGCCCCCACTCCTCGTCGTGATACCGCAGGTACAGGGCGTCCGAGCCCGGCCACGGGCAGCGGTGGTTCCCATCGTCTCCGAGCAGGGTCGCGGTCATCCCTCGAACTCCAGTGCCGCCGAGTTGACGCAGTAGCGCTGTCCGGTCGGATTCGGGCCGTCGGGGAACAGATGGCCGAGGTGGCCGCCGCACGATGCGCACCTGACCTCGATGCGCTCCATTCCGTGGCTGTCATCGCGATGCAGCGTGAGCCGGCTCTCTTCGACTGGCCTAGTGAAAGAGGGCCAGCCGGATCCGCTGTCGTACTTGTCGTCGGAGAGGAACAGCACCTGCTCGCAACCGGCACAGCGATAGCGCCCCTCCTCGTGATGATCCCAATAGACGCCGGTGAACGGCGCCTCGGTCGCCGAACAGCGCAGGATCTGATACTGCTCTGGCGTCAGCCTGATCCTCCAGGCCTCTTCGTCGCCGAACTCGCTCATGGAACCTCCTCGGGTCGGGCCACCAGCGCCCCTTCCTTCAACATCCTGCATGCCGAGGTCATGCCCGTCGCCGCCGTCTCGACCCTTCATCGAGGGACGGCCACAACCTTCGACCTCCCGATGAGGGCGGCCCTCCACCAGGAGTTCAACCCGGTGCGGCGATGCCCCGCATCGTCACCAGGACGCCGGGGAGCGGCGGCATCGCTCCCACGACCAGGATCCCCGTGGGCCCCGCATACGGAAAGAACTCGGAGCGAACCGCTCCCACCGCCTCATAGTCGGCGGCCTGGGCGAGGAACACATCGAGGGAGACCAGATCCGATAGTTCGGCTCCGTGGGCCTGCAGGGCCACCCGGAGGTTCTCGAGCACGGCTCGGGCCTGAACAGAGGCATCACCGGGGCCGACCAGCCTCCCGCCGGCGTCGAGCGGCGCCGTACCCGACACGAACACCAGCGGTCCCGACTCCACCCGCATCGTCTGCGAGTAGTAGCCCCGCACCGGACGGTGGTGACCTTCGGGATCCAGCGACTCGATCCTGGTCACCTGCGACCTCCGGCGAAGTCCTCGGAAGCGAACACCGCCGCCAGCCATGTCGTGATCGGTACCGCGGCCACCAGGCCGATACTGCCCACGAGGGTTCGCACCACTTCCACCGCCACCATCTCGGAGTTGAGGACCGACCCTACCGACTGGTCGGCGAGGACGAAGAAGAGCAGAAGGGGCATCGCCGCCCCGGCGTAAGCGAGGAGAAGGGTGTTGACCGTGGAGGCGACGTGATCGCGCCCCACCTTCAGGCCTGACCTGAACAGCCCGGCCCGGCCCAGATCGGGGCGAACCTCGTGCAGCTCCCACACCGTCGACGCCTGGGTGACGGTCACGTCGTCGATTGCGCCCAGCGCTCCCAGTACGACACCGGCGAGGATGAGTCCAGAGAGGTCGAACTCGCCTGCAAACCCGAGGATGAACGCCTCGTCGGCGGTCAACCCACTGAAGCGGGCCGCCGCCACCGCCACCGAGGAGAGGAGACCGGTCAGGCCGAGCGCGGCGACGGTACCCAGCAGCGCCACCGTCGTCATGCGGGAGAAGCCGTGCGCTGCGTAGAGGGCCAGGTAGGCGATGGCCCCGGCTCCCACCATCGCCACCATCACGGGGGGGCGTCCGTCGAGGATCGCAGGAATCACGAACGCCAGCAGTACCACGACCGAGAGAGCCAGTCCGACGAGGGCTGCCACGCCTCGCCAGCGACCGAGCGCCACCACCGTGATGGCGAAGAGCGCCGCCAGCCACAGAAGCGTCGGGCGACGCTGGCGATCGGCGTACGCGTAGCGAAACTCCTCGGACGCGCCCTCCTGGTACTCGAGAACGACCCTCTCCCCCACCGCGAACGCCGGGGACGTGGGCGAGACCACCACCGTCATCGGAAACTCGGATCCGGAATCGGGACCCTGGGTGAGCAGGAACACCACATCGGCACAGGTCAGCGACGGGTTGGCGTCGCACGGGTGCTCGGACACCGCCTGCACCACGGCCTCATGGCTGTGCGGGTTGATGCCGATCTCGGCGAGATCGGGCCGCACGGCTCCGGTGGGTCGCAGCAGGAACAGGCCGATCACCACGCCCACGGCGAGTACCCCGGTGAGCAGCCAAGGCGCCGCCCTCAACCAGAAGATGCTCTCTGGTTCGAGGAAGCGCTCGAGCTCGCGTCCCCTCTCTGCGGAGTCGCTCATCGGCCACCGCCTTCGACCTTCGAGAGGAAGCCAGACGGCACGATCATCCTTCCCCGATCGCCACGTCACCGCTGCGGCGTCGGTCCGCCAGAGCGGTCAGGCCGTTCCCTTCCGGATCGAAACCGGCTACACCAACGGCTCCGAAGTACATCGAGTGTGCCGGGAACCGACGAACCACGAATCCGGCGGTGGGATCCACCTCGAGTGGCTCCTCGACCGAGAGCAGTCTCTGCGGGCCAGGCTCGACATGGAGCCGCGGCGCTTCGATTGCCGCTTCCACGTCGTCGCCCCGCAGAGTCACCTTCGCCAGCACCTGGGCCATGCTGGAGACGATCCGGGCCGCCCCCGGAGAACCCAACGCCAGCGTGCGGCTGCCCCGTCGAGCAACCGTCGGCGCCATGTTCGATCCGAGGCGATCACCCGGCGAGTACCCGGAGACTCCGGCGGGATAGAGGTCGATCTCCCCGAGGCAGTTGTTGAGTGCGAGGCCGGTGTTCGGGATCATCACCCCGGAGCCGTACCCGGCAGAGGTGGTGATCGCACATGCTCGTCCTTCGTCGTCTGCCGCCGAGACGTGGATCGTCGAAGACGACCCCAGACCGGCCCGGCCAGCGATGGCGACCTCGCGCAACAGCTCCATCGCCACCGCGGCCTGGTCGTGGGCATGGTCGATCCGGATGTCCCGGTGCCCTTGAACCGTCGCCAGGGCATTGATGATGTCCGTGGTGTAGAGCCCGGCGGACTCCTGGCGGTCGGAATCCAGCAGGAGGAGCGTGGCCGCCATGAGCGGGCCCCCGATCGATGGCGCCGGGCTGGTTGCCACCACCCACTCCCCCACCTCCACGCGGACCGCGGTTCGATACTCGGCCCGGTAGCCGACGAGATCGGCCTCACCGATGCAGCCGTCCTGCAAGTCCATGATGGCAAGGATCTTTTCGGCGATGGCTCCCTCGTACCAGGTGCGAGCACCCTCCCCGGCGATTGTCTCGAGTGTCTCGGCGAGGCCCACCGGCGTGACGATCTCGCCGGCTTGAAGCAGGCGACCATCGCCGTCGGTGAGCAGGGCCCGCATCTCGGGATCGATCGAGAAGATGGGCAGGAACGCGTGCTCGAGATACCGGGCAGCAGCCTCCGATAGAGGGTAACCCCTCTCAGCCAGTCGAAATGCCGGGCTCATGACCTGACGCCAGGAGGCGGCACCGAACCGCGTCACCGCTTGGCCAAGAGCATCCCAGGCTCCGGGAACGGCGACTGAGCCGGCACCGATCCTCGTCGTCATGCCGCCGCCGTAGGTCATATCGACCGGCGAGCCGAACACACCGTCTGCCGGCCTCTTGGCGGCGCCCGGCATGGCGACGTAACCATCGATGACGACCGGCTCCGAGCCTTCCTCCCAGATGGTGATGAGGCATCCGGCTCCCGGACCGACGATCCCCGGTTCACTGATCATCCCGGCAATCGTGGCCGCCACCGCCGCATCGACGGCGTTCCCGCCTCCGATGCACGCCGCCGCCCCCGCCTCAGCGGCGAGGAGTGATGGGGCGGAGATGGCGGTCCGGGGCAAGGCCCGGAGGTTACCGGCCGTCGTGGAGTCAGACCGAGCGCCACCCCGCCCCCTGTTCGCATCCTGTCGGCTCGGGCCGACTCCACACCGGCCGTGATCACCCGGTCAGGTCGGCTCGCCTTCGGTGTCGGAGTCCCGCAGGCACACCTGATCGGCGACGACCTCCAGGCGGCTGCGGCGTCCCTCGGTTGCGCTCCAGAACCGCCGCTGAACTGAACCGGCGACCCACACCCGTGTCCCAGGGGCCGGGTCGGCATCGACCAGCTCGTCGGCAGGATCCCAAAGGGTGACTGGCACCACATCGACGCGCCTCACCGGCTCCTCGGTGCGAACCGTCACCAGATAGCGCGCCAAGCGGGTTCCGCTCTCGAACTGCCGGATCTCGGGTGGGGCCGCCAGGCGACCAGCGAGCACCACGAGGTTCAAGTCCATGGGGCATCCTTTCTGGATGCCGCGCCGAGAGTGAGCAGGCTATTCGGTGGCGGTGACGGTTTCGAGGCTGATGCAGTCGTAGAGGACGACCCCAGTCTGACCGCCGTACTCGGACGGCGAGACCACGGCACACCTCTCGAGCACCTCGGCCACCAGTGGATCATCACCGCCCACCATCACGAACCGGAGTCGCCCCGCGGTGATGTACTCGACGAGCTCGGTCGAGGTCGGCGTGGGATCGCCACCGCTGAAGCCGCCCATGGCCATGACCGGCTCACCGGTGGCGAGGATGATCGTCGCCGCCGGCCGGGTGCCCCGGGTCGCCACCAGCCAGGTCTCACCCTCATGGCTCTCGACGAGGAACTCGATCAGGGACTCCGAAACGGGTCCGGTGATTCCCCGTCCGCCTCGTTGAGGCCCGCCAGAAGGGCGGGCAGGCGCATCTCCGGTTGGCCGATCCTCGGCCTGCCCGGGAGGCAGGTACGGCACGGGGTAGCGCTCGCCGGCATCTCTCGGCGGAGGATAGGGCCGCCCCCCGTCACCAGGAGGCGGTGGCAACGGGCGCGAAGAGTCCGCGGGTGTCGAGAGCGGCGACGGCTGACCCGACTCGGCCGGGCCCGCCGTGGGATCCCCGCCGGAGAAGTCGACGCCGATGGAACTCATGCCGTACGCCAAGGGCGCGACCAGCATCGCACACAGAACACCGATGGCGAGAACCGGCTGTGCCGGAAACGGACGCCGTGGCCAGAGGAGAGCCACGGCACCGATGGCGCCGGCCACCCCGACTGCAGGCCCCAACAAGGGCATGAACTCAGGGACGCGATCGAGCAGAACCCAGGCCCATGCTCCCGCGGAAGCCACGGCGAGGGGCAACAGCCACCACCCTCTGGTTCCCTCGCGATTGGCCCGCCACATGTCGACCGCCCCTGCCCCGGCGAGGGCGGCGATGGCAGGCGCCATGGAAAGCGAGTAGTAGGGGTGGAACACCCCTGCCATCAGGCTGAACACGGTGAGGTGAGTGATGAGCACACCGCTCCAGAGAATCCATCCGCTTCGGTCCTCCCGCCGTGCCATCACCACGGCGGCCACCATCCCGGCGATGGCCAGTGGTATCAGCCACGAGATCTGGTCACCGACCTCCGTGTTGAACAGTCGCCCCCATCCACCGCTGCCACCGAAGGGGTCGGTGCCTCCTGGACCAGGCGAGGCGCCGGAGATCCGGTCCAAGCCGTTCTGCCCAAGGATGTAGTCGAGGAAGGAGCCACTCCTGGTCTGTCCGAAGAAGGGGGCCGCCGGAGACGTCTCGGCGAGCAGGATCCACCATCCGGCCGAGACAACGGCTGCACCCATGGCACCCACCCCATGGGCGAGGCGGCGGCCGAGAGACACCGGAGCACACAACAGGTAGGCGATGCCGATCGCCGGGAGCACCAACAGGGCCTGGGTCGTCTTGGTGAGGAATGCCAGCCCGATCAGGACCCCCGACAAGGACAGACGAATGCCGCTGCCCTTCTCGACTGCGCCGTAGGCCACGGCGACGGCAGCTACCAGCAGGAGGGTGAGGAGGGCGTCGGGATTGTTGTAGCGAAACATCACGACGGCGATCGGCGTGGTGGCGAGGGCCAACCCGGACAGGAGCCCGGCCGCCGGACCCTTCCATCGCCGAACCGTCCCGTAGACGATCCCCACGCTGGCCACGCCGGCGACCGCCTGAGGGAGCAGAATGCTCCACGAGCTCAAGCCGAAGGCGCGAACCGACAGGCCGGTCACCCACAGCGAGGACGGGGGCTTGTCGACCGAGATGAACGAGGCGGAGTCGAACGAGCCGAAGAGCCAGGCCGTCCAACTCTGCGATCCGCTGTAGGCCGCGGCGGCGTAGTACTCGTTTCCGTATCCGCTGGAATCGAGCGACCATGTGTAGGCCAGTGCTGTCAGGGCCAAGAGGCCGATCAGGGTCGGACGAACCCACGCCGGATCTTCGGGTCGCCCTCTCCACATCGTCTGCAGGCTCCGGCGGACCCGTTCGAGCCCTGTTCCGGCAGGCGTCAGGACATCTGGCATCCGGCAAGGCTCGTCGCCCGAGATGGGGGAAGGGTGACCGTGAGATGAGAACCGGCTGAGAGGCTCCGCTACCGTCGCGTGTCATGAGCGAAGTATCGGTGACATCTCTTGGGCACGATCTGTACCTGATCGATGCCTTCATGCACGACGATGCGGAGCGCCTCGCCTGCTATCTGTTCGACACCCCCAACCGCGTCCTCATCGAATGCGGGCCGTCGCGCTCGATCGGCCACCTCTACGACGCACTCGAGTCGGTGGGCGTCGACGATCTAGCCGTAATGGCGGTCACCCACATCCACCTGGATCATGCGGGAGGGGCAGGTCACCTCGCCCAGAGGTTCCCCGGCGCCAAGATCGGAGTCCACTCCGAAGGAGCCCGCCACCTGGTCACCCCGGCGCGTCTGTGGAACTCGGCCACCCGCATCTACGGCGAGGAGGGAATGGACACACTCTGGGGTCCAATGGAGCCGATACCGCAGGATCGACTTCTGATCCTCGACGAGGGAGATCGTATCCCTCTGGGAGGCGGCAGACATGTCGAGGTGATGCACACACCCGGGCACGCTCGCCACCACGTGGTGTTCTTCGAGGCGGAGACGGGAGCAGCGCTCATCGGGGACGCAGTCGGGATCTCCTTTCCGCATGGGCACATCGTGCAGCCGGTGACCCCTCCGCCGGACTTCGATCCCGAGGTGGTGACCGCCAGTCTGCGACGCATCGGCCGCAGACGCCCTGCATTCCTCGGCTTCGCCCACTACGGCCCGGACCCGGATGTGGCGCACACTCTCGAGGCCGCCGAACGGCGGATGTGGGACTGGGTCGGTTGGGTCGAGGCCGCCGCCTCAGATGACGGCGACCTGTCCGAGGCGATGCGCGCCTGGGTCCTGGCCGACTACCGGGCACAGGGATTCGATCCTGTCGACATCGACACGCTGGATCGCAACACGTTCTGGCCGATGCAGGCAGCAGGCATCGAGCGCTGGCTGGCGTCACGCACTTGAGACGGCCGTCTCCAGTTCGTCCAGGCCCGGGAACGCCGGGTCGCTCGTCTGGATGGCTTCGAACAGCCGTCTGGCGGTCTTGGCGTCCCCGAGCCTCGCCGCCGCCCTGCTGGCGACGTACCAGACCCGAAGGTCGGACTCCGAGGGATCGTCCCCGATCTTCTTCGGGCCGGTGACCTGCCAGGCCTTGCGAGGGTCGTCCCGATCCAGGAGGAAGGATCCGTAGACGACGCGCGCCTCCAGGTCTGTGGAGCGGTCACCACCGAGGCGCCGAAACGTCACCCAGGCATCCTCGACGGCTGCCGGCCGATCCAGGGCGCGCAGGACGTCCATCTCGACCGGCATGTGCGTGGTGTCGCCGGCCAACCGCCGGAAGGTGCGCAGTTCGCGAAGCGCCGTCTCCCAACGACCCAACCGATACGCCGACAGCCCGAGCAGCTCGCGCACGGTCGCATCCCTTGGGGACAGCTCCTTCGCCTGCTCGGCGTCGCGCAGGGCTTTGCCATAGCGGCCTGCCACGAACGAACGGGCGGCGCTCTGCAGCAGCTCGAGCGTCGCCGGGATCCGGGCCTTGGCGGTCACCCGAGCCACCTCGTCCTGAATCCACCGGGGAAGGTCGCCGTCCGCCACCCATGCCCGCCGCTTCACAGGTGCCGGATCTTCGGTTCGCTTGTCGCTGGACCCCGATCGGTGGTCCCTCTTGGCCGACCCGACTTCCCTCCCACCTGAAAGTCCCCGCCGGCCACTCGACTGCGGTCCCCCGCCTCGCGTCCCTGGCCGATCCCGCCCTGATTCCCGCCCCATGGTGAACCTCTCGTTCTCTCTAGATCGTAACTACGCGAGAGAGGGCCGCCCATCCGAGCGGCCCTCTCCACCAAAACTCCGGCGGCGACTTACTCTCCCGGGGGCCTACGCCCCAAGTACCATCAGCGCTGGCGGGCTTAACTTCCGTGTTCGGAATGGGAACGGGTGGTTCCCCGCCGCTATCACCACCGGAAACCGGTGAATGCTCGTCACCCCGAGCACTCCATAGCGAGCACGCACATCTTGGAATCGATTCAAGCCCTCGACCGATTAGTACCGGTCAGCTCAACGCATTACTGCGCTTCCACTTCCGGCCTATCAACCTGATGTTCTTTCAGGGGTCTTACCCGCTTGATGCGGTGGGAGGTCTCATCTCGAGGTCGGCTTCGCACTTAGATGCCTTCAGCGCTTATCCGTTCCGTACGTAGCCAACCAGCCATGCCCTTGGCAGGACAACTGGCACACCAGCGGTACGTCCATCCCGGTCCTCTCGTACTAGGGACAGATCCTCTCAAACCTCCTGCGCCTGCGACGGATAGGGACCGAACTGTCTCACGACGTTCTAAACCCAGCTCGCGTGCCGCTTTAACGGGCGAACAGCCCGACCCTTGGGACCTGCTCCAGCCCCAGGATGCGACGAGCCGACATCGAGGTGCCAAGCCTTGCCGTCGATATGGACTCTTGGGCAAGATAAGCCTGTTATCCCCGGGGTACCTTTTAGCCGATGAGCCATGGCGCTTCCACATGCCACCATGGGATCACTAAGCCCTGCTTTCGCACCTGCTCGACTTGTAGGTCTCGCAGTCAAGCTCCCTTGTGCCTTTACACTCGCCGTCCGATTGCCGACCGGACTGAGGGAACCTTTGGGCGCCTCCGTTACATTTTAGGAGGCCACCACCCCAGTGAAACTGCCCGCCAGACACTGTTCCTGATCCGGATAACGGACCGAGGTTAGAAGCTCAATGTGGCAAGGGTGGTATTTCAACGTTGACTCCACGAAGGCTAGCGCCTCCGCTTCCTAGTCTCCCACCTATCCTACACATGGCACACCAAACTCCAATGTCAAGCTGCAGTAAAGGTCCCGGGGTCTTTCCGTCCTGTCGCAGGTAGTGAGCATCTTCACTCACACTGCAATTTCGCCGAGTCCGTGGTTGAGACAGCGCCCAAATCGTTGCGCCATTCGTGCAGGTCGGAACTTACCCGACAAGGAATTTCGCTACCTTAGGACGGTTATAGTTACCGCCGCCGTTTACTGGGGCTTGGATTCAAAGCTTCGCCACCGAAGTGGCTGACCTCTCCTCTTGACCTTCCAGCACCGGGCAGGCGTCACAGCGTATACGTCGTCTTGCGACTTAGCACGCTGCTGTGTTTTTAGTAAACAGTCGCTTGGGCCGAGTCACTGCGGCCCCCTCGAGCTCGAAGACGCGAAGTCTTCTCACTCTACCGGGGCGTCCCTTCTCCCTAAGTTACGGGACCATTTTGCCGAGTTCCTTAACCACGGTTCTCTCGCTCGCCTTGGTATTCTCTACCTGTCCACCTGTGTCGGTTTGGGGTACGGGCACCCCGTGCACTCGCTAGAGAGTTTTCTCGACGGCATGGGCGTTCAGCAGCTTCCCCTAAGAGCGGGTCGGCGTCACGCCTCAGGCTTCGTGAGATCCGGATTTGCCTGGATCTCGCCCTACACGCTTACCCCGGGTCAACCAACGCCCGGGTCTGCTTACCCTTCCGTGTCATCCCATCGCTGGCCTAGTACCAGCTGGGTCGGTAGGCCCCGAAGGGCTTTCCTTAGCAAGCTGGGTTCAGCCTGGACGCGCACGTGGTGGTACCGGAATATCAACCGGTTATCCATCGACTACGCCTCTCGGCCTCGCCTTAGGTCCCGACTTACCCTGGGCGGACGAGCCTTCCCCAGGAACCCTTGGACTTTCGGCGGGGGAGATTCTCACTCCCCTCTCGCTACTCATGCCGGCATTCTCACTTGAACGGCCTCCACGGCTGGCTCACGCCGCCGCTTCACTGCCCGCTCAACGCTCCCCTACCGATTCCGCCGCCTGGACCCTGCCCGAGGGCAGGGCCGAGCTTGACGAAATCCCGCAGCTTCGGCTCCGGACTTGAGCCCCGTTACATTTTCCGCGCAGGACCACTCGACCAGTGAGCTGTTACGCACTCTTTGAAGGATGGCTGCTTCTAAGCCAACCTACTGGCTGTTTGTGCAATCCCACATCGTTTCCCACTTAGTCCGGAATTGGGGGCCTTAGCTGGCGATCTGGGCTGTTTCCCTCTTGACCGATGGAGCTCATCCCCCATGGTCTGACTGCCGTGATGTGGCACCCTGAGATTCGGAGTTTGACTGGGTTCGGTAAGCTTGTAGGCCCCCTAGCCCAATCAGTGCTCTACCCCCAAGGTGGAACTCACGACGCTAGCCCTAAAGCTATTTCGGGGAGAACCAGCTATCGCCGGGTTTGTTTGGCCTTTCACCCCTATCCACAGGTCATCCCCCAAGTTTTCAACCTTGGTGGGTTCGGGCCTCCACGAGGTCTTACCCTCGATTCACCCTGCCCATGGATAGCTCACCCGGCTTCGGGTCTAGGACACGCGACTAGACGCCCTATTCAGACTTGCTTTCGCTGCGGCTACGGCTCACGCCTTAACCTTGCCACGTATCGCTAACTCGCCGGCTCATTCTTCAAAAGGCAGGCCATCAGGCCGCTTGCGCGACCCTTTGACTGCTTGTAGGTCCATGGTTTCAGGTTCTATTTCACTCCCCTCACCGGGGTGCTTTTCACCTTTCCCTCACGGTACTGGTTCACTATCGGTCGTTGGGTAGTACTTAGCCTTACGAGGTGGTCCTCGCAGATTCACACGGGATTTCACGTGCCCCGTGCTACTTGGGAACACCACCAGGAGATCGGGCGCTTTCGCCTACAGGGCTGTTACCTTCTACGGACTGCCTTTCCAGGCAGGTTCGGCTAGCCTCCCGATTTTCTGACTCCTCGATGGATCCGGTGATCCATCAGGTGGGTCCCTCTACCCCGACGTGACAACGGCACCGGCCTATCACGCCACGTCGGTTTGGGCTCATCCCGTTTCGCTCGCCGCTACTCAGGGAGTCGCTGTTGCTTTCTATTCCTCGGGGTACTGAGATGTTTCAATTCCCCCGGTTGCCTCTCCTGGCCCTATGTGTTCAGACCAGTGTGACTGGGCATTACCCCAGTCGGGTTTCCCCATTCGGAAATCCCCGGGTCAAAGTCTGCTTGACGACTAACCGGGGCTTATCGCAGCCTGCTACGTCCTTCATCGGCTCCCAACGCCAAGGCATCCACCAAAGACCCTTAGTAGCTTGAATCATATTGATACCAAGACGTTTGTGCTCGCTATGCAGTTCTCAAGGTGCGGAGTGAACCCGGAAGAACCCGGGCTCCCTCACGACTGAACAGTGTGCCCACGAAGACCCTGCCGGCCGCGTCACCAAGGTGACCCGGTGGTTCGGTCGACGTGAGTAGCCAGCTCATTGACTAGGTGCTGTCGAGGCCCTGAGGCCTCATTCGCTCCTTAGAAAGGAGGTGATCCAGCCGCACGTTCCCGTACGGCTACCTTGTTACGACTTAATCCCAATCGCCGACCCCACCTTCGGCAGCTCCCTCCCTTGCGGGTTGGGCCACTGACTTCGGGTGTTGCCGACTTTCGTGATTTGACGGGCGGTGTGTACAAAGCCCGAGAACGTATTCACCGCGACATTGCTGATTCGCGATTACTAGCGACTCCGACTTCATGGAGTCGAGTTGCAGACTCCAATCCGAACTGAGACAGGCTTTAAGGGATTTGCTCACCCTCGCGGGATCGCGACCCGTTGTACCTGCCATTGTAGCATGCGTGCAGCCCTGGACATAAGGGGCATGATGACTTGACTTCGACCCCGCCTTCCTCCGAGTTGTCCCCGGCAGTCTTCCATGAGTCCCCGGCATTATCCGCTGGCAACATGGAACAGGGGTTGCGCTCGTTGCGGGACTTAACCCAACATCTCACGACACGAGCTGACGACAGCCATGCACCACCTGTCATGGACGCTTTCGCACACCGTATCTCTACGGCTTTTCCCATGATGTCAAGCCCAGGTAAGGTTCTTCGGGTACCATCGAATTAAGCCGCATGCTCCGCCGCTTGTGCGGGCTCCCGTCAATTCCTTTGAGTTTTAGCCTTGCGACCGTACTCCCCAGGCGGGGCACTTAATGCGTTAGCTACGGCACGGCAGACGTCAATGAGTCCGCCACACCTAGTGCCCAACGTTTACGGCTAGGACTACCAGGGTATCTAATCCTGTTCGCTCCCCTAGCTTTCGCTCCTCAGCGTCGGTACCGGCCCAGAGAGCCGCCTTCGCTACTGGTGTTCCTCCCGATATCTGCGCATTTCACCGCTACACCGGGAATTCCACTCTCCTCTACCGGACCCTAGCCACAACAGTTTCGACCGGCATCCCGGGGTTGAGCCCCGGACTTTCACGACCGACTTGTTGAGCCGCCTACGAGCTCTTTACGCCCAATAAATCCGGACAACGTTCGCCCCCTACGTATTACCGCGGCTGCTGGCACGTAGTTGGCCGGGGCTTCTTCTGGAGGTACCGTCACTTTCGCTTCGTCCCTCCTGAAAGGGGTTTACAACCCGAAGGCATTCATCCCCCACGCGGCGTCGCTGCATCAGACTTTCGTCCATTGTGCAAAATTCCCTGCTGCTGCCTCCCGCAGGAGTCTGGGCCGTGTCTCAGTCCCAGTGTGGCTGATCGTCCTCTCAGACCAGCTACCCGTCGTCGCCTTGGTGAGCCGTTACCTCACCAACAAGCTGATAGGCCGCGAGGCCATCCCGGAGCAGCGGACCATTTCCTCGGTCGGCCATGCGACCGTCCGAGGACATCCGGCATTAATCCAAGTTTCCCTGGGCTATTCCGGTCTCCGGGGCAGGTTCCTCACGTGTTACTCACCCGTTCGCCACTAGGTGACCCGGTCCGGTTACCCGGACTGGGTCCCTCGTTCGACTTGCATGCATTAGGCACGCCGCCAACGTTCGTCCTGAGCCAGGATCAAACTCTCCATCGAAAGAGTCGAGCCCGAGGGCTCGAATCCTCAGAGTGTCGAGTCTGTTGATGCGGATGGCTGGCCAAACCCTCCATCCGCTTCTGGCATCAGCGTCGTCCACTGATGCGGCACCGGGGCCGAAGCTCCGGTGCCCACTCGAGTACGGCCTTCCGGACGCGCCGAGATCGGCTTGCCCGAAAGGCAAAACTGGCTTTTGGCACACTGTTCAGTTGTCAAGGAGCCGGGATACTGACGCCGACGACGGACGCGCAGGACGCGTCACCTCGGCGGAACCGTGATCCTAACAGGCGGTGTCTCCCCGTCAAGACGGGTATCGACCACCGTCTTCATCGGCGTCTCTCAGGGTCGCCTTGACCTCCCCCCTGGCCCTCCGCCGACCGCTGCCGCCGGGCGCCGCCGGGCTAGCCTCCCCGCCATGACCGCCGTTCTCGACATCCTCGCCGCTCGGGGCTTCATTCAGGACGTGACCGACCGCGACGGCCTGGCATCGTTGCTCGGGGACGGAGGCGTCACCTTCTACTACGGCGCCGATCCGACCTCGTCCTCTCTGCACATCGGGAACCTCATCGGGATCATGGCGATGGCGTGGCTGCAACGCGCCGGCCACAGGCCGATCGCCGTGGCCGGAGGCGGCACCGGGCGAATCGGAGACCCGTCGGGTCGGGACGACGAACGGGAACTCCTCGGCGAGGACCAGATCCAGAGAAACCTGGCCCGGATCGCCGAGCAGCTCTCCAGGATCGTCGACCTGAGCTCGCCCGACACCGGGATGGTGGTCGACAACAACGACTGGCTGTCGCGCATCTCGTTGCTCGACTTCCTCCGTGAGGTGGGCAAGCACTTCTCCGTCAACCAGATGATCGCTCGGGAGTCGGTGCGCAGGCGCCTCGAGGAGAGGGAGCAGGGAATCACCTTCACCGAGTTCTCCTATCAGCTCCTCCAGGCCTACGACTTCGCCCACCTCTATCGGACTCACGGCTGCCGACTCCAGATAGGCGGCTCCGATCAGTGGGGCAACATAACCGCCGGCGTCGATCTCGTGCGACGGCTTTACGGAGGGCAGGCCTTCGGTTTGGTGTGGCCGCTCGTCGAACGATCGGATGGTCGCAAGTTCGCCAAGTCGACGGGCGAGGCGGTGTGGCTCGCCGCCGACGAGACCAGCCCCTACGCCTACTACCAGTGGTTCTACAACGTCCCCGACGCCGACGCCGGGCGCTTCCTGAGGCTCTACACATTCCTCGATCTCGACGAGATCGAGGAACTCGAGGCCGAGACCGGCCGTGATCCCGCGGCCCGTGCCGCCCAGCGGCGCCTGGCAGAGGAGGCGACCCGGATCCTCCATGGCGAAGAAGGCCTCACCCGCGCCCGACGCGCCTCCGAGATCCTGTTCGGTGACGAACCCTTCGCCCTCCTCGACGACGAGACGCTGAAGGACGCATTCGGCGAGGCGCCGTCCACGGAGGTCCCGGCCTCGCGCCTCGCTCGATCACTCTCCGTGATCGAGCTCATGGTCGCCGTGGGGGCCGCCGAGAGCAACGGCGAGGCACGACGCCTCATCGAACAGGGTGGGGTGCGGGTCAACAACCTACCGGTCCCCGATCCCGCCGCCGAGATCGGGCGGGCCGATCTGCTTGCCGGGTCCACCGTGGTGTTGCGGGTCGGCAAGAAGCGCTACTTCCTCGCCCGATTCGGCTGAGCCGACAATCCGCCTTCCCGGGCCCGAACCACCCTACGATTCACTGCAGAAATGCCCAAGCCTCGCCTCGCGGCGGGGGTGGTGATTGCGCTGATCGCCACCGCCTGTGCCGTCGAGCCCATCGAGGATCCGGGGATTGGAACGGGCGACCTCACCACGACGGTTTACGCCGCCGACGGTTCGGTGCTTGCCGAATGGCACGCCGAACAGGACCGCGTCCTCGTCACCTACGACGAGTTGCCGCGACACCTGGTCGATGCGGTGGTCGCCATCGAGGACCGCCGATTCTGGGTCCACAACGGTGTCGACGTTCGGGCGGTCGTCCGGGCAGCCACCGAGAACCTCGAAGCCGGTGAGGTGATCCAGGGCGGTTCCACGATCACCCAGCAGTATGTCAAGAAGGTCCTGCTCTCCGACGAAGTCACCCTCGAGCGCAAGGCCGAAGAGGCGGGCTTGGCGCTGCGCATCGAGGAGACGTTCGACAAGACCGAGATCTTCGAGCGCTACGCCAACGTCGTCTACTTCGGAGAGGGTGCCTACGGCGTCGGTGCCGCCGCTCGTCGCTACTTCGGGAAGACGCCGTCACAGCTCACGCTCGGCGAGTCGGCCCTGCTTGCAGGCTTGATCGCGTCGCCCACCCTCCTGAACCCCTTCGAAGACCTGGATGCCGCCGTGGCCCGCCGGGAGATCGTGCTCGACGCCATGATCGAGCTCGGGTGGGTGGACGTGTCCGACGCCATCCGGGCCGCCGAAGAGCCGGTGATCCTGGCCCCGCGCGGGGCCGCCGATCGGATGCGCTTCCCCCACTTCACCGAGGAGGTCCGCCGC
Source organism: Acidimicrobiia bacterium (assembly GCA_030584185.1). Classification (NCBI taxonomy): domain Bacteria; kingdom Bacillati; phylum Actinomycetota; class Acidimicrobiia; species Acidimicrobiia bacterium. The sequence continues at coordinate 177,224 of CP129495.1, read as the reverse complement.
TCACTCCTGGAGAACCCCGCCCTCGGCAAGACGCCGGAGGAACGCCTGGAGCGTCTCATGGGTGGTGGCCTGGCCATCCATACGACCCTGGTACCGGATCAACAGATCGCCGCCGAGGCGGCCGTGTCGTCGGTCCTGACCGAGGACGGGCCGCAGGCGGCCCTCGTCGCCGTCGACCCCCGGACCGGGCATGTCACCTCATTGGTCGGGGGCATCGACTACTACGACCCGCAGAATCCAACGGCGCAGTTCAACCTGGCCACCCAAGGGCTCCGGCAACCGGGCTCGTCCTTCAAGCCGTTCGTCCTCGCCGCCGCCCTTCAGGAAGGCGTCGACCTCGACTCCCTCTGGCCCGGCGGACGGAGTACCACCATCGGTTCCGGAGCCGATGCCTGGGAGGTCACCAACCACGAGCAGGCATTCTTCCCGGCACTCAGCCTGCGTGAGGCCACGGTGTTCTCGGTGAACGTCCCCTACGCCCACCTCATCGACTGGATCGGGCCCGAGCGGGTCGTCGCCACCGCACGGGCGGCGGGCATCGAGAGCGAACTGGCGCCGGTCCCGGCGCTTGCTCTCGGAGTCGAAGAGGTGACCCCTCTGGAGATGGCCGCCGCCTACGGCACCTTCGCCAATAGGGGGATCCATGTCGACCCGGTGCTGGTCACCCGGGTCGTGGCTCCGAACGGTGACGTCCTCTACGAACACGTGCCGACGCTCACCCGCGCCTTCAGCGAGCAGGTTGCCGATCAGATCACCGCCACGCTCACCGAGGTCGTTCGCAGGGGCACCGGACAGCAGGCCCGCATCGGGCGCCCCGTGGCCGGCAAGAGCGGAACCACCGAGGGTTACCACGATGCCTGGTTCATCGGATACACCCCCGAACTCTCCGCAGCGGTGTGGGTGGGCTACCCCGAGGGCAACCAGGCGATGGTCGCTCCCGCCACCCCGTACACCGTCACCGGTGGCACCTGGCCGGCCCAGATCTGGTCCCGGTTCGCCATCGCCGCCCTCTCCGGAACCGCCTACACGCCACCCCCGGACCTACCCCCGGGCGAGACGGTGACGGTTCGAATCGACCTCTCCACCGGATTCCTCGCCGGCCCACTGTGCCCGCGAGCCACGACCGCCGACGTGAAGGTCGACCCGCGTCAGGTTCCCACCCTGGTGTGTCCCATCCACAATCCCCAGGGCGTCGCCACCATGGAAGACGGCACCGTGCCCGATGTGGAGTTCCTCCAGATCCTCGACGGCCTGGTTCTGCTCGAAGCCTCCGGCTACTCGACCCGCCTGGTGTGGGGTGCGGAGACCCAGTACCTGCCGGGGACGATCATCGGGCAGTTCCCCGCTCCCGGTTCCACCCTCGATCGCGGTTCGAGCGTGGAGATCGTGGTCGCCGGGCCCGAGCCGGGCACCACCGTTCCCACAGTGGTCGGCCTCCATCGTGCCGAAGCCATTGCCCGCCTCGCAGCCGTCGGGCTCCAGGTCCAGGTTGTCACCATGCCTGCGATCGACGGTGCCGAACCCTCCTATCGGGTCACCGCCCAGGACCCCGCTCCAGGGACGCCCGCCGCTGGCCCGGTCACGATCTGGGTGAACGACTGACCGGCATCCAGAACCGCCACTGCAACTCCGCCCCCCTGGTGACCCCCACCCGTGGTCCGCGGAGCACCGGGCCGCTCCATGGAGGCCCCTCCAGGCGAATAGGACCCGACCAGATCGACGACCCATCGATGGCAGCGGTGACGCCGAGCGACTGGGCGAGCCTGCCCGGCCCCGACGCCAACTCGGTGTTACGCCCACGACGGCGCGCCGCCACGTCTTCTCCCACCACGATTCGGCCGGCACGTAGCAACACCGCCGAGGGAACACCGACCGCCCGGCACACCAGGTTGATGCACCAGTGCAGCCCATACGATCGGTAGACATAGATGCTGCCGGGCTCGCCGAACATGGTGGCATTGCGCATGGTCCGACCCCGGTACGCGTGGCTGGCGGGATCGTCGGCACCCTCGTAGGCCTCGGTTTCGATGACGACCGCCACCACCGACTCCCCGTCGATGGTGCTCCTCAGCCGTCTCCCCAGGAGGAGGGGTGCGACCTCGGCGGCCGGACCCGCCAGCAGTCGCCGTAGGGCGGTCATCGCATGTGGAGGAGCAAGGCCTTGAAGGAGTGCATGCGGTTCTCGGCCTGATCGAACACGCGGCTGCGCTCGTGATCCACCACGCCATCGGTGACCTCTTCCCCCCGGTGGGCGGGCAAGCAATGGAGGAACACGGCGTCGGGAGCGGCAAGGTCGAACAGGGCCTCGTCCACGCGAAACGAGCGGAACGCTCGACGGCGGGCCTCGGCCTCGTCCTCCTGTCCCATGGATGCCCAGACGTCGGTGTAGACCGCATCGGCGTCCCTGACCGCCGCCTCCGGATCATTGCCCACCTCGACTCCTCCACCGGGGGCCGCAAGAGACATCGCCTCGGCGACCACATGGGAGGGTGGCTCGAACCCGGGGGGGGTCGCCACCCTGACTGTGGCGCCCATCATGGCGCCGGCGACCATCAGGGAGTTGCACACGTTGTTGCCGTCCCCGACGAAGGAGACAACCGCGCCTTGGGGCGGACGATGTTCGGCGAGCGTCTGCAGGTCGGCCAGCGCCTGACAGGGATGTTCCAGATCCGAGAGGAGGTTGACGATCGGAGCCTCGGAGTGGGCCGCCAACTCGTCCAGGTCGGAGTGGGAGAACACCCGGAAGGCGAGCACATCCAGGTATCGGTCGAGCACACGGGCCACATCGGCCACGGCCTCCCTGGTGCCGAGTCCGACCTCGTCCTGCTTCAGGACGATCGGTGACGCCCCCAGCGCCAGGGCTGCCGCCTCGCAGGAGACCCGGGTACGCATCGATGGCTTCTGGAAGAACAGGCCGATCCGACGCCCGGACAGCGCCCCGGCGCCTCGACCGGGGTCCGCCTTGAGCCGTCTCGCCTCGGCGATCACCTCGGCGAGCCCATCCCGGCCGAGATCCGAGACCTTCAGGAAATCCACGCTAGGCCCCCCTCAGTCGGCCGCCGAGATCCGATCCAACTCGCTGGGCGATGGACACCCGCACCTCGGAGAGCTCCTCCTCCACCAGGGTGCGATCCGGGTGACGAAACACGAGTCGAACGGCGATGCTCCGCCTTCCGGCCTCGAGCGGTGAGCCGGAGAAGACATCGAACACCCTCAGTTCCTCCAGCAGCGGGCCGGCCGCAGTTCTCACCGCATCCAGCAGCCGTCCCGCCGGGACCCGCTCTTCGAGGTCGAAGGCGAGGTCGAACACCACGGGCGGAAAGGAGCTCGGGGCGGTGAAGGTCGGTGTCAGGGGGGTGAGAGCGCTCATGTCGATCTCGCCCACCGCAAGGCGTCCCGTCACACCGAACCTCTCGGCAGCGCTCGGATGGAGCTCGCCGACGATCCCGACCTCGTCGCCGTCGACGACCACCCTCCCGCTGCGTCCCGGATGCAGGCCGGGGACGGCGCGTTGGTCGAGGTCCCACCGGCGGTGCATCTGCCTGAACAGTGCCGCCACCACGCCGACGGCGTCCGCCGCCTCGCCGCCACCCGATGGTGCTGCCACGAAACCGAGGCGGCGTGGCTGGTGCGGCAGCTCGGCGACACCCGTCGGCTTCAGGAAGGCAGCACCGATCTCGAACAGGGGCGGCTCGCCGAGGCTCCTCGCCTGGTTCAGCGCCACGCCCCGAACCAGCCCGGGAATCAGGGTGGTGCGCAAATGGCGCTGGTCATCGGCGAGCGGGTTGCGAACCCCCACTGCCCGCCGGCGTTCGTCGTCGGCGGGGATCCCCAGTGCATCGAGATCCTCGATCGCCATGAAGTCGAAACTCCATGCCTCGAAGTAGCCGGCGCCGACCATCACCTGGCGCACCAGGCGTTCGGCACGCTCCTCCGCCGGAAGCGCACCGCCGCGGCCGAAAGGAAGCAGCGCGGGGATGTTGTCGAAGCCGTGCAGACGGGCGATCTCTTCGACCAGATCGGCCGGACGGCCGACATCGGGACGGAACGCAGGCACCTGCACCTCGAGATCCTTCTCTCCGGTGACTCCGAATCCGAGGCGCCGCAGGTAGTCGGCACTCTGTTCCGGCGTCACCGGCACGCCGAGCAGGCGCTCGGGCTCGCCCGCGGGCAGGACCACGACCGGCGCCGACCACGGGCGCGGGTTCTCGTCGATGAGAGCGGGAGCAGGATTCGCACCAGCCAGCCGAGTGAGCAGTTCTGTGGCCCGCCCCGAGGCGATCGGCGGCAGCGTGGGGTCGACCCCTCGCTCGAACCGGGCCACCGCCTCCGAACGGAGCCCGTGCCGCTTCCCGGTCAGCAGGACGCCCGCCGGCTCGAAGTGGGCGACCTCGAGGAGCACCCTCGAGGTCGACTCCGACACTTCGGTTTCCTCGCCACCCATCACCCCGGCCAGGCCGATCGGGCCGCCGGCATCGGCCACCACCAGATCCTCAGTCGTCAGCGAGCGATCGACGCCGTCGAGGGTCCGCATGGTCTCTCCAGGGAGGGCCCCGCGGACCACGACACGATCACCCTCGATCCGATCGAGGTCGAAGGCATGCAGCGGCTGGCCCAACTCCATCATGACGTAGTTGCTCACATCGACCACGTTGTTGATGGGACGCAACCCCACCGCTCGAAGCCGGAGACGCATCCACAGCGGCGATGGTGCCACCGTCACGCCCCGCAGCTCTCGCGCCGTGAAGCGGGGGCAACGATGCGGGTCGTCGATCTGCACGGTCACCTCCGTGGGCGACCCCGACTCCTCGACTGAGAAGTCGGGAAGGCCCACCGGCAGATCGAAGTAGGCGCCGAGATCCCGTGCCAGACCGTGCATCGACATGGCGTCGGGCCGGTTGGGGGTGATCGCCAGGTCGAAGATCACGTCGGGGAAGGGAAGCGTCGCAGCCAGATCGTCGCCCGGCTCGCCGGCATCGAGGTGCATGATGCCTTCCGCAGGGTCGCCAAGACCGAGCTCCGACTCGGAGGCGATCATCCCCGGTGAGGAGATGCCGCGGATCTCCTTCTCCCCCACCTGGAGTCCACCGGCGAGCACCGACCCCACGGCGGCATAGGCAACCAGATCGCCAGGACCGAAGTTCCATGCACCGCACACCACGCGCACCGGTCCCGAACCGGCGTCGATCGTCGCCAGTCGAATCCGATCGGCCGACGGATGAGGCTCCACTGCGATGACTCGAGCTACCAGGACGCCCGTGAACGGCGCCTCCAGGATCTCGACGCTCTCGACCTCCAGACCCAGCGAGGAGATGGCGTCGGAGAGCCGGGCCGGCTCCATCTCGGGCAGATCGACGAACTCGCGCAGCCAGCGAAGGGAGGCCTTCATCGGTACTGCTCCAGGACCCGTCGATCGGCGGTGAAGAAGTGGCGCAGCTCGGGCACTCCGTAGCGCATCATCGCCAGCCGGTCGAGACCCATGCCGAAGGCGAAGCCGGTGACCAGGGCCGGGTCGTACCCGACGTTGCTGAGGACGGCCGGATCGACCATGCCGCAACCGAGCAGCTCTATCCACCCCGATCCGCTGCAGATGCGACACCCAGACCCGTCACAGGCGAAGCAGGACACATGGAGCTCGGCGGACGGCTCGGTGAACGGGAAGAAGTGGGGCAGGAACCGCAGACGCCGACCGGAGCCGAAGATCTCGTCGGCCAGGTGCTGGAGGGTTCCCTTCAGGTGGGCGAAGGTGATTCCCTCGTCGACGACCAGGCCTTCTATCTGATGGAACACGGGGGTGTGGGTGGCGTCGGCGGTCTCCCGGCGGTAGACCCGCCCCGGTGCCACCACGTACACCGGAGGATCGTGACTCTCCATCCAGCGCACCTGCATTGTCGAGGTCTGGGTGCGCAGCAGCACCCCCTCGGGATCATCGCCGTGATCGACGTACAGGGTGTCGCTCTCCAGGCGCGCCGGGTGAGCATCCGGGTAGTTGAGTGCCCGGAAGTTGTGGTAGTCGGTGTCGACCTCGGGGCCGCTGGCCACCGTGTAGCCCAGCCCGACGAAGATGTCCACCACCTCGTCCCACACCTGGCGGACCAGATGCGCGGCGCCGCGGGGCGGCTCTCGTGCGGGCAGGGTCAGATCCTGCCACTCTGCAGCCAGGCGGGAATCGAGTTCGGCCGCCTCGAACTCGGCCCGACGTGCTCCGAGGGAGGTGCGCAGCCTCTCGGCCGACTCGTGCACCGCCTTGCCCAGGACCCTGCGCGCCTCCTCCGGCAGGTCCTTCAGAGATCTGCGGGCCGAGACGATCGGCGACTCGGCCCCTAAGGCCTCCGTCTCGAGTGCGGCAACCGCTGCTGCATCGTTCGATAGATCGAGGCGCCTCAGCACCTCGGCTACGAACTCGTGCAGGGATTCGGCTGAGGTCATGGCGCCGGAAGGTTAGAGGCTGGCCCCGGAAGCCGGGATGCCGGCCTCGGGGCCTCAGGCGTGGGCGGCTCCCGAAGTCGTCCGCACCAGGTCCCCGAAGGCCTCGGGGTCCGACACCGCCATCTCGGCGAGCATCTTGCGGTCGACCTCCACCTCGGCGGCCTTGAGGTCGGCCATGAGCCGCGAGTAGGTGGTCCCGTTTGCCCGAGCCGCGGCGTTGATGCGGGCGATCCACAGCCTGCGGAACTCACCCTTGCGCGCCCTGCGGTCGCGGTACGCGTCCTGCATGGCGTTCATGACCTGTTCGTTGGCCGTTCTCAGCCTCCGGCTGCGCGCCCCCTTGTAACCCGAGGCGCGTTCGAGGATCTTGCGACGCTTCTTCTGGGCGTGTACCGAGCGCTTGATGCGTGCCATTTCCGCTACCTCCCCAACATCCGCTTGACGCGTGGAGCGTCGGAGCGCGCCACCTCGGCTTCACCCTGGAGTCGGCGCAGCCGCCGTCCCGACTTCTTGCCCATGACCAGGTGGGAACGCCAAGCCTGCCGGCGCATGATCTTGCCCGACCCGGTGATCTTGAATCTCTTGGCGGCGCCTCGCCGCGTCTTCTGTTTCGGCACGTTCACTCCTCCTCGCCGGCACCCTCATCGGGAAGTTCGCCGTCGATCGTCGCCGCCGGCCGCCTCTTCCCCGGGGCCAGCTGCATTGTCATGTTGCGGCCCTCGAGCCGGGGCGCCTGCTCCACGGCCCCCCACTCCCCCACTTCTTCCACGAGCCGTTGCAGGACGCGGGACCCGAGCTCGGGATGTGTCACCTCGCGACCCCTGAACATCATCGTGACCTTGACCTTGTCACCGTCGCCGAGGAACTCCAACACCCGCCGCTTCTTCCACTCGTAGTCGTGGTCATCGGTCTTGGGGCGGAACTTCACTTCCTTGATGACGGTCCGGGTCTGCTTCTTGCGAGCCTCTCGTTGGCGAACCGACTGCTCGTACTTGTACTTCCCGTAATCCATCATCCGGCAAACCGGTGGGTGAGCATCGGCCGCGACCTCGACCAGATCCAAGCCGAGTTGGTCGGCCAGGTACAGGGCCTCGTCGATCTTCAACACACCGATCTGGCTCCCGTCGGGCGCAACGACGCGCACCTCCTTGGCCCGGATCTTGTCATTGATCCTCAGTTCCTGTGCGATGTTCTCCAAACCTCCTGCATGGCGGTCACCTACCCGCCGGCGTGTCCGACGCCGGAAACACTCCCGGAAAAGAGGAACGGCGGCTCGGTGCTGCCGCCGTCAATGGCCCGGCGCAGTGGCCGGCTCCAATCGTCGGACCTCGGCGCACCGATGGTGGCCGGGTGGGAAGCAGCGCCTCCACTTCTCTATGGGCGGAGTATACGGAAGTGGACGAGCGGGATCAATGCGACGGGAAGATCCGGCCCTGCGAGGTGTCCCGCTCCCTTCGTCTCAGGCCGTTCCAAGGCGTCGCATCCATGAACACCCAGGAGAGGCGGTGGATGGCACTAGGCCCGTACCACTGCAACGCCGCCCGGTGCCGGGGCCCCGGATAACCCTTGTTCCCGTCGAAACCCCAATGTGGGTAGTGCTCGGCTTCGGAGCGCATCAGGCGATCCCGAGTGACCTTGGCCAGTATCGAAGCTGCGGCGACCGAGAGGCAGGTGGCGTCTCCACCGACCAGCGTACGGGTGAAGGGGTGGCCGACGAAGTCCCAGGAGCCGTCGACCAGGACGGCGTCGGGCTGGAGGTCCAGGCGGTCGATGGCGCGCTCCGCTGCCAGGCGCTGCGCCGCCGACATCCCGAGACGATCGCACTCGTCGGCGGTGGCATGCCCCACCGCCCATGACCGGCACCAAGACGCGACCCGATCGAAGAGGCCCTCCCTCTCCGGCTCGGTGAGCAGTTTCGAGTCGCGCACCTTGTAGACCCGTCGGTCGGCGGGCAGCACAACGGCGCCGACCGAGACCGGACCGGCCCATGCCCCCCGCCCCACCTCGTCCACGCCGACGACCACCTCCGCACCGCATCCCCACAGTGCCTTCTCCTCGGACAGATCCGGTGCATCTCGGCGCAGTGAAGGCCTCAGCGGAGCGATCCGGCCCTGTGCTCTCATGGCTCCACTTCGAGCAGATGGCCCATCCGGGTCGCCTTGGTCTTCAGGTACCCGCGGTTCTCGGACGTGACCGCGGTCTCCAGCGCCACCATCTCCTCGACGACGACCCCTGCTGCTCCCAGACCCAGTGCCTTCGCCGGGTTGTTGGAGAGGAGCCGGATCCTCCCGATCCCGAGGTCGTGGAGGATGGCGCCGGCGATGCCGTACTCGCGGGCGTCGGCAGGGAGGCCGAGCTCCAGGTTGGCCTCCACCGTGTCCCTGCCGAGGTCCTGCAGGGCGTAGGCCTGCAACTTGGCGCTCAGCCCGATTCCACGACCCTCGTGCCCGCGCAGGTACACCAGAGCGCCCGAGCCCTCGGCGGCGATTCGCTGCAGGGCGCGGTGCAACTGGTCGCGACAGTCGCACCGCCTGCTCCCGAAGACGTCGCCGGTGAGGCACTCGGAGTGAACCCGTACCAACGGCGCAGGGCCCTTGCGATCGAACCCGCCCAGGACCAGCGCAACGTGTTCCTGGCCATCCTGCCGGTATCCGATGACCCGGAACTCAGCCTGGTCGATCGGGAGCCGGGCCTCGGCCGTTCTGACCGGAGCCGGCCGCCCGGCGACCCTCCCTGCCGGCACGGCCTCGACCCGCAGATCCCCCTCGAGCAGACGCACCGAAACCACGTCGACGCCGTCGAGACCGGCCACGGTGGTGAACCTCCCCTCCAAGACCGGCCGTCCCACCCCACCAGCCAGGCCGGCTCCGTAGTACAGGACGTACCGGTCCACCAGACCCGCCCCATTCAGTGCCCCCGCCAGCGTGGGGCCCCCTTCCACCAGCAGATCGACGATCCCGCGCCTTCCCAGATCCTCCATGACGGCGACCAGATCGACCCCGGTGGCGCCCGGGAGCACCACGACCTCGGCCGGCAGGTCGAGCGGGCGCGGTGAGTAGACGAGGGGATGCCGGGCGAAGAGGCGAGCGTCGGCCGGGAGATCTCGGTCACCGGCGATTATCACCGGCCTCGGATCTGGAGAACCGGCCCCCAGGCGCACCGTGAGCCTGGGGTCGTCGGCCAGCACGGTGCCGGCACCGACCATGATGGCGTCGGAACGGGCCCGCAGCTCGTGGGCGTCGCGCCGGGCCTCGGGCCCGGTGAGCCACTGTGAAGTGCCGTCGGCCGCCGCCGCCTGACCGTCGAGGGTTGCGGCCATCTTCAGCGTCACCCGCGGTCGTGCGGAGCGCCGATGGTGCAGGTAGCCGGGGTCCAGTGCCTCGACGAGGTCCGCCCCGGTGCCGACGGTCACTGCGATCCCCCGGGCGCGGAGGTGTTCGACCCCTTTGCCGTCGACCCGGGGATCGGGGTCGAGAACGCCCACGATCACCCGGGCGATCCCGGCGTCGATCACCGCCTCCACACAGGGCGGGGTGCGGCCCTGGTGCACACAGGGTTCGAGGGTCACCACCAGGGTGCCGCCACGCGCCGCCTCCCCCGCCTCCGCCAGCGCCACCACCTCTGCATGTTGCCCCCCGACGGCCCGATGCGCCCCGCCCCCGACCACCGCCCCGGAGGAATCGAGCACCACCGCCCCGACGCGAGGATTGGGATGGGGATGATGCGGTGAGGCCAGCGCCACTGCCCGTGCCATCGCGAAAAGGTGTCTGTCCACGGGTGTCTCCCGGACGGTTCGGCATTGGAGGCGGCTCGGACCGGGCGAGTGTATCGCCCGGAGGGGCCCAAGCTCAGGTGGTGCGGCGATCCACCTTGTAGGAGGAACCGGCCTCGGTCTTGGCGTGTTCCTTCATCTCGGAGGCGACCGCCGAGGCCTCCCATTCACTGGCGAATGACCGTCGCAAGTTGGTGGCGACTCCCATGGAGATCGAACAGATCGGGAAGGCATGGCGCTCCCCTCGTCGATCGATGACCTCGACGAAGCCGCGCATCGCCTCCTGGGGGTCGTAGAAGTCGAGGATGCCGTCATCGAACCTCTCCACGACCGCCTTGCAGAACTCCTCGACCACCTCGGGGTTCATCACCAGGATGAAGTCGTCCCCGCCGACATGGCCGATGAACGCTCCGGGGTCGCCTATCTCCACCGCCGACTCGACCAGCGTGTTCGCAGTGAACTTGATCACCTTGTCGCCGCGCATGAAGCCGTAGTGGTCGTTGAAGGCCTTGAAGTTGTCGAGGTCGGCGTACACGACGGCGAGGGGGAGCCCGGAGGACACCCTCAGCTGCAGTTCCTCGGCGATCCGGAAGTTCCCCGGCAGACCGGTGAGCGGCGACAGCTCCCGCATCGTCTTTGCCCGTCGCAGCACCGAAGACACCCGAGCGAGCAGTTCCTCGACGGCGAACGGCTTGGTGACGTAGTCGTCAGCCCCGGCGTCGAGACCCTTGACCAGCTCCTCGACGGAGGCGGCGACCGTGAGCAGCACCACCGGAACGTTGGCGGTGGACGCCCCGCCCTTCAGCGAGCGCAGCACCTCGAATCCTGCGGGATCGGAGACGTCGAGAAGCACCAGGTCTGGAGGGGTCATCGCCGCTCGGGTCAAGCCGGACATGGCGTCCTCCGAGGCCTCCACCTTGAAGCCCTCGGACTCCAGACGATCGCGCACGAACTCGAGCAGTTCGGCGTCGTCGTCGATCACCAAGATCGTCTCGCCCATCACGTCCCATCTATCGCGTCTCTCAGTTCGGCGATCGCCGCCGCCGGGTCGGGCGCTCCGAAGATCGCCGTACCGGCCACGAACGAGTCGGCGCCGGCATCCCGGGCCAAACGTGCCGTGGCGGGGGTGATTCCACCGTCGATCTGGATATCGGCCTGCGAACCTCCCGAGTCAACCGACTTTCTCGCGGCCTCCACCTTGGGCAGAACCTCCTCGATGAACGACTGGCCTCCGAAACCGGGCTCCACCGACATCACCAACAACACATCCAGGGTCTCCAAGAAAGGCTCGGCGGCGGCGAAAGGAGTGGACGGGTTGAGGACCAGCCCGAATCGAAGCCCGACCCGGCGCGCCTCTCGCGCCGCCGGGACCGGATCGGGATGGACCTCCACATGAACGGTCACCAGGTCGGCACCGGCCCGGCGCAGTGGCTCGAACAGTGCCACCGGGTTGGTCACCATCAGGTGGCAGTCGAACTCGAGGCCGGTCAGCCTGCGCAGGGCGGAGATCACCGGCATTCCAAAGGTCAGGTTGGGAACGAAGTGACCGTCCATCACATCGAGATGCAGGTAGTCGACGAGACCCTCCACCCGACCGATCTCCTCTCCCAGGCGGCCGAAGTCGGCGGCGAGGAGGGATGGCGCCAGCTTGGCTTTCACGACGGCGAGGTTACCGGCGTCCGCCGGTGGACGACGCCTAGCCTGTGGGAATGGACCGATATCGAGTTCTCCCGGGCCATGCCGCCGATCTGGCAGCTCGGGACCCCGGCGAGCACACCCTGGCATCGGGAGGCAAGGCCGAGGGCAAGGCGGCGGCCGCGGCGCTCAACGACCGGCTCGAGCAGCTGCAGGAGGTGTTCTACGCCGACGGTCGCCACCGCCTGCTGGTGGTGCTGCAGGCCATGGACAGCGGGGGCAAGGACGGCACCATCCGGCACGTCTTCGACGGGGTCAATCCTCAGGGCGTCAAGGTGGCCTCGTTCAAGAGGCCGACCCCGATGGATCTGGCACACGACTACCTGTGGCGGGTGCATCCCCATGTGCCCGGCGACGGCGAGATCGTCATCTTCAACAGGTCTCATTACGAGGATGTGCTCGTGGTGCGGGTCCATTCGCTGGTGGCCGCTGAGGTGTGGGGCCGGCGCTACCAGCACATCAACGATTTCGAACGGATGCTGGCCGATGAGGGCACCACGATCGTGAAGTTCTTCCTGCACATCTCGCCGCAGGAACAAGCCGACCGCCTGCAGGCACGGATCGACGACCCGACGAAGCAGTGGAAGTTCGCCAAGGGAGACCTGGCGGAGCGGGCCCGCTGGGACGACTACATGGCTGCGTTCGAAGACGCCATCACCGCCACCTCCACCGAGTGGGCGCCATGGTACGTGGTGCCTGCCGACCGCAAGTGGTACCGGAATTTCGTCGTCGGCAGCGTGCTCGTGGACACCATCGAGGCCCTGGACCCTCGCTACCCGCCGCCTGAGGAGGACCTCAGCGGCCTGGTCGTCCGCTAGCCGGCAGGAACTCCGCCGGGGCACCACGGCGGCCGTTCATCCATGCCGCCGCCGCCATCGCCGGGCGGCCCTGCGGTTGCACCTCCAGCAGCTCCACGGAGCCGTCGCGGCACCCGAGCAGCACCCTGCCCCCCCGCTTCTCGGCGACTCCAGACGGAGGACCTTCCACGGATGCCGGCCGGGCACGCCACAGCTTGATGCGTCCCTCCTCGGTGAGCCCCCACGCCCCGGGTCGAGGGTTGAAGGCACGGACGGCCCGTCCCGTTGCCACGGTCCCGTGGCGACGGGGGTCGATGAACGCCTCATCGGAGTGGATCCGTCCGGCGTGGGTGACCCCGTCCGGATCCTGGGGAACCCCGGTCGCCTCGCCGTCGGCGATGGCCCGCAAGTGGGTCCTGATCAGGTCGGCACCCATGGCTGCCAGCCGAGCGGTGAGCTCCCCGGCGCTCTCTTCGCCACCGATGGCGGTGGATGCCGAAGCCAGGATCGGCCCCGTGTCGAGCCCCTCGTCGACCCTCATCAGGGTGACACCGGTCAGCTCGTCGCCCGCCAGGATTGCTCGCACCACCGGACTGGCCCCCCGCCAGCGGGGCAACAGCGAGAAGTGGACGTTCACGAAACCGTGGTCCGGCACCGAGAGCAGGGAGGCCGGGAGGATCCGTCCGTAGGCGACGACGACGGCCACGGAACAACCCTCCAGGTCCCCTGCCACATCCGCAGGGTGGGCGGGCTGGAGCACGCCGAGTCCGGCAGCCAGGGCCGCCGACTTCACCGGAGGCGCAACGGAGCGCCCCGACCTGCCCCGTGGCCGGTCGGGCCGGGTGACCACGAAGGCGACCTCGGACACCTCCCTGAGCGCATCGAGTGATGGCACCGCCTCCTGCGGCGTGCCGAAGAAGGCGGTACGCATCAGCCGACGCCCCGCTCCAGGGCCTCCCGCCTCAGGTCCCGCAGAGCCTCCCGGCGATCCCGCCGGGAGAGCCGTTCCAGGAGGAGCATCCCCTCGATGTGGTCCAGCTCGTGCTGAAGGACCCTCCCCATCAGCTCCTCCCCCTCGTACACGACCTCCCTGCCCGCCAGATCGGTGCCTCGAGCCCGGGCGTACGAGGGACGCGTGATCGGCCAGTAGTGCCCGGGCACCGAGAGGCACCCCTCCTCGTACTCGGCCGTCCCCGAGGTCTGCTCCAGCGTCGGATTGATCAGATGGTGGGGTCCATCGCCGGCGTCGAACACCACCACGCGTAGGGAGACTCCGATCTGTGGCGCCGCCAGACCGACTCCGGGAGCGGCGTACATGGTCTCTGTCATGTCGTCCACGAGCCTCGCCAGAGCCTCGCCGAACTCGGTCACGTCCGCCGCCCGCAGCCGGAGCACGGGGTCGGGATGGGTTCGGATGGGGAAGATCGCCATGGCTCTCCTGGAGGCGCGCAGGCTAGCCCCGTCTAGAGATCGGTCGGGTCGGCATCGATCCGCACCCTGACTCCCGCCTCACGCCACTGCCCCACGATCCGACGGAGCACGGCCCGGGCCTGTGCCAGGTCGGGCCCCTGGATCAGCCAGCGAAGGCCCTCTCCGGCAGGTGCCGGACCGTGAACGCTCGCCCGGCCTCCAAGGAGCCTCCCAAGCCCGCCGGCCATCGCTGCCTCCAGCCCGGTCGCCTCGAGGGCGATGACTTCACCCGCTGGAGGAAACCCCAGAGCGGAGCGAACGCCGGCGTCGCTTCTCACCACAGGCACCGGAGCCCCGGCGACCAGGGCCCGCATCACCGAATGGGAAGGGTTGGAGGTCTGCACGAGAGCCCTCCTGCCCGGGCCGCGGCCGGCGGCGGCCGCGGCGCGACCCAGCAGGCGCAGGCCATCTTCGGTGGCCCGATAGTGGGGTGCCATCACCGGGCCGTCGCCGTCGACCACGATGGTCAGGTCGACCTCGAGTCCAGGCAGATCGCGCTCGCTGCCCACCACGACACGCCTGCCCGAGTCGACGGGACCGACCTCGTCGCGAGGCACGATCCGGGCCGTCTCCGACAGCACGCGAGGAAGCCCAGCGCCCAGCGACTCGAAACGCCGCCCTCCACAGCCGGTGCACGAAGGGACCGGTGTCGAGCACCGGGGACAGACCTCCGACTCCCCGGGCGCCGCGCCGCACGCAGGACAGGCTCGCAGCAGGCGGCACCGCACGCATCGCTGCGCCACGGTGCGACGGTGTGTGAACACCAGAACCCGCCTGTCGCCGGAGGCGCGCAGTGCGGCGGCCGCCATCTCGGAGAACAGGCTCTTGCCCGGAGCCTCGACACTGCGGTCGACGACCTCCACCAGCCCCCACGGCCGTGCCGTCTCGACCACATCGGTCGCCCGCAGCACCGCCTCTGCCGAGGGAACCAATGCCAGCATCGTGGTGGCGAAGCCTTCGGCCTCCGCCCTCTTCAGGACCAGATCGCGAGCATGAACGGTCGGCGTGGCGCGATCCTTCATCCCGCGCCGCCCCTCATCGGCGAGCACCACGAGCCCGAGAGCGGCCACCGGCCAGAACACCACCTCGCGGGTGCCGATCAGGAGTGTGCCCGGCCGGGTGGCGGCCTCAACCCATCTCCTCGTGATCTCTGCCGCCGGGGTACCCGAGGAGACCGCAGTGATCGGCATGCCGAGAGCCGCCCCCAGGGAGGTCGCAAGGGCTTCTGCCTCGACGACCGTGGCGCACACGACCATGACGGACCGACCGGAGAGGAGGAACCCCTCGGCCTCGGCGGCGATGACCTCAGTCCAGGGAAGTGGCGCCACCACCAGGCGACGAGACGACGCGTCCCCTCGCCGTACCTGCGGGATGGTGCCGACACCTCTGGCGACGTTGGGAGGGCTCGTCTTGCTCAGCACCGCCGCCAGGGGTGCCACGTAGTGGGCGGCCGCCCACCGCAACACCTCGAGGGTGTCGACGCCGAACACCGGCAGGTTGCCCGAGGTGGATAGAACCGACCGCAGACCGGGCCGTTCTCGCTCTCCACCCACCACCCAGCCGCGCACCCGGCGGCCGCCGAGGGGCACCCGGACGACGCTACCCACGGCGAGAGTCATCCCGTCGGGTACGGCGTATGCAAAACCATCATCGACGGCAAACGAAGGCACATCCGGCACGACCCGGACGGCACCGCTCAGCGAGGGCGTTCCTGAGTCACCAGGTCCCACAGCCGCTCCGCCACCGCCGACTTGGTCTGGAGGGGCCAGTCCTGACGCCGGCCGTCCGGGAAGAACACCGACACCACGTTGGTGTCGGTTCCGAACCCGGCCCCGGGGGCGGTCACGTCGTTGGCGACCAACATGTCGACCCCCTTCTCCACCGCCTTCGGGGCCGCAGCCTCGGTGGGACCGGCCTCGGCGGCGAAGCCCACGAGGAAGGGACGGGGATCGAGGGCCGCCACCCCGGCGAGGATGTCCGGCGTGGCCTCCAACACCACCTCGGGCGGCCCCGAGGCACGGCGCAGCTTCTGCTCGGCCGAGTGGGCGGGTCGGAAGTCGGCGACGGCAGCGGCGAGGACGACCACATCGGAGTCGACGGCTCTCGCCCAGACCGCCTCGGCCATCTCCTCGGCCGTCTCCACCCGAACCACCTCGAACGACCCTCGCGAGGGCGGCTCGCCCGCCGTCACCAGCACCACATCGGCTCCACGACGCCAGGCCGCCTCGGCGATGGCGTTTCCCATCTTCCCCGAGGAGCGGTTGCCCAGGTAGCGAACCGGATCAAGCGGTTCCCGCGTGCCGCCTGCGCTGACCAGCACCCTCCACCCTGAGAGGTCGCCACCGGAGAGGGCTCCCTCCACGGCGGACACGATCTCTTCGGGCTCGACCATCCGACCTGGGCCTTCGTCGCCACCGGCGAGGGCGCCGGTGGCAGGCCCGACCAGGGTGACACCGTCGCCGGCGAGAGTCTGAACGTTGCGACGCGTCGCCGGGTGCTCCCACATCTCGGTGTGCATGGCGGGGGCCATCACCACGGGCCCAGCGAAGGCGAGGATCGTGGCGGTGAGGAGGTCCTCGCTCTCGCCGGTGGCGAGACGGGCGAGGGTGGCGGCAGTGGCCGGTGCCACCACGATCAGATCCGCCCAGGATGCCAGCTCGGTGTGGGGCGAAACGGAGTCCTGTCCGAACAGCCCGGTGAGCGGCGGGCTGCCGGTGATGGCGGCCATCGTCTGCGGACCGAGGAACTCGGTGGCCGATGGCGTCATCACGACGCGCACCTCGGCGCCGGCCTCCACGAGGCGTCGAGCCAGGTAGGCGGCCTTGAATGCGGCCACCCCCCCGGTGACGCCGAGGACGATCCGCCTACCGGCGAGCATGGTTATTCGCCGGCGTCGACGACGACCTTGTCGGCGGCGATCTCCTCGAAGGCGATCGACAGTGGCTTGCGCGACAGCGAGTGCACCTGAGGCGGCACGTAGGCGCCGATGCCATCGCCGAGCTGGTTGAAGTAGGCCTGGATCTGTCGAGCACGGCGAGCCGCCAGCACCACCAGGGTGAACCGATGGCCGGTGCGCTGCAGGACGGTCTCGATCGGAGGCTCGATCATCATGATTGGAAACCCGGGTCGGGGACGGGACGAGTATACCGGCGCCTGGTCCCGCTTCTGCCACCGGGATGCGCAGGGGACGCTGGTAGCCTGGCTCGCCCAGCCGACAGAGGTCCCGTGACCGCCCCCTCCACGCCGCAGCAACGGATGATCTCCATCGCCGGGCACGTCGGAAGCGGCAAGTCCACGGTGGCGCGCATCATCGCCGACCGCACCGGCATGGACCTCTTCTCGACGGGTGGCGTGTTCCGCCGCCTGGCCGACCGGTTGGGGATGACCGTCCTCGAACTAAACGAGTACGCCCGCGGTCACCCCGAGGTCGACGACGAGGTGGACGGCCACCTGCGCCGCCTGGCCGACGACCCGCGTCCACTGGTCATCGACTCGCGCATGGCATGGTTCTTCGTGCCCGATTCCTTCAAGGTCTTCATCGTGGTCGATGCCGCCGAGGGTGCCCGCCGCGTCTACGGGGCCGGACGCCACGACGAGCACCACGACTCGATCGACGCCGCTCGGGAGAAGGGAAAGACACGGGAGCGGGTCGAGGCTCGCCGCTACCTGGCGCTCTACGGGGTGGTGCGCGACGACTGGCGCAACTACGACCTCATCGTCGACTCCACCCATGCGCCGGCGGAAGCAGTCGCCGATGCGGTCTTGTCAACCGTGGCCTCGCCGCCACCGATCCAGCCGCGCTGCATGCTCTCGCCGCGCCGCCTGCTTCCCTCGCGTGCCCGGGGCACCGACTTCGCCGTCGGGCCGACCTCGGACATCTCGGTCGCGGTGTGCGACGGCTTCCCGGTCATCGTCGCCGGCCACGGGACGGTGATGGCAGCGATCGAGGGAGGCAGGTCCCTCGTCGAGTGCCGGCTCGCCGCCTATGGGCGTCCGCCGTCGCGGTCAGGCGTCACGCCGGCCAAGGTCCGGGCGTGGGAAGCGGCCAACGGGTTCTCGTTCGACACGCTGCCGGCCTGGGCTCGACCCGAAGAGGAAGGCTGATCAGCCCAGGGCGTCGAGCAGAGCCCGCTTCTGCCTGATCCCGAGTCCACGCAGCCGGCGATTCTCGGATATTCCCAGCTGCTCCATCAGTCGGCGCGACTTCACCTTTCCCAGACCGGGCAGGGCCGTGAGGAGTGCCTTCACCTTGATCCCCCCGATGAGGTCGTCGTGTGCCTGCTCGAGGACCTCCGCAAGACCGGTCTCACCGCTGCCCAGCGCCCGTCGGACCTCGGCACGTACCCGCCTGGCCTCGGCGGCACGCTCCAGTGCGACGGCTCGTTGCTCGGGCGATAGTGCCGGCGGGTCTGTCACTCCACTCCTCCAGTGGGTCCGGTCACTCTATCAATCCCGCCGCGATTCCTGGGTCGGTCACCAGGGCCGCATCG
This sequence comes from Acidimicrobiia bacterium, assembly GCA_030584185.1. Lineage (NCBI taxonomy): Bacteria > Bacillati > Actinomycetota > Acidimicrobiia > Acidimicrobiia bacterium. The sequence continues at coordinate 158,571 of CP129495.1, read as the reverse complement.
GCGCCCCGTCGCCCGGCCTCCTCCAACTCGTCGCGCGAGCCCACGAAGGCGAAACGGAATGCCTCGAGGCCCGCCACCACGCCGAGATCGGAGAGGGTGCACATCACGCCAACGGCTCCAACCCCCACTGCGGCCCGAGACAACCGGGATACCACGCTTCCACGCGATCCCCCAAAGAGCCTCAGTGATGCCGCGTCGTCGATCGAAGGTTGCAGTGTGGCCGCAGCCACCCGCACCCCGACACCGGCGGCGGCGGCGACTCCGGAACTGACCGCCTCGACTCCCGACGACGCGTCGACGACGACCCAGGCGGCACCGAGACGACCCAGTCTGCGCACGGCCTCGGAGACTTCGGGCCCGGGCCCGGAAATCGGCACCTCGACCAGGACCGGGCCGTGTTCCGCCAGGGCACGCACCACGAGCGGCCCCACCCCCATGATGAGACCGACAGGCACCGCCAGCCCGAACTCGCCTCCGAGCCCGGATGCGTAGCGCAGGGCGTCCTCGGCGCTACGGCCCGGAACCCTCACGAACGTCTCCACCTACTCCTCCTCGGTCGAGGCGAGTCGGGACAGCACTCCGTTGACGAAGCCGGCGGAGCGGCCGGTCGAGAAGCGGCGGGCGAGCCGGACCGCCTCTGAGATCACGACCGGCACCGGCGTGTGCGGCCGATTGCGGAGCTCCCAGAGGCCGAGGCGAAGGATGTTGCGGTCGATCGGAGGCATCCGCTCGACGCGCCATCCGGCGGCGACCTCGGCGATCTCGGCGTCGAGGGCATCGCGGCACTCCCACACCCCGGCGACCATCTCGCTTGCCCTCCGGCTCAAGGTGCCCAGGTCGGGGTCGGTGTGGCGCTGGTCGGCTTCGTAGAGGGCGGCGAGGGCGTCATCCCGGGCCTCCCCCGGTTTCATGAGACCCGAGTCATGTACGACCCGGACCGGGTGTCCACCTTGATGCGATCGCCCTTCTCCACGAACAGGGGTACCTGCACCACCAGCCCGGTCTCCACGGTCGCCGGCTTGGTCCCGGCCGAGGATCGATCCCCCTTGACCCCGGGCTCCGCCTCCACGACGGCGAGTTCGACCGACACGGGGAGGTCGATTCCGATCGGCCCCCCACCGTACAGGGCGAGGTGGACCGTCTCGCCCTCGATCAGATACCAGGCCGCATCGCCCACGTCGCTCTCCGACATGGTGAGCTGCGTGAACTCCTCGCCGTCCATGAAGTGGAATCCGGTGTCGTCGCGGAAGAGGAACTGATGAGCCCGTCGTTCGACGATCGCCTGCTGCACCGACTCGTCGGCTCGAAATGTCCGATCGACCACCGCCCCGGTGATCAGGTTCTTGAGGCGCATGCGCACGAAGGCCTTGCCCTTGCCCGGCTTGACGTGCTCGTACTGAACGATCTGGAAGATGCCGTCGTCCAGGTCGAGCGTCATGCCCGGGCGCACATCGTTGGTGGAGACCATCAGAGGGTCAGGCCCTTCGGGGATCGGGTGAGGACCTCGCAGCCACCGGCGGTGACCACGGCCATGTCCTCGATCCGAACACCTCCCACACCTGGAAGGTACACGCCGGGCTCGACCGTGACGACGTCGCCCTCGCGCAGGAGATCGTCGTTGCCGCGCCGTACCCACGGCGCCTCGTGGATCTCGAGCCCCACCCCGTGTCCGGTGCTGTGCAGAAAGTGCTCCTCGTATCCATGCGCCCGCAGCACGGCGCGCGCCGCTTCGTCGACATCGCCACAGGAGACACCGGCGGCGATGGCGGCCAGCCCCGCCTCCTGGGCCTCCAGCACGGCTCCGTGGATCTGGACGATCTGATGGTCGGGCTCGCCCTCCAACCAGACGGTTCGCGACATGTCGGAGTGGTAGCCATCGACCACACACCCGTAGTCGAGAAGCAGCAGGCCTCGGCCCACAGAGGCTCGTCCCGAGCGGTAGTGCGGGATCGAAGCGCCCGCGCCTGCGGCGACGATCGCCTCCCACCCGGCTGCATCCGCTCCCCGGGCACGCATCTCGTCGATCAACGCCCATCCCAGTGCCACCTCTGAATCGGCCCCGGCGGCCAGCCTGCCGATGATGGCGAAGGCGGAGTCACCGGCGGCCGCAGCCTCACCAAGGGCCGCGATCTCCTCGGCCGACTTGGTGCGCCGCAACTCCTCCACCGCGCCGCCCGCCCTGCCGGGTTGGACACCGGTTTCGGAGGCGAACTGGTCGGCGAACTCCCAGGTGACCCCACCCTCCTCCAGTGCAACCGATCCCGCCGCGGTCGCCAGACGGCGCAGGACATCCCACATGCCCGACGTGTACACGACCAGCTCAACGCCGGGGAGGGCGGCGACCAGGCCTTCTGCCATCTCGCCATAGCGCCCGTCGGTGACGAAGGTGTCGGATCCGGCCGGGTCGAGCAGCAGATAACCGTTGCTCCCGGTGAAGCCGGTCAGGTACCTGAGGTTGGGCAGCCGGGACACCAGGAGTGGGGAGTCGAGGGTCGTGCGCAGCGCCTCGATACGCGATCCGTGGTTCACGGGCTTCGTCCTCCGATTCCGATGGCGGCCAGGGCGGCCCGTACGGTAGCGTCGCCCACCACGCCGACCCGCGGTCGCCCGATCGCCTCGAGGAGCACCATTCGTGTCTCGGCACCTCGCCGCTTCTTGTCGAGTCCGAGGGCGTCATCGAGGGCAGAGGGGGCAATGTCCGGAGCCTCCACCGGCAGGCCGAGAGCTGCGACCATCCCCCGCACCGCCTCGGCATCGGAGAAGCCGGCGACCGCCGCCGAGGCGTACGCCTCGGCGACCATTCCCAGAGCAACGGCCTCGCCATGGGGCAGTCCGCTCACCGTCTCGACGGCGTGGCCGATCGTGTGCCCGAAGTTGAGGATCTCGCGCCGGCCCCCCTCCAGCGGATCGCTCTCCACGATCGCAGTCTTGGCGGTGATGGCAGCCCTCACGATGCCCTCGAGGGAGCCACCCGGAAGCGCCGCCCCGACCATGTCGACCAGGCCCGGATCGGCCACCAGGCCCACCTTCAGGGCCTCTGCCAGCCCGTGGCGCACCAAGTGGACCGGCAACTGGTCGAGGACGTCCAGATCGACGATCACGACCTCGGGTTGCCGGAACAGTCCTATACGGTTCTTGCCGCGGGCGTTCACCGCCACCTTGCCCCCGATGGCGGCATCGATCGCCCCCAGCAGCGTCGTCGGAACCAGCCCACATCGAACGCCACGCAGATAGATGCCGGCGACGAAGCCCCCGAAGTCCGTGACCGCTCCTCCCCCTACCGCCACCACCATGTCGGCGCGCTCGAACCCCGCCTCTTCGAATCGATCTATCACCCTGGCGGCGACTTCCAGGCTCTTCGCCGCCTCGCCGTCGGGCACCGGCAGCACAAGAGACTCCGCCCCCAGAACCCTGGCCGCTTCGGCGAGCCGGGCTGCATGGGCCGCCGGTGGGCCCGGCTGGGTGAGGAAGGCGACCCTTCGCGGGATGAGGTCGCCGAACAGCTCGCCGGCATCCGGACGACGCCCGAAGAGGACCTTGCCGCCGACTACCGGAAGGCGTTCCATGCCGCCACCACCTCCCCTGCCACGACCTCCGCGGTGCCGGTCGCATCGACCTCGGCGTGCGCCGCCCGCCGATACAGCCGTCGGCGCTCGCCGAGAATCCGTCTCAGTCGGACGGCTGGGTCGTCGGTGAGCAGTGGTCGGTCCTCGGCGCTCCCGAGCCGGGCCACCAGCACATCGAGTGGCGCCACCAGCCAGACCACCATGCCGCTCCTCCTCATGAGCCGCCGCGACTTCCCGGACAGGATGACACCGCCGCCGCACGCCACCGCCAGCGGCCCGCCGGCCAGCTCCTCGACGACCTCGTCTTCGAGGGACCTGAAACCGGCCAGGTCGTGCCGTACCCACTCGGCCACCGACATCCCGGATCGATGCTCGACCTCTTCGTCGGTGTCGACGAACTCCCTCCCAAGAGTTTCGGCGACGATCGGGCCCACCGTGCTCTTGCCCACACCCATCATCCCGACCAGCCAGAGCGTGGCCACTCAGAATCCGGCCAGCCGTACGGTGTGCGCCTCGGCTCCGTAGACGAAGGCGGTCACGGTGTCGCCGCCGAACACCCGCAGCGCCTCCGATGCCAGCACCCAGGCCACCATCTGTTCGGCGACCACGGCTGCAGCGGGTACCGAACACACGTCGGACCGCTCCCGGATCGCCTCGGCAGGTTCCTTGGACACCACATCCACCGTGCGCAGCGGTTTCATCAGGGTCGCCAGCGGTTTCATGGCGGCTCGCAGCCGGAGCGGCTGGCCGGTCGAGATGCCGCCCTCGATGCCTCCAGCCCGGTCACTGCTGCGGTCCCACCCGCCGGGACCGAACTCGATCTCGTCATGTGCCGCCGAACCCGACAGTGTGGCCTGCGTGAACCCGTCGCCGATCTCCACCGCCTTCACGCCGGGGATCGACATCACCGCCCCGGCAAGGGTCGCATCCAGCCTCCGGTCCCAGTGGACATGGCTGCCCAGTCCGGCCGGCACGCCGTAGGCCATCACCTCGAACACACCGCCGACGGTGTCGCGTGCCTCCCGCGCCCGGTCGATGGCGGCCACCATGGCCTCGGTCCCGGCCGGGTCGAGGCAGCGGACCGGTGAGGCATCGACCGCCTCCCCGTCTTCGGGACCCGGGCGATTCCCCCCCGAGGTGGCGTCTCCGATGGCGACCACATGGCTGATGACCACGACGCCCACGGTCGCCAGCAACTCCTTGGCCAGCCTCCCGACGACTGTGCGAGCCGCAGTCTCTCGAGCCGACGCCCGCTCCAGGACGTCGCGGGCGTCGTGGGTTGCGTACTTGAGCATTCCCGCAAGGTCGGCATGACCCGGCCGAGGTGCGGTCAACGGCCGCGAAGTCTCGCCGGGCGCAGGGCTCATCTCTTCCTGCCAGCGTGGCCATTCGGTGTTTCGCACCGACACCGCAACCGGTGCGCCGGTGGTACGCCCGAAGCGAACGCCGCCCAGGATCTCGAGATCGTCCCGCTCCAGGGCCATGCGCCGTGAGCGGCCGTGTCCCTGCCGCCGCCGTTCGAGCTCGGCCGACAGCATCTCGGCGGTGACGGTCAGGCCGGAGGGAAGGCCCTCCACGATGGCCACCAGCCCCGGGCCGTGCGATTCGCCTGCAGTCAGGAACCTCAGCATCGGCGCCGATGGTACCGATGCCGAGGGACGCTACTTGAGGATGCTCTGCCCCACGGCCAGGGTGAAGGCGTTGCCCTTGTAGGTGAAGACCCCGGCGTTGCTGGTGAGACTCACCACCTTGAAATCGGTGGCGAAGGTGTCCCCGACCTCGACCGTGTGGCTGACACCGTCCACCTCGACCACGGCGACCAGTCCCGATTGTTCGCTCCTGATCTCCCAGAGCGTCACCCTCACTCCCGAGGGCTGGTCCCCGGTGGTGGTGGTCGTGCCTCCCGCCGAAGTCGTCGTCGTGCCACCGGCCGAGGTCGTCGTCGTGCCTCCCGCCGAGGTCGTCGTCGTGCCACCGGCCGAGGTCGTCGAGGTCTCATCGGGTGGTGGGGTAGTGATCAGGGGCTGGAACGGGTCCCGTGGCTGTCCCACCGGGTAGTCGTCGTCCACTTGGAATCCACCGAGCGCCGAGGTCACCAGGGGGCCAGCCCCCGCCGGTGAACTGGGCAGTTGCGATTGGCCACTGGAGAAGACACCGGCCGAGGCCATCAGCCACATCGATGCCAGTGCGGTGGCGACCAGTGCCGTGGCGACGACGATCGAGACCGCAGTCCGCTTCGCCCCGGTCATGGTGTGTCGCCTCCCCCGTCATCGGGCTCGGGGGCGGAGGCAGCCCCCTCCGCACCTTCGGCGGGGATCAAGCCGCTGAGCGTGAAGAGGCGAAGCTCGAGACCCGCCGAGATGATGATCGCACCCGTCTCGGACTCACTCGAAGACAGCGACACCGCATCGACGCGCACCAGGCGCTCCATGTCGGTGAGCCCGAAGAGGAACCCGAGGATCTCGAAGAACTCCCCCTCGATCTCGCAGGACACCAGGATGTCGCGAAGGGTGCTGGTCTCGGACACCGGTGCCGCAGGGGTTGACGGCGCCAGGGTCAGCAGGTCGACGCTGGTCGCCTGGGCGAGGGCATCGATGTCCTCGATGAACTCGTCCAGTTCCGGCTCGGTGGGAATCAATGCGGCTAGCGAGTCGAGCGCCTCGACGTACTCGTCCTCGCTCTCGCTGATCTCCTCCAACTGCACGATCTGCACCCGCAGCCTCTGTTCGGTGTCCACCGCCGCGAACGTCTCGCGCTCCAGATCGGCGATCTCGCCGTTGCGGGGGCTGATGAGGAACATCCACCACAGCACCGTGATGAGGAGTACGCCGAGCACGGCGAGCAGGAGGTTGCGCTTCATCACGGCACCTCCGGGATCAGGCTATCGGCTCGGTCCGAGGCCGCCCGATCGGTCAGCACCGCCGTCGATGAGAAGGTGACGACCTCCTCCTCACCGATGACGCCCTGCGACACCGTGCTCACCCATCCTGCGGTGAGGCCGGCGAACTCGGTCGAGTCCAGCGATCGCAGCCACTCGGACACGTCCGGGAACGAAAAGCCGACGCCGCTGAACGACACCTGGCCGAGCAGTCCCGGGATGGTCGAAGCCTCCACACGACCGTTGAAGGTCTCCACCCACACCCTCGGCGGGATCAGACGGGCAAGGTCGTTGAGCAGGATCCCCCAGTCGACGTCCACCTCCAGGGCGGTGCGGACCAACGTGGCCCGGGCCTCGAAGTCCTGTTGGATCTGAGCACTCTCGCCGAGAGCGGCGACACGCCGCTCCAGGTCTCGATTGATCACCAGTTGGGCGTCGCGCTCCTCGGCGGCAGTCGACACCTTTCCGCTCCAGTAGAAGACGCCCACGCCGAGCAGCACCAGATAGGCCAAGAACGCCACCACGCCGAGGGCCACCTTGCGGCGACGGGACCTCTCCCTTGCGACCTCGGGCGGCAGCAGGTTGATCGGCCTCACGGCATGCTCCTAGGCGACATGGGCGAATCGGTTCGTAGGCGGCACCACGAAGGAGCCCCACAGGGCGAGCCCGACGGCGGCGGGAAGGACGGGCTGCAGGGCGAGCAGGTCGGCCTCGGTCATCTGCAGCCTGCCCACGGCCACCTGGTCCAGTACCCGCACCGGCTCCACCCGCGTGGCCAGTGTGCGTCCCAGACGGTTGGCCAGGTGCGGAAGGCGTGCGCCGTTTCCCGAGATCACCAGACGCTCCAGGGCGTGCTCCCCCGCCTGCGTCAGGTAGTAGTTGATGGAACCCTGGATCTCGTCGATCAGGGCGTCCGCCGTCCGGGTGAGGATGCGCCGGGCCAGCGACTCTTCGTCATCCCCTGCAACCGCACCTTCCGGGACGACTCCGACACGCCGCTTCATCGCCTCTGCGTCCTCGCGACTGAGTGACATGCCGGTCATCAAGGTCTCGGTGAAGTGCTCCCCGCCGGTCGGAAGGATCCGCACGAAACGGGTGATCCCACCGCGCACTATCGCCACCTGGGACATCGACGCCCCGATGTCGAGCAGCGCCTGTGGTCCGTCGCCGCCTTCGAGCAGGTCGGTGCCGAATGCGGCTCGGACCAAGCCGAACGCCTGGAGATCGATGGCCAGCACGCCGAGACCGGCACCGGTGGCCACTCGCACCAGGCCTTCGACCATGTCCCGCTGGGCGGCCACTACGAGGATGGACATCATCAGGTCGCCCTCGGGAGTGGTGTACTCCTCGAGGGGCACGAAGTCCAGGACGGCGTCCTCTACGGGAATGGGAATGGCGTCCTGAACCTGGAAGGGAAGGGCATCCGCCATCTCGTCCTCCTCCAGGTGGGTGACCTCCACCTGGCGGACGATCACGCGCTGGTTGCCGATGCCGACGACCACGCGCTTGCGCGGCAACCGGTTTCGCTTCCAGAGTGCGGCCACGACCTCGGTCACGGCGTCCTCGTCGGCGATGTCTCCTGCCCGAACGGCGCCCGGGGGCAACGGCATCTCGGCGAAGCGCCTCAGCACTGCGCCCGACTTGGCGGTCTCCACCACTGCGGCGCGCACCGCCTCCGACCCGATGTCGAGCCCGACCGTCACCGACATGGGGCAGCTCTCCAGATGGTTTCGATGGGAACCATCACGGCTCCTCGCTGTCTCACAGGCGTGTAGTTACGCCCATGTGATCACAGGCTAACGGGCTGCCACCCCATCACCAAGCACCGCTGCGCAGAAGGCGAATCACTCTTGCGCGCTGCGCGCCATGCTCTGGCCGCCACCCACAAACCAAGGGCTCACAGGCCCAGATACCAGGAGGAGATAGCCTCACCGAACCCGAGCCCGATGGCGGCGCCCAGGGTCATCGCCGGGCCGAAGGCGATCACGTCCTTCCTGCCCACGCGTCGCGCCAGGAGCAGCAGGATTCCGATCAGCCCTCCGACCGCGAACCCGCCCATGACCGCAGTGAGCAGCGCGCCCCAAGACCGATAGGCCGTGAACTCGCCGAGGAGGAACGCCAGCTTGACATCGCCGAACCCGAAGCCTCCTCGTGCCGCTATCGCCAGTAGCAGCAGACCTCCGAAGTAGGCGCCGCCACCGATCAACGCCCGGCCCAGGGCGCCGATCTCCCCCTCCAGCGCGGCGCCGGCGGCGAGTAGAGCCGTGCCCACTGCCACGCCGGGGTACAGGATCCGGTTGGGGATGCGACGGTGGGTCAGGTCGGTGACCACCAGGGCGACGACGACTGCGGTTGCCCACAGATAGGCGGGAAGCACCCACGACGGCCCAATGAGCCAGGCGACGAGGCCGAACGCGATCGCGGTGCCTGCCTCGACGGCCGGGTACCGCAGCGATATCGGCTTCCCGCAGTGCCGGCAGCGGCCCCGGAGCAGTAGGAACGAGACCAGAGGGATGTTGTCGCCGGCAGCGATCTCGTGGCCGCACTCCGGACACTCGGAGCGCGACCGCACCACGCCCTTGCCGAGCGGAACGCGGTGGGCGACCACGTTCACGTAGCTGCCGATCAGGAGCCCGGCGAAGGCCGCTCCCCAAATGATCATGACCCTCCTCGGGTGAACCGCCGTCGGAGGCTAACCGGGTCAGGACGCGACCAGGGGGCGGGATTTCCCGCCCCCTGGATACGACCGATCATGTGACCGACCGTGGGACCTGGGACGCCGATCAGGCGCCCGCAGGGGTCTTACCAGCCGCCCTGGGCGTAAGCGTCAGGTGCAGCAGCCGGGCAGGCTGCGGCGCTGAGGTCGGTCGCCCCGTAGAACGTGCCGGCCGTGGCGCTCTCCCACACGGAGAAGAAGTTCCCCGAGTCGGACTGGCGGGTGATGCAGACGACGTCTGCGCTCGCCGCGTTTAGGTCGAGGTACACGCCGAGAGCCGGGCTGGCGTTGATCACTGCGTTCGGCTCGAACGCGGTGATGTTGGCCGCCGTCTCGGTGTAGTCGCCGTTGTCCAGCCAGTAGGCCTTCTCGGCGAGGAGCACGTTGCGCACTTCGCTCTGTGCCGAACGATCCTGGGCCGAGCTACGGAACCCGAGGAACGACGGAATGGCGATGGCGATGAGGACTGCAATGATCATCACCACGACCATGAGCTCGATGAGCGTGAACCCCTCGTCGCGGCGCATGGCCCGACGAATGGTCTTCAGCATTGTGAGAACCTCCTGGATCTCGGTTCGCCAGCCGGTTGGCTGGACTCCCCCATTCATCGGCGCGACCGTGGCCGCCACTTGAGGCACTTCTGACGGAAGCGGGTGTCATCTCGTGGAACGAGGTGACTAGTCCTCGACAGGGTTCCGCAGGCGCGCCCGAACCCCAGCTCCGACGGCGATCGGCGAACCCGGATCAGCTCTGGATCAGGTTGGCGATGTTGAACATCGGGAGGTAGAGGGAGATGAGGATCCCGCCCACGACCACACCCATCACGACGATGAGCAGCGGCTCGATGAGCGAGGTCAGGGCGCTCACCGTGTCGTCGACCTCCTGGTCGTAGAAGTCGGCGACCTTGGAGAGCATGGTGTCGATTGCCCCGGTCTCCTCGCCCACCGCCATCATGTGGACCACCATCGGCGAGAAGACGTCATGGCGCTGCAGTGGGCCGGCCAGCGACTCGCCTCGCTTCACCGAGAGCTTGACCTCGTCGATGGCGCGACCCACGAGGGCGTTGCCCGAGGTGACCGACACGATGTCCAGTGCCTGGAGCACGGGCACTCCCGTGCGGCTGAGCACGGAGAAGGTCCGGGCGAAGCGGCTGATGGCGATCTTCTGCACCACCTTCCCGAAGATGGGAAGCCTCAGCTTCAGCTTGTCCCATGCATAGCGCCCCTCGGGGGTCGCCTTCCACCGCCGGAACAGGAACACGGCACCCGCGGTCAGGGCCACGAACACCCACCAGAAGGTGGTGAGTATCCCCGAGATCCCGATCAGCACCTGGGTGGGCAGTGGCAGCGAGCCGCCCAGATCGGCGTACATGTTCTCGAAGATGGGCACCACGAACAGCATCATCCCGGCGACGATCAGCACGATCAGCACCAGCACCACCACGGGGTAGGCCATCGCCGACTTCACCTTGGAGCGCAGGCGCACCGCAGCCTCGAGGGTGTCGGCGATTCGCACCAGGGTCTCGTCGAGGGCACCACCGACCTCGCCGGCGCGGATCATGGAGACGTAGAGGTGGTTGAAGACCTGGGGATGAGATTCCAACGCCACGGACAGCGAGCTTCCCCGCTCCACCTGGCCGCGGACATCGCCGATGATGCCGGCGAGCAACTGGCTGTCGGTCTGCTCCTCGAGGATGGAGAGGGCCCGGATCAGGGTGAGCCCGGAGTTGACCATCGTCGCCAGCTGTCGGCTGAAGATGGCCACTTCCTTCGGCTTCACCTTCTTGCGGAACCCGGGGATCGAGATCTCCTTCTGGAGAGCCGAGTCGCGCCGTTCGGCGATCTTGAGGGGAACCAGACCCTTCTCGCGCAGGCTGCTGGCGACCGCCGCCGAGGACGATCCCTCGACCGCTCCGGAGTGGACGGTGCCGCGGCGATCGCGGGCGCGGTACTCGAACGTGGTGGTGGTCATCGCGTCTTGCCTCCCAGGAGGTTGGTGAACTCATCCGGGTTGTAGGCCCGGTTCGTGGCGACGGTCGGATCGACCTTTCCGGAGCGGACCAGCCGCGCCAGATCGGCGTCCATGGTCTGCATGCCGTGCTTGCCACCGGTCTGCATCACGCTGCGCAGTTGATGGCCCTTGCCCTCCCGGATCAGGTTCCGCACCGCCGGGATGCCGACCAGGATCTCGACCGCCGCCACCCGTCCCTTGGCATCGGCCGTCGGGAGCAGCTGCTGGCTGATCACACCCTGAAGGCTCTCCGCCAGCTGCACCCTGATCTGCTGCTGCTGGTGGGGCGGGAACACGTCGACGATCCGCTCCACCGAACCGGGGGCGTCCTTGGTGTGCAGCGTTGCCAGGACAAGGTGGCCGGTCTCGGCGGCGGTGAGGGCGGTCGCCATGGTCTCCAAGTCGCGCATCTCACCGACCAGGATCACATCCGGGTCCTGCCGGAGTGCGCGGCGCAGGGCCTCGGCGAAGGTTCGGGTGTCGCCGCCGAGCTCGCGCTGGTTGACCAGCGACATCTTGTGGTGGTGCATGAACTCGATCGGGTCCTCGACGGTCATGATGTGCGCCGCTCGGGACGAGTTGATGGCGTCGAGCATGGCGGCGAGCGTCGTCGACTTCCCGGATCCGGTGATTCCGGTCACCAGCACCAGGCCCCGGCGCATGTCGGACAGATCTCGCACCACCGGAGGCAGCCCCAGATCCTCGATCGTGGGGATGCTGCTGGGAATGGCTCGCATCACCGCTCCGACGGAGCCCCTCTGATGGAACAGGTTGACCCGGAAGCGTCCCTTCCCGGGGACCGGATGTGAGAAGTCGAGCTCCAGGTTCTCCTCGAAAGTCTCGCGCTGCTTCCCCGAGAGGATGGCGTAGGTGAGCGAACGGATCTGCGCCGGGAGCAGCCTCTCGTAGTCACCGACCGGCTGCAGGTCCCCATTGATCCGAATCTGGGGCGGCGAACCGGCAGCAAGGTGAAGGTCGGAGCCGCCCTGGTCGATCAGTTCCGCCAGCAGGTCGTTCACGTGATACCCGGATTCGACCCGCGTGGCGCTCTCGGGGGCGGGTCCGGGCGGAGCGGCGGCAATGACCGGCTGCCTGCCTGGCTCGTATGCGGCCTCGATCGCCCTCACCAGTGTCGAACGCGAGGCGAGCGCCAGGGTGACGTCGCTGCGCGCCGCCCGCGTGAGGCGCTCCCTTCGGCCGAGGTCGAGGGGATCGTCGGTGGCGATGACCAGGGATCCGGCGTCGATCCGAAGCGGCAGGGCCATCTCGGCACGGGCCGCCTCGCGTGACAGTCGCTGCAGTGCCATCTGTTCGGGAACGGCGTCGTCGAGGTCGACGAACTCTATCCCCAGGCGGGAGGCGACCGCGGCCAGAGCCTCCGGACGGCTCACCCGCCCCGACTCGATCAGATGCACCGCGGCGGGCACGCCGGCGGTCTGTGCAGCGAGCAGGGCGGCCTCGAACTCTTCGGGAGTGAGCACCGACCTATCGACCAGGGCCTGGCCGAGCTGACGGACGGTCACCGGAGCCTCCATCACACCACCACCCTCAGGACCTCTTCGAGGGTGGTCATCCCGAGGCGGACCTTCTCCATCCCGTCGGCTCGCAGAGTCGACATCCCCTGCTCCACGGCGACCATCTTCACCTCGTTGGATGGGCGGCGTTCCACTGCCATGCGCTCGATCTCCTCGGTAACCAGCAGCACCTCGTTGATCGCCACCCGGCCGCGGTATCCGGTGTCGGCGCACATCTTGCAACCGGTGGCAAAGTGGATGGTCACCGGTCCGTCGGCGGGGTCGAGGCCCATCTCACCGATCATCTCGGCCGAAGCCTGCCGCGGCTCCTTGCAGCGGTCGCAGAGTCGCCGGGCGAGCCGCTGGGCGAGGATGGAGTCGATGGCCGAGGCGACCAGGTACGGCTCGACGCCCATCTCGATCAGCCGACCGATCGACGACGCCGCATCGTTGGTGTGCAGGGTGGAGAGCACGAGGTGCCCGGTGAGGGCTGCTTCGACGGCGATCTTGGCGGTCTCGGTGTCCCGGACCTCGCCCACGAGCACGATGTCGGGGTCGCTTCGCAGGATCGCCCTGAGAACCGTGGCGAACTGCAGGCCCGCCTTGCGATGGACCTGGACCTGCGTGATCCCGGGGAGCCGATACTCGATCGGGTCCTCGACCGTGATGATGTTCACCTCGGGGCGGTTGAGGATGTCGAGCGTGGCGTAGAGCGTCGTCGTCTTTCCCGAACCGGTGGGGCCGGTGACCAGGATCGCCCCGTAGGGACGGGTGTACGACTTGGAGAACCGCTCCAGGGAGCGGGGCAGGAACCCGAGCTCGGGGAGGCCGAGGATGGCGTCGTCCTTGTCCAGGATTCGCAGCACCACCTTCTCTCCATAGATCGAAGGCAGCGTGGCCACCCGCAGGTCGATGGGACGGCCGCCGACGCGAAGGCTCACCCTGCCGTCCTGAGGGACGCGGCGTTCGGCGATGTCGAGATCGGCCATGATCTTCAGCCTGCTCACCACGGCGCCGGATACCGACCGCGGGGTGGTCATCACCTCGTGGAGCACGCCGTCGATGCGGAAGCGCACCCGCAGGTCGCGCTCACCGGGTTCGATGTGGAGGTCGGAGGCGCGTTCGTTCACCGCGCGAGTGATCAGGGTGTTCACCAGCTTCACGATCGGGGCCTCGTCGACCGCCGCCTGAATGGTGCCGATGTCCTCCTCGGTGAGATCGTCGCCGACCTGCTCGGCAAGATCGGCCACCGACTCGTCGTACCTGCTGAGGCGCCGGATGGCATCGACGATGTCGGCGCGGGTGGCGATCCTGGGGATGATCCGGCGCCCGGTGATCGCCCTTACGTCGTCGAGCACGAGCACGTTGCCCGGATCGACCATGGCGACCACCAGGGATTCGCCCTCGAATGCGACCGGGATCACCGCGTAGCGACGCGCCAGCGTGTCGGGGATCAGGGCGGCGGCCGCCGGATCGATGTTGCTCTCGGCAAGGTTGATGAACTCGACGCCGATGTGGCGCGCCAGGGCGCGTACCAGCTCGATCTCCTCGACGATGCCCTCATCGACGAGGACCTCGGTCAGCGCCTCGCCGGACTCGGCCTGAATCCCGCGGGCGCGGTCCATGTCCTCGTCGGACACCATGCCCGAGTCGACCAGCACCGATCCGAGTGGACGGCTCTCTGCCACGATTCCTCCGGGGCCGCGATCAGCCCATCACGGTGGATTTCGGCAGCAATGTCAGCGGGCTTGAGCGATCAGGTGCCAGTGGCGGCGGCATGCATGACGGCGCGCGGAGCGACCACACCGGTCCAGATCTCGAACGCCGCCGCCGCCTGGGCCACCAGGAAATCGACCCCGTCCCTGAAAGGGATCCCGGCGGCGCCTGCCGCCTTCACCAGATCGGTGGGCGTGTCGCCGTACGGCAGGTCGATCACCCCACGAACACCATCGAGGGGCAGCGAGGCGCCTTCTCCGGGCACCATCCCGATCCTGGTGGCGTTGACCAGGACCACCGGTTCGAGTGGCGGAGCTCCCCACTCGACCACGGCGATGGGCCCTGGCAGGCGATCGGCGAGCGCCTGGGCGGCAGAGCGTCGGCGCGCCGACACGATCCGCTGGTGGTCGTCGACTCCGACGAGGACTGCGGCGGCGGCCGGTCCTGCGCCCAGGACCAGGATCGGCGCTTCGGGAAGGGTCGCCACCATCTCCCCGGCGGCGACGGCGTCCGTGTTCCAGCCGAACAACACTTCGCCGGTGGCTGCAACCGTGTTGACCGCACCGGCCGCCCGAGCCTCGGGGGAGAGATGATCGCAGGCGGTTGCTGCTCGAGCCTTGTGAGGGGTGGTCACATTTGCCCCATCGAGTTCGCCGGATCGGATCTCCTCGAACGCCGCCAGCAGGCCGGCCTCGTCGACACGCCTGGCCTCGTACCGCCCGGCGACGCCGCGAGCGGCGAGCGCCGCGGAGTGAATGGCAGGAGAGCGCGAGTGGCCCACCGGATCGCCGAGGAGCGCCAGGCGGATGCCGGCCGGACCCCCGACCACCCTCGTTCCCGAGGTCACCCGCCGACGCCTTCCTGCTGCCAGCGAATGAACTCGTCGAAGTCGGCGGTGAAGCGCAGCGCTCCGGTGTCGTCGGCCACCAGGAAGTAGAGATGGTCGGTCTCCGCCGGCGAGGCCGCAGCGGCCAGCGAAGCCGGCCCCACCCCGGCGATGGGAGTCGGAGGCAAGCCGGAGATCCGATAGGTGTTGTACGGCGAGTCGACCTCGAGGTCGGCCAGGGTCAAGCCGCCGGGCGGCAGCCCGCCCAGTGCATAGACGACGGTGGCGTCCATCTGCAGCTTCATGCCCGCCTCGAGGCGATTCATGATGACGCCTGCCACCAGCGGCCGATCGTCGTCGAGAACCGCCTCGCGCTCGATCACGGAGGCGATGATCAACCCCTCATAAGGGGTGTAGCCGGCTGCCTCCAGCGCACTCCAATCGATCGATGCGACCCTCTGCTCGGCGGTGCGCGCCATCCGGTCGAGGATGTCGGCGGCGGTCGCATCCGCAGCGAACTCGTAGGTGTCGGGGAAGAGGAGACCTTCCCAGTCCTGCAACGCGGTCGCGTCTCCCGGCATCAGGCTGCTGGTCACGGTCCCGTCGAGCAACACCCGGGTGAGGTCTTCGAAGGGGATGTCCGTCTGGCGGGAAACCGATTCGAGCATCTGCGCCGTGGTGAGCCCCTCGACCACGGTGAGCAGGTAGAAGGACCGAGGAGGTCCTTCCATGAGGAGGGCCAGGACGGCCGTCGGCGCCATCCCCGTCTCCAACTGATAGACGCCCGCCTGAAGGCGATCGGCGGCCCGCTGCTCCCGCACCACGCGATCGAACGCCGAGGCCGACTCGACGACACCAGCAGCCGCCAGGTCGCGCGCTATCTGCGATGCACTGGCGCCGGGCTCCACCTCGAACTCGACGGGGATTCCCGGAGCCACGGTGGAAACCGAAGGTCCGGCGATCAGATCACTCACCTCCGCCGCCAGCCACTTCACCCCGGCGTAGGCGGCGAGCAACGAGACGGCTGTGATCGCCATGGCAGTCAGCGCCCTGATCGCTCGTGACCGGCCGGGACGAGGAGGCGGTCGATACCTCTCGAGTTCGAGGCTCATCGCCGATCCCGATCGAGCCACCCCTGCAGGAACACGGCGGCGGCCACGGAGTCGCGCCGCTCCCGACGGACTCGGCGCCGGGCACCACCCTCGATCATCACCCGCTCGGCCACCACCGTGCTGAAGCGCTCGTCGTACATCTCGACCGGGATCGAGCAGGCGGCGGCGACGACATCGGCGAACCGCCGGGCGCCCTCGGCGGCAGCGCCCTCTCCACCATCGAGCCTCACGGGAAGCCCGACGATCACCCTCTCCACCTCCCACTGGGTGATCAGGTTCTGAACCGAACCCTCCAGGTCCTTCTTGGGGTCGATCGTTCCCACCGGCTGGGCGATCATGTGCAAGGGGTCGCTCACCGCCACACCGACCCGCCGTTCGCCGGGATCGAGTGCCAGCACCCGGCCCACCGTCACGCCTCCAACGCGGCGACGGCGCCACGGCGCGCCTCTTCCAAGGCGTCTCCCAACCGATCACCGTGCGGACCGCCGGCCTGTGCCAGCTCCGGATCGCGACTCCCGCCGCCACCGACCGCCCGAGCCGCCGGCAGCAGGATCTCGGCGGCGGAGATTCCGGACTTCACCAGATCGGGCGACACGATCGCAACCAGGCCGGCCTTGCCGTCGCGCCTCGATCCGAGAACCGCCACCCCGGTGCCCATCCGATCGCGCACCTGAAGTGCCAGCAGACGTAGCGCCTCGGGATCGAGACTCCCAGTCTCGACCACGACCAGGCTCCGCCCGGCCCGGTCGACCGCTCCGGCAGCGATCTCGGCGGCGATGCGGGACCGGCTCTCCTGTTCGAACTCCTCGATGCGATCCTCCTGCGCCTTGGAGCGGGCCACGACTGCCGCGGCCGCACCCGCCACCTCATCTGGCCGAACCCGTAGGTGCGACGCCGCCTCATCGAGTTGACGACGCAGGCCGGTCATGTACTCGTAGGCGGCCGACCCGGCGAGGGCCTCGATCCTGCGAAGGTTGGAACCGATCGAGGACTCGGCGCGCACCACCAGAGGCCCGATCTGGCCCGTGGTGGGAACATGGGTCCCGCCGCACAGCTCGCGCGAGTACGAACCCGCCTCCACCACGCGCACCTGGTCCCCGTACTTGTCGCCGAAGAATGCCAGGGCCCCCAGCTCCTCGGCCTCGGCCCGGGACACCTGATAGGACTTCACGGCCCCGTTCTCTATGACCCGTTCGTTGGCGATGCGCTCGACGGCGAGCACCTCTTCCTCGTCGAGTGCGGCGAAGTGGGAGAAGTCGAAGCGCAGGCGCCCCGGCTCCACGAGGGATCCCGCCTGATGCACATGGGGACCCACGATCTCGCGCAACGCCCAGTGCAGGATGTGGGTGCCGGTGTGGCTCTTGCGAATGCGCTCCCTGCGCCCCGCATCGACCGAGAGGAGCGCCTGTTGGCCCACCTCGACACTCCCCCGCTCCACCCGAGCGCGATGACCGTGCAGGCCGGGCAGTGGAAGCCTGGTGTCGGTCACCCGGAGCCTGCCCGTCGCCGTGGTGGCGGTCCCGGTGTCCCCCACCTGCCCACCAGACTCCCCGTAGAAGGGGGTGGCATCGAAGAACACCTCGACGTCGGCGCCCTCGGGAGCGGAGTCGACCGGCTCGCCGTCGCGCAGGATGGCGAGCAGGGAGGCTTCGGTCTCCAGCAGCTCATATCCACGAAACCCGGTCGGGCCGTGGGCGTCGAGCAGGTCCTTGTACGCACCCGTTGACTCCCCTGCGGAGCCCTTTGCCCGGGCGGCTCGCCCCCTGGTCCGCTGCTGCTCCATCTCGGCATCGAAGCCTGTCCGATCGACCGTCAACCCGAGCTCGGCAGCGATCTCCTCGGTGAGCTCCACCGGGAACCCGTAGGTGTCGTGGAGCTTGAAGGCGGTCGTCCCCGGAAGAACCGCACCCTCGCCGAGGACTCCCAGCTCCGCGGACAACAGGGTGTGGCCGGACTCGAGGGTCCTCCGGAACCGCTGCTCCTCGCGTTCTGCGGTCTCGACGATGCCGTCACGGCCCTGCCTCAGGGTCGGGTAGGCGTCGCCCATCACATCCACGGTGGCATCCACCAGGCGCGGCGTCACCGCCTCCTCGGCACCCAGCTGCCAGGCGTGGCGCACGGCGCGTCGCAACAGGCGCCGCAGCACGTAGCCGCGACCCTCGTTGGCAGGCACCACTCCGTCGCCGATGAGGAAGGTGATGGCTCGCCCGTGGTCGGCGAGGATGCGCAGCCCGACGTCGGCCGACGGATCGTCGCCGTACCGCCTGCCGGTGGCTGCTTCTCCGGCCGCCAGGACCGGTCTCACCAGATCGGTGGCGAAAGCATTGGGGGCGTCCTGGACGATCACCGCCACCCGCTCCAGGCCAGACCCGGTGTCGATGCTCCGGGCAGGCAGGTCGCCGACCACCCGATACGGCTCGTCCTGGACGTACTGCATGAACACCAGGTTCCAGTACTCCATGAAGCGTTCCTCGTCGACGATCGGCCCGCCATCGGGACCGAACTGGGTCCCGCGGTCGTAGAACAGCTCCGATGAGGGCCCGGCAGGTCCGGCCACCCCCATCTGCCAGAAGTTGTCGCGATCGCGGCGCTGCACGCGCTCTGCAGGAACTCCGACACCGTCGATCCAGATCTCGGCCGCCTCGTCGTCGCTCTCGTGGACCGTGAACCAGAGCCGATCCGGATCCAGCCCGAGGACCTCTGTGGAGAACTCATACGACCAGGGGATGGCCTTCTCCTTGAAGTAGTCCCCGAACGAGAAGTTCCCCAACATCTCGAAGAACGACATGTGCCGGGCGGTGGTGCCGACGATGTCGATGTCGACAGTCCGGATGCACTTCTGTGAGGTGACGGCCCGGCGGTAGGGGGCCGGTTCGTCACCGAGCAGGTAAGGCTTGAAGGGGACCATCCCGGCGACGGTGAGAAGCAACGATGGATCCGTCGGAATGAGGGATGCAGATGGCACGACGGTGTGCCCGCGCTCCCGGAAGAACTCCAGGTATGCGGAGCGGATCTCGGCACCGGTGAGAGGAGGCGTCGCCATGGAGCCCTGAGAGTACCGGAGTCCCGAAGTCGAGCCTTGCGGCGTCAGCGGCGGCGGCGCCTGCGGCCGACCCGGTCGGCGGCGGCTACCCGCTCGGCCATGGAGGGCTCGGCCCCGGCATCCTTCGGGTGATAGAGGACCAGGTCCTCCATCCCGTCGGGGAGGTACTGCTGGGCGACCAGACCCTCCGGGTGATCGTGTGGATACAGGTACCCCTCCCCGTGGCCGAGCACCTTGGCCCCCCGATATCCGGTGGAGCGGAGGTGGGGCGGCACGTCGGCACCGGCCGAGGACTCCACCGCCTCCCCTGCTGCTGCCAACAGGCCGGCCACCGAGTTCGACTTGGGCGCCGCCGAAAGGTAGAGGGCGGCATGGTGGAGGGCGTATGCCGCCTCGGGAAGCCCCACGAACTGCACCGCCTGGGCGGCGGCCACGGCCACCAGGAGCGCCCTGGAGTCGGCCGGGCCGATGTCCTCCGACGCCAGGACCACCATGCGTCGAGCGATGAACTCGGGATCCTCGCCCGCAGCGATCATGGTCTGCAACCAGTAGGCGGCGGCGTCCGGGTCGGAGCCGCGCATGCTCTTGATGAAGGCAGAGATCACGTCGAAGTGCCGGTCACCGGCGCGGTCGTAGGGGATGATCCGACGCTGCAGGGCCTCTGCCACCGCCGCCTCCCCCACCGCTTCGTCGCCGCGTCCGGCGGCCACCAGGGCGGCCACCTCGAGGGCGGTGAGTGCCAGCCGGGCGTCGCCTCCGCATCGTCCCGCCAGCAGGGCGCGTCCCTCCGGGGTGATGGAGGGCGGATCCGTCACTCCCCTCGGATCGCGGAACGCTCGATCGATCAAGCCCTCGACCTCGGCTGTGGTCAGCGGCTCCAGGCGAAACAGCGTGCTGCGTGAGATCAGCGGCGAGTTCACCTCGAAGAACGGGTTCTCGGTGGTCGCTCCGACCAGGATCACCGTTCCCGCCTCCACTCCGGGAAGCAGGGCATCCTGCTGGGCCTTGGTGAACCTGTGGATCTCGTCGAGGAAGAGGACGGTTCGCCGTCCCGACTCCTCGAGCCGGTGGCGGGCGGCGGCGAGCACCTCGCGCACGTCCTTGACCCCGGCCGACGTCGCCGACAGCGGCTCGAACGCCGCCGCCGACGCCTCGGCCACGAGAAGGGCGAGCGTCGTCTTTCCGGTTCCGGGCGGGCCCCAGAGGATCATCGACACCGGGCGGCCGGCACGCACCATCTCCCCGAAGGCCGCCCCTGGCGCAAGCAGATGGGACTGCCCGACGACCTCGTTCAGGGTTCGGGGGCGCATCCGCGCCGCCAGCGGCTCGGCGCCGCGCCGCCGGGCCTCGCGGTCGGCGGCGAAGAGGTCGTCCATCAACCGGCCGGCACCTCCCCGGTGAGGGCGACCCTCACTTCCGGGCGGAGGTCGATCCCCAGCTCCACCAGCTGGGTGTCGTCCACCGGCCCCGGGCTAGCCGTCATCGGATCGAATCCGCTCTGCGTCTTGGGAAACGGCATCACCTCGCGGATGTTGGGCTCATCCTGGAGCACCATGACCAGCCGGTCGAGGCCGAAGGCGAACCCGGCGTGCGGAGGGGTGCCGTAACGCAGCGCCCTCAGGAACCACCCGAACCGGTTCTCGGCCTCCTCGTCGGAGATCCCCAGGATGTCGAACACCTCCTTCTGGGTGGCGGGGTCGTGGATCCGCTCGCTGCCCGAGCCCAGCTCGACGCCGTTCACCACCAGGTCGTAGGCGCGCGCCAGGGCGGTCTGGGGACTGGAGCGCATCTCCTCGACCGAGTGCGGGGCCGTGAATGGATGATGCTCCGGGCTGAGCCCCCCCTCGTCGTCCACTGCGAACACCGGGAAGTCGACCACCCAGACGAACCTGAGCTCGGAGTGGCCGTCGGGCCGGCCCATGTCGAGACGCAGCGCACCCAGGACCGGAAGCACCTTCCGGCGGTCGTCGGCGACGATCAGGAGCAGATCACCCGGTGCCGCCCCGAAGGCACCGATCACCTTCGCCTGCTCATCGGGGCTCAGGAACTTGGTGATCGGGGATCGCAACACCCCGCCCTCCTCCACCACCATCCACACCAGGCCGCGGGCACCGAGGGTCTTGGCGCTCTCCACCAGGGAGTCGAGGCCGGAGCGCGACAGATCCTGCCTCCCGGCGTCGATCCCGGCGACCATCCCCCCTTCGGCGAGAGCCGAGGCGAACGCCTGAAAACCGCTGCCGGCGAACACCTCGCCGAGGTCGACGATCTCCATGCCGAAACGGAGGTCGGGCTTGTCCGATCCGTAGCGGGCCATGGCCTCGTCCCAGGTGAGCCGGGGAAACGGTGCCGAAACGGACTCCCCACGCAGGGCGGCGACGGTCGCCCCGATGACCGGCTCCACCGCGGCGAACACCCCCTCCCGGTCCCAGAACGCCCCCTCGAGGTCGAGCTGGGTGAACTCGATCTGACGGTCGGAACGGAAGTCCTCGTCCCGATAGCAGCGGGCAAGCTGGTAGTACCGCTCCACCCCCCCGACCATGAGCAATTGCTTGAACAGCTGCGGCGACTGGGGCAGGGCGTAGAAGCTGCCGGGACGATGCCGGCTGGGCACCAGTACGTCACGGGCCCCTTCTGGCGTCGACTTCACGAGGGTCGGTGTCTCCACCTCGAGGAACCCCTGCTCCAGCATCGAAGTTCGAATCGCCCCCATCGCACGCGACCGGGCGATCAGGTTGCGGGCCACTCTTGGCCGGCGGAGGTCCAGGTACCTGAACTCGAGCCGACGCATCTCGTCGATCTCGGCGCGGTCGTCGATCTGGAAGGGCAACGGGTCCGAGGTCGACAGCACCTCCAGCCCGGTGGCCGCCACCTCCACCTCCCCCGAGCCGAGCTCGGGGTTGGCCGTGCCCTCGGGCCTGATGCGCACCGTTCCCTCGACCCGCACGCAGAACTCGTCGCGCAGGGCCTGCGCCCGGTCGGCGAGGGCGGCATCGAGCATCGGATCGATCACCACCTGGACCAGGCCGCTGCCGTCTCGCAGATCGAAGAAGCGGATGCCACCGTGATCACGGCGAGCAGCCACCCAGCCGGCCAGCCGCACCTGTCGGCCGCTGTCCGGGGAACGCAGCTCGCCGGCGCGCGCCGTCCTCATCACCTCTGTAGCCAAGCGAGCACCTCCTCGATCTCCACCACCGACTGTTCACCGGTTGTCAGGTCCTTGACCGTGACCTCACCGGCGTTCCACTCACCGCCGACGACGGCTGCCACCGCCGCACCGCAACGGTCGGCGGCCCGGAACTGGGCTTTCAATGATCCGCCGGGAGACCAGTCGACCCGCAGGCCGCGGGCCCGCAGGTCGCTGACCCACCGCTCGGCCTCTCCGTACTGCTCCGGATCGGCGAGCGCCACGAAGAGGTCGAGACGCCCCGAGGCGGGACCGGGCATGGCGGCCACGATCCGGTCACAGCCGAGGGCGACGCCCACGGCGGGAACCGGCCGGTCGGCCCCGATCATCTCGGCGAGAGGGTCGTAGCGACCTCCTCCCCCGAGGGATGCCTGTGCCGCCTCGAAGCCCGGCGACACCAGTTCGAATACGGTGCGGTTGTAGTAGTCGAGGCCGCGCACCAGCCTCGGAGCCAGCGCGTAGGGAACCCCCAGCGACTCCAGCCCGGCCCGCACCTTGGCGAAGTGAGATGCGGCTTCCCCGCCGAGATGATCGAGCGGCACCGGGGCGTCCGCAACCACCTCGGCGTCGGCCTTGGAATCGAGCACCCGAAGCGGATTGTCGGCGAGTCGGCGTCTGGCGTCGGGCGACAGCTCCCCCTCGACACCCGC
Source organism: Acidimicrobiia bacterium (assembly GCA_030584185.1). Classification (NCBI taxonomy): domain Bacteria; kingdom Bacillati; phylum Actinomycetota; class Acidimicrobiia; species Acidimicrobiia bacterium. Next base: position 135,356 of record CP129495.1, on the reverse strand, counting down.
CAGGAAGTCGAGGAGCACCACCCGGTAGGCGGCTCGATCGGCTGGATCTCCGATCGAGTTGAGCAGCACCTGCGGTTCCGGCACCTCGAGCATGGTGAGCAGGCGGTGGGAGAACTCGATCACCTCCACATCGGCGTTCGGCCCGGGTTCGCCGAGATACTCCAGGTCGACCTGGAAGAACTGGCGCCGGCGACCGCGCTGCGGGCGCTCGTAGCGGAACTGGGGCCCGGATGCCGCCAGCTTCAACACGCCGGAGGCACCCGAATCGACATATGCGCGCACTATCCCCGCGGTGAACTCGGGACGCAGCGTCACCGAGCGGCCGCCACGGTCGGTGAACGTGTACATCTGCTTCTCCACCACCTCGGTGGACTCGCCGACGCCCCGGGCGAACAGCTCGGTGCTCTCGATGGCCGGCATCACCGCCAGGTCGTATCCGTAGCGCTCGGCGAGCTCGTCGAAGGCGCGCAGCAGCCGCCGCCACCGCTCGGAGTCGGGGGGAAGGATGTCGTCGGTGCCTTTGAGCCGGGGAATCACTTGCGGAAACGCTCGAGGAAGGGATTGGTGGCGAGCTCCTGCGCCAGGGTAGTGGTGGGCCCATGTCCGGGCAGGACCACCGTCTCCTCGGGAAGGGTGACGATTCGCTCGCCCATGCTTCGCATCAGCGCCCCATGGTCGCCGCCCGGGAGGTCGGTGCGACCGATCGATCCTGCGAACAGTTGGTCGCCGCTGAACAGGGCACCCTCTGCCGGAACGTGGAAGCAGCAGTGGCCCGGAGTGTGGCCCGGAGTGTGGATCACCTCGACCTCGAACCCGGCGAGGGCGAGGACGGCGCCGTCGGACAGTGACTCCCAACGCTGGGGTGAGGAGAACTCGCCCGGCGGCAGCATCCCCCAGAGGGCCTTCAGCTGCTCTCTGGGGTCGGTTGCCAGCCACCCGTCGTCGGGATGCAGGTAGGCACTCATGGCGAACCGCGAGACGACATCGCCGGCCCCGCCGATGTGGTCGGCGTGCCCGTGGGTGGCCAGCAACGCCACCGGGGTCAGCTCGTGACGGGCGAGCAGGGCTCCGACGCCATCGGGATCGGGGGGAGCGTCGATCACAACCGCCAGGCCCCCCCTCTCGGCGGCGAACACCCACGAGTTCGTCTCGGCCAGCCACAGGGAGGCGCCATCGATCAGCATGGGCCCCACGATAGGGCGGGGTCGATCGGGTACCGCCGGAGAGCCCGTCGCTACCGGATCAGGATCCGCACCCCGCCGCCGTCGCCCAGCAGGGCAGGTTGACCTCGAACCACTCCTGATAGGTCCAGGTCTCGCGCATCAACGGGAAGAACGGTGGGCGCATGGTCTCCAGGCGCTGGTCGAACTGATAGTTGCGGGTGCCGAAATGGGCGGCGACGTCGCCGGTGTCCCTCAGGGCCATGGCCCCGTTGGTGTGGAGGGTGGACACCGGCACCCCGCCCGAGTAGGGAAGGATCACGCTGCCGCTGCTGCCGCAGTCGCGGGCCACGTTCAGTGATCCGCCCTGTCCCAGCAGCGCCGCCGAGAAGGTCATCTCGTCGTCCCCTCCCACGGCGTATGGGTTTATCCAGATCTCGTCGGAGGCGATCAGGCCGAGGACGGTCGTACCCGAAGTGCCCGACTGATAGATGATGTCGCTGGCGAGGATCACGTTGCGCGGCGCACCCAGCGACCCGGCGTAGATCGTCATCGAGCTCCCGATCCGGGAGGTGTCCCCGGGCTGTCCGATCACGGCGTGCCCCTCCACCCAGACCACGCCGCTCGGTGGCACGTCGTAGGTCCCCAGGAGGGTCCACGCGGCGTTCTGCGAGTTCAACCACCACCACTCCTCGGCGGTGAGGCACCCGGTGGTCGTGTTCGAGTAGGCCACCGAGACCTCGATCCGCGCATTGGACCCGCTGGTGGTGGGGCGCAGCAGCCAGGCGGTGGGCGTCTGGACGAGGTTGAGGGCAGGGTTGGTCGCCGAGAGGCACAGTCCGTCCCGGTAGCAGGCGACGTTGCGGATGATCTCCAGGTCGTCCCAGAAGTTGGTGAAGTCGAGCGGGTCCGGGTACTGGGTTCGGATGTCCTGGTATGTCCCGCCGGAGTCGTAACCAACCGCTCCGGAGACGAACTCGGGCGGGCCGTATCCGGCGGTCCGGCCGATGAGCCCCTCGGCGTAGGCGTTGCGATGAACCCTGCCCTGGTCCGGCGTCTGGACGAAGTCGAGGTTGCCGCCGGTGTAGACCTTGCCGTGGATGTTCGCCCCGGATCCGAAGCGAAGGTCGTCCTCGACCAGGAAGGCGAACTCGCTGATCGCCTCGGCGCGTACCGAAGCCTGCACCGCGCGCGACTGCCCGAACTCGCCGTGCGTGGCCACCAGGGTCACACCCACCCCGATCTCGCTCGACTCGGGCGGCGTCACGGTCATACGCACGCCGACGTCGTCGGCCGGGTTGTCGGCGACTCCCAGGACGAGCGGGTGGAAGAAGTAGTCGGTGAGCGGCTCGTAGGTCCAGGTGAAGCAGTCGTCGAACCAGGCGTTGCCGGGCTGGACGACGTCGCCGTTGCCCGAGGAGCCGTTCTGGGTGCAGCGCCTCGGAAGCTCGGCCTCGTCCACCCAGGAGAGGTAGTAGAGGGGGTCGATGGTGAGCTTGGTGGCGTAGCGCTCCAGCATGGCCTCGGCACCGGCGATCAGCGTGTCGTCGCGGCGCTGGTACTGGGCCCCGTCGTACTCACGCAGGGCACCCTGGAAGACGACGGTGGCGAGCACAACTATCGCCCCCAGCCCCATCACCACGGTCATCATGGCGAATCCCTCGTCGCGCCTAGCCATTGCGGATCCTCACCTCTTCCTGGATCTCGAGGACCTGCCGGGCGCCGTCCGAGGTGTTGAGGGGATAGGAGCGCAGCGTGATCCCGACCAGCGGGAAGTCGCAGGCGACCGGGGCGCCGCAGGAGGCGATGTGCACCTGAACCTTGGGATCCCCCACCCAATCGATCCCGTAGAACAGCGGCTGGTCCTCGAGGACGCCCCCGAGCAGGAAGCTCTCCTCCCTGGGCGTGGTGAGGAAGGTGTACACCCCGGAGGCGAAGGTGTCCACGGCGTAGCGGGTGACCCAGAGCTCACAGATGCCGGCGCTGCAATCGGTCCGCGCGTACACGGTGCGCACCGGCTCGCTGCTTCCCACCTGGGTCGTGTAGAACACCAGCTGATCCGAGTCGACGCTCTCCACCGGGTCGCCGTTGGGGTTCGCCCTCACCGCCTGGCGCAGCTCGACGACGATCTCGGCGATCAGTTCGCGAGACAGCGCCTGGTGCTCGGCGCGCCGCTCCGAGTCGCCGACGTTCTGGCTGAACGAGAGGAACACGCTGACGAGGGTGCCGACCACCATTCCCGACAGCGCCAGGGCCACCCCCAGCTCGACCAGGCTGAAACCGTCATCGGAGGAGAGACGCCGCCTCACGGGCAGGTTCCGCCCCTGATCGTGACCGATCGGTTGCGGTCGGCGGCGACGCTGGCGGTCCGCTGACCGAGGACCGCCCCGTTGGCCAGGCATCGCTTGGCCACGTCGTAGGTCCCGGCGTAGCCCACGAACGAAGCCTCGCCGAGGTAGCTGCTGGGCATCACCTTCCAGGTGCTGATCCCCACCTCGCGGAAGAGGAACTCGGCCTGGGTTCCACCCTTGAGCACCATCGTCCCCTTGCCCGAGGGGCGTGTGAGCTTGAGATCGAGGTTCGCCTGGGACCCAGGGGTCACCGATCCGGACTTGGGGCCGTGACCCCAGTCGGTCGATGCGGTGACCGTGTAGCTCACGCCGGCCTCGAGGGTGAGCAGCACCTCGCCGCGGGAGTCCGTGTAGCCGCCGGTCTCGCCGCCCGAAGGGTGGCTGGCCGTGACCGTTGCGCCGTTCACCACACGGTTGGTGTTGTCGCGGACCGTCACCAGCACGGTGGCGGTGGGGACGGCCACGGTGGTCGTCGTGCTCGTGCTGGTGGTGGTGCTGGTGCCCCCCACGGTGGTTGTGGTCGTGCTGCCTGCCACCGTGGTCGTCGTCGTGCTCGTGGTGGTGGTGACCACGATCGGTTCCATGGCGACGGTCAGCAGATGCACCGGATCCGGATACCCGGCCGGCACGTTGAGCGAGGATGCCGACCAGGGCAGGTGGCCGTCGGCGGTCACCGAGATGTCGTAGGCGCCGGGAAGCAGGCCCTCGGCGGTGTAGACCCCGGCGTCGAGCGAGGTGATCCGTCCGCTCTCCAGGTGGTTGAGGGTGATCCGGGCGTCGGCGATGGCCGACCCCGTGGAAGCATCGACGACCTCTGCGATCAAGGTCGCCGGGCGGTACACCCGCAGAGTGGTCTCCACCAGGGTCCCCGAGGCCGCCGTGATCTCGGTGAGCCCGGCGACGACGTCGTCGGGGTGGATCACCCATCCGTTGGCCTGCCCGAGGATCACCGTGTAGGCCCCGGTCGGTATCGCCGGGAACACCTGCTCCGTGGCCGACATGGCCGACGAGATGGTCGACCCGACACCATTCTGGATGGAGAGGATCGGCAGTGCCATCCCTCCCGTGGCGAACGGTTCGTACGCCACCACATACACCCGGGCGTTGGCGATCCCCTCGTGGGCGCCGATCTGGCGGGGGGCGACGATGGTCTCCATCACCACGGGGTCGGTGTCTCGCCCCTCGGCGGTGACCGTGACGACGACCATCTTGTAGTCCACGCCCGGATCCCAGCTTCCCTGCACGCCATCACCGCCCTGGGGGACGACGGTGAGCCCGGTGAACGACCCGGCGTACCGGATATCGACCTCGATCTGATAGTCACGGCCCTCGACGGTGATGGTGCGGTCCTCGGTGAGGACTCCGGAAGGGGTTCGACCGGGAAGCCCGACGTCGCCGTAGTCGAGGGCGCGGATCGCCTCCACCTCGGCCTGGGCCAGGTTCTCGGCCACCAGGACCACGCGAGCATCGTTGACGCGATGCATGGCACCGAGAAGGGGCTGCATGGTGAGAACGATCCCGAGGGCGAGCACGGTCACGGCCACCATCGCCTCGACGATGGTGAACCCGTCTTCGGCGCGACGCGCCGCGGAGCCGCTTGATGTGCTCACATGGTGGTCATCGACCACTCGAGGTGGCGGCTTGAGGTGATCGCCCTGCCTTGAGCGTCATTCCCGAGCAACCTGGCTGACTAGTCAGTCCTCCCCGGCAGCAGCCGGTAGGCGTCGTAGACGCCGTCGACCGACTTCATCTCGGTCAGGGCGCGATCGAGGGTGGTCACGTCGGAGAGCTCGATCTCGAACCGAAGGATGGCCACCCGATCGCGATTGGTGCCGCTGAACGAGGAGACGATGTTCGCTCCCAGGTCCGAGAGGGTCGTGGTCACGTCTCGCAGCAGGCGCGGGCGGTCGAGGGCCTCGACCTGCACCGCGGCGCGATAGGTCCCCGACTCCTCGGCCGACCAGCCGACCTCGATCATCCGCTCCGATCGATCCCCCAGGGCGCCGACGTTGGTGCAGTCGGCCCTATGGATCGACACACCGCGGCCCACGGTCACGAAGCCGACGATGGCGTCACCCGGCATCGGGGTGCAACAGTTGGCCACCCTGACCAGCATGTCGTCCATGCCCTCGACCACGACACCGCCCGTCGTCACGCGGTGCGGCGCCGCCGGAAGGAGGCCGGCCTCGTCTTCGTCGTCCTCCGTCGCCAGGTCGGGACGAACCAGCCGCACCAGGCGGCTGATCACCGTGCCCGGCTGGACGTTCCCGGCGCCCACGGCGACGAACATCGAATCCATGTCCCTGAATCCGAGCGACTCGGCCACATCCGCCAGGTTGCGGTCCCTCTCCGCCGCCTTGAGGCCGAGACCTTCTCGCCGCAGCAGCCGGGTCACCTGCTCCCGACCCTCGATGAGGGTCTGCTCCCGCCGCTCCCTGCTGAACCACTGACGGATCTTCGCCGCCGCCCGTGAGGTCCGGACGAACCCCAGCCAGTCGCGGCTGGGTGAGTCCGACTTCGAAGTGATCACCTCGACGATGTCACCCGACTCGAGACGGGTGCTCAGCGGGACCAGGCGACCGTTGACCCGCGCTCCGGTGCACCGGTGCCCGACCTCGGTGTGCACCGAGTAGGCGAAGTCTACCGGCGTGGCCCCGCGCGGGAGGGTCTTCACGGCACCTCCCGGGGTGAGCACGAAGACCTCGTCCTGGTAGAGGTCCAGCTTGAGGCCGGCGAGGAACTCACTGGGACTGTCGTAGTCGTCGGCGGTCTCGGCAAGGTCACCGGTGATCTTCAGGTCCTCTTCGGTGGCCCCGCCCTCCTTGTAGCGCCAGTGGGCGGCGATCCCCTGCTCGGCCCGGTCGTGCATCTCCCGGGTCCGGATCTGGACCTCGAGTGGCCGGCCGCCGGGCCCGAGCACGGTCGTGTGCAGGCTCTGATAGAGGTTGAACTTGGGCATGGCGATGTAATCCTTGAACCGTCCATGCACCGGCGGCCAGCGGGTGTGGGCGATCCCGAGGGCGGCGTAACAGTCGGCGACCTCCTTGGCCACGATCCGGATCCCGATCAGGTCGTGGATCTCGTCGAACGTCCGACCGCCATCGACCATCTTGCGATAGATCGAGTAGACGTGCTTCGGTCGACCCGTCACCTCGGCGGCGATCCCCGCCTCGCCGAGCATGGCCTGTACCTCGTCGATCACCGCCGTCAGATAGGCGTCGCGCTCGGGTGCGCGCGCCCGCAAGAGCTCCAGCACCTCGGCGTGGCGACGAGGCTGGAGGATGGCGAAACACCGGTCCTCCATCTCGTGCTTGATCTCCTGCACGCCCAGACGGTGTGCCAGGGGTGCGTACACCTCGAGGGTCTCGGTGGCGATGCGCTGCTGCTTCTCGCTGGAGAGGGGGCTGATCGTCCTCACGTTGTGAAGGCGATCGGCCAGCTTGATGAGCAGCACGCGCACGTCGCGCGCCATGGCGATGACCATCTTGCGGATGGTTGCGGCGTGCTGTTCCTCGGTCGACGAGTAACGGAGCCGGTCGAGCTTGGTGACGCCGTCGATGAGGCCGGCGACGGTGTCGCCGAACTCGGTACGGATCTCGTCGAGGGTGAGCCCGGTGTCCTCGACGGTGTCGTGCAACAGCGAGGCCGCCAGGGTCTCGGCGTCGAGGCCGTACCCGGCGAGGATCTGGGTCACGGCGAGGGGGTGCGTGATGTAGGGCTCGCCCGACTTGCGGAGCTGCCCGGCATGGGCGGCTGCCGCCCTCTCGTAGGCGCGGTGGATGACGCTGTCCGAGGCGTGAGGGAAGTGGGTCCTGAATCCGTCGAGCACCGGGGCCAGCTCTGCCATGACGGCGTCCTGGGGCCGGTCAGCCATATCGGATCACCGCCTCGGTGACGACCGGAATCCGCTCCCGACCCTCGAGGAGCCCCAACTCGACCAGAACCCCGAATCCGATCACCTCGGCGCCGAGCATCGACACCAGGGTCACCGCCGCCGAGCCGGTCCCACCGGTGGCCAGGACGTCGTCCACGACCAGCACCCGGTCTGCGGTGGTGAAGGCGTCGGCATGCACCTCAAGGGCGTCGGTTCCGTACTCCAGGAGATACTCGCGCCGCAGCGTCGCTGCCGGGAGGCGACCCGGTTTGCGAATCGGCACGAACCCGGCGCCGAGCCGCAGCGCCAGCGGGCTTCCCAGGATGAAACCCCGGGCCTCGATCCCGACGACGTGTGTTATCCCATCGCCCGACCACGGCTCGGCCATGAGGTCGACCGTCTCGGCGAAGGCCTTGGGATCCGCCAGCAGCGGTGTGATGTCCTTGAAGACGATCCCGGGTACGGGAAAGTCGGGGACGTCACGAATCAGGGCGCGCAGGCCATCCATCCAGGGATTGTAGGGAGGCGGCTCGGCTCAAGATCGGCCGACGGGACTCACCGGCGGTGCTTGCGCCGCTTGCGCGGAGGCCTGGGCACGGCCCCGGAGCCCGTGGCGCCAACCATCGAAGCCGCCGGCACCGTGGCGCCGTGGGTGGGAGCGAAGTCGTCTTCGGCTCCCTTGCGCTCCACCCGCCGGCGAACCTTGATCCAGTGCTCCTCGCCCTCTTTCCAGACGCCGAGGATCGGAGCCGCCAGGAAGATCGACGAGTAGGTGCCGGTGGCCACCCCGACGAACAGCGCCAGTGCGAACTCGCGCAGCGTGGTGGCTCCCAGCAGGAACGATCCCACGAACAGCAGGCTGCTGATGGGGATGAGCGTGGTCAGCGAGGTGTTGATGGAGCGCATCAGGACCTGGTTCATGGAGAGGTTGACGATCGAGCCGAAGGCGTGGCGGTCCCCCCTCTCCCGCACGTTCTCCTGGATCTTGTCGAACACAACCACGGTGTCGTACAGCGAGTACCCGAGGATGGTGAGGATGGCGATGACCGTCGCCGGCGACACCTCGAAACCGACCAGGGCGTAGATCCCGGCGGTGAAGATCAGGTCATGGGCGAGGGCGATCAAGGCGGCCCCGGCCATCTTCCATTCGAGCCGCCACGCCATGAACAGCGCCACCACGATCAAGAAGACGATCAGCGCCCGCAGGGCCGACTCTGCGACCTGCGATCCGAAGGTGGGGCCAACCGACAACCGACTGGCATCCTCGGGAGCCTCGCCGAGGAGTGCGGCGAGGGCGTCGACCAGCCGGTCCTCGTCGGCTGGGTCGAGCTGGGCGGTCTGCACCCGAATCCCCTGTCCACCGACCTCCTGGACCCGCCCGCCCCCGATGTCGAGACCGTCCACGATCGACCGAACCGCAGTCACCGAAACGGCATTGGGGTTCTCGAACTCGACCAGCGTCCCTCCCTCGAAGTCGACCCCGAGGTCGAGGCGGAGGAAGACCAGGGCGAACAGGGAAACCGCCACGATCACGCCGGAGATCGTGAACCAACGCCTCCGGTTGCCGAAGAAGTCGAACCGGGTGTCGCCGCGATAGAGGTCGCGCCAGACGCTCATGAGGTGCCCTCCGGGGGCAGACCGGTTGCGCCGCGGACGGAGAAGCGACCGCCGTCGCCGAGGCGCGACATCGCCACCAGCGCAACTGCGGGACGGGTGAAGAACACCGCCACCAGGACGTCGCATACGGTCGCGATCAGCAGGGCCAGGGCGAAGCCCTTCACCGATCCGACCGCCAGGAAGAACAGCAGCACGGCGCCGGTGAACGACACTGTGTCGGCGGTGAGGATGGTCCGAATCGACCGCGAGAAGGCGTGATCGATGGCGGATCGCAGCGAGCGACCGCGGTGGACCTCCTCCTTAATCCGCTCGAAGTAGACGACGTAGGAGTCGGATGTGATGCCGACGGCGACGATCACGCCGGCCACTCCGGCAAGGGTGAGGGTGACCCCCTGCCACTCCCCGAGCAGGGAGAAGACCATCAACATCAGGCTGCCGAACACGGTGAGGCCGATGACGTTCACCAGCCCGAGAGCCCGGTAGTACAGGATCATGGCCATGGCGACGAGCGCCAGGCCGCCGAATCCGGCGATCAGGCCGGCGCGCAGCGAATCCGACCCCAGCGTCGCCGAGACCGATTGAACCGTGGAGATCTCGAAGGCCGCTGGCAGCGCTCCGTAGCGGAGGACGACGGAGAGGCTGCGCGCCTCCTCCTCCTGATCGGCCGAGGAGCCGAGGGTGATGATGGCGCTGCCTCCGGTGATCCCGGTGTTGGGATCCACCTCGGGTGACACCTGGGGCGCCGACTGCACCTCTCCGTCGAGGACGATGGCGAACTGGCGCCTGGGATCGCCGATGGCGTAGTTGGCCAGCTCCCTGGTCACCTCGGCGAACTTGTCGCCGCCCTCGGCCGTGAAGTCGAGCACCACGACCCAGGAGCCGACGACGTTGCCGCTCCCTGATGTGCCTCCGGAGAACTGCGCCTGGGCACCCTCGAGGTCGGAGCCGAGGATCCGGGCGGGAGCGGTGTGATAGATGATGTCCCCACCGGCGGGGCCCGTGGTGAGGAAGGCGTCCAGGGTGGGATCGGGGTCGACGGTCAGGCCCGACTCCCGATCGACGCATCCGGCCTGTTCGACCTCGTCGCACCAGGTGACCCCGGCGGGCAGCACGATGCCCTCGGTCGGATCGAGCGTCGTGGTGGTGGTCGATGGCTCCGTGGTCGTGGACCCCTCCGGCACGGTGGTCGTGGTGGTGGTCGAGGCCGTGCCCTCGCCGGCCGTGGTCGAGGTTGTGCCGCCCACCGAGGGAACCGTGGTCGTGGTGGTGTCGGGTTCCGGCTCTGGGGTCGGGGTGGCTCCGAAGAACACCGGGCTCACCCCAGGGATGGGGCTCACCTGACGCACCGGCCTGAACTCGAGCGATCCCGTGGTTCCCACGGCCTCGAGTGCCCGATCCCGGTCGGTGACGCCGGGCAGCTGCACCTCGACGGTGGAGTCGCCGACCACGGCGATCTCCGGCTCCTGCACGCCGCCCAGGGCCTCGATGCGCCGGCGCATGATCTCGACTGCCTGATCGAGGACCTCGGGATCGGTTCCTTCCTCGGCCTCGAGCACCACCGAGAACCCGCCCTGGAGATCGAGGCCGAGCAGGGGCCTGACGCCACCCAACTGGGTGAGCGCCATGCCCCCATAGACGACGGCAAGCGTCATCCCCAGGGTGATCAGGGCCGACCGACGCGTCATCCGCTTACCGGGTCACCTTTCCGGCAAGGGCGCGGCGCAGCACACGCAGTCGCCCGCCACCCTCCACCAGCAGCACGGCACTCTCGTCGTCGAGGAACTCGATCCTGCCGAAGATCCCGCCGATGGTCGTGACCTCGTCACCGACCGCCATCGACGACACGAGCTCCTGGTGACGGCGCATCCGCGTCCGCTGAGGGCGGATCATCAGGAAGTAGAACAGCCCGCCGATGATCACGGCGTAGAGGATCAGCACCTGCCACGCCGAACCTTCGGCGGCGGCGTCCTCGGCGGTCTGGGCGAGGATTTGGATCATCGGTCCTCCGGAGTCGCGAACCACCCCGGGAGGATCGCCCCGGGGAGTTCGAAGAGTAGCCCCTGTCAGGCGGGGGGCGTTCGTCGCTGCAACGTCTGCTCCCGGAACTCGACAAACCTCCCCGCGGTGATCGCCTCCCTGGCCCTGGCCATGAGGCCAAGCGTGTACTGCAGGTTGTGGATGGTGAGGAGCCGGTGCACGGACAGCTCGCCGGTGACCGCCAGGTGGCGCAGGTAGGCACGGGAGTACCGAAGGCAGGTGAGGCACTCGCACTCCGGATCCAGCGGGCGCTCGTCGCCGGCGAGGCCTGCCAGTCGCACCGAGAAGTCTCCGCTCGAGGTGAACACCTTGCCGTGGCGCGCCAGCCGGGTCGGCCACACGCAGTCGAACATGTCGTATCCGCGAGCCACAGCATCCAACACCCCGGCGGTGTCCCCCAGGCCCATGACGTACCTGGGACGGTCCGCCGGCAGGACCCCGGCGACCGCCTCGAGGGCGGAGTCGCGCTGTTCGGGTGACTCACCCACCGAAAGCCCGCCGATCCCGAACCCCTCGAACCCGAGGTCGGAAGTCCGCAGGGCGCTCTCCGCCCTCAGGTCGACATCGACACCGCCCTGGACGATCCCGAAGAGGGCCTGGTCGGTCCGCCGATGCACCGCCAGCGCCCGCTCCGACCACCGCAGAGTGCGCTCCATGGCATCGACGACCACCTCCCGAGGAGACGGAAGACCGACCAGGTGGTCGAGGACCATCGCCACATCGGCGCCGATTCGCTCCTGGACGACCACGGCATCCTCGGGTGTCAGGCGAAGTGCCGAGCCGTCGTACGCCGACCGGAATGTGACTCCCTCTTCGTCGAGGCGCGGGTCCAACGAGAAGATCTGATATCCACCCGAATCGGTGAGGATCGGCTTGTCCCAGGCCATGAATCGATGAATGCCTCCCAACGACTCGATCACCGAATCACCGGGGCGGAGCACCAGGTGATAGGTGTTCGCCAGGACCATCTCGGCACCGACCGTCTCCAGATCCGCCGAGTCGACCGCTCGCACCGTGGCCCGGGTGCCGACCGGCATGAAGGCGGGAGTCTCCACCGATCCGTGCGCCGTCTCCAGGACGCCGCGCCGGGCGGCCCCATCCGTGGCCAAGACCCGAAAGCGAAGGGTGCTCACGGCGAACGCTCCGCCAGCATGGCGTCGCCGAAGGACAGGAATCGATACCCCCTCTCCAGGGCCACCTGGTATGCCTGCCGCCAGCGTTCCCCCATGAAGGCCGCAACCAGGACCACAAGGGTCGAACCGGGGACGTGGAAGTTGGTCACCAACAAATCGACGACGCGGAACCGGTGGCCGGGCCTGATGAACAGGTCGGTCCTGGCGTCCAACGGGCGGAGGATGCCATCGGTCGCCGCCGACTCCAGCGCTCGCACCACCGTGGTTCCGACCGCGACCACCCGGCCGCCGCTCCTGCGTGTCTCTTCGACGGCGGCGACCGTCGCCTCGTCCACGACCAGGCGCTCGCTGTGCATCTCATGGGCCTCGACCCGATCTTCGGTGATCGGGCGGAAGGTGTCGAGCCCGACCTCCAACTCGATGCCAGTCACCGCGACCCCACGCCGCGACAGGGCGTCGAGCACCGCCCCGGTGAAGTGGAGCCCGGCGGTGGGGGCGGCCGCCGACCCCGGGCGTCTGGCGTACACCGTCTGATATCGCTCCGGATCCTCGAGATGACCGGTGAAGTAGGGAGGCAGCGGCACCTCGCCGGTTCGCTCCATCTCCCGTTCGAGATCCCCGCTCGACGATCGAAGCACCACCCTTCCCTCGACCGGATCATCCTCGACCACCACCCTCGACCCTCCCACCTCGATCTCGGTGCCGGCGCGCAGCCGGCGCGCCGGCCGGGCCAGGGCCTCCCACCTGCCGTCTCCGACCGGAGAGAGCACCAGCAGCTCGACCGCACCACCGGTGAGGCGCCTGCCCCGCAGGCGGGCCCTCCTCACCCGGGTGTGGTTCACGACGACCAGATCCCCCTCCCGGAGAAGGCCAGGGAGATCGGAGAAGCGGTGATCTCCGAGATCCCTGGTGTCGAGGAGGCGCGCCGCGTGCCGGGGCTCGACCGCCTCCTGGGCGATCGAGGTCGCGGGCAGCTCGTAGCGGAATTCGGCGGTGTCCATCGGAGGGGGACAACCTAATGGCCGCCGTCATCCTTCGGCCGAACCGGGGAACCCGCTAGAGGAGCCTGCCCTGATGGTCGACGCCGGGGGCCTCCAGCCCCAGGTGCTCATAGGCGAGCCGGGTGGCGATCCGGCCGCGAGGCGTGCGCTGCAGGAACCCCATCTGCAGCAGGAACGGCTCGTAGGCGTCCTCGACGGTCTGGGTCTCCTCGCTGACGGCGATCGCCAGCGTGGACAGACCCACCGGACCACCGCCGAACTTGAGGATCACCGCCTCGAGGATGGCGCGGTCGATCCGATCGAGCCCGGCCGGGTCGACCTCGAAGACCTCGAGGGCCCGCCGGGCGGTGCCGTCGTCGATGACGCCACCTGCCCGAACCGATGCGAAGTCGCGCACCCGCCGCAGGAGGCGGTTGGCGATTCGCGGCGTGCCGCGAGAACGCAGGGCGATGGCGGCGGCCCCACTGTCGGCAATCGGGATCTCGAGTAGGCCGGCCGACCGCCTCACCACCGACTCCAGCTCCACCGCCTGGTAGTAGTCGATGCGCGCCACGTATCCGAAGCGGTCGCGCAGAGGCGCCGACACCCTCCCCACTCGCGTGGTGGCACCGATCAGGGTGAAGGGCGGCAGGTCGAGACGGATCGAGCTGGCCCCGGCACCCTTGCCCACCACGACGTCGAGGTGGAAGTCCTCCATCGCCGTGTACAGGATCTCCTCGACCTGGCGGGGAAGCCGGTGGATCTCGTCGATGAACATCACATCGCCGGGGCCCAGGTTCGACAGGATGGCGGCGAGGTCGCCTGCCCGCTCGAGGGCAGGGCCCGAGGTCCCCCGAAACTGGGCCGCCATGCCATCGGCGAGGATGGAAGCCAGGGTGGTCTTGCCCAGACCCGGCGGCCCGCTGAAGAGGACATGGTCGAGAGGCTCACCCCGCTGGCGTGCCGCCTCGATGAGGATCGAGAGACGCTCCTTGAGGTCGTCCTGTCCGATGAACTCGTCGAGGGTCCCCGGACGCAATCCGGCCTCGAAGGCGGCCTCCTCGGGGCCGGGACGCGCCGCCAGGAGGCCCTCCTCCCTCATCTCCGGCCCAGACGCTGCAGTGCGGACTTGAGCAAGGCCTGTGGGTCGTCACCCTCGAGACCGTCGATCGCCTCTCGAATCTCGGAAGCGTCGTACCCGAGACCCTCGAGTGCCCGGCGCACCTCGGCCATGCCGCCAGGCCCTGGAATGTCGCCGGCGGGGAGGGCGAGTCGCGCCCGAAGGTCGAGCACCAGCTTCTGAGCACTGCGGGTGCCGATGCCGGGGACCTGGGTGAGGGCATCGACGTCCTCGGCGAGGACGGCGGCCCGCAGCCTCTCCGGCGGCAACACCCCGAGAATCGCCAGCGCCAGCTTGGGGCCGACTCCGCTGGTGGCGATCAGGAGGCGGAAGAGGTTCCGTCCATCCTCGCCGGCGAAGCCGTAGAGGGCCATCACATCCTCGCGAACGTGGAGGTGGGTGTGCACCACCGCCTCCTCCCCGACGGCGGGCAGCAGAGCGAGGTCGCGCCCCGGCATGGCGACCTCGTAGCCGACGCCATCCACTTCGATGAGAGCACCCTCACCGTGACGGCCGGCTACCAGCCCCCTCAGGCGGCCGATCACCGTCGGCCTCCGGCACGCAGAGAGGCAAAGGTCTGCAGATGGCACAAGGCGACGGCCAGGGCGTCGGCGGCGTCGGCGGGAGCCGGGGCGGCGGCGAGACCGAGTCTTCGCGCCACCATGTGTTGCACCTGAGCCTTGGAGGCGTCACCCCGGCCGGTGACCGCCTTCTTCACCTCGGTAGGTGTGTACTCGTGCACTTCCATCCCCGCCCGAGCCGCCAACAGGATGGCGACCCCCGAAGCCCGCCCCACGCCCAGGGCCGAGTGAAGGTTTCGATTCACGAACACCTCCTCGATGGCAGCCTGATCGGGACGGTACTCGGCGATGATCGCCTCGAGGTCGCCTGCCAACTCCTGCAGCCGGACGGAGGTGGCGAGAGCCGGATCGGTGCGGATCACGCCCACGGCGACGGGACGGACCACCGAGCCCCCCTCGATCACTCCATACCCCAATGTGGAGAGGCCCGGGTCGATGCCGAGGACGAACATGTGTACGGTAGGTTACACGCCGCTCACGTCGCCGGGCGGAATTGCAGCCCCGGGAACGCTCAGCCTGCGACCGCCGCCATCACCTCGTCGGAGATGTCGAAGTTGGCGAAGACGGTCTGTACGTCGTCGAGGTCCTCGAGGGCATCCACCAGCCGGAGAACCGCCCGGGCGCCTGCCTCATCCAGGCGGATGGTGGTGGACGGCAGCCAGGTGACCTCGGCGGCGCGTACCTCGATCCCGGCTTCCTCCATGGCGGCCTGCACCTGGAAGAGGAGTCCCGGCGGGCAGATCACCTCGTGCTCGCCGTCGCCGGGACGCACGTCCTCGGCACCTGCATCCAGCGAGGCGAGCAGGATGGCGTCCTCGTCACCTGCGGCGAGCAGATAGCCGCACTGGCTGAACAGGTACGCCACCGAACCAGGCTCGCCCAGGTTTCCGCCGGCGCGGCTGAAGGCCGTCCGGACGTCGGAGGCGGCGCGGTTCCGGTTGTCGGTGAGCACCTGCACGAACACCGCAACACCGCCCGGACCGTACCCCTCGTACCAGACCTCCTCGTATGCGGCGCCGCCGATCTCGCCCGCCCCGCGCTTGATCGCCCGGTCGATGTTGTCGTTGGGCATGGAAGCCGCCTTGGCCTTGGCCACCGCCTGCGCCAGGGTGGCGTTGGCATCGGGATCGCCGCCTCCCTCTCGTGCTGCCACCTCCACGGCGCGTGCCAGCTTGGCGAACAGCTTGCCCCGCTGGGCGTCCTTGGCACCCTTCTTGTGCTTGATCGTCGACCACTTCGAGTGACCCGACATGAGACCTCCTACCCGCTCTCGAACATCATCCGATGGACCCTGCCATCCCGGGTGAGCTCGGGGTGGAACGAGGTCCCGATCACTGCGCCCTCGCGAACCATCACCGGGTGCCCGTCGACCTCGGCCAGCACCTCCACACCCGAACCCACCTTCACGATCCAGGGAGCGCGGATGAACACCGCCCTCATCGGCTCCTTCTGTCCAGCGATGTCGAGGTCTGCCTCGAAGGAGGCCACCTGAGACCCGAATGCATTGCGCTGCACCACGACGTCGAGAACCCCGAGCTGAACCTGCGGCTGCTCCTCGGTGGTCGCCGCCGCCAGGAAGATGAGCCCGGCGCAGGTGCCGAGCGTGGGGAGGCCCGACCCGATGGCCTCACGGAGCGGCTCCACCAGACCGTACCGATCGGCGAGCTTCCCGATGGTGGTGCTCTCGCCGCCCGGGATCACCAGCCCCTCCAGACCGGCAAGATCCCGGGGCAGACGGACCAGCACCGGTTGGGCGCCGATCGCCTTCAGGGCGGCGGCGTGCTCCCGGAAGTCGCCCTGAAGGGCGAGAACCCCGACGCGCATGGTCACCAGCCCCGGCGGGCCAGACGATCCTCGTCGGCGAGCCGGTCCATCTCGATGCCCACCATCGGCTCTCCCAGCCCACGCGACACCTTGGCCAGGATCTGGGGATCGGAGTGATAGGTGGTGGCCTCGACGATGGCACGCGCCCTCGGTGACGGATCTTCGCTCTTGAAGACGCCGGACCCGACGAAGACACCGTCACAGCCGAGCTGCATCATCAGGGCTGCATCGGCCGGGGTGGCGATCCCACCGGCGGCGAAGTTCACCACCGGCAGCCGTCCGGTGGAGGCGACCTCCTGCACCAGATCGAACGGCGCCCCCAGATCACGGGCCTCCGACATGAGCTGCTCGGGGTCGAGTGCCTGCAACCGTCGAATCCCTCCGGTCACGGCGCGCATGTGGCGCACCGCCTCCACCACGTTGCCGGTCCCCGCCTCGCCCTTGGTTCGGATCATGGCGGCGCCCTCACCGATGCGACGCAGCGCCTCGCCCAGGTCGCGCGCTCCACAGACGAAGGGGACGGTGAACTGCCACTTGTCGACGTGGTGTGCCTCGTCGGCCGGGGTCAGCACCTCGGACTCGTCTATGTAGTCGACCCCGAGAGCCTGCAGGATCCGCGCTTCGACGAAGTGGCCGATCCGCACCTTGGCCATGACCGGGATCGACACGGCGGAAATGATCTCCTCCACCCGCGAAGGGTCGGCCATCCGGGCCACCCCCCCATCGCGACGGATGTCGGCCGGCACCCGCTCCAAGGCCATCACCGCCACCGCTCCGGCCTCCTCGGCGATGCGGGCCTGATCCGCCGTGGTGACGTCCATGATGACGCCGCCCTTCAGCATCTCGGCGAGCCCGCGCTTGACGCGATCCGTGCCCTGTTCCACGGGATGACTCCTTGTAGTAGTGATCGATTCTACCGTCGGCGGGGCCTCAACCAGAGTGGGCCATGGCATCCCGATATGCGGCGATGTAGGCGCCGAGCACCGTCTCGCGCCCGAAGGCGGCGGCCCGCGCTGCCGCCCTGTCCCCCAGTCGCCTCGCCGCGGCCGGATCGACCAGCAGGTCGGCCACCGCCCTTGCCAGCACCACCGGGTCGTGAGGCGGTACCAGAACGGCCGAGTCGCCGGCGACGGCGGCGAATGCGGGCAGTGCCGAGGCGACCACGGCGCGCCCAGCAGCCAGGCCCTCCAGCACCACCAGCCCGAAACTCTCTCCCCCCAGGTTGGGAGCGACCAGCACCTGGCACCGCCCGAGTTCGATCGCCTTCTCCTCGGCTCCCAGGCGCCCGAGGAAGGTCACACCCACGGGCCCCGAGTCCCGCTCCGAACCGACGACGCGCAGGGTGGCACCGGGAACATCGCGCAGTATCCGCGGCCAGGCCTGGAGCAACACATCGAGGCCCTTGCGGGGCTCGTCCCGGCCGATGAACAGCACCCGCCCCGGGATCGCCAGCGCCTCGGGATCGAACCGGTCGAGATCGATGCCGTTGGGAATGATCCTCACCCGGGGAACTCCCGTGATCGCCGAAGCAGCCACCCGACTCACCGCGGTGGCCACGGCGATGCGGCCGGCGACCCGCCGCATCAGCGGACGCGCCAGCCGATAGAGGCGCCTTCCCACCTTGCCCGGATCGGCATGGAACGTGGCCACGACGGGGGGTGTCTCCGCCAGCAGTGCCCCCAGCGACACCATCGGCATGAAAGGCTCATGGACGTGGACCACATCGGCGTCGGCGACGGCCTCGGCCACGCGCCGAACCGCACGCGGATCGACGGCGATCGGGGCGCGGGCGCGGTTTCCCGGAACCGAGCGCCAGGCACCGACGGTCCTGGTCCCCGGAGGACCCCCCGATCCGGGAGCCACCGCCCAGGCCTCGTGCCCCTCCTCGCCGAGCCATCGAACCAGCCTCTCCACCTGGTCCTGCACTCCCCCGTGGGCATCGAAGGCGTACGGGCAGACGACGGCGATCCTCACGACGACGCCCGATCCGAAGCCCAGTTGGGGACGATCAGATGCCACTGCTCCGGGGCGACACGGATGATCTCCTCCAGGATTCCTGCCAGTTTCGCCACGCCGAGGCGGACCCTCTCCTCTGCGGTGTCCCCCGCCGGGATCCCCATGGCAGGATGGATGACGAACCGGTGGTGGTCTCCGGCACCGAAGTAGATGCCCACCGGCAACAGCACGGCCCCGGTGCGATCGGCGAGGGCCACGGGACCAGCAGGCATCGTCGTGATCTCACCGAAGAACTCGGCCTCGACGCCGCGTCCGGTGACGTCGCGGTCGGCGAGCAGGGCGATCACCCCTCCGGCCCCGAGACGCTCGAGGAGGTCGCGGGTGACACGGCCCCCCTTGCGAGCGATCACGATGTCGATGTCCATCATGTTGCGCATGGCGACAAACCAGTCGACGATCCGCTGGTTGCCCAGGTCTTCGGCGACGGCGAGCACCCGCGCCCCTTCGGCGGCTGCCCGGAGTCCCGCCACCTCCCAGTTCCCCGTGTGGGGAAGGGCGACGATCACCCCGCGCCCGGTGGCGATGGCGGCGTGGAGACGCTCCACTCCCTCGAGGGTGGTCCGCTCCAGAATGGAGTGATGGCGTCTCGGGCGAAGCCAGAAGGTCTCGGCCCAGTACCGGCCGTAGTGGGCGAAAACCAATCGGGCTCGGCGCCGCAGGTCAGGCCCCTCGCCACCGACCCGCGCCTGGTGCCGCTGGGCCATGCGAAACCGATCGCGGGCGATGAACGAGCCCAGCCAGCCGAGGCCGAACCCGACCCGCCTCACCACGCCAGCAGGCAGCAGTCCGAACGCGCCGGAGAGGAACCGGTAGGCGTAGTAGCCGAGGGCCTCTCTCACGACGCCAGGCGTCTCCAGGTCTGAGCGAACCGCTGCACGACCGTCAGCCATGTGCCCACGGCCAGGATCCAGATCGTTGCCTCGAGGGTGGGCAGTCCGAGGCCGGCGAGACCGATCCCGAATCCGAAGGCCAGGAGCCGCTCTGCCCGGCCGAGCAGGCCGCCCCTGCCGTCGACGCCGAGGGCCTCGGCCCGGGAGCGAACGTAGGGGATGAGGAGCGATCCGCACACCGCCACTATCGACAGGGTCACCAATGCCGCCTCGGCGCGCTCACCGAGGTAGAAGGCGAGCCCGGTCCAGGCCGCCACCTCCCCCACCCGATCGGTGAAGGAGTCGAGAAACGCCCCGCGAACGGTCTCGGTCCCGGTGAGCCGGGCCAGGACCCCGTCCAGCACGTCGAGCACGGCTCCGAAGCCGAGCGTGCCCGCCCCCCAGGTGAGATGTCCCAGTGCGATGAGCACTGCCCCGGCGATCGAGAATGCCAGGCCGGCGAGCGTCACCAGCGTCGGGCTCAGCCCGATCCTGCCGAGCAGGCGAGCCACCGGGTCGGCCGCCCGGGACACGTTCTTGCGCGCTCTCAGATCGAGCATGGGTGGACCTCGAGCGGAACCTACCACACCGGGTTCGGGCCCCGGCCCGATCACTACAATCCCGCCCGGAACGGAGGCTGCATGGGTTCGGACCAGATTCGCAACGTCGCACTCGTTGGACACGGCGG
Source organism: Acidimicrobiia bacterium (assembly GCA_030584185.1). NCBI lineage: Bacteria > Bacillati > Actinomycetota > Acidimicrobiia > Acidimicrobiia bacterium. The sequence goes on along the minus strand of CP129495.1, from coordinate 115,106 downwards.
CAGCGGCAAGACCATGCTCGCCGAGGCCCTCCTCTTTGCGGCCGGAGTCACCACGCGGATGGGGCGGGTCGAGGACGGCAACACCGTCACCGACTTCGAGCCGGAAGAGCACGAGCGCGGCTCCTCGGTCAGCCTGGCGATGGCGCCCTTCACCTGGAAGGGACACCGGATCAACCTCATCGACACGCCGGGGACGTCGGACTTCGTCGGGGAGGTGCGCGCCGCCCTGCGCATCGCCGACCTGGCCCTCTTCGTGGTGTCGGCGGTCGACGGCGTGCAGGTGCAGACGGAACAGATCTGGCGGATGGCCGCCGAGGAGGGGATCGCCCGGGCGGTGTTCGTCTCCAAGCTGGATCGCGAGCGCGCCTCGTTCTCCACGACCCTCGCCGAGTTGAAGCAGCGTTTCGGTACGCCGATAGCCCCCATTCAGGTGCCCCTGGGAGCCGAGTCCGGCCTGCGCGGCGTCGCCAACCTCGTCGGGGGAAGGGCGTACACCTACTCGGGAGGGTTCCAGGCGACCGAGGGCGACATCCCCGCCGAGGCGGCCAGCGACGCCGCACCGCTCCACACCAGCCTGGTCGAAGCGGTGGTCGAGACCGACGATGCCCTCCTCGAGAAGTACTTCGAGGGGGTCGAGCCCTCGGGAGAACAGTTGATCGCCGGGATGCACAAGGGGATGGTCGACGGGACCGCCTTCCCGGTGCTGTGCGGCTCGGCGGTTTCGGGAGTCGGCATCGATCGCCTTGCCCAGTTCCTGGTGGACTACGGCCCGCGCCCGTCGGAGCGGCCCGTCCCTCCCCTTGCGGAAGGAACCTGGCCCGACAGGGGGGTCGTCGCCTACGTCTTCAAGACGATGTCCGACCCGTACGTCGGCAGGATCTCGCTGTTCCGGATGTTCGCCGGCGACCTGGACCTCGACATGGAGTTGGAGAACCCGGCGCGTCACGCCACCGGCCGGATGCACAACGTGTTCCAGATGCGGGGCAAGGAGCACCACGAGGTCAAGCGGATAGAAGAGGGCGACATCGCCGCCGTGGCCAAGCTGGAGGCGACGCTCTCGGGCGACACCCTGCGGTCCCCGGGGCTGGACGTGGTGATCGCCCCGGTGCCGCTTCCCCCTCCCACCATGGCACTGGCGGTGTTCCCCCGGTCGCAGCAGGACGAAGAGAAGCTGTCGACCGCCCTGACGCGAGCCGTCGACGACGACCCGACCCTGCGCGTTGAGCGCCACGCCGCCACCAACGAGACGGTGCTCGCAGGCCTGGGCGACGCCCACCTCGAGGTGACCGCATCACGCCTGTCGCGCCGCTTCGGCGTGGAGATCGACACCGCCCTGCCGCGAATTCCCTATCGCGAGACCATACGCGGAACCGCCGACGTCGAGGGAAAGCACAAGAAGCAGTCGGGTGGCCGCGGCCAGTTCGGCGTGGCCAACATCAGATTCGAACCGGCGCCCTCGGGCAACGGATTCGAGTTCGTCAACGAGATCAAGGGAGGGTCGATCCCCCGTCAGTATCTGCCTGCCGTGGAGAAGGGTGTGATCGAGGCCCTACAGCGGGGATTGGTTGCCGGATACCCGGTCGTGGACGTGCGCGCCACGGTGTACGACGGCAAGTACCACCCCGTCGACTCCGATGAGCTCAGCTTCCGCATGGCCGGCATCATCGCCGTGAAGGAGGCGGCGCCAAAGCTGGCGGCCACCCTGCTCGAGCCCATCATGCGGGTGACGGTACGCGTCCCGGAGGAGCTCATGGGCGACGTGATCGGCGACCTCAACTCGAAACGAGGCAAGGTGCTCGGCATGGACTCCGAAGCCGGCACGCGGGTGCTCACGGCCGAGGTGCCGCTGGCGGAGATGCAGCGCTACGCCATCGACCTCCGTTCGATAACCAGTGGTAGAGGCACATTCGAGATGGAGATGAGCCACTACGAGGAGGCTCCTCCCCATGAGGCTCAACGAGTCATCGCCGCAGCCAACAGCGACGACCAGGCGAAAGGATGAGATGGCCGATCGCGAGATGACGCTCAAGTACGACGGCGGTGAGATCGCCCTCCCCATGATCGAGCCCGTCGACGGAGACCCGGGGATCGATGTCTCCCACCTCCGCAGTGAGACCGGTTACATCACCCTCGACTACGGCTTCGCCAACACCGCCGGCACCCGCAGTGCCGTGTCCTTCGTCGACGGCGGGGCCGGCGAACTGCGCTACCGCGGATACCCCGTGGAGCAGCTGGCGGAGAAGTCGACGTTCCTCGAGGTCGCCTACCTGTTGTTTCACGGCGAGCTCCCCGACCCGGCCCAACTCGCCACCTACAAGGAGACGATCACCAACCACACGCTCCTCAACGAGGAGATGAAGCGGCTGTTCGACGCCTTCCCCAAGAGCGCACACCCGATGGCCATCCTGGCCTCGGCCACCAACGCCATGGCCACCTTCTACCCCGAGTACCACAACCCCACCGACCCCTACGCCGTCGAACAGTCGGCGCTCCGCCTCATCGCCAAGCTGCCGACGGTGGCCGCCTTCGCCTACAAGAAGTCGATCGGCCAGCCGTACGTCTACCCGCGCAACGATCTGGAGTACGCCTCCAACTTCCTGCACATGATGTTCGCCCTCCCGGTCGAGGAGTACCAGGTGGACCCGGTGGTGGCCCGGGCACTCGACGTGCTCCTCATCCTCCACGCCGATCACGGGCAGAATTGCTCGACCTCCACGGTTCGCCTGGCCGGGTCGAGCCAGGCCAACCTGTTCACCTCGGTGGCCGCCGGGATGGGCGCCCTGTGGGGGCCCCTGCACGGTGGAGCCAACCAGCGGGTCGTCGAGATGCTGCAGCAGATCCACGAAGACGGCGGGGATGACGGACGCTACGTCGCCCGGGCGAAGGATCCGGACGACCCGTTCCGGCTCTGGGGCTTCGGGCATCGCGTCTACAAGAACTACGACCCGCGGGCCAAGGTCCTCAAGGAGTTCGCCCACCAGGTGATCCGCCGGATGGGAACCGACGACCCGCTGCTCGACATAGCCCTGAAGCTGGAGGAGACCGCCCTCAAGGACGACTACTTCGTCTCCCGGAACCTCTACCCGAACGTGGACTTCTACTCCGGGCTCATGTTCCGGGCGCTCGGGTTCCCGCCCCGGATGTTCACCGTCCTCTTCGCCATCGGCCGTCTCCCCGGCTGGGTGGCGCAGTGGAAGGAGATGTCTGAGGACCCCGAGACCCGCATCGGTCGCCCCCGCCAGATCTACATCGGCCAGCCCAAGCGCGACGTGCCTTGACGACGTGACCGACCTGCACGCAGTCGAGACCGAGCCACCCGACTGGGACGGTCCAGTGATCGAACTGATCGAGGAGGGCCGGCTCGTGGGTCGGGTCTACGCCGACGAGGGGCGCCCGGTGGCGGAGTTCATCCCCGACGACGACGCAGAGCCCTGGCTGTTCGAGGTCGAAGACCTCCAGCGTGTGCTCGATGTGGCGCTGGCGATGCTCGGCATGGACGAACCGGCGGTCGACACCGGCGGGCAGCATCCCATCGACCGCATCGCCGCCGAGTTCGATGCCCTGGCGACGCACCGAGCCGACGAGGACGAGGGCTTCTACCCGCCAGAGGCGGTGAAGAGGATCGTGACCCGCTGCGAGGCGCTGGACCTGGCCGTGGCGACCCTGGAGCCGTTTCGTCTCGTGGATGGGGAGGTCGAGGCCCTTCCGGGCAGGTCCACCGATCTCGCCGCCGCCCACGCTGGCGAGGCCTGGGCCACCCTTCGGGCCGGGTGCAGCGTCCAGGCGCTGGCGGTGCTGGAACGCTGGGCCGATCAGCCCGACGTCGTCGTGGCGGTCGAGCTCGCCGATCGCCACGGCGAACGGTTCGTGCTCTAACCCCCGACGAGCCGATCGGTGAGGTCCTCGACGTACTCTTCGACGACGCGGCCATCGACGGCGTCCACGCGGACCAACGCCCGTCTCGACGGCGGATCGGACGCCTCGAAGATCAGGATGTTCCACACCGGCCGGGCGAGCCAGCCGTCGAACCCGACCGCCGCCGAGGAGTGGCCGACCGGGAACCCGACCCGCCGGCCGGCGATCTCCAGTGCTTCCGGATCCAGCACCCGGATCGGCCAGGCCGAAGCGATGCTCCAGGCGCCGAGGGCGAGCAACACTCCACCGGCGACGGCCATTCCCGCGGGAAGCCCGGCGAGCGGGGCGGCGAGGGCGAGCGCTGCGCCCGACAGCAGCACGAGCCCGGCACGACGCCGACGGCGGGTGTCTGGGATGGCGTACGCGCCGACCGCCCCGGCGTCGAGGTCTCGCGGAACGGACTCGGAGGCGGCGACCCCCTCCGGGATCTCGATCCGGTGCCGACTCATGCGTCGAACGCCACTTCGACCGCCGCCGCGTCCACTGCTTCCGTGCCATGCCGGCGATGCCACCGATCCCACAGCACGAGGAGGCTCGGCAGGACCAGCACCGCTCCCAGCATGGCGAATCCGATGGCGAAAGCCACCACCTTGCCGAACTGCTGGAAGGGGACCAGGGAGGAGGTGACCAGGATGCCGAACCCGGCGACGGTGGTGAATGCGGAGCCCGCCAGGGCGCCCCCGGTGTGGGTCATCGTCGATCGGATCGCCGCCTCGGGTGTGTCGTTGCGGACCCGGTCCTCCTGATACCGGTGGGTGATGTGGATCGTGTAGGGCACGCCGATCCCGATCGCCACCGAGGCGATCATCGCGGTCACCGGGTTGAACCCGATCCCCGAAAGCGCCATCGCACCGAACACCCAGAGGACGACCAGGGCGACGGGGAGCATGGTGAGCAGCCCCAGGGCGGGACGCCGCGACTCGATGAGGAACGTGAGCACCAGCAGCAGGGTGGCAGCACCGAGGGTGAGGAACAGCGACGACACCTGGGAGGACTGCATCGCCTCCACGACTCCATGGCTCACGATGTTCTCGTTGGACGCCACCGCCGTGGTGCCGGCAACGGCGGCGAACGGCTCCAGGTCCGCCTGCAGACCGTCGCGCAGTGCCCCCGCTCCCTGCTCGCCGGCCTGGGTGGCCAGGCTGACGTCCACGAAACCGGTGGTCCCCTCCACCACCAGGACGGTGCGGCGCATCTCCTCGGGGGCGATGGCGGCTGCTGCGGCGTAGAGCGCCGCAACGTCGGCATCGGCCGTCACCGTCAGGTCGGGCTGCAGGCCGAGTGAAGCGGCGGTGGTAGCGAAGTCGGCGTCGTATCGGGTCGGATCGCCCCCGGCGGCCGGAGGCGTGACCAGCACCGCCAGGACCGACAACGGCGACTCGGCCTGCGCTCTCCCGGCGAAGGTGAGCACGTGCTCGGTGTCGGCCATGTTCATCGTCGCCTGCGCCAGTGCGTTGTGCGCCGCCGGGGTGGCCACCTCGCCCTCGATGAGGATCTGGGTCCGCTCGCCGAACCCTCCCCCGAACTCCTCGGTGATCGTCTCAAATGTGGGAAGCAGCGGTGAGTCGGCGGGGACGAAGTCGAGGAAGGAGAACTTCGTGTCGAGGCCCGACCAACCCCAGGCGCCCAGGCCACCGAGCACCAGGGCCACCGCCACCATGAGGGCGGGGATCCGGGTCGCCGGCCCGGCGGTGGTGCCGATGAGCCGAGGAAGCATCCGCTGTGAGGAGTGCCCCATCGCCTCGGTGGGGAGCCGGCCGGCCGCCTCCGCCCTGCGATCCAGGAGGACGCGGATCGAAGGGGCGAAGGTGAGCATCAGCAGGAACGCCGAGGAGATGCCGACCGACGCCATCACTCCGAAGTCGGCGATCGCCGACACCGGGCTGAAGATGTTGGTGAGGAAGCCGACGGCGGTGGTGACGGTTGCCAGTACCAGTGCCACACCGACGGTTCTGGATGCTCGGGTGGCGGCGTCGACGACGCCGACGCCTGCCCCCACCTCCTCGCGATATCGGGAGGTGAGATGGATCCCGTAGTCGACGCCGAGCCCGATGAGGAGGATGGGGATGATCTGGAGCATCTCGTTGAATCCGCCGATCAGTCCCAGGTACCCGGGGCCGAGGAGGACGCCGATGCCGTTCATCCACACGATCGACATCACGATGACGCCCAGCGTCAGCAGCACATCGGCGACAGTGCGCCGGGTGGCGCCGAGGCGGCTGAGCCGGCCCCTGGGATGGATCCAGAAGACGAAGCCGAGGATGGCCAGGATGATCAGGAATGCGGTGCCGAAGAGGCGCCCGACCTCCCGCTCGAACGCCTCGGTGTCTGCGAAGAGCAGGGCGAAGGAGAAGGGCTCGGCGCTCACCGTCATCCCCGCCGTAGCCTGCTGGATTCCCTCGGCCATGTCGACCTCGATGGCCTGAAGCCGGGTGCCGTCGGGGTCGTCGCCGAGCACCGCAAGGTTGAGGAACACCACCATCAGGCCCGCAGGTGCCGACGGGACGGCCAGGTCGGCCCGCGTCGAGACCAGGCCGGTGAACAGCTCCTGGACCTCGGGCGGCAGTGATGCCAACGACTCGGTGAAGGCGGCCTTGACGGTGGCATCGTCGGCCTGCATCGGATCGATCCCCTCGGTGTCCAGGGCCTGCAGGACGAGGTCGAAGTACCCGACGACGTCACCCTCGGGCCGGTTCACGAAGATCTCGGTGGCGCGCGAGGAGTAGATGGCGTCTCGTGCCGCCACATATGAGCGCAGGCCTTCGGCGGTGATCACGTCGGCTGCGGTGCCGTCGAACACGACCTGCACGGCCACTTCCGAGTTGTCGGAGAACAACTCGTCGATCGTCTGCAGCGCGAGGAACTCGGCCGAGTCGGGGGCGAAACCCTCGTTGCCAGTGGACTGCACGGCCTGGGGCATGAACGCCCCCAACGCCACCGTCAGCGCCAACGAGGCGGCCAGTACCGCCACAGGGGCGCGGCGCACCGACGACGACATCACCTTGATCAACCACTTCACGGGGAGACTCCAATTCGCTGCTGTTGTGGGCGGGCTCCGGCAGGATAGATCTCACCGGATCCGAGACAACCGCCTACCGAGGCGGCGAGCAGACCCCCAGGAGGCGCTCGAGGACGTCGCCCAGGGCGACACCGCGCTCCTCGTCCGCTCCCCGGATTCGGATGCCGGCCGTGCCCGAATCGACGTCCTGATCGCCGACCACCAGGATCGCCGGGTGCTTGTGGGTGGCGGCGCGCCGGATCTTCTCCCCCACCGTCTCGTCGCTGGAGTCCACCTCGGCCCGCAGTCCGGCTGCGGCGAGGCCGGCGGCCACCTCGGAGGCGTAGGGGAGGTGGCGATCGGCAACGGGGACGATCATCGCCTGGACCGGCGCCAGCCACCCGGGAAGGGCGCCGGCGTAGTGCTCGAGGAGGATGCCGAAGAATCGCTCAACCGAACCAAAGAGGGCACGGTGGATCATCACCGGGCGTTCCCTGGTGTTGTCGGCGGTGGCGTACTCCAGCTGGAAGTTCTCCGGCTGGGCGAAGTCGACCTGAAGCGTGCTCACCTGCCAGCGTCGCCCGATGGCGTCACGCACGTGGATGTCGATCTTGGGCCCGTAGAAGGCGCCCTCCCCTTCCGCCACGGTGTGCTCCAGGCCGGCGGCACCCAGCGCTGCGGCGAGGGCTTCGGTGGCCCGGTCCCACAGTTCCGGGCGTCCGACGAACTTCTCCGGTCGGGTGGACAGGTCGGCCTCGAAACCCTCGAAACCGAAGTCGCGCAGCACCATGAGCACGAAGTCGAGCAGGCCGGCAAGCTCGTCCGCCAGCTGCGCCTCCGTGCAGAAGATGTGGCTGTCGTCCTGGGTGAACCCCCGTGCCCGAAGCAGCCCGTGGAGCACACCGCTGCGCTCGTACCTGTATACGGTGCCGAGCTCGTAGAGGCGCATCGGGAGCTCACGGTACGACCGGGGGTGCGACCGGTAGACCAGGATGTGGCCGGGACAGTTCATCGGTTTGAGGAGATAGGGCTCGCCGTCGTCGAGCTCCATCGCCGGGTACATGTTCTCGGCGTAGAACCCGACGTGGCCGGAGGTCTCCCAGAGGTGACGCCTGGCGATGTGGGGGGTGGCCACCATCTGGTAGCCGCCAGAGAGGTGGGTACGCCGGGAGTAGTCCTCCATGATGTGGCGGACCAGGGCGCCCTTGGGGTGCCACACGGCGAGGCCGCTGCCCAGCTCGTCGGGGAACGAGAAGTAGTCGAGATCGATCCCCAGGCGGCGGTGGTCGCGGCGGCGGGCCTCCTCCAGGCGATGGAGGTACTCGTCGAGTGCCTTGCGGCTCTCCCAGGCGGTGCCGTAGATGCGCTGCAACTGGGGTCGCTTCTCGTCGCCCCGCCAGTAGGCGCCGGAGGATCGCAGCAGCTTGAAGGCGGGGAGTCGCCCGGTCGACGGCAGGTGCGGTCCGCGGCACAGGTCGATGAAGTCCCGGTTCCGGTATGCGGACACGGCCTCGCCCTCCGCCCCCTCCCCCTCCTCTACCGACTCGATGATCTCCACCTTGTAGGGGTGCTCGGCGAACACCTCCAGGGCGGTCGCCTTGGTGAACTCCTCGCGCACGAACGGCTGGTCCTCGGCGACGATCTCGGCCATGCGCCCCTCGATCGCCTCGAGATCTTCCGGGGTGAACGGGCGCCCGATGTCGAAGTCGTAGTAGAAGCCGTCCTCGATGGCGGGCCCTATGGCGAAGGTGGCCCCCTCGAAAAGGCCCAGCACCGCCTGGGCGAGAATGTGAGCGGCCGAATGCCGCAGCACGTGCCGACCCTCGTCGCTGTCCTCGGTGACGATCTCCACCTCGGCGTCGGCGGGGAGGGGCCGGGTCAGGTCGACCAGGTTGCCGTCAACCCGCGCCGCCACCGCCGCCTCGCCCAGTCGCCTCCCGATGGCGAAGGCGGCATCCCCTCCGGTGGAGTCGTCCGGAAGGTCGAGTCGCTTTCCGTCGGGGAGGCGAACGGAGATGGTCATGGCGAGGAGAGGGTAGACAGCAGACGGGCGGCAGAAGACGGCGCACCCGGCAGTCGGCGGCGCTTGGAGGCCACACTCATCGAGTCCGAACCCTGCCGCGCGCGGTGCGCGCGCGAAATCCGCGCTGTCCGCGCGATCGGGTTGTAGCCTCGCCCGGCCGAGTCGAGGAGGAAGGGCCGTGCTGATGCTGGTGAGCAGTCTCATCCTGGGAATGTCGGCGGTCGCCGGCCGGTGGTCGTCGCGCCTGGTGATGCTCCACGATGCCGTCAACCCGGACCTTCCGTGTCCCTGGTGCCGCACCGCCACCATCGAGGACGACTCCGCCTGCCCCGGCTGCGGGCACCGCTTCGGCTGATCTCGTCGGACCTGGCCCACGATCGGGGGTCGGCCACCAGCCCTAAGATCGCCGGATGTCCCGGATAGGCCTGGTCCTGGGCGGTGGCGGCTTGACCGGCGCCGCTTTCCACTTCGGCACCCTCTTCGCCCTGCGCATGGCCACCGGCTGGGAGCCCGACGATTCCGACGTCGTCGTCGGCACCTCGTCGGGTGCCGTTGTGGCGGCGCTCACCCGCACCGGGGCCCTGTCGCTGGAGACGCTGGTCGGAGAGGTGCCGGACGAGGAGGAGCTGGAGACCGCACTCCGGCAGCAGATATTCCGTCGCACCCGGCCCCGCGGCGTCGGCCGCTGGATGCGCCACGGCCTGCTCCCCGGACTCCGCAGGCCGGGGATTCGATTCACCCTCGGCTCGCCGGCGCCGTACTCCACCGATGGGATCGCCGATTGGGTGAGGCGTGCCGGCGGAGACGCCGCCCGAACCTGGCCGGACCGTCCCACGATCATCGTCGCCTACGAACTGGAAGCGCACCGCCGAGTGGCATTCGGCACTGTGGACAGTCCCGACGTCGACCTGGCGACGGCGGTGGCGGCCTCGGCGGCGGTCCCGCTGGTGTTCGAGCCGGTCGAGGTCGAGGGTCGCCGCTACGTCGATGGCGGGGTCGGCTCCGGTACCAGCGCCGACCTGCTGCTCGGCCACCGGGAGCCTCTCGACCTGGTGATCGTGATCGCCCCCATGGCCGCCACCGAGACCCGGGCGGATGGGCGCTTCTACGAGGGGATCGTCGATCGGCTCGGCGAGGCGGCGCTCGAGTCCGAGATCGACGCCCTGAAGGGCGCCTGGCCCGAGGTCGATGTGCTGGTGCTCAGACCCGATTCGACCGTGCTCGATGCCGCCCGGCCCAATCCCCTCGATCCCGGAGCGGCACTGCCCGCCTTCCTCGCCACCCTCCGCTCGATGGGGGCAACCCTGAGCGGGCCCGAGGTGTGGCCGATCCTGGAGCGACACATCCCGTCCGCCGCTGCCCACTCCCCCTGGGACGGCCGGGTGGCGGCACCCCGCATCGGGAAACGGTGAGGACGCGACAAGGCGACGCCGCCTACCCTTCGTGCAGCAAGGGAGGCCGGTGTGGAGCGTGAGACCTCGATCTGGGAGAGCCGTCGGTTCCGGGTGGGCCTGATCGCCGGGACTTCGGCGCTGGTGGCCCTGATCCTCATCCTGCAGAACTTCGACACCGTCGAGGTCCAGTTCTTCTTCTGGAGGGCCGAGGCGCCGCTTGCCGGCTTGATCTTCACCTCGATGCTGGTGGGAGCCGGGTTGCAGGCGCTGATCAGGCTGTTGTGGCGTAGGAAGCGCCGCCATCAGGACCGCGACGAGCAGGCCTGATCGCTTCAGATCGCCCAGCGCTGCTGGACAGGCTCCGGGTCGGGATCCCAGAGAGACATCGGAGGAACCGGCACCAGGATCGGAGGCGGGAACGGCCCGTCGTCGCCCCACAGCTCGTCGAGACCCACGGCGCGGGCCAGCTCGTGGTGGCAGCGGCCGTCCTCGCACTCCCGGTAGGGGTCACGGGATGTCGATTGCATCCCTCTTTCATCGGCTCGCGAAATCCCGCCCTGAGGGAAAAGGCGAGCCAGGCGACGGACGCCACGGCTGGAAAGGGCCTGCCCAGGCTCCATCGAGGAGTCGGGGGACTGACCGGGGTGGGCGCTACTGGGATTGAACCAGTGACCTCTGCCGTGTGAAGGCAGGTGGTAGCATAGGCGCCACCACCACTCCTACTTGTATAACTTTCGCAGCAAGGCATTTCGTGGCGTTCATCTCGCATCGACGCGCACTGATTCGCGTCCTCCTGCCTACTTCGGACCTACCGTCGAGCCACAGGTGACCTACGCTCGTGCCAAGCTGCTCTTGCAGTCCCTATCGACCCGAGCGAGACGGCATCGCTTATGTCGACCGTGGCCCCAGCCTCGCCGAGTCGGGGCGCTCGCATCAGGTTGGTCGGAGCAGCTCCGGGCGCGTGCCGCGAGCCAACGGGACCATCATGACCGTCGTTGCGAGTGCCGCGAGGAGGCACGCGCCGAGTGGAACCAACGCGAGAGCAGCAGCGGACGGCGTGAACCGGCCGTCAAGGGTGGCAACGAGCGCTTTTGATACCACCAGGCCCGCGGCGGTGCCGAGGACGATCGCAATGAGCAGAGACGAACATGTCTCGACGTAGATGCTGCGAGCGATCGTGATGACTGGTGTCCCCGCGGCTCGTAACCGAATGTATGTGGAAGCGCGATCGAAATGGCGGCCGACGGCGGCAGCGGTCAGACTCGTCGCTGCGATGAACATGGCAAGCGCTGCAGCCCCGTTCACGATGCGGCGAGCCTCGTGGACCGGCTCGCTGCTAGAAGCGGTCAATTCGGCCAGCGTGGTGACTCGTGCGCCCGGTAGGTGTTGAAGCGCTGCGCCTCGGACGGGCTCCATTGATGCATCTTCTGTCGCTCTGATCAGTATTCGGTGTGCAGGTAGGGCTGAGACGGACGAAACCGGCAGCGCGTCTGGGGAGATCAAGACGTCGGCCCCAAGGCAGCACATATCGGAGTCTTCGCGTAGCGACCCAGTCGTCGCGGGGGTCACCGTGAGAACCACTCCCGCAACATGCAATTCGCTGGGTGTCTCGTGCAATGATGGGGCGAGGAACACGTCGCTGGCCGAACAGTCGTCGACTCGCGCAATACCCAGCTCGTTCACGGAATCGCAAGCCGCCACCGCGACTGAGAGGCCGGTTGCGACATCGACCGCCTGACGTATGGGCAGGACGACGGCCGTCGGTGCACGACTCGCGACTGCCTGCAGGAAAGCCGACACCGCTACGGGGTCGCCGGTTGCGGTATCAACGCTGATGTCGGCGTGGCCGTTGTACCAATCCGGGGAAGCCTCGACGATGTTGCCGGTGGCGTACCCGTTAACCATGGTCGTGAACATGACGACAACCATCAGCCCGAGGCTTGGTCTGAACGCGGCGTTCGCGTCCCACGAGGCGGTTCTCGAGGCTAGGAGGAAGGTGGGGGACCGCGTGAATCGGGCCACGGTCCGGCCTACCGCGGCAAGAGACATGGGACCAACCAAGGGCAAGGTGCCCATTAGGGCGCACACTCCAGCGATTGCCACGGCCAGGAAGATCGGGGACCCGGGCTTGCCGAGCAGCGCGGTGGCAGCAAGCCACGCCACGGACAGCCCGACCGCGGCCAACGCCGTTCGGGGGCGTAGTCGTGACGCCGCCGCCCTGGAAAACACCGGCAGTGGGCTGAGGAGGGCTTGCCGAGCGGCTAACAGCGCAGACATGGCAGCCAAGACCGGCACGGCCACTATCACGCCGGCGAGCGCCCATCCCGATGGAGTGATATCGCTCGGGAACCACGCCGCCCCACCAACTGACACCCTCGCGATCAGCGGCCGTATCGCCAAGAACAACAGCGTGCCGGTCACGGCTCCGACCAATCCGGCAACTCCGGCCTCAACTGCCACGATGGCTGCCGCCTGCGTGGCGGTGGCACCAATGAGCCTCAATCCGGCGAGGAACCTTCGTCGCTGGGCCAATGCGAGTCTCGCCAGGACCCCTATCAGCAGCAGTGCAGGAACCACAAGACCGACGGCCAGCAGCAGCATCCCAAGTCGTACGGCAGCCTTTGATTTCCACCAAGCGGCCGAGGCGGCTGGGAGTGGGAATCGGTGAACCTCAGATACATCTGCAATCCGGGCCAGTACGTCCGGCTCCCATGCCCTGAACGCCACGAGCTCGCCGGGCTCAACGAGTCCTGCAGGAGCAATGTGGTTGCCTGCGATTTCACCCAGGGCCAAGCCGATGTCCGGCAACGCGTCGATGGTCTCGGCGAGCGCTGGGGACACAACGACGGTCCCGGGAGGAGGCAACGAGTCAAGGCCGGCGGGTGCCGGTGCGCTCGGCCCGATCGCGGCAAGTTCGATGACCGCTACCCCGCGGCCAGCGACCAAGGTCTCGGTGAACGCCACAAGAGTCCGAGAGGCAGAGCTCTCAGCTGACGGAGCTGGAGGGCGACGCTGGGCCTGACGAGCGCCCCGCGCCTCTACAGCATTCTCGGCGGAGGCCACGATAAGCACCATGACCGTGGCGGCGGCAATGGCTGCGACCATGAACGTGGTGAGCGCCGCCGACCGTCTGACCCGAGCTAACGCGAGTCGGGTGAGCAATAGTGCGTCACTCATCGACCAAGCGTCCATCGTGGAGCATCAAACACCGTGCGGCCCCCGCTGCCGTGGCCGAGTCGTGCGTCACGAGAAGCACGGCCGTACCGTTCTCAGTCGCCACCGCCACGAGTTCCGACATGACCAATCTCGCGTTGTCTGAGTCGAGGGATCCCGTCGGCTCGTCGGCGAAGACGACCGAAGGCTCGATTGCCATCGCCCGTGCGAGCGCTACCCGCTGTACCTCGCCGCCTGACAGCTCTGATGGCAACGCGTGTGCCCGAACGCCTATCCCCAGTCGCTGAATCCAGGAAGCCGCCTCTTCCTCGGCGGCGCGGCGGGAACGGCCGTTCAGCAGAAGGGGCAGCTCGACATTCTCCGCCGCCGTGAGTTCCGGAACGAGTTGGCCGTGCTGAAAGACAAAGCCGAACTCTGTGCGCCGAAGCGTCGTCCGGTCTCGGTCTGTCATCGTGTCGACGCGCCGGCCCCTGTACCAGACCCCGCCGGCATCCGGGCGACGGATCCCTGCAAGCGCATGGAGTAGCGTCGATTTCCCCGATCCGCTCCGACCCATGACGGCAACGATCTCTCCGGAGCTGATCTCGACATGCACGTTGTCGACAGCCCGGGTTACGCCGTACCACACGGAAAGGGCCTCAGCACGCAATATGGTAGTCCGTTGGTCTTGATCGATGGGGACGGACGCCACGATCAGTCTGTCCACTCCGCCCCCAACACGCGATCCAGCGCGCGACGTTGGGCGGCGGAAGCAGCGATAATCGCTGCGGAGTTGTCGGCAATCCACTCCGACGCCAAGTCGAGTGTCTTTTGCTCAGCGAGTCTCAGGACTGGATGAGCTACCTGACATTTCGCATCAGCCACAGCCATGTCGATCTCGTCCTGGCTTGGCGCTTCCGTCTCGGTCCCAGAGGGGACCCACGTGTCTCGAGCCAATTGGGCTGCCTGCGCTGGATTCGCTACGTCGTATCCAGCGTCGCGCATGCAGGCCTCGTAAGCCTCGGCGACAGACAGCACATCTTCGCTTGCCAGCGCCTCGTCGGCGAACTGGCGGATTCCCGAGACAGCGAACTGATCCGCAAGCAACCAATCGCCCACGGAACCGAACAGCGACGCAGCGGCGGATGCGACACAGCCGCTTGCTGACGCTCCGACGACCCCGAACCCTGGAATATCGAGTTCCACAAACTGTGAGCCATCGCCAAAGAGTCCTGGGCTGTAGGCATCCGGCAATGCTGAGATGTCCGACTCATTGAACGTGTGCGGGCGCAACACCGTCCTGTAGCCAGTCGTCGCAGCGGCCTCCGGCGTTAGGGGTGGAAGGAGTCCGGAGTAATACACAGGATCGCTGTGGTACGCACCAGCGAGCTGGCGCATCGAGCGTTCATGGAAGGAGACATACAGCGATCCGTCGAGTCCCTCATGTTCAAGGCAGTCCGCGGTAGCCCTGACCATGGCATCAGTCAGTTCGTGGGGTCGACGACGCAGGACAGCAAGATCTGAATCCGTCACTGTCGGTTCCTGCAGCGGGATGGCACATGCGGTCAACGGCAGCAGACAGGCGAAGGCTGCCGAGAGCAGCCTTCGCCTGTCCCACCATCGGCGCTTCAACACGTGTAGAAGTGGTCGATCTGATTATTCGAACCCGCCCCGAGTTGGGAGATGTGCTGTGTCGCCCCGACGTGCAGGACGGTCTGATCCGGCCAGCCCTCAGCTTCTACGCCGCATACCGCCAGTGACGGGTGGTGATTCGCCACGGACGAAGTCTTATTGTCGGTTACGGAGTAGGGACCCCCTCCCGACGTGGGCACGAAGAAGGTCAGCTGAGTTACGTAGTTGAAGGCGTCAAAAGCACAGAAGCGCTGGTTTGCATCGGAGCACGAGCCATGGGCGACTGCGCCCGCTGCTGTACCGAACGCTGCGGTAAACGCCAGAGCGAGAACCGCGGCGATCCTTCGTATCTTCATTATGTCGTCTCCCCTTCACTGGAGTGGTTGTGCGCAAGTCATCCACGTGGATGGCGTCAGCGCATGGCGTTCAGGTAGCCGCCGTCGGCGCACCTCCCTTCAGATCCGGCAGCCCCACTCGGGCCGTCGAGGGAGATTCGCCAATGGGCGCGGCTGGGTTCCGCCCATCTGTCCCGGAGGTCGTGGACGAAGCTTGGCGGGTTGGCGCTCAGGCCCCTGGGGACCGCTTGGGTTCCGCTGCTAGCGGTCGGGAAGCTGTTCGACGACGACTGGAGGCTGATGCAGGGCTGTGGCAATCGTCGTGTCGGCGGGGATACCGAACGCTGGTTGGAGCCAGATGACCGATGCGGCGGTGAGGGTGCCGTCTTTGCTGATGGTGGCGGTGAGCCTTGTGGGAGGTGGACTCGGGTCGGTGATCGCGAGGGCTACCCCTTCGGGACCCGCGGCGACCTGGTCGAGGTCGAGGTCGGCGATGACTTCGATCAGGGTGGCCTTGAGTTGGGGATCGGTGGCGGTGTGCAGGATGTCGAGGGCGAGGTCAAAGAGCTGGACGTCGAGGCTTCGGTCGTCGGCGCCTCGAGCCAGTGCTTGTTCCATCGCCGCCCGCAGTGCCTTCGGATCGGTGGGCCAGTCGGTATCGGCGATGGGGTCGACAACGTTGGTGAACTGCTCGACGATGGTCTCTCCTACTTGGTCCATGGATGGCCCGTTGCCTTGCTCGTAGGCGGCTTGAGTGGCTGCGTCGAAGAATGTCGGTTCGCCCACCGTGGTTGCTGTGCGCACGAAACCGGACTCGGATTGACGCCAGGTCTCTCGACGGCTCGGCAGCAGATAGGCGACAGTCTCGACGTCAAGACCGAAGTCGCTGCCGGGTCGCACCACCAGGTCGACCGATTCGGTGTGTTGGTAGATGAACGACCCGGTCGGTACCTCGAGGGGCGCGGCTTGGCGTGCGGCACGAGCGACTTCGTCGAGGGTCGCCGCGCTGGGCACGGGGGCGAGGAAGGCAACGGCAACGGCAGCGATCGCGGCAACGGCGATGGTTGCCGCCGCGACGGCACCCCAGCGGACGCGCCGAGGGGGCCGAGTTTCGCGGGCGATCGCATCCTGCAGTTGAGCCAGCGCTCGCTTTTCGGTATCGCTCGGTGGTTGTGGGTCACCGGCGAGCCTGCGCAGCACGGCAAAGGGGTCGTCGATGTGATCATTCATCGCTGTCGTCCATTGATTCGCCGAAGGGCGCAATGAGGTTTCGGAGTGCGACACGTCCGCGGTTGAGGCGGGACTTCACCGTGCCGATCGGGATGCCCAGCGCGCGGGAGATGTCCTCGTAGGACAGGTCGGCCAGGGCGAACAAGCCAACGACATCTCGCTCTTCGCGACGCAGTCGACCGAGCAGCTGCTCGGCGGAACCGATGGACGCTTCGGCGGCGACTCTGATGACAACGTCGGTGTCGAACCCTGTCGACTCAGCGCCCGGTGGGGTCATGCGCTGTAGGGCGCGGCTGTGACGTTCGCCACGACGGTAGTGGTCGGCCACCAGGTTGGCGGCGATCCCGAATAGCCATGGTCGAGCGCTCTTGTAGGCAGGGTCGAAGCGATGTCGGCCAGCGAAGGCTCGGACGAAGACCTCGGCTGCGATGTCCTCGCCGGCGGTCGCTCCGGCGGCGCGGACCGCGTACGCGTATACGGCTGGGTAGTGGCGCCTGAAGATGTCGGCGAAACGAGCCGGGTCGTCTAGCGACGCCACCACCAGGTCGGCGTCACTGCTCGCGGTGTCCATCCCCGCCAACACTGCCACATGCCCGACGTTGGCGATGGGTCAGCTGCTCCAATACGAAACCGACTCCGCCTTGTTGTTCAACACGGTGAGGTTGTCCGTGGTACCGACCCCTACGGTCGATTCTGACGCCCCTGTCTTGTTCGGACCGTCGTGGTGCTTCAGCCGATAGCAGCCGTTCCACGATGACGATATCCGGTTCGCCCAGGTCGCACCGGTGTTCCACCAGCCTCCGGTGCACGAATCACCCACCACCGAGATCGAACTTCCGGATCCGTTGAAGCCATCGAAGTGGATCCCGAGCGTAAAGGACGCCAACACACCGGCAGTCGCCGCGCCCTCGTAATCGAACAGCAGCTGGCCCGACGCGTCTGCTCCGAGTTGAACTGCGCCTGCCGACGCTTCCGCGGCTGCCTCGGCGAACGACGGGTAGCAGCGTGGTGCGGACAGTACGAACTCGCCGTCGGCATGTTGGTCGACGACGTCGACCACACAGTGCGTCTCGACCTCCGCCGCCGCAGGAGTGATCCCAACCATGCACAGCACTGTCACCAACGCGAGACCAACGAGCTTCGCCATTTCGAGCCTCCACAGACCGACAAGTTCTGATCGCCACTGATTCGCCGAACCTGCTCATCGGGTTCCCGAAACACTCAACGGCGGTGCGACGAACCTGTCTTCGCGGGCCGGGGCGGCGGCATGTCTCTCCACAGACCGACCGTCGCCCCGCCCGCGCTCGGTCACGGACGACCGCCGATGACAAGACGCCGAACCCGCCCGTGGGCCCAGGGGGTCGGCCGGGACTGCCTGCGTCATGGCGCCGGCCGGGACCATCAAGTCCGGGCGCCCGCCCACCCGCTGATCATCGAACCGCATCACCCACCAGGCGCATTGCCGGGCACTTGCCTCTCCCGCGGTTGCTCCACCAGACCCCTCGGGGTCCAGGATCAGCGCCTGCCCGTTATCCGCCGAGACTGATCCCGGCAGCCAGCGGGCGCTGATCGATGGCTGCGACCTGCGCCGAACTGCGGCCGATTCGTGACCCCGAGACGGCGACCACATCTCGCTCGTCTCGGTGGAAGATGTGGGTGCATTCCGGGTCAGTGGGTTCGCAGGTGGTGATGTAGAGCGTGTTGGCCGAGCGGCCGCGGCTCAAAGCGACGTAGATCCATTCCCGGTCGGTAGCTGAGGTGACGACGGTGAAGGTGCGGTCGGTGGTGATGCCTTGGGCTTTGTGGGCGGTGAGGGCGTACCCGTAGGCGACGTGGCCCTCATCCAGATACCGGCGGGGCAACTGTCGGACCCCGGAGTCACGGTCGAGCTTCACCGAGACGATGCCGTCATCCCGGTTGAACCTCCCCGGGTTTGGTAGAGGCTTCATGTCTTGAGTGTCATCGCTTCGATGGTGGTGTTCTGAAGGTAGTAGGTGGCCTCCTTCTCGGTGGGGGTGGAGGTGCCCATGAGTCGACGGTGGTTCCACCAGTCGACCCAGAGCAGGGTCTCGAGTTCGAGATCGTCGCAGCCGTGCCAGGGTCCTAGGTTCGAGACGAGCTCGGTCTTGTAGAGCCCGATGATCGACTCCGCCAGGGCATTGTCATAGCTGTCGCCGATGGATCCCACCGACGGGTCGATGCCGGCTTGAGCGAGTCGTTCGGTGTGACGAATCGACAAGTACTGCGCTCCGGCGTCGGTGTGGCAGACGAGACCGGCCACGACGCCGGCTCCGAGTCGGTCCCAGATGGCCTGTTCGAGTGCGGTGAGTACCAGGTCGGTGGTCATGCGCCGCGCCACGTTCCAGCCCACGATGGCTCGTGCGTAGCAGTCGATGACAAACGCCGCATACACGAACCCCGAACGGGTGCGCACATAGGTGAAGTCCGCCACCCACTTGGTGTCGGGAGCCTCGGCGGTGAAGTCCCGATCCACCAGGTCGGCGGGACGCTCATCGGCCGGGTCGCTTCTCGTGGTCCGGGGTCCTCCGCCACGGATGGCGCCGCGAATACCCAACCGGCGCATGAGACGCTCCACCGTGCAACGGGCCACGATGATGCCTTCTCGGTTCAGCTGCGCCCAGATCTTCGGGGCCCCATACACCGAGTAGTTCTGCTCCCATACCCGCAGCACCTCGGCCTCGAGGGCCTCGTCGCGCAGCCGTCTCGCCGAAGCCGGCCGGGACCGGGCCGCGTAGTAGGTCTGAGAAGCGATCGGCAACACCGCGCAGATCGGCTCGACTCCCCAAACAAGACCCTCAGTGCGACGCCCCTTGTGAGCGTCGATGAACCCGATCATCTCTGCTGTGGGCGGTCGAGCTCCGCCGCGAAGAAAGCCGACGCCGCCTTGAGGATCTCATTCGCCCGACGCAGCTCCCGGTTCTCGCGCTGCAGCTCCCGGACCCGCACCGACTCCTCCGACGTCACCCCCGGCCGCCGGCCCTCATCGACCTCGGCCTGGCGCACCCACTTGCGCAACGTCTCAGCCGTCATCCCCGACTTGGCCGCTATCGACGTGATCGCCGCCCACTCCGAGGCGTACTCGTCACGATGCTCCAACACCAGACGCACCGTCCGACGGCGCACCTCGTTCGGGTACTTCCCCTGCTGTCTCCGTGTCATGGCTCCATCCTCCCAAAGGTCGGAGCCTCCAAGAAACCCGGGGAGGTTCACACACCGGCTTCGCCGTCGCTCGAGCCACCACCATCGCCGACACACAGAACCTCGAGTGATCATCGATCCCGGTCACCACCTTGACCTCCGACCCGTCAGCGAGCCGGATGCCGCCCATCACATCCATCTGCCACAACTCCATCGCCCGCGACCGCTCCCACCGCCGATACGCCGACCGTGGCCTACGCCGCGGTTTGCCCGTCACCAGGCGGTGACGCAGCAACGCCCGATACACAGCCGACCGCGACGGCAACGGAGACACACCCTCGACACCCAACTGATAGAGGATCGACCGTGGCCCCCACCCCGGATGCCCATACCGCAACTCCACCACCCGAGCCTCCACCTCAGCCGGCATCTGATGCGGACACGACGCCGGCTTCGACGACCGATCCACCAACCCCGCCACCCCCGACTCGCCATAGCGCCGCAACCAGCGATGCACCGTCTGACGCACCACCCCATACCGGCGCGCCACATCGCTCACCGACGCCCCACCCAACACTTCGAGCACCGCCGCGAACCGTTGCTCCACAACACCCAACTCCACGAGCACCAGAGACCTCCTCCGCCATCGGGAGGAGCATGGAACCGTCAGGTGTCACACAGGAACCGAAACCACCGTCGCCCAGCAACCGAAACCGCGTCGCCAACCTGGAACACACCAACCGGAGCCACAGTGACCATCATGAACCGAAGCCACACACGCCCGAATCCGAATCTCCTGCCGACTATCTGCCTACTGCCAGCCAAGGACGGGTGATCGATCTCCACACGCAATAGGCGGAATCCCTTACAGACCAAGGGATTCCGCCAGTGGGCGCTACTGGGATTGAACCAGTGACCTCTGCCGTGTGAAGGCAGCGCTCTCCCGCTGAGCTAAGCGCCCGAAGGCGCCCGATATTAGCGGCGGTGGCCCTGCTCAGAGGTCGAGCCGCATGAGGAGCCGGGGCAGCCCGGCGCTCCGGGCGCCGGTCGGCATCACCTCGGTGAACCCTGCCCTGGCGAAGGTGTCCCTGGTGCCGACGTACAGGAAGGCGGTGTCCACTCGCCGTCCCTCCGGGTCGATCGGGTACGCCTCCAACCCCGGTGCGCCGGACCGCCGGGCGAGATCGACCACACCCTCGAGCAGGGCCCCGGTGACGCCGCGGCGCCGCGCCCCGGGTCGCACCAGAAAGCACACGACCGACCAATACGGGCGATCGTCGACCCTGGGGATGGTCCGGGACCGCACCAGGCGCTCCATCCCAGGGCGCGGCCCGAACCCGCACCACCCTGCGACCACGCCGTCGAGGTACGCAAGCATGCCCGGGGGCGGCTCTGCGGCGAGCTGGTGCCGGAGGGCCGACATCCGATCCTCCTCACCAGAGCCGGCATACTCACTCGACCCCATCCGGAAGTACTGGCAGTGGCACCCCTGCCCCGTGGGCAGGATCTCGAGCACGTCGTCGATCCGCTCGACGGTGGCCGGCACGACGGTGATCCCTCCCACGGCACGATTGTGGCACCGACTGCCTCCCTCACCCCCCGTATCCTTCACCCGTGAACCGCTTCGAGTTCGAACGGGTGGTCGACGAGGCCCTCGAGGATCTTCCCGACTGGGTACACGAGGCCCTGGACAACATCCATGTCGTCGTCGAGGAGTGGCCCACAGCACAACAGGATCCCGAGGGAACCGGACTGCTCGGCCTCTATGAAGGGGTCACGCTCCATGACCGCGCCGGTGGGTATTCGGGCTTCCTTCCCGACCGGATCACGATCTTCATGGGATCCCACCTCGCCCTGCGTCTGCCTCCGAGCAGGCTGCGACGGCAGATCCGCAAGACGGTGCTCCACGAGGTGGCCCATCACCTCGGCATCGACGACGCCCGGCTGCATGAGATGGGCTACTGACCGCAGCCACCCCCGACAGAAAGCCGGGGCGGCTGGGTCGCCTCGCGTTACAATCGCCCCCCGTCCGGCGGGCGTACCGATGGGTCTGTTTCGTTCGACCTCGGCGCCCCACCGACGATCGCGAGGTCACGAGTGTCGACGCGCCGCCTACAGAGTCGGATCGGCCGAGCCGCACTGCCGATCGGTGCGGCGTTCTTCGTGTTCGCCGCCGGCGCCGGCATCGCTGCCGCCGCCCGGCTGCCCGTGTGGGCGATCCTTTCCGGAGTCATTGCCACCCTGATCGTGGCCCCGGCGTGGGTCCTCGCCGCCACCTGGGTGGAACGCAGCCGCAATGAAGAGACCATCGCCCATCTGGCTCATGAGCTGCGCAACCCGATCGCCTCGGTCGTCGGAACCGCCGACGTGCTGCTAGACCCCACGGCCGACCTCGACGACGACGAACGCAAGGAGCTGCTCGCCCTCGCCCAGGCCGATGCCCGCTACATGCACGGCCTCGTGGCCAACCTGCACGGCGCCGCCCGCGTCGAACGCAACGAGAGCGCCCCCACGCCGGAGCCAGTCGATCTGGCCGAAACTACCCACCGGGCCCTCACCCGCTTCCCATCGGTCGACGCCCGGGCTTTCTCCCCCACCGCACCGACCTGGGTGACTGCCGACCCCGACCTGCTGTTTCAGGTTCTCCTCAACCTCCTCCAGAACACGGCGCGCTACGCCCCCGAGGGGATGGTCGAGATCGAGTTCGAACCCCAAGCCGGCCAGGTGTCCCTCTACATCTCCGACGAGGGTCCCGGCATCCCCCGCCGCCTCCGCCACCGCGTGTTCGACGGGGGCGCCAGTCGCTCGGGGCTGGGGTTGGGGCTGGCATTGAGCCGCCGCATCGCCCGCGCCATGGGGGGCGAACTGGAGATCGTCGAGCCGCGCCGCACCGGCGCCACCTTCCGGCTGCGGTTGCCGGCGGCCACCCCCGGCGTCACCCGGGCGTCGAACGGGGAGGGCTGGGATGCCGCCATGCTGTCACCGAGGGGACGCCTCCTGGTGGACATGGCCGACGCCCTGTCGGGCCGCTCGATGGACCGCACCCTGGCCGGCCTGCAACGCCTCTTCAAGAACCTGCTCGGGGCCACCGGGATGCTGCTCATGATCCCCCGCGCCGAAGGCGGTTTCGGGCGCCTCGGCACGGCCGGCGGGGGATCCGCCGCCGACACCCCGATCGAGATCCCTCTCGCCCAACAGGCCCTTGAAAAGAAGTCCCCCATCACCGCCGTCGCCGGCGACTCCCCCACGCCCGTCTCGCTCCCCGGTCTCGACGGTGTGGCGCAGATGTTCCTGCCGGTGCTCGACGGCGAGGGCGCCGTCGCCGTCCTGGCGCTGAGTTGGGACCGCGCCGAGTCCGTCCCCGGCGATCGCGGGCGGGTGGTGGCCGAGGCGCTGGCACGGCTCGCCGCCGTCGCCATCGATCGCTCCACCCTGGCCCGCGACATCGCATTCGAGAGGCACCTTCGCTCTTCGGTCATGGAGGCACTTCCCATCGCCATCGCCGTGTTCGTCGGCGATCCGCCTCGGGTGGTCGCCTGGAACCGGAGAGAGCGAGAGCTGTTGGGGATTTCCGACGACACGGAGCGACCCTCGGACCTCGACGCCAGCCAGCAACGATTCGATGTCCGCTTCGCCGATGGCAACCCGTTGACCGTCGACAACGCCCCGGTCACGCAGGCGATCCGGTCGGGTCGGTCGGCGGGACCGTTCGTGCTCTGGATCCGGCGCGCCGACGGAACCCAGGTCCTGACGCGGTCTTA
Source organism: Acidimicrobiia bacterium (assembly GCA_030584185.1). Taxonomy (NCBI): domain Bacteria; kingdom Bacillati; phylum Actinomycetota; class Acidimicrobiia; species Acidimicrobiia bacterium. The sequence continues at coordinate 91,506 of CP129495.1, read as the reverse complement.
CTGCGCCCCGTTTCACGACGACCACGGCATAGTCGCCGGCGCCGTGGTCACCTCCGAAGAGCTGCCGGGCGACACCGTCGAAGACCCTCCGAGAGGGCCGAGGAGCGTTCACCCGGTCTCACCGATACCGCCTGCAACGGGAAGCGACGGCGGTCTATAGTCCCCGCCGGGAGGAGGACCGACATGCTCTACGACACCCTGGTGTTCGTCCATGTGCTCGCCGCCATCGTCTGGGTGGGGGGCGGAATCGCCTCACAGGTGGTCACAGCCAGGCTGGCCAAGGCCGACCCGGCCCACCGCCTCGGCGCCGCCAGAGACTTCCTCTTCATCGGCACGCGGATCTACCCATGGGCATCGCTGATCGTCCTGATCACTGGGGTGTCGATGGTGCTCGACGAGGCCGTCCTCGACTTCGAGCAGGCATGGATAGTCATCGGCCTGATCGGCCTGGTGGCCACCGCCGGAATCGGGTCCGGCTACATCACGCCGCAGAGCCGGAAGGCCATCGCCGCCGTCGAAGCCGGCAACCCGGCGGCGGCGGCCCCGATCGGAGCCAGGATCGCCCTGGCGAGCCGAACGGCGGCGGTGCTCCTGTTGGTCGCCCTATGGGCGATGGTGTTCAAGCCCGGTCTATAGGAGGAAAAGGTGGAGAAGTACGAGGTCCTCGAGTTCGTTCACATCCTGTTCGCCACCGTATGGGTGGGTGGCGCGGTCATCGCCGCCGTGCTCGGATCCCGGCTCCGCAACGCCGACCCGGCCCACCGCCTCGGCACCACCCGCGACCTCGAGTTCATGGGCAACGTCTTCGGCGCCAGCGCCATGGTCACCCTCGCATTCGGGATCTGGATGGTCATCGACTCGCCCACCTGGGCCTTCGGCGACACCTGGGTGGTCATCGGCCTCGCCGCCATCGGCCTGTCGACCATCCTCGGTGCCGTGCTCATCTCCGGCGCCACGAGGTCGGCGATCAAGGAGATGGAGGCCGGCGGGGCCGCCGAGGCCCATCACCGCAAGATCGGCCTGTACTCGGCACTCGACATGGCGGTCCTGCTGATCGCCGTGTGGGCGATGGTGTTCAAGCCAGGAGCCTGATCCGAACGGTTTTGGGCTATCCCGGCCTCGGCTGGTTGAATCGCCGCGTCGGACCGCTGGATCGACCCGACGCCGATCGGAGCAGCCGGCGGCCGTCACCTTCGAAGGGAGCCACCCATGGAACGCGCCTCGCGGGCACAGGTGTGGGGCGCCATGCTCCTCATCAGCCTCGGGTGGGGCACCAACGGCGTGGTGGTCCGGGTGGCGTTCGATGCAGGCATGGAGCCCCTCGCCGTCGTCGCCATCTCCTCGGTGATAGCCGCCATCGGGGTGGTCGCCTTCGTGGCACTCTCCGGACGGGACCGCACCATCGGGGCGATCGGCTGGAGGGTGGGCATCGTGATGTCGATCACCTCGGTGACGGTGCCGTTCATCACCCGCAACCTCGCCCTGCAGTACGCCTCGGCCGGATTCGTCGGCCTCGCCTCGGCGCTGGTCCCCCTGGCCACGGGGGTGGTGGCCCACGTCATGCTCCCCGAGGAGCGCCTCCAGGCCGCCACCTTGATCGGACTGTTGATCTCCCTGGCCGGGGTGGCGGTGCTGATCCTCTCCGGGGACAGCGGGCTCGCCGAGGGCGGAAACCCGGCCCTCGCCGGGGTCCTGGCCCTGGCCGGGGTGCTCTCGGTGGCGGTGGGGGCGGTGTACGCCAAGCGGTACTCGGGCCGCTACTCCCCGCTCGGCGTGTCCGGCGTGCAGTTCGTGATCGGAGCCGCCGTCGGGATCGTCGCCATGCTCGCCTTCGAGGGTGTGCCGGCCAACCCCGGCGCCAAGGGCTGGGCCAGCCTCACCTACGTCGGCCTGGCGGCGACCTTCATGCCGATCGCCCTCTACTACTGGCTGCTGCGCCACGTGACGGTGACCTTCTCGGCGATCACCGGGTACATCATCCCGCTGGTGGCGGTGGTGTTCGGGGTGATCGTCCTCGGGGAGCGGGTCGATCTGGGGATCGTCATCGGCGGGGTCCTGATCCTCACCGGAGTGGTCGTGACCGACCGGATCGCCGGTCGGTGATCGGTTCGCCGGATCCGACCCGTTCGGCGTCCGGTGGCCCTACTCGGGATGTTATGGTCTGACCGTAAGACCGAAATCGGAGCGATCGCCGCGATGGAGCATCCTTTCAGCCTCGATCTCCACACCATCGAGGTCGCCGACGTCCGCTTCGGACCGGAGACCCGGATCGACGGGGGCACGCTGATCGTCGATGCCGCCGCGATCGAGACACTCCTCCTCGAGGACCCCCGGATCGCCGGCGTCGAGGTCGACATCGCCCGCCCCGGCGAGAGCGTGCGCATCGTTCATTGCCTCGACGCAGTGGAGCCCAGGGCCAAGGTCACCGGTGATGGCGGCGTCTTCCCCGGTTTCGTCGGACCGATGCGACAGGCAGGCACCGGAGAGACCGTTCGGCTCGCCGGCGTCGCCGTCCTCACCTCGAGCCACTTCCCCCAGCCCGCCTCCGGCCTCATGCAGGCCCGCGAGGGCGTGGTGGACATGTCGGGGTCGGCAGCCCCGTACAGCCCGTTTTCCCGGGTCACCAACCTGGTCCTGGTGCCGACCCCCAACCCGGAAACCTCGAACGAGGACTACGACGACGCCATCCGGCGCGGGGCGCTGCGTGTCGCCGAGCACCTGGCGAGAGCGTGCGCCGGCGCCACCCGCTCGTCGACCACGACCTTCACCACGGGCACCCGGCACCCCGACCTGCCCAGGGTGGTGTACTTCCTGCAACTGCAGGGCCAGGCTCCGATGTCGGACACCTTCCTCTACGGCCACGTGATCCACAACCTGGTCCCGACCCCGATCCTCCCCGGCGAGATCATGGACGGGGCCATCGTCAACGGCGTGTACGTGTACGCCTGCTACAAGAACCCGACCTACCTCCACCAGAACAACCCGATCATCTGGGACCTGCAACGCCGCCACGGGGTGGACCTCGACTTCGCCGGGGTGATCATCAACAGGGGCCACAACTACACCCACGAGGAGAAGGAGCGCTCCTCCCTCTGGGCCGCCAAGCTGGCACGCACGATGGGCGCCGACGGAGCGATCCTCACCGGCGAGGGCGGCGGGAACTCGGCGATCGACATGATGCTCGCCTGCCAGTACATGGAGCAGGCCGGAATCGAGACCGTGGTGCTCTCCTCCGAGGCCACCGGCGAGGACGGCTACGACTTCCCTCTCTTCTACTCGGTCCCCGAGGCCGACGCCATCGTCAGCGTGGGCTCCCACGACGGCTTCGTCGCCATGCCAGAGGTGGAACGGGTCGTCGGCGACGAGTTCCTCAAGGAGGACGGTGTGCTGCTGGCGGCCGGGGTGCCGGCCCGTGGCCCGTTCGACCTCCGCATGTACTACCAGTACTGCGGGATCAACCAGCTCGGAGCCAACGTCATCACCGGGAGGGCCTTCTAGATGTTCCGCGTCGCCCACTACCTGAACCAGTTCTTCGCAGGGATCGGCGGGGAGGACAGGGCCGACGCCCCCTTCGAGGTTCGCCAGGGGGCGGTGGGCCCGGGCAGGGCCCTGGCCATGGCCTTCAGCGACCAGGCAGAAGTCGTCCAGACCCTGGTCTGCGGGGACAATCGTTTCCATGAGGATCCGGATGCGGCGATCGAGGCGGCGATCGCCGCCCTCGAAGAGTCGCGTCCCGACCTGCTGGTGGCCGGACCGGCCTTCAACGCCGGACGCTACGGGTTGGCCTGCGGTGCGGTGTGCGCCGCCGCCAGGGAACGCCTGGGGATCCCGTCGATCACCGGGCTGTTCCCCGAGGCGCCGGCGGTGGACGTGTTTCGCAGCCGCACCGTGATGGTGCCCACCGGCGACTCGGCGGGCTCGATGAAGGACGCCATCGATCGCATCGCCGCCGTCGGGCTTCGCATCGCCGCCGGCCTCGCGCTGCAGCCGGCCGAGGTGGACGGCAGGATCCCAATGGGATACCGGGCCAACTGGGTGGAGGCGACGACCGCCGCCGAACGGGCCATCCCGATGCTTCTCGCCAAGATGAGCGGGCAGCCATTCGTCAGCGAGGTGGCGCTTCCCGACCAGGCCGAGGCCGTGCCGCCGGCGCGGCTGGCGGTTCCCCTCGCCGAGGCGACGGTGGCCCTGGTGACAGAAGGTGGCCTGGTCCCGGAGGGCAACCCCGACCGCATTGAGTCCTCCAGCGCCACCCGATGGGCGTCCTACGCCGTTGCCGATCTCGAGTCGGGGAAGGTTGCGTTCCGCTCGATCCACGCGGGCTACGACTCCCGATGGGTGGACGAGGATCCGAACCGGATGGTCCCGGTCGACGCCATGCGCGCCCTGGTCGACGAGGGCGTCGTGGGAGGCCTCCACGACCGCTTCTTCGCCACCACCGGCACCGGCACCAGCGTGGTCAACGCCTCGAAGATCGGCGACGAGATCGCCAAGCAGCTGATCAACGAGGGGGTGCACGCCGTCATCGTGACCTCGACGTGAGGGACGGGGACGCGTTGCGGGGCAACGCTGGCCAAGATGATCGAGAAGAACGGGCTCCCGGCGGCGATCCTCACCGCCATGACCTCGATGGCCAAGGTGGCCGGAGCCAACCGGATCCTGGCGTCGGGGCTGATCCCCCATCCGGTGGGCGACCCCAACCGTCCGCCCGATCAGGAACGGATGTGGCGCAAGGGGCAGGTCCGCCGAGCCCTCGAGGCGGACGCCACCGAGATCGAAGAAGCCCAGATCTTCGCCCAGTGGTGAGGAAGGAGAACCCCGAGTCGTGATCACCCCCGCCGTGCTCCACAGCGCCTACGCCCTGGCGCACGCCCCCGACCTCGTCCGCTACGGCTCGAAGCCGACGAGAGAGATCGCTTCGAACCCGGGCCTCGTCGACGACATCCACGGTTCCCTGCGCTCCTGGGAGGCGGCACTCGCCTACCCCCCAAACCAGGTGTTCATCGGCAACCTGACGCCCGACGACCTGGCGGCGACCCCTCGCCCCTGGCTCGAGAACCCGGTGCCCGATGCCTCCGCCAATGGCCGGTTCGGTCCCATGGTTCCCCAGGAGGCGCTGTACGGCCTCATGAAGCTGTCCGACGAGTTCGACCTCATGGCGATCGACGAGGTCCTCGCCGAAGAGGCCCGGGCCGCCCTGGCCGGCTTCGGCACCCGGCTCGACCGGGTGGTGGGGATCCCGGCATCGGAGGTCGCTGCCCTGGTGTCATCGGAGGCGGGTCTGCCCCTCTTCCACCAGGGGCGGGTGGCCGGCTTCCTGCGATCCGGGCACGAGGAGGACGCCTCCCTGGATGCGGGGGTGCTCCTGGAGAACCTCGCCTGCAAGGCCACCGCCGTCCTGGCGGTCCACCACCTCCTCGGCACCGGTCCGGTCTCGGCCGAGGACGTCGACTATCTGCTCAACACCGGAGAGGAGGCCGTCGGGGACCGCTACCAGCGCGGAGCGGGCAGCCTGTCGAAGGCGGTGGGCGAGGTCGTGGGTTGCGTCAACGCCACCGGTGCCGACATCAAGGCCTTCTGCGCCGCGCCGGTGCACGCCCTCGCCATGGCGGGAGCGATGGTCGCCTCCGGGCTGCACCGATACGTGGTGGTGCTCGGAGGCGGCTCGCAGGCCAAGATCGGGATGAAGTTCCAGGCCCATCTCCGCTCCGGGGTCCCGATCATGGAGGACGTCCTGGCGAGCATGGCTTTCGTCGTCGGTCCCGACGACGGCACCGGGATGATCTTGCGCCTCGACCTCACCGGAAAGCACCCCATCGGAGCAGGATCTTCGCCCCAGGCGATCTATCAGGCATTGGTGATCGACCCCCTGGAGAGGGCTGGCCTGAAGATGACCGACGTCGACCGCTACGCCGTGGAGATGCACAACCCGGAGATAACCGAGCCCGGCGGCAGCGGTGACGTGCCCAAGACCAACTACCGCACGCTGGCGGCGATGGCGGTGATGCGCGGAGAGATCGAGCGCGACGCCATGGACGAGTTCGAACGCACTCGGGGGATGCCCGGCTGGGCACCCACCCAGGGGCACATCCCCGCCGGCGTCCCCTACCTGGGTCACGCCCACGAGGCGATGCGACGCGCAGAGATCTCCCGGGCGATGATCGTGGCCAAGGGAAGCCTCTTCCTGGGACGCATGACCCAGTTGGTGGACGGGGTGTCGATCGTGGTCGAGCCCTCCCCCGGCCTGGCCAGATGAGCAGAAGCGGTCCTACGAGCAACGAGAGGAGGTGAGGAAATGGAGCTGCAGGGCAAGAAGGTGGTCGCCATCGGCGAGCGCGAGGGGATCAACGGTCCCAGCCTGAAGCTGCTGGCCGAGTCGGCCGGCGCCGACGTCGTTTTCAGCGTCACCCAGTGTTTCGTGTGAACGGCGGGCGGTGCCATGGACCTCGATGACCAGGAGAACGTGAATCGCCTGGCGGAGGACGTCGGTGCGGAAGGAATGGTGGTGCTGCTCGGTCAGCCCGATTCCAACAGCGCCGCACTCTTCGCCGAAACGGTCACCCGTGGCGATCCAACCTGGGCAGGTCCATTGGCCGGGGTCCCGTTGGGACTTCCCGTCTATCACATTCTCGAGCCAGAGATCAAGGCTCAGGTCGACGACTCGCTGTACGCAGAGCACGTCGGTCTGATGGAGCTGTCCGCCGACGTGGACGAGATCATCAAGTGGGTCAAGTTCTATCGCGAGGGCGGAGGCGCCTGAGGAAGGGAGCGACAAGATTTCCAGCAGCGACATCAAGTCACACGGCATGTTCATCCACGGCGAGTGGCATGCCGGGAGCGGTGCCGGCGAGGTGGAGATCACCAATCCGTCCACCGGGAAGGTGTTCGCATCGGTGCCCGAGGCCGACCAGGCCGACCTGGACCGGGCGATCGATTCGGCACGCGAGGGGCTCGAGGCCTGGCGCAACACCCAGCCGCGCGTGCGCGCCCAGGTGCTCAACCGGATGGCGGAGCGGATCAAGGAGCGGGACCAGCATTTCGCCCGGATCGAGGCCGACGACACCGGGGCCAGCATCGGCAGCGGCCTGTGGACCATCCACGACGTGGTGGCCCGCCGTCTCGAGTACTACGCCGGCATGGCGGACAAGATCCGGGGCGACACGTTCGTCACCCCCGGCCAGTTCCTCTCCTACAGCATGCGCGAACCGGTCGGGGTCACCGGTCACGTCATCCCATGGAACGGGCCCCTGTGGATCGGCAGCCGCTCGATCGCCCCGGCCCTCGCAGCCGGCAACGCCGTCGTGGTGAAGCCGTCCTCGGAGGCGCCGCTCAGCCTGCTGGAGTTCGCCGCCCTCGCATTCGAGTGCGGCCTGCCGCCCGGAGTGCTCAACGTGGTGACCGGCCGCGGCTCGTCGACGGGGAGCGCCTTCGTCGCTCATCCCGGTCTCGACGGCATCTACTTCACCGGGTCGACCGCCACCGGGCGACGGGTCACCGAGGCCGCCGCCGGCAGGAGCGTTCGCACCGTGATGGAGCTGGGAGGCAAGTCGCCCAACATCGTGATGGCCGACGCCGACATCGAACAGGCGCTCCAGGGGGCGGCGTTCGCCATCTTCGCCAACGCCGGGCAGATCTGCGTCGCCGGGTCGCGTCTCCTGGTGCAGGCCCCCATCCACGAGCAGTTCGTGGCGAGGCTCGCCGAGATGGCCTCGGCCATCCGGCTCGGGGGCCCGGATACCGACGCCGACATGGGTCCGGTGATCACCGCCTCCCAACGCGACGCCGTGCTGGCGCACATCGCGGCGGGGCGCGGCGAGGCCTCACTCGTCACCGGCGGGGGGACACCGCAGGACGACGCACTAGAAGGCGGCTTCTTCGTGGAGCCCACCATCTTCGACGACGTGCCACCAGATGCGTCGATTGCCCGGGAAGAGATCTTCGGTCCGGTACTGGCCGTGACGCCGTTCGAGGACCTCGACGAGGCGGTGGCCATCGCCAACGACACCCCGTTCGGTCTGGCGGCGGCGGTGTGGACCACCGACCTCCTCACCGCCCACCGGTGTGCCGAGCGACTCCAGGCGGGGCAGGTGTTCGTCAACCACTACTACACCGCCGCATTCGAGATGAGCCGGACGCCGTACAAGGCGAGCGGGCATGGCGTCAGCGAGGGACCCGACGCCATCTGGGAGTATCTCCAGCAGAAGCTGGTCAGTATCAAGACCGGGGAGAGCGGCGGCTGGTGATCCCACCGGCCGATGTGACGTACCGGAGTGGTATGGTCTGACCATAAGACCAAGAGTTGGGCCGAGGTCCGAGCAGCACCGCCGCTGGGACCCCCGGAGCGTATTGGAGGCACCGTGAGGGTTGCAGTATTCACAGGCCCGGGCCAGATCGAGATCCGCAACGAACCCGACCCGGTCCCCGGCCGTTCGATCTACTGATCGACGTGGGCGCCTGCGGCGTCTGCACCTTCGAGCGCAGGCTGTTCGCCGGCGAGAAGAGGTGGTACCCGGTGGCTCCGGGCCACGAGGCGGCCGGAGTCGTCATCGCCGCCAGCGACAAGGTCGCCGATCTCCCCGGATCGCCCCAGGTCGGGGACACCGTCACCTTCGACCTGCTCACCCGCTGCGGCACCTGCGGGCCGTGCCGCCGTTGGCAAGACCTCTCTGTGCCGCACCCAGCAGGGCGGCCTGCTCAGCGACGGCACGGTGACCTTTGGAGGCTTCGCCGACAAGGTCGCCATTTCCGCCGCCTCCGCCTACCCCACCGGCAACGCCCCGGTCACCCACGCCGCCATGGGTGAGCCGATCGCCTGCGTGATGCACTCGCTGCGCCAGGGAGGGTTCGGGCCGGGCGACAGGGTGGCCATCATCGGTGGCGGCTTCATGGGCCGTCTCCATCTCGCCATCGCCCGAATCGGGGGCGCCGCCAGCGTGGGGATCATCGACGTGTCGGAGCAACGCCGTCAGGAGGCCCTGGCCGCCGGTGCGTCCTGGGTGGCATCCCCCGATGAGGCGCAGGAGCGCGGTGGCAGCCAAGACATCGTCTTCGTGACGGCCATGGGAGGCGTCGACCTCGCCGTCGCCATGTGCGACTTCGGAGGCACCGTCGTCCTCTACTCGGCGTTCGACAAGGATCTGCAGGCCATGGTGGGAGCGGACAAGTCCCATCGCGAAGAGGTGGCGATCGTCGGTGCCTACAGCCAGGAGCCTATCGACTGGCGCCTCGGATCCGCCTACATCCGCTCCGGGGTGCTCCACGACGACCTGGAGTCCCTCATCACGGCCCGCTTCGACTTCACCCAGGTGGAGGATGCGCTGCGCCTGGTGACCAGCGAGCCCACGTACCGGGTCTTCGTGGGGCCGACACTTCGCGATGACTGAGTCCCAGCCCACCGTTGTCGGAGTCGACGTCGGCAGTAGCGCGGCGCGCGCCGTCGCCATCAATCGGAACGGCGAGGTGGTCGGCGAGTCCGCCGCCCGCTACCCCGAGGGCAGCGGGCTTCCCATCGGCCAGGTGGACCCGTTCACCTGGCTCACCGGGTTCACCCAGGCGATCACCTCCCTGGCCGTCACCCCGGCCGCCATCGGAGCAGGCGGACACGGCCCGACGTCGGTGGCCGCCGGTGGTGAGGCGGCCCTCACCTTCCGGCACCCTGCCGGCGAGTCGTCCAGCCCACAAGATCAGCATGCCGCCCAGACCGGGGTGCTTCGCGAGATGTTCGGAGCGCACATCCAGCCGCGTCAGCTCTGGGACTGGGTGCTCACCCAGCTCGGCGGCGACGGGTCGTATCAGAGCGTCTGGCCGTCGAACACTCCCCTGGCCGAGTTCGGTGAGCCGATCCCGGTGGGCACCTCGATCGGCGTCACCGACGGCTCCCACGGGCTTCCCATCGGCATCCCGCTGGTTCCCGGATCCAACGACGCCTACCTCACCGCCTGGGCGGGCGGGATAGACATCCCCGGCCGGGGCTTCGATCCCGGAGGCCGCACCGGCGGTCTGGGGGTGGCGGTGGAGGCTTCGGCCGACAAGGAGGCCATGGCCTACGCCATGCCCAGCGCCGTCCCCGGCGTCCACATCGTGGGCGGGCCGGTGGCGGCCCATGGGACGATCCTGGACTGGTGGGCGGAGATCACCGGACGCAAGCTGACCGAGCTGATCGACCTGGCGGCCGAGGTGCCGCCGGGCAGCAACGGTGTGCTGGTCCTGCCGTTCCTCGAGGGCGAACGGGCCCCGCGCTGGAATCCTGCTCTGCGCGCCGAGATCATCGGGCTCCACGTCACCACCGACGCCGGCGTGATCACCCGCGCCCTCCTCGAGGCGACCGCCTATGGCCTGGGGCACATCGCCCGAGAGGTAGCCGGAGCCGGGGCGGTGCTGACGCGTCTGGTGGCCTCAGGAGGGCCGTCGCGCAGCCACCTGTGGACCACGATCAAGTCGGCGGTGCTCGAGGTCCCGGTCGACGTGCCCGCCTGCGACGAGATGTCCGCCTACGGCGCCGCCCTGGCGGCCGGGGCTGCCCTCGGCTGGTGGCCCCGGCCCGGCGAGGGCCGCTCGGGTGACTGGCCGCAGCCGGCGATGACCACCATCGAGGCGGAACCGCTCGACGTGTATCGGGCGGGTTTGGAGAGGTTCATCGAACTGGGCGACCAGGCGGTCGCCCGCCTGGGGTGATCGACCCCGGCAAGGACACGGAAGGAGCAGACAAGATGTCTCAGATGTATTCGGCGGTAGGTGCCGCCAAGGCGCGCCGCGCCGCCCGCTTCATCGAACCGGATGGCAGGTCGACGCTGATCGCCCTCGACTTCCAGGCTTCGTCGGGTCAGGGGCCCGAGCTGGACGTGATCACCAAGGTCGCCGCCGGAGGCGCCAACGGCGTGCTCGCCACCTGGCATCTCGCCCGACGCTACCCGGAGGCGTTCGCCCGCACCGGGCTGATCCTGCGCATCGACGGCGGACTCACCGACATGGGCGGCTACGCCTCGGGAGACGTGTTCTCGCTGCTGTACGAGGTGGAGCAGGCGGCGGTGATCGGTGCCGACGGAGTGGTGATCATGGCCTATCCCGGAGCGGACGACGAGGAACTGTCGCTGCGCCGCCTGACCAAGCTCGCCGGCGAGTGCGAGATGATCGGGATGCCGCTCATCGTCGAGTCGATCCCGGGCGGGTGGAAGCGTGCCGTGCCCTGGGAGACCGAGTTCATCGCTCGTTGTGCCCGCGTCTGCGTCGAGCTCGGAGCAGACATGATCAAGACCCCGGCACCCCCGAAGGTCGAGGAGATCGCCGACGTGGTGGCGGTCACCCAGGCGCCGGTGGTGGTCCTGGGTGGGCCCAAGATGGACAGCGAGGACGAGGCCGTCGAGTTCGCCGCCGCCGCCGTGGCCGCGGGCGCCGCCGGCATCGCATTCGGCCGGAACTGCTGGGGAGCGGCTGATCCCGAGGCGATGGTTCGCCGTCTCTACCAGGCGGTGCACGGCTAGGTCGGAAGGTGCCAACTCGATACCGTCGGCGTCAGGTCTTCACCCGAGAAGCGGTCTGACCGGCATACCGTATGTAGGATGCTCCATCCAGAGTTTGGAGTACGGGCAGGTGAACCAGCAGCCGGTTGCCGAAGCGGGTCCGGGGCGTCCTCGTTGGACGCACCTGGCCCTTCGCGTCGGCGACGTCGAACGCAGCATCGAGTGGTATGAGCGCCACACACCCCTGAGACTCCTGCAGCGCAACCGGGACGAGCTCGGGTTCGGTGCCTGGCTGGCCGACCCCGCCGACGCCGCCCAGCCGTTCATCCTGGTCCTCGCCCAGTTCCTCCCGGAGACAGATCCCTTCGGGTTCGCGCCGCGGACGGTGCTGGGGCCGTTCGCCCACATCGGGTTCGAGCTCCTCAGCCGGGAGGCGGTGGACGAGGTGGCGCGGCTGGCGGCGGAGGAGGGGACCCTGAGCCTGCCTCCGACGCTGATGCCACCGCCCATCGGCTACATCTGCTTCGTCGAAGACCCCGACGGGAACACCGTCGAGTTCTCATGCGATCAGGCGACCTACGCCATCGTGCGTCAGGTGTGGGGCTCCGGCGGAGGCGAGGCGACGTCATGACCGACTCGAAGCCCTTCTCCCCCCTCGAACGCAGATCGGTCGCCGAGCGGGTCCGCGACGACGTGCTGGCGCGCATCAACGCCGGCGAGATCCCCCCCGGGGCGCGGCTCCCCGCCGAACGAACGCTGGCCGAGCAGTTCTCGGTGGCCCGAACCTCGGTGCGTGAGGCCATCCAGAGCCTGATCGCCATCGGAGCCGTGGAACGCCGAGGCAACCGTTGCTACGTCGCCGAGCGTCTCCCCGACGTCGCCCTGCCGGTGAGCGATCACGGCCGAAAGGCTCGCCGGACCCTACATGAGGCCCGCCGGGTGCTCGAGCTGACCCTCTTCGAGCTGGCCGGATTCCGTGCCACCACGCAGGAGCGGAGGGCGGCCGTCGATCTGGCCCGCCTTCCTCTGCCAACCACCGCCGAAGCGATCCGCACCGCCGACCGACGCTTCCACGCCACCATCGCCGCCGGATGCGGGAACCCTCTGCTGCTCGAGTTGTACGGCCGCGTCCTCGACAAGGTCTGCGAGGAGCCTCCCGACGACTCCCCCGGCGGCGACCACGCCGCCGGGGCCGAGGCCGCCATTCGAGCCGCACACGAGCACCAGATCATCGCCGACTGTTTCGTGGCCGGCGATGTCGAAGGGATGCTCGCCGCAGTGGAGAGGCATCTGGGGCGGGTCGAGGGGCGCCTGGGGAGGATCACCGGTCCCGGCGGGGGGCGACCGCCACTCTCACGCGCCTCGCTGCGGGTCATCGGGCTCTGAACTCCCATCCGGGTGGACGGCGTTCCCACGGGGTCACTATCGTGGTGGGGTTGCTGGTCTGACCATCAGTCCATAGGGACCGGAATGGCCGGCTGGATTCCCCGACCTCGGAATCACCGGGGCAGGGCCCAAACGACAACTCGGGAGGTAACGAGTCCCATGATGATTTCGCAGAGAAGCCGCCGGGGACGGGTGGTGAGGCCGCTCGTACTGGTGATGGTCCTAGCGCTGGTGGCGGTCGCCTGTGGCGACGACGACGCCGGCACGACCACCACCGCCGCTGAGGAGACGACCACCACAGCCGGTGAGGAGACGACCACCACAGCCGGTGAGGAGACCACGACGACCGCCGCAGCGGATCCGCTGGTCGCCGACTTCAACGGTGACGGCAAGGTCGTGATCGGCGTGGCCACAGATGGGCCGCGCGATGACGGCGCCTACTACCAGGCCCTGGTCGACAAGATCACCGAGATCTCAACCGACCAGGGGTTCGAGGCCCCCATCGTCGTGGACATGATCGAGGCGGCCAACGCCGCACAGGAGCTGCGCAACATCGCCGAGCAGGGCGCCGACATCATCGCCGTCGGCTCGGGGGCACTCGCCGAGGGGCTCCCCGAAGTGGTCGCCGACTTCCCCGAGGTGTTCTGGTACTGCAACTGCGGTTCCGGATACCCGGCCACCGAAGGAATGCTGATCAGCCACGACCGCGGCGCCGAGCTCTGGCTCTCGGGCGGTTACGCCGCCGGCCTGCTCCTCCAGGAGCGCGGCGGCACCGAGGCCGTGTTCATCGGCTGCTGCGACCTCGACTTCGAGAAGGAGTCGTTCGCCGCATTCGAGCTCGGCCTGTCGCTGGTCGACGAGTCGTACACCGCGGTGTACGTCGCCACCGGCGCATTCCCGTACGACTTCAACAACACGGCGGCGGCCACCGAGGCGTACCAGAACGCCAAGGCCGAAGGTGCGATGGTGATCGTCCCCTTCCTCGGAGGGGCCCACGAGCCAGTGGTCCAGCTGGCCAACACCGATGGGCTGGTCGTCATGACCGCAGGCTCCTCCAAGGGGTGTGAGCGCGACGACCTCGCCTACGACTTCGAGGTGAAGTTCGACACCGGCGACTACGTCCAGCCGATCTTCGACGACATCTTCGCCGGGACGGCCGAGGAGGGCGGGATCCGTACCTTCACCGTCGGTATCGACGACGAGGTCGGCGCCGAGTTCTGCGACGCCACCGCCGAACAGGTTGCTGCACTCGACGACTTCAACGCCCGGATCGGAGCCGGGGAGTTCGAGGACGCCATCTATCAGATCCTGGCCGACGCCTACGGATTCTGAGCCCGGAGAAGCAACGCTCCGCAGTGGGCACTCGCCTGGCGAGTGCCCACTGCTGTGAGTGCGCGAGGATGCCCCAGATGCCCGCAGAGCCGACGAACGAAACAACACGGGTCGCCGCCCTCGAGGCGCGCGGCATGACCAAGCGCTACGGCCCCATCGTGGCCTGTGACGGCGTGGATCTGACCCTTCGCCACGGTGAGATCCACGGGATCCTCGGCGAGAACGGCGCCGGCAAGTCGACCCTGATGAGGATGCTGATCGGCCTGGCACTCCCCGATCGCGGATCGATCTTCATCGAGGGCGAGAAGGTTCGTGTCAACGACCCGCTGCAAGCGGCGCGCCTCGGAATCGGGATGGTGCACCAGCACTACAGCCTGGTGGATGCCCTCACCGTGTGGGAGAACGTGGCCCTGGGCGAACGGGACCGCCTGGCGCCCGAGGCCACCCGGATCCGGATCTCGGAGATCAGCGAGCGCTACGGGCTCGAGGTCGACCCCGAGGCCCGGGTCGGTGACCTCACCGCCGGCATGCGCCAGCGTGTCGAGATCGTCAAGTGCCTCCGCCACGGCCCCCGGATCATCATCCTCGATGAGCCCACCTCGGTGCTCAGCCCACCCGAGACCGCCAAACTGTTCGACGTCCTGCGCGAGGGAGTGCAGCGTGATGGCTGGGCGGTGGTGCTGGTGAGCCACAAGCTGCATGAGGTGCTGCGGGTCACCGATCGGATCACGATCATGCGCGACGGCAGGGTGGTCGACGAGGTCCCGACCGGGGATGCCGACGCCCCTTCTCTGGCACGGGCCATGGTGGGGCGCCCGGTGGCATTGCGGGCGGCCTCGGCGGCGATCGGGGCCGCGGTGGCACCGACGGCCGGGTCACAGCAGCCGACCACCGACCTGGCGCCGGTCCTCGAGATCCGAGAGGCAACCGCCCATCGTTCGGACGGACGGGTGCTGCTCGACAGGCTGAGCCTCACGGTGCGCCCCGGAGAGATCGTCGGTGTCGCCGGTGTTGAGGGCAACGGACAACACGCCCTCGGCGACCTGCTCTCCAGCCTGCTGCCGCTGCAATCGGGTTCCGTTCTCGTCGCCGAGGAGCCGATCCCGACCGGCCGGGCCGGCGCCATGGCGGCAGCAGGCGTGGCGGTCATCCCGGAGGACCGGCACGAGTCGGGAGTGGTCGTCGAGATGTCGGTTGCGGAGAACCTGTCGTTGGCGACGATGCCCACCAGGCGCGGTGTCATCGATCGCCGGGAACTGGCAGAGAGGGCGGATCGCCTCATCGCCGAGTTCGACATCCACACCCCGGGACCCGACACCCCCGTGGGACAGCTCTCCGGCGGCAACCAGCAGCGGGTGCTCCTCGCCCGCGCCCTGTCCACGGGCCCTCGGGTGCTGGTCGCTGCCCAGCCGACACGCGGGCTGGACGTGGGCGCCATCGAGTACGTCGGCGAGCGCCTGGAGCAGGCGGCCAGGGACGGTATCGCCGTGCTGCTCATCTCCACCGACCTGGGGGAGATCGCCGCCCTCGCCCAGCGCATCGTCGTTATCTACCGGGGGTCGATCGTCGGCGAGATGGACCGATCGGATCTCGACATGGAGCGGTTGGGTCTGCTCATCGGCGGCGTGGTACCGGAGGTGAGATGACGGCCGCCACCTCGACTCGGGAAGCTCTGCCCATCGGGCCCGGCAGGTGGCGTTCGGCGGTCGAGATGACCGTGCTCTACGTCCTCAGCGTCGGCGCCGCACTCGTGATCTCGGCGCTGCTGGTGTCGATGACCGGCAACTCGTGGCAGAAGGTGTTCTCCGCCCTCCTCGACGGCGCCTTCTTCGCCCCGGGACGGTGGGGCAACACCCTCACCATCGCCGCACCGATGCTGCTGGTGGCGCTGGGCACCGTGGTCGCAGTGCGCGCCGGCCTGTTCAACATCGGCCAAGAGGGCCAGCTGATGATCGGGGCGATGCTCATGGCCACGGTCGGCACCAAGCTCGCCGGACCCGGCGTGCTGCTGCTCGTCGGCGGAATGCTCGCCGCGACGGTCGCCGGCGGCGCCTTCGCCGCCGTCACCGCCGTAATGCGATACCGCCGGGGAGTCCCCGAGGTCATCTCCACCCTGCTGCTGGTGTTCGTCGCCCTGCAGATGGTGGGGTACGCCGTGACCACCGACTGGCTGCTGAGAGACACCGATCCCAACCGGCCCCAGCGCGCCCAGACCAGCGCCGCTCTCGACCCGGACACCCACCTCCCGGTGATCCGCATCTTCGGCAACGAGTTCTCCGTCGGCGTGGTGATCGCCGTCGTCCTCACGCTCGTCATCACATTTCTCCTGGCACGCACCATCTGGGGGTTCCGCCTCCGCCTGCTGGGCCACAACCCGCGTGTCGCCCGGATGGCAGGAGTGGTGGCCACACGCGCCGGCACCACCGCCCTGTTCGTCTCCGGGGCGCTCGCCGGCCTGGCAGGGGCGATCATGCTCACCTTCGGCCACGCCTCCTACCGCTTCGGCCCCGGTTTCTCGTCGAACATCGGGTGGCAGGGTCTCCTCGTCGCCCTCCTCGCCCGCAGCCGGCCCCTGCTGTGCATCCCCATGGCGCTCCTCTTCGCCGCCCTGCGCACCGGATCCGGTTTCCTCGCCTCGACGGGAGTCGACCGCAAGATCGTCGACGTGACCCAGGCGCTGCTGGTGCTGGCGCTGCTGGTGCCACCGGCGATCGCCTTCATGCGGGAGAGGCGGCGGGGCCTGGCGGCCGCTGCCGGAGGTGAGACTGCATGACCGACTTCATCGACGCCCTGGGCGACATCTTCGGCAGCCCCACCATGTACGGGAGCGCCATCCGCCTCGGCGCCTTCCTGGCGTTCGCCGCCCTAGGCGAGCTGGTCGCCGAGAAGGCGGGCACGATCAACATCTCGGTGGAGGGGTCGCTGCTCGCCGGGGCGTTCACCGGCGCCATCGGGTACGACCTCACCGGCTCGACCTGGCTCGGACTGGTGGCCGGGATGCTCGGCGGCCTGCTCATCGCCGTGGTGCAGGGCAACATGAGCCACCGGCTCACCGCCGATCAGTTCGTCGTCGGCCTCACCGCCAACGTGCTGGTGTTGGGACTCGCCGGTTTCCTCAACGCCAGCATCTCCCCGGCGGCGGCCAGGGCCGGGGTCTTCGAGATCCCGCTGCTGTCGGAGCTGCCGCTGCTCGGCCCCGCCCTATTCGGGCAGACCTGGCCCACATACCTGGTGTATCCCCTGATCCCGCTCACCTGGTGGCTGTTGTACCGCACCCGGTGGGGCCTGGAGGTGCGCGCCGTCGGGGAGAACCCGCAGGCCGCCGACGTCTCCGGCATCGATGTCAACCGGAGGCGGCGCCAGGCGATCGAGTACGGCGGGCTGCTCGCCGGCCTCGGAGGCGCCTTTCTGGTGCTTGGCCAGGTGGGCTCCTTCGAGGTGACATCCATCGGTGGTCGGGGGTTCATCGCCATCGCCGCCGTCTACTTCGGAGGCTGGCGCCTCGGGGGGACCGTCCTCGGATGCATGGTGTTCGGCATGGCGGACGCCTTCCGGCTGGCGGTGCCGGTGCTCGGATACAAGGTCAACGCCCAACTGCTGGCGGCACTCCCCTACGTCCTCACCCTCACCGTGATGGTGATCATCACCAAGCAGTTCCGCCAGCCCGCCGCCCTGTCGCAGCCGTTCGTCAGGGGCCTTCGCTGAGCGGGTCGGAGATGGTCCGGCTCACGGCGATCTCGCCGGCACCACCCGGCTCGACCGTCACCGGGAGTCGCAGCGTGACCCGGTCGATGAGACACAGCGCCTGAGCGTCCTTCCGGCAGTAGTAGGTGCCGACCTCGGCCAGCAAATACCCGGCGCCTCCCTCCAGCTCGATCGTCGTCTGTAGCGGGAACGCCGGCTCGACCACCTCGAGGCCGGCGGATGCGAATGAACCCGCCACCCCCTCGCCCGACCACCGTACCGTGAACGGCGCCACGTCGTTGAACACGTATCCCTCCGGCAGCAGCACCTCGAGCACGACCACGACTTCGCCCGGCGCCACCACGACCGCATCCAGCACCTCGGCCGCCTCGGTGTCTGGTGGCGGAGCGAACTCCTCGATGCCGTACAGGACCAGGGTCTCGGTCTCACCGGTCACGGGATCCACGGACCTGATGGCATGGTTGTTGGTGTCGGCGACCCAGAGCCGACCGGCACCGTAGGAGATCCCGCCCGGCTCGTCGAAGAGCGGCTCCTCCCCGTCGGCCCACCCGGCCCCGCCACCCGCCAGAGTGGTCACCTCCTCGGATTCGAGATCGATGCGGCGGATCGCCGAGTTGTAGGTGTCGGCGACGAAGAGGTCGTCCCCGTCGAACGCCACTCCGAGCGGATGCTGGAACCGCGCCTCCTTGCGGTCGCCGTCGACCGACCCGAAGTCGAAGAGGCCGGCATCGCTGCCCGCCATCAGGGCGACGACCCCGCCCTCCCAGGTCTCGGCGAAG
Source organism: Acidimicrobiia bacterium (assembly GCA_030584185.1). Classification (NCBI taxonomy): domain Bacteria; kingdom Bacillati; phylum Actinomycetota; class Acidimicrobiia; species Acidimicrobiia bacterium. The sequence goes on along the minus strand of CP129495.1, from coordinate 72,845 downwards.
CGGATCGAAGACGACTCGGCGTCGGCGAAGAACAGCCGTCCGGCGTCATCGAGGGCGAGACCGCTCGGCTGGGCGAGCTCGGCGCGCGAACGCGAGCCGCTCACCACACCCTCGCGTCCAGTGCCGGCGAACGGAGCGGCCAGGCCGGTGGCGAGGTCGACCACCCAAATCTGGTGCGACCCGGCCATGGCCACGTACAGGGTCTCCCCCGACAACAGCACGTCCCAGGGTGACGAGAGCGCCGTCTCCGCGCCTGGCCCCGCCACCGGTGGATAGGCGACGGCCTGCTCCCCGGTTCCGGCAAGGGTGCCCACCCGCCCGGTCGCCAGGTCGATAGTCCTGACGGCATGGTTGCCGGTGTCGGCCACGTAGAGGATGCCGTTCATTGCATCGAACGACATTCCCTGCGGCGCGGAGAACCTGGCCGCGGCGGCCGAGCCGTCGGAGAACCCGCGCCGGCCCGAACCCAAGACTTGGAGCACCTCGCCGGTGTCCGGGTCGGCCACCACGATCCGATGGTGGTTGGTGTCGGCGATGAACAGGCGGGACCCGGCATGCAGCACCTTCCCGGGAAAGGAGAGGACCCTCGCCTCCGGTGCCTGGCGGGTGATCGCTATCGGCGACCGGTCGATCGATCCCCGGGCGTCGAACTCGGCCACCAGCGCTTCGACGACGGGTTGCACGACCTCGTAGACGCCCTCACCGGAGTGCGCTCCCACCACATTGCCCGCCGGATCGATGACGACCGTCGTCGGCCACGCCCGGATCCCCCACTCGTTCCACACCGTGAAGTCGCGGTCGTTCACCACCGGGTGCTTGAGGTCGTACCGGGCGATGACACTGCGGATGCTCTCGGTCTCGGCCTCGTTGTCGAACTTGGCGCTGTGCACCCCGATCACCACGAGCTCGTCGGGAAACTCGGCCTCGAGGCGCTCCAGGTCGGGGATGATGTGGATGCAGTTGATGCACCCGTAGGTCCAGAAGTCCAGGACCACGACCTTCCCTCGCAGCTCGGCAAGAGACAGCGGCCGTTCCACGTTGAGCCAGTCGAGCCCGTCGGAAAACTCCGGGGCGGCCTCGGTGCCGGCCGGCGAGTCGCCGCCTCGCGAGTCGGTTACGGAGTCGTCGGAACCTCCCCCACACGCCGCGAGGAGGAGTGCCAGCGCAACCGCGGCGATCATGAAGCGACGCACTCAAGGGGAACCCCGATCCGGCCGGATTCGTTCCCGATCCGCCCGCGGCGACGCCTCGGGTCAGCCTTCGGAGTAGAGGGCGTCGATCTCGGCCGAGAAGTGCTCGGCAACCTTGTCGCGCTTCACCTTCAGGGTGCCGGTGAGCTCGCCGCTCTCGATGGAGAGCTCACGAGGCAGGATGGCGAACTTCTTCACCGTCTCCACCTTGGCCAGCCTCCGGTTGATCCCATCGATGGTCGCCTGGAGCTGCTCGCGGATCGCCTCCGCTTCGTGCAGCGGGCCGGTGATTCCCCGATCCTCGGCGAAGGCGGCGGCGGTCTCGGGATTGAGCGTCACCAGTGCCGTCAGAAACCTCCGTCGGTCGCCGATGAGCACCGCCTCCGACACCAGGAGATCAGCCTTGATGGCCGCCTCTATGTCCTTCGGGGCGATGTTCTTGCCTCCGGCGGTGATGATGATGTCCTTCTTGCGTCCGGTGATCGTCAGGAAGCCGTCGCCGTCGAAGGAGCCCAGATCGCCCGAGTACAGCCACCCGTCCCGCAGGGTCTCCGCCGTGGCACCGGGGTTCTTGAAGTACCCGGCGAACACGTTGCCGCCACGAAGCAGCACCTCCCCGTCCTCGGCGAGCCGGACCTCGCACCCCGGGTAGGCGGGTCCCACCGAGCCGAACTTGGTGGCGCCCGGGCGGTTGAAGGTCGTCGGCCCCGATCCCTCCGATTGGCCGTACACCTCCAACACCGTGAGGTCGAACCCGGCGAAGAACTCCAGGACCTCGCGCCCTATCGGGGCGGCGCCGCTGACCGCTCCCCGGCAGCGGTCGAGCCCGATGCCCGCCTTGACCTTCTTGTGGACCACGGAGGCCAGCTTCATCTTGGCGGCGAGACCGGCGGACAACGACCCGCCCCGATTGCGCACCTCGGTGGCCTTCCGTCCCACGACCTGGGCCCATGCCGCCAGCCTGGCCTTGACACCCGTGGCGTGTCCCAGTTCGGCGGCGATCCCCGCCTGGAACTTCTCCCACACCCGGGGCACGGCGAAGAAGATCGTCGGGCGGACCTCCTTCAGGTTCTCGAGGAGGGCGTCGATCGATTCGGCGAAGTACACCTGGGCACCGGTGCTGATCGGGATGTGGATGGTGAACATCTGCTCGGCGATGTGGCTCAGCGGCAGGTAGGAGACCAGGACGTCGTCCGAGGAGAGTGCCAGCACGCCGGGCGCCTGGTCGGCCGTCCAGGTGAGGTTGGAGTGGGTGAGCATCACGCCCTTGGGCGGTCCGGTGGTCCCCGAGGTGTAGATCAGGGTGGCCAGGTCGTCCGGTTGCAGTGCCTCCATCCGTGCCTCGAGGTCGGCATCGGACACGGCATCGCCCATGGCCAGAAAGTCGTCCCATGCCACCACCTGGGGGTCATCGACGGCAGGCGCCCCCCGCATGGTGACGATCCACTTGAGCGACGGAAGGCGATGGCGAACGGCGAGCACCTTGTCCATCTGAACCTTGTTCTCGACCAGGACCACCGGGGCCTCGGCATGACCGACGATGTACTCGACCTCTTCGGGCGAGGACGTCGTGTAGATGCCGGCGGGGGCTCCGCCGGCGGCCATCGTCGCCACGTCGAGCACCACCCACTCGGGCCTGTTGAAGCCGAGGATCGTGGTGCGGCCGCCGGGTTCCAGGCCCGCGGCGATGAGCGCCCTACCCACACGCCTCACCTCTGCTGCGTACTCCGACCAGGAGACCGCCCGATACTGCCCGTCCACCTTCTCGTGGTAGGCAGGACTGCCGGGCATCCTTGCCGCCTGCGAGAAGAGTCGAGCGGGGATGGTGTCGGTCACGGCGTCTCCTCTTGGCCGGGCCGCCAATCGTACACCCGCCCAAGCGCCCATCCCCAGGCAGCGCTGGCGCCAGCGCGGACCTTCGGCCCTACCCCGTCACCCGGGAACGGGATGAGGATTCAGCAACGGCGGGAGGGTCCGGGCACTCCGGCGCCGCCGGGTGCGGTCGATCGCCCCCGATCCTTCGCATCGCATCCCACGCGGGCGGGAACTCGCAGCACGGCGATGCGGGAGGAGACGGGCCCGAGGCGGGCTCGGGGTGCCGCACGCAACGGACCCTCCCGCCTCCTCGGCCGCGGCGCGGTCGGGTCAGCCGCAGGTGATGAGAGGCGTCAGACCCAGGATCTCTGCCAGCCGGGTCCGGGTGGCGCCGCCCACCACCCCGTCGGGGTCGAGACCCTGGCCCCGCTGGAATGCCTTCACGGCGGCGACGGTGGCTGATCCGAAGATGCCGTCCGCCGGCCCCGGATCATGTCCCACGACCTTCAACAGGCCTTGCAGCTCGGCGACGTCACCGCCTCTCGCCCCCGCCCGCAGATATCGACCGTCGGGGTCGAGGGCCCAGGCACGCTCGGCGCGAGCGGTCAACACGGCGACCTCGCCCCGTGTCGCCGAACCCACGATCCCGTCGACAGTGAGCCCGCGCAGCTGCTGGAAAGAACGGACCGCCGAGGCGGTCAGGGACCCGAAGATGCCGTCCACCGGGCCTGGCGAGTGCCGGAAGTCGTCGAGAAAGGCCTGCAGCAGGCGCACGGAATCGCCCCGGGCGCCGGTACGCAGCAGGGTGCTGGTGCCGGTGAGGCCGCTCATGTCGCCCACCCGGGTGACGCCGCAGTACGGCCGCCCCTCGGCGGCGAGGATGGCATCCCGGGTGTTCACCAGGACACCGTGCTCGTCGTAGACCTCGAAGTGGAGGTGCGGCGGGGTGTTCTCGGCGTTCCCCGAGTCGCCCACCCATCCGATCAGGTCTCCGGCTTCGACCCGAGTCCCGAGCTGGATCTCGGGTGCTATCCCCCACGCCTGACCATCGTCGGTCCCGGGGGTGTCGTTGTTGAGATGGATGTACCAGGACTCCCAGTCATCGTCGTGGCGGACGATCACCCAGCAGCAGCGCTCCGGGTTGAGGTCGTTGGGATCCTGGCTGCCGTTGATCCAGGTGACGGTCCCGGCCGCAGCAGCCACCACCGGGGTCATCTTGGCGGCCATGAAGTCCTGGGCGTGGTGCAGCCCCGACCCGCGTGCCGCCCAGAACCAGTCCTCCCACCAGTACTCGCCGGCGACGGGAACGGTGAGCGGGTAGTCGACCATCTCGCCGAAGGCGTGATCGGGCCCGCTCTTGGGGGTGGCCTGATGGTTGGCGGCCACCGGTGCGGCGACACCCGCCACCAAGGCGGCGGTGAGCACTGCCGATACTGCGACCCTGCGCATGAGGCCCTTCCCTCTCGCGACGGGCACCACTGCCCGTCCTCCACAGAAGGGTCATCGGCGGACCCGTGGGGGGACCTGAGGAAAAGCGAGCAGACCGGCATGGCGGCCCGACGGCGCAGCATCGCATCGAACGACCTGGTGGGCGCTACTGGGATTGAACCAGTGACCTCTTCCGTGTCAGGGAAGCGCTCTCCCGCTGAGCTAAGCGCCCTCGAGCCCGCGTCCGAGCCCTCCGAGGCGGCGCCCGGAATTGAACCGGGGTAGAGGGTTTTGCAGACCCTTGCCTAACCACTCGGCCACGCCGCCGATCTCGACGGGACGGCGGCACCGCCCCGTGGAGCGGACGACCGGTCTCGAACCGGCGACCTTCACCTTGGCAAGGTGACGCTCTACCAACTGAGCTACGTCCGCGGTGGCCGCATTATATGCCCGGCCCCCCGACCTCAAGAACCGGTCGATCCGAACCCGCCTGCGCCCCTCTCGGAGGTGGGGAGCTCGTCGACGACCATCATCTCCTGTGTCGCCACCGGCGTCACCACCAGCTGGGCGATGCGATCCCCACGCCGCAGCGTGACCGGCTCAGAGCCGTGGTTGACCAGGATCACCGCCACCTCCCCCCGATACCCGCTGTCGATGAGGCCGGGGCCGTTGACCACGCCGATCCCGTGGCGAGCCGCCAGGCCTGACCGGGGCACGACCAGGCCGGCATGACCCTCGGGGATCGCCACGGCGACTCCGGTCGGCACGATCGCCCTGTCCCCTGCGGCGAGCGTCACCTCCTGGCGGGCGTGCAGGTCCACCCCGGCGTCCCCCGGGCGGGCATGACCCGGGACCGGCAGGTCGGGGTCGAGAAGTTTGAGAAGAATGCGCATTGCGTCGATTATGCCTATTACCCACGATGCCCATCGACCGACGCCGCCGCGAGCAGAACCGAAAGACGATCCTCAGCATGCTGGAGACCACCCCGGCCACCGTGGCGCGGCCGTACGGACCCAGCGCGAAGGCCGAAGAGATCCCCGACCTCGACTTCGACTGGCGCCCCCGGCCGATGGAGAAGGCGATCGGTGCCAGGCGCAGCTACCGCTGGTCGATCATCCTCTCGGCCGCCGCCCTCGGCGCTGCCGCCCTGATCGGCCTGCAGTTCCTGGTGAAGGTTCCTCAGGAGAAGGCCGATACCAGGCGCCTCGAGTACACCACCGCCATCGGGGCCTTCTCCGACGCCGTGGAAGCACTCGCCGGAGCTCCCACCCCCAGCGAACCCGCGGCCCTCGCCGAGTTCAGACGCGAGGTCGAGGAGTTCGCCGCAGTCGCCGAGGCCCCCCTGCCGTCGGTGCTGCCGCTGCTTCCGATCGGTCCCATCGAAGACCTGCGTCCCGGACGCGCCGAGATGCTCGCCGCCGCCGACTCGGCCAACGCCCTGCTGGCGAGCCTCACCGGAGCGGCCGCATACCGCGAGGCGGCGGCAGGCCTGATCACGGTGCCGCTGCTCCCCAGCGAGGCGCCACCCGAGCTGATCGACCCGGCGGCGCGAGCCATCGCCGACATGCAGACCATTGCCGAGGCGTCTCTGCGATCCATGGACGACGACCCCGCATTCGCCGCCTTCCGAGAGCGAGCCGTCACCGCCGTGGAGTCACTTCCGGAGTGGGCGGACCGCTATCTGCTGGCACTGCGAAGGGGCGACGTCGAGGAGGCCGTGGCCGCCCTGGCCGACCTCCAGGGGCGCGCCGACCTGCTCTCGCAAGAGCTCGACACCGCCCTGGTCGAGCTGGACGCCGCCGCCACCGCCACTCTTGCCGACATCCGGCAACGCCTGGAGAGGGCGATCATCGAGCTGGGTTGAACTCAACCGCGGCTCGGGTCCTCCAGGGCCGCAACCTCCCGCCCGAAGTCCTCGGCCCCCTCGAAGTCCTTGTACACCGAGGCGAACCGCAGGTAGGCGACCTCATCGAGCCGGCGCAGCTCGTCCAGCACCAGATGGCCGATGTCGACACTCTCGACCAAGGGCCCCCTGGCCTCGGCGAAGGCCTCGGCCGCCGCCACCAGGTCGTCGACCGCCCCCGGTCCCGGCTGACGATCGGCGAGCGCCGCCACCACGCCAGAGCGGACCTTCTCAGGATCGAACGCCTCCAGGCGGCCGTCTCGCTTGCGAACCATCAGCGCCGCCTGCCTGCGTTCGTATGTCGTGAACCGGTTTCCGCATGCCTCGCATGCCCGCCGACGCCGGATCGCCGACCCGGCGTCGATGGGCCTGCTGTCCACGACGCGGGTGTCATCGGCGGCGCAGTAGGGGCAGCGCATGGCCACCGAGGGTACCCGAACCGCAACGACGCCACCGCCCGGACTCACCCCGAAGCCGGGACGAGCAACACCTGACCGGGCCGAATGATGCTGTCCTCGAGACCGTTGGCCGCCTTGATCTTCTCTATCAGCACCCGCACGTCGTCGCCAGGAGCGACGTGGTCCGAGGCGATGTCCCAGAGGGTGTCGCCGGTGAGCACGGTGTGGGTCACTCCGGCGACCGGCGCCGCCTCGACTTCGCCGTCGGGAGCGCCGGCCCGGGCACCGACGGCGCCCACCAGGAGGAGTACCAGGGTCAGGGCGACCACGGTGGGGAGAACCAGAACCCGGGTGCGGGCTTCGATCGACATGTTCCCGGCTCCTCCTGATGGGCGGCGGCTGGTCCCGCAGCGGCGGGTCCGATGGGAGGGCTCGTTGCCTCGCTCTCCACACTCCGGGCACGCTACCGAGGGGGTGTGACACGAACACGTGTTCGTCATCACCACTACCTTACCGAACACCTGTTCGTTGGTCAAGGACGAACATATGTTTGCCTCCCGGCCCCGAATCCGGTAGCGTCCGGATGAACCAAGGATCCCGCCACCGAAGGGAGAGGACCATGTCCCCCACCGAACCCACCGTCCGGCAACGCGAGATCCTGGACCTGATCATGGAGACCGTGCAGCGCCGGGGCTACCCGCCTTCGGTCCGCGAGATCGGCGAAGCCATCGGCCTCTCATCCCCGTCTACCGTGCACAGCCATCTCTCGGCGCTCGTCGATGCCGGGTACCTGCGACGGGACCCGTCGAAGCCCCGGGCCATCGAGGTCCTCGAGCTCCCCGACGAGCCCGAACTGCGACGGGCCGCCGTTCGCGACGTCCCACTGGTCGGCAGGATCGCCGCCGGGTCGCCGATCCTCGCCGAGGAGGACATCGAAGAGATCTTCCCGCTCCCCACGCAGTTCGTCGGAAACGACCCCGTGTTCATGCTGCGGGTCCACGGCGACTCCATGATCCAGGCCGGGATCTTCGACGGTGACCTGGTGGTGGTCAGGCGACAGCCCGAGGCTCATCAGGGGGAGATCGTCGCCGCCCTGATCGAGGGCGAGGAGGCCACCGTGAAGCGCTTCCACCGCGAAGCCGACCGGATCGTGCTCTTCCCGGAGAACCCGGCGTACGAGCCGATCGTGCTCACCCGTGATGTGGAGATCCTGGGCAAGGTCGTGGCGGTGATCCGGTCGGTGCGCTGAACCCTCAGATCGCCCCGGCAAACACCACTCGCGCCGGGCCTTCGATCCAGGCGACACCCTCCAACAGTTCCACCAAGAGGGAGCCCCCGGGCAGGATCACGGTCACTCGCTCGGAGGTGAGGCCGCTGGCGGAAGCCGCAGCCACGGCGGCGACGGCGCCGGTACCGCAAGCCAGCGTCTCCCCCACACCGCGCTCCCATACCCGAAGGGCGATGGTGTCGGAGTCGAGCACGGAGGCGAAGCCGACGTTGGTCCCGCTCGGGAACCGAGGGTCGGTCTCGACGAGGGGGCCGGCGGCGGCCACCGGCACCGTCGCACAGTCGGCCACGAAGGCCACGGCGTGCGGGTTTCCCACACCTACCCTGGTGAGGCCGTAGCCGGCCAGCTCAAGGGGAGCGGGATCCACGCCGAACGGTCCCACCTCGACGCGGACCGAGTCCTCATCCACCTCGACCCAGCGATCGCCGACGGCGGTGCGCACCACGAACCGTCGCTCCCCCACCATCTCCCGCAACACGGCGAACAGGGCGACGCACCGCAGCCCGTTCCCACACATCTCGGCCGCCGATCCGTCGGCGTTGAAGTACTCCATGGACACCGGGTCGCCCGGCGTGACCACCAGCACCCCGTCGGCGCCGATGCCCCGACGGCGATCGCACCACGCGGTGACCTGGGAGGCAGTCGGCTCCACGGGACCCGTCAACACGACGAAGTCGTTGCCCAGACCCTCCATCTTCACGAACTCCATCCGGCCTCCTCGAGTCGCCGTACCGCCGAGGCGGCCACCACGGAGGGGTCATCATCCCACTCCAGCCACTCGACGCGATGGTCCCTGCGAAAGAATGTGCGCTGCCGCTTCGCCAGGGCCCTGGTGGCGGACAGCGCCCGGGCCACGCCATCGTCGAGGGTGACCTCTCCCTGGACCACACCGACCAGCTGCCGGTACCCGACCGCCTGGGCCGCTGTCGGCCCGAGGCGGCTCGTCAGCGCCCTCACCTCCTCGACCAACCCCGCCTGGAGCATCGCCTGGAATCGGGATTCGACCCGGCGCCCAAGCCTGTGCCCGGGATCGATCCCAAGGATCGTCACCGGGAGCAACGGTCGGCGTTCCCTCACTGCCTCTGCCCCCACGGTGGCGAAGCGCGCCGCCGGAGTCGATCCGGTGAGCTCATGGATCTCGAGGGCGCGCACCACCCGTCTCGGATTGTCGAGATCGACCAATTCGCCTGCCTCGGGATCGACCAGCAGGAGCCGGTGGCGCGCTTCGGAGGGAGGGAGCGCCTCGAGACGGGCACGCACCTCCTCATCGGTGGGCGGGAACTCGAGGGGATCCACCAGGGCGCGGAGGTGCAGTCCGCTCCCGCCGACCACCAGTGCTCGCCCGCGACGCCCGGCGATGTCACTCAAGGAAGCTCGCCCCTCGCGCTGGAAGCGGGCCACCGAGTAGGCCTCCTCCGGCTCGGCGACGTCGATCATGTGATGAGGAACCCGGGCACGGTCGGCCGGCGTCGGCTTGGCGGTGCCCACATCCATTCCCCGATACACCTGCATGGCGTCGACCGAGACGATCTCCATGCCCAGGCGCTCGGCGAGGATCATCGCCACCGCACTCTTGCCGGCCGCCGTCGGGCCGACGATGGCGGCGAGACGGGTCAGGCGAGGACCCCCATCAGATGGCTCGGGGCGGCCCGCACCAGCCGCACCTGCAGGAACTGCCCGGCCGGGTGCCGGCCGGCCACGTGCACCACCTTGTTGGTTCGGGTGCGGGCGGTGACGACCTCGGGGTCCTTGCGCGACTGCCCCTCGGCGAGGACCTCGACAACGGAGCCCACCAGTGCCTCGTTCTTCTCCAGCGAGATCTGCTGCTGCAGGGCGGCCAGGCGGGAGAAGCGCTCCGAGGCGACCTCCGGATCCACCTGATGGGGCATCTCCGCCGCCCGGGTCCCCGGACGCGGCGAGTACACGAACATGTAGGCCCCATCGAAGCGGGCCTGCTCGACGACGTCCAGTGTGGCGGCGAAGTCGTCCTCGGTCTCACCCGGGAAGCCGACGATCACGTCGGTCGAGGTGGCCAATCCGGGGATCATCGCCTCGGCGAGACGCAGCTTCTCGAGGAAGCGTTCCGGCGTGTACCCCCTCTGCATGGAACGCAAGATGCGACGGCTGCCACTCTGCAGGGGGAGGTGGAGGTGCTCGCACACCGCCTCGGTCTCGGCCATCGCCAGGAGGACCTCCTCCTTGATGTCCTTGGGATGCGGGCTGGTGAAGCGAATCCGCCGCAGGCCGTCGACCTCGCCGACCCGTCGCAGCAGCTCGGCGAACACGGGACGCCGCCGACCATCGACCGCAAGGTCGCGACCGTAGGAGTCCACGTTCTGCCCGAGCAGGGTCACCTCGACCACACCCGAGGCCACCAACCTCTCCACCTCGGAGATCACCTCGCCGGGCCGCCTGGAGATCTCTCTGCCCCGAACCGCCGGCACGATGCAGAAGGTGCAGGCGTTGTCGCACCCGATGGTGATGGTCACCCACGCCGAGTGCGGCGACTCGCGATGGGCGGGCAACGCCGTCGCCGACTCGTCGATCCCGCCGGCCTCCTCCCAGATCTCGGTGACCGGTCCCCACTCCTCGGCGTGGTCGAGGAGATCCACGGCACGATGGACGTTGTGGGTTCCCAACACGACGTCCACCCACGGGGCACGCCGTTGCACCTCTTCCCGGTCCTTCTGCGCCAGACAGCCGGCCACCATGATCCGCAGGGCGGGTTTTTCGTCCTTCACGGCCTTCAGCTGGCCCAGGTTGCCGTAGAGGCGGTTGTCGGCGTTCTCACGCACGCAGCAGGTGTTGATCAGGACCACATCGGCATCGGCCGCACCCGAGGCGGGAACCATCCCATCCTCCTCGAACAGTCCGGCGAGCCGCTCCGAGTCGTGCTCGTTCATCTGGCATCCGAAGGTTCTGACCAGGTAGCGCCGTCCCACCCTGGTGGGCACCCGGTTGCGACGGACCACCGGATCGCCGAGAAGTGTCATCTGGCGTAGTCGGTGGCCCGCAGCTCGCGTATCACGGTCACCTGGATCTGTCCCGGGTACTGCAGCTCCTCTTCGAACCGCCGTGAGATGCGCCGCACCAGATCGTGCGCCGCAAGGTCGTCGACGGTCCCCGGATCGACCACGACCCGCACCTCTCGTCCCGCCTGCATGGCGTACACCTTCTCGACACCGTCGAAGGACCGGGCGATGGTCTCCAACTGTTCGAGGCGGCGGACGTAGGACTCCACCGCCTCGCGCCGGGCTCCCGGGCGCGCCGCCGACACCGCATCGGCGGCCTGGACGATCACCGCCGTCAGCGTTCGCGGCTCCACCTCGTTGTGGTGCGCCTCGATCCCATGGACGATCGCCGGCGCCTCGCCGAACCGCCGGGCGATCTCGGCACCGACCAGGGCGTGGGAGCCTCCCAGCTCGTGGCTGACCGCCTTGCCGATGTCATGCAGGAACGCCGCCCGGCGGGCCTCGGTGGCGTCGACTCCGATCTCGCCGGCGAGCATTCCCGCCACCTTGGCCGACTCGATGAGATGGTGCAGCACGTTCTGGCCATACGACATGCGGTACTTGAGGCGCCCCAGGAGGTTGATCAACTCCGGATGGATGCGCGACACACCCGCCTCCAGAATCGCCCACTCCCCAGCGTCGCGCACGCTCTGCTCCACCTCACCGAGAGCCTTCTCGTAGGCGTCCTCGATCGAGGCCGGATGGATCCTGCCATCGGCGACGAGGCGCTCGAGGGCGATCCGAGCAACCTCCCGGCGAATCGGGTCGAAGGCGGACAACCCCACCGCCTCGGGAGTGTCGTCGACGATGATGTTGACGCCGGTGACCGACTCGAAGGCCCGGATGTTGCGGCCGTCACGGCCGATTATCCGCCCCTTCATCTCGTCGCTGGGAAGGACCACCGTGGACAGGGTGGTCTCCGCCACCACCTCCGAAGCGAGCCGCTGCACCGTTGAGGTCAGGATGCGCCGGGCCCGCTTCTCGGCCTCCTCCCGGGCCTTCATCTCCAGATCTCGCATCAGCACCATGGCCTCGCGGCGACCCTCGTCCTCGACGCGTTGCAGCAGCTCCGCCTTGGCGGCCCGAGCGTCCACCCCTGCGAGTCGTTCGAGCGACGAGCGAGCGTCCTCACGCATCGCCTCCACCTGGCGGCGGTCCTCGACCAGCTCCCGTTCGCGCTCGATGAGGTTGGTCTCGCGCTGGGCGAGGTTGGCGGCCCGCTGCTCCAGGGTGGCCTCGCGCTGGATGGCGCGTTCTTCCTGTGACTCAAGCTCGAAACGACGGTGCTCGAGCGTGGCGTCCTCACGCTCCCGATAGGTGTCGGCGCGCGCCCGCGCCTCGCGCTCGGCGTTCTCGATGACCCGCTGTGCCTCCCGTCGCGCCTCGTGCAACATGTCGTCGGCGGTCACTCCGGCGCGCCCGAGGCTGCGCCTCAGCCATATCCTGCCCAGGGCGAGTCCGACCAGGACGGCCACCAGGCCGACGATCGCGGAAACGATCGCGGTCAGCATCGGCAACTCCTCTCGGTGACCCCTGAACGCACGACGCGTCGGACCGGCCGGTCCGACGCGCATCAGCCGATCTCGTCAGTCTCGAGTCCGGCCGATCCCACCTCCAATCAGGGTCACTCTTGTCGACATACGGTTCAAGTTCTTGTGCGCGTCAGGACACCCATGGTACTGCGTTGGTGGTCTCAGGAAAGGGTCGATCTGGAAACCGCCCCCCTCACGCATCTACATCACCCAGCTCCACGCGTTCCAGGCTGCCGGACTCCTCGTTCGCCTCGTCGTCGGCCGCTTCCTCGTCGAACGAGCCACCGGCCGGACCCGCCAGGCCGACCTTTTCCATGACCCGCGCCTGGAGTTGCACAGCCACCTCGGGGTTCTCCTTGAGGAACCGCTTGGCGTTCTCCCGTCCCTGCCCGAGCTGGTCGCCATCGAACGTGTACCAGGCACCGCTCTTGCGCACCACGTCCTGTTCGGTGGCCACGTCGAGCAGCGAGCCCTCCCGGGAGATCCCCTCCCCGAACATGATGTCGAACTCCGCCTTCCGAAACGGCGGAGCCACCTTGTTCTTCACCACCTTGGCCACCACCCGGTTGCCCACCGATTCCTGGCCTTCCTTGATGGTCTGGATCCTTCGCACGTCGATGCGCACCGATGAGTAGAACTTCAAGGCCCGTCCGCCCGGGGTGGTCTCCGGGCTGCCAAACATCACTCCGATCTTCTCGCGGATCTGGTTGATGAACACGGCGGTGGTCTGAGAACGATTGATGCTCCCGGCCAGCTTGCGCAGTGCCTGCGACATGAGGCGTGCCTGGAGGCCGACGTGGGTGTCGCCCATCTCGCCCTCGATCTCGGCTCGAGGGACCAGCGCAGCCACCGAGTCGATCACGACGACGTCGAGGGCGCCGGACCGGATCAGCATGTCGGTGATCTCCAGAGCCTGCTCTCCGGTGTCGGGCTGTGAGATCAGGAGCTCGTCCACGTCCACTCCGAGGGCGGCGGCGTAGCCGGGGTCGAGGGCGTGCTCGGCGTCGATGAAGGCGGCGATGCCGCCGTTGCGTTGGGCCTCGGCGACGATGTGCAAGGCCAGCGTCGTCTTGCCGCTGCTCTCCGGTCCGAACACCTCCACGATGCGGCCGCGGGGTACACCGCCGATACCGAGCGCCAGGTCGAGGGCCAGTGCCCCCGTGGAGATGGCACCGATCTTCTGCACGTTGGCAGCACCGAGCCGCATGATGGCGCCCTTGCCGAACTGACGCTCGATCTGAGAGAGGGCCATGTCGAGGGACTTGTCACCTTCCACGGTGTTGCTCCTTCCGGATTCGATCCGAGTCACCATCGCCGAAGATACGACGCCGGTATGACACGACACGGTGAATCACAGTGATGATATTCGAACGTACCCCGCAAAGGTAGCCGAACATCTGTTCGGTGGCAATCACCCCGCCGAAGAGGGCAGGAGGAACTCCTCGAGCAGCCGGTACCGCGGGGCGCCCTCGCCCAGGCGACTCCGAAAGACGCCGATGCGGTCGACGGCCATCGGGATGGAGACGCCGGGAGCCGAGGCCAGGATCGCAGTCAGATCCTGCGGGGGTCGGATCCGGCTCAAGGTGAGGTGCGGGTTGAAAGGACGCTCCTCGGCCGGGAACCCGGCGCGGTCGATGGCGGCGTCGGTGGCATCCTCGAGCGCCTCCAGCCGATCGAGCCCGGCGCCGACCCCCACCCAGAGCACCGTCGCCCGATCGGGTCGAGGGAACGCTCCCAGCCCCTCCCAACGAAGCGTGAAGGCACCCCCGAGATCGGATTCGGAGAGACAGCCGAGCAGCCGGTCGCATGCGACCTCTTCGACATCGCCCAGGAAGCGCAGCGTGAGGTGCCAGTTCTCGGGGGGAACGATCTTGCCGGGAATCGATGCCACCCCTGCGGACAGGGCGTGGGCGAGAGCGTGGCGCGTCTCTCCGTCCAGTGACACGGCCACGAAGATCCTCATCACCACCAGTCCCCTGTGACGGCGAGGCGAGCCAGGTGAAGGGCCGAAGTGGTGGCGTAGGTTCGCACCCGTTCCCGGTCTCCCGGGAGACGCAGGGTGCGCGCCGCGCAGCGATCCGGGGTGGCGACTGCGATCACCATGGTCCCTGCAGGAGCCTCCAGCCGATCGGGGCCGGCCGAGCCGGTGATCGCCGCCACCACATCGGCCCCGAGTGCCCGGCGTCCCCCCTGGGCCATTGCCTCGGCCGTCTCGGAGCTGACCAGCCCGAACTGGTGGAGCGTTCGAGAGGGGATCCCCAGCAGCGCCTCCTTGACCTCCGCCGAGTAGGCGACGATGCCGCCACGAAACACCTCCGACGACCCGGGCACCGAGGTGATGGCCGCCGCCACCATCCCGGCGGTCGCCGACTCGGCGGTGCCCAGCGTCCAGTGACGATGGCGGCATGCCCCGAGCAGCACCGCCTCCACGGTCTCGGCGTCGGCGCCGAACACCAGCGACCCCAGCCGGGAACGGATCTCCGCCTCCACCGGGTCGATGAGGCGGCGGGCATCGTCTTCGCCGGCGGCACGGGCGGTGAGCCTCAGCTTGATCTCGCCACCCGAGGCCAGGAACGCCAGCGTCGGGTTCCGACCGGATTCGTAGAGGTCGCCGAGGATCTCGGCGAGCCGCGACTCCGATTCGCCCCAGGTGCGCAGCAGCCGACTCACGATGGCGCCGCCCTGCCCGCCGCGCAGGCCGGCCAGGTGCGACATGACCTCTGCGTCGAGCATGGCCACCATCTCCTCGGGCACCCCGGGAAGGGCGAACACCAGGCAGTCGCCCACCTGCATCCTCAGCCCGGGCGCCGTGCCCTTGGGGTTGGGGACGAACTCGGCCCCCACGGGGCGCTCCGCCTGGCGAAGGTTGCTCGACGGCATCTCCCGACCACGCGACTCCCACCAGGACCGCAGCCGATCCTCCTCGGCGGGAGACCGCTCCAAGGGCACTCCTGCGGCGGCGGCCAGCGCCTCCCGGGTGAGGTCGTCCTGCGTGGGCCCGATGCCGCCGGTGACGATCAGGACGTCGCACCGCCCTGCCGCCTCGCCGATCGCCTTGGTGAGCCGCTCCCGGTTGTCGCCGACCACGACCTGGCGGTAGTGATCCAGGCCGGCGGCCGCCAGCCTGCTCCCGATCGTCGCCGCGTTCCCGTTGACGATCTGACCGAGCAGCAGCTCGGTTCCCACCGCCAGCACCTCGACGATCATCGTGAGAGCACCTCTGCGAGCAGCTCGTCGCCGTACGACGCCGTGACCCGGGCGGTGACCATCTGCCCCCGGCTCCCCGCGTCGAGGCGGACCACGCCGTCGATCTCGGGCGCCTCGCGATGAGACCGTCCCACGGGTACCCCGTCCTCGACCCCGTCGACGAGCACCACCAGCGTTCTCCCCATCTGCTCGGCACCGTGTCGCCCCGTGATCTCCTCCTGGCGTGACGCCAGCAGCCGCGCCCGCTCCGCCGCCTCCACCGAGGGGACCTGCCCGGGGAGGGTCGCCGCCGGGGTGCCCTCCTCCGCCGAGAAGGGGAAGAACCCCGCCCAGTCCAGGTCGGCCGCTTCGAGGAACCCCATGAGCTCCTCGAAGTCGGCTTCGGTCTCACCGGGGAACCCGGTGATGAACGAAGACCTCAGGGCGGCGTCGGGCGCCGCCGCGCGGATGCGGTCGATCAGCTCGAGATGCGAGCCGCCGTCGCCGGGACGGCTCATGGCTCGCAGCAGCCGGCCCGAAGCGTGCTGGAGGCTGAGATCGAAGTACGCAGCGACCAGCGGGTTGCCGGCGACCGCTGCGATCAGGGCGTCGGTGACCTCACGCGGGTAGAGATAGAGCAGTCGCAGCCGCTCCAGGCCGGGTGCCCGAGTCGCCTCCCTGATCAGCCGGGGAAGATCGGAGGCGTCGTCGAGATCGCGTCCGTAGGCGGCGAGATCCTGTGCCACCAGGACCACCTCGCGCACCCCGTCGGCGCAGAGCGCGGTCACCTCGGACACCACGTCGGTGACGGGCCGTGACCGCTGGCGCCCGCGGAACCCCGGAATGGCACAGAACGTGCACCGCTTGTCGCAGCCCTCGGCCGCCTTGACGAAGGCGTATGGCACGTCCGGGGTGGGCCGGAGGGCGTCGTAGAGGATGTCGCCCACCGGGGTGGGCGCCGATTGGTGCCCGGTGAGGGCGTCGAGGTCCCCCACCAGATCGCCGTACCCGTCCATTCCGATCACGGCCGTCGCCTCGGGGAGCGCCGCCGCCAACTCGGCACCGTATCGCTGCGCCATGCACCCCAGGACGAGGAGGGGAGCACCCTGCGACCGGCGATCGGCGGCCTCGAGGACGGTGGCGACCGACTCCCGACGCGCCTCCTCGATGAAGGCGCAGGTGTTGACCATGACCACGTCGGCCGACTCCGGTGCCGATGCCTCGGCGTAACCGGCGGTCGCCAGCCTTCCCCGGAGCTTCTCGGAGTCGACCTGGTTCTTGGCACAGCCGAGCGTGGCGAGCCATACCCGGGGGGCGTCGGTGGGCATCCTGCGAGTGTAGGGAGCGCCTAGGAGTGGCCCGGTGGCGGCGGGAAACGGCCCCTGTGGTACTGCAGCGGGGCCACCGGCTCGCCGAGCGCCACCGATTCCACCTCCCCCTCGATCAACAGGTACCAGCCGACATCCGTGGTCGAAATCAAGCGGCACTCGGCCCTGGTGGGCAGGGCGGCGATCAGCGGGCCGCGGGGTCCGTCGCTCGCCTCGATCCCCAGGAACAGGCCCCCGGGACTTGGAACCCGTCCCGAGAACCGATCGGCCAGGTGCCGATCGACCCACCCCAGGACGTGGACCACGAACCCGCCGGCCTCGACCACACGATCCGAGAGGTCGGTGTTGTGGCCGCAGAGGAAGAACACCCGACCCGGCTCGCCGTCGGCCACCATCAGGGAGGAGACGGTGAGCCCGGTCCGCCGTTCTCCGTTCCCGGCGGTCACCACCGTAACCGGGGCGGACAGCCGGCCCCGAAACCTCCGCACCGGATCACGCTCCTCGTCCGGGGTGGCGAAGGGATGCGAATCGTGGATCACGATGCCGAATGTAGCCCAGCGGCGAGCCCCAACCCCTCCGAGTTGCTGCTCCGGAGGGTCGGTCGCGACCACTCGAGATTCTGCCAACATCGCCCGCATGGAACTCCGCTCCGACCTGCTGGTGGCGATCGAAGCCGCCGACGCCGCCGACGCGGTCACGCTGGCCCGCTTCCGGGCGGTCGACCTCCGCATCGACACCAAGGCCGACTCCACTCCCGTGACCGAGGCGGATCGCGCCGCCGAGATGGCGATCCGGGGTGTTCTCGCCACAGCCCGCCCCGCCGACGCCGTGGCCGGCGAGGAGTACGGCACCGAGGGTTCCGGCCAAAGACGATGGATCGTCGACCCCATCGACGCCACGCTCAACTACATGAGGGGGGTGCCGGTGTGGGGAACCCTCATCGCCCTGGAGATCGACGGGGAGATCGCAGTGGGGGTGGTCTCGGCGCCGGCCTTGGGACATCGCTGGTGGGCGTCACGCGGCGGCGGCGCCTGGCGCAACGCCACCGCGATGCGTGCCTCCTCGGTGGACACCCTGGAGGAGGCGACGTACTCGATGAACTCGCTCGTCGACCACGAACGCCGCGGATGGACCGGTGCGATCGACCTGAGCCGGCGTTGCGGCAGGACCCGCGGCTTCGGCGACTTCCTCTCCTTCATGTTCCTCGCCGACGGCGCCGTCGACGTCGTCACCGAGCCGGTGGCGGCGGAGTGGGACCTGGCCCCGCTGATCGTGATCGTCGAGGAGGCGGGGGGACGGTTCACCGACCGCTCCGGGGCGAGGACCGTGCGCGGCGGGAACGCCGTGGCGACCAACGGTCCGCTCCACGAGGTGGTGTTGGAGATGGTCGGGACCTAGGCGGGAAGCGCCACGAGATGGGTCCGGTTGGCGGTCGGGTGTCTGGACGGGTCGACCCGACGGGGCCGGAGACCGGCGTCACCAAGGGGGCGTGGGGTCGCATTCCTGTCACACCGGGGTCGTACTTTCGAGGAATGACGACGCTTCGACCGGCGCCCACCTGGATCGAGTCGCCGACCGACGAGTACCTGCGCCTGGAACGAGAACGGGTGATGCTCGAGGCCCGCCAGGCCGAGCTCCTCGGCGAGATCGACGCCGCGGAGGCCTTCCTGGATGAAGGCCTCACCTCGACCACCGCCCTGCTCCGCCATCGTGTCGGAGTCTCGGCCGGCGAGGCGGCGCGACGGGTGGCCGATGCCCGTGGCCTCCGGGCACAGTCCGAGGTGGCCGAGGCGTTCGCCACCGCCCGCATCGACCTCCCCCGCGTCCGCATGCTCCTCGAGGCGGCTTCCGTCTCCGCCCCGCTCTTCGCCCGCGACCGGACCCTGCTCATCGACACGGTGGCCGGGCTCGGCACCGGCCACGCCCGACGCGCCGTCTCCTATTGGATCCAGGCCGCCGATCGGCACGCCGCCGACGCCGACGCCCGCCATCTCCACGACCGGCGCCACCTCCACGTCTCGCCCACCCTCGGAGGAATGGTCCGCATCGATGGTGAGCTCGACCCCGACGGAGGGCAGGTCGTCCTCACCGCATTGCGATCGCTCACCGATCCGGCCGGGCTCGATCCGAACGACACCCGCTGTCAGGCGCAGCGCCGCGCCGACGCCCTGGTCGACCTCTGTGCCGACCACCTGGCCCACGGCGACGCCCCGGTGACCGGCCAGACTCGCCCCCAGGTCTCGGTGATCGTCTCCACCCACGCCCTCGCGGGCCACTCCGCCGATCCCTGCGAGTTCGACGACGGCACCGTGATCACCCCGCGGGCTGCCCGCCGGGTCGCCTGTGACGCCACCGTCACCCGCGTGGTCATGGGGCCGGGATCACAGGTGGTCGACGTGGGGCGGGCCACACGGACCATCCCACCGGCTACGCGCACCGCCCTGGTCGCCCGCGACCGCCACTGCCGCAGGCCGGGATGCGAACGGCCGGCCCGATGGTGCGACGCCCATCACGTGATCCATTGGGCCGACGGCGGCCGCACCGACCTCGACAACCCAAGCATTGGATAGTTGCACTACTAGCCGGTATCCTCCCCCGGTGACACTCCCAGGAGGTTGCGGGTGGCTGCCAGGAAACCGACGGCGGCGGCGATCTATTGCCGGATCAGCTTGGACAAGACCGGCGAAGGGTTGGGGGTGGCCCGCCAGGAGGTGTTGGGTCGCAGGCTGGCGGCGGCGAAGGGTTGGCCGGTGGCCGAGGTGTATGTGGATGGTTCGACCTCGGCGTTCAACGGCAAGGTGCGGCCCGCCTACCGGCGGATGCTTTCCGATCTCGAAGCGGGTCTGCGGGATGCGGTGATCTGTGTGGATCTGGACCGGTTGACCCGGCATCCGGCGGAGTTGGAGGAGTTCGTCGCCCTCGCCGATCGGCTGCGGATCGCTTTGGCGAATGTGTCGGGTGACACCGACCTGGGGAGCTCTGACGGGCGCCTGAAGGCTCGGATCATGGGGGCGGTGGCCCGTCAGGAGTCGGAGCGTAAGGGGGAGCGGGTGGCCCGGGAGGCGGAGCAGGCGGCCCGGCGGGGCATCCCCCGTGGTTCGCGCCGTCCGTTCGGCTGGGAGGACGACAAGACCACGATCCGACCTTCTGAGGCGGAGCTGGTGCGGGAAGCGGCGCGTCGGGTACTGGCCGGGGAGACGGTGCCGGCGGTGGCCCGGGACTTCAACCGCCGGGGTATCCCGTCGCCGCAGGCGGCACGGTACGGCTGGTCGGCGGCCACGCTGATGGGGGTGCTGCGCAACCCCCGGATCGCCGGACTGCGCACCTACAAGGGTCAGGTGGTCGCCGACGGGCAGTGGCAGCCGATCCTCAAGCGTGCCGAGTGGGAGACCCTGGCCGCACGGATCCGGCGGGTGGCCCGGCCGGGGCGTCCCTCGTCGCATCTGCTCTCCGGTATTGCCCGCTGCGGGCGGTGTGGCGGGCCGCTGTGGACCTCGTGGCGTCCTGGCAACGATGGCACCAGGGTGGCCCGTTACGCCTGTGTGGCTCGTCCCGGGGGGCCGGGTTGCGGCAAACTCACCGTCACCGCGGCTCCCCTCGACGAGCTGGTCCGCGACGCGGTGATCTTCGCTGTCTCCGGCCCCGAGTTGGCCAAGACCCTGGCCGCCCGACGCCGCGGCGACGCTGGAGAGACCCAGGCAGCCCGGGAACTCACCGCCGCCGAGGCGCGGCGGGAGGAGGCTGCGGCCATGTTCGGTGCCGGTGAGATCACCCGACGGGAGTGGCTCAAGATCCGCGAAGTCACCGACCAGCGCATCGCCGACGCCTCCCGGCTACTAAGCCGTCACCGCGGACCCACTGCCAACCTTCCCAAATCCCACAAGGCTCTTCGCCAAGCCTGGGATACCGGCAGCGTCGAGTGGCGCCGCGCCCTGATCACCGCGGTCGTCGCCACCCTCACCGTCAAACCCGTCACCCGGCCGATCAACACCTTCGACCCCGACCGCATCGACATCACCTGGGCCGCCTGACCCCGATCCGCGGCGCAGAAACACCGGCAGGCTCCGGCGTATCCCCGGCGATGCTCCCTAGGGCTACGGCGTATCAGGCAAGCTCCCGGGCGACCGGGGAGAAAAGCCGGCAGGTGCCGGCGTTTCCGGCCAAGACCCGCCACGGTCCCGGCGCATCCGCGGCAGCGAGGGGAGAAAAGCCGCCAGGTGCCGGCCAATGTGGGCCAGGTGCCGGCCAATGTGGGCCAGGTCCCGGTCAAGGTCCGCCGGGTGCCCGGCAGTGTCGGTCAGGTGCCGGTGAAGATCCGCCACGTGCCGGTCAAGGTCCGCCAGGTGCCGGGCAATCCCGGCCAGGTCCCGGGCAATCCCGGCCAGGTCCCGGGGTATCCCGGAGGTGCCTCCGGCCGAATCGAGAGGCAGGTCTAACGGTCGCAGGGTTGTGGAACAGCCGGGTCCCGGGATGGCCTTGTGGATGGTTAGTGGGATGGGGTTCTGACTAGGAGTTCGGTGACCTGGTGTGCCCCGGGTTCTGCGGAGGCGGATTGTTGGATTCTGCTGTCATGGTCTGTGAGGAGGACCTATGGCACGCAGAGGGTATCCGGGGGAGTTCCGGCGCCGTGTGGTGGACCTGGTCGAGGGTGGCCGCCGGGTGGCGGAGGTGGCGGCCGAGCTGGGGATCAGCGACCAGTCGATCTACACGTGGCGACGTCAGGCCCGCATCGACGCTGGCGTGGAGCCGGGGTTGACGTCTGGGGAGAAGGCCGAGCTGGTCGCTGCCCGGAGGCGGATTCGGGAGTTGGAGATCGAGGTCGCTATCCACCGGCGAGCCACCGAGTTGTTGAAGGGCGAGGCCTCCCCAAAAGGCGATTCGCGGCGATCCGGGTGATGGCCGCAGAAGGACTCCCCGTGGAGAAGGCCTGTCGGGTGTTGGGGGTGTCGGTGTCGGGCTATTACGGGTGGCTGGACCGTCCGCTGTCGCCTCGAGCGGTGCGTCACGCATGGTTGAGCGAGCTGATCAGCAAGATCCACGCCGACGCCAAGGCTGCCTACGGTGCTCGGCGGGTGCACGCCGAACTCACCCTCGGCCACGGCATCGCCGTCGGGCTTGAGGCGGTGGCGATGCTGATGCGCCGGGCTGGCATCCACGGTCTATCCGGAAGGCCGAAGTTTCGCAAGGTTCCCAACATGGCGACCGCATCGGACCTGGTCGACCGCCGTTTCGGTCGTGACCGGCCAGATCGTTTGTGGGTAACTGACATCACCGAACATCCCACCCGGGAAGGCAAGGTCTACTGCGCTGTTGTCCTGGACACATTCTCTCGACGCGTGGTCGGCTGGTCAATCGATTCGACTGCCACCGCCAGCCTGGTGACCAACGCCCTCGGGATGGCCATCGATAACCGCCGGCCCATCGGCGGTGTGACCGTGATCCACAGCGACCAGGGCACGCAGTTCACGTCGTGGGCGTTCACCCAACGCGCCGTCGATTCCGGATTGGTCCCGTCGATGGGCTCGATCGGGGATTGCTTCGACAATGCGGTCATCGAATCGTTCTGGAGCCGGATGCAGGTCGAACTGTTGAACACCCGGCGGTGGAAGACTCGAGTCGAGCTGGCGACGGCAATCTTCGAGTATCTCGAGATCTGGCACAATCGGCAGCGACGGCACTCGGCACTTGGCATGATCACACCAGTCGAGTTCGAAGCTCGACATCAATCGACACCGGCAGCATGAATCCAGAAAGCTGCCTCCGCCAAACCCAGGACACCCCAAAGCCTCCAAGAAACCCGGGGAGGTTCAACCCAGCGGCTGCGCCAGTCCTGGTGGCGGGGTGAGTCCTGGTTGGGGTCCGCTACCGACACCACGACGTCAAAGTCAGCTTCGAGCAGGTCGCGGAGCCGGTAGGCGAGTCGGCGGCCCGACCTGCTGTGCAGCCGGAAGGTGCCGATTCCATGCTGGCGGGCCACGGTGGAGCGGATCTGTTCCACCAGCTGCTGTGGTGGTCGGTCTCTTTCGAGCCGCACGGTGTCATGCGGATAGCGCTGCATTCTCCGGGTCCCCCTTTACAAGCGGGTCACAGCTATGTAGTTTGGTCCCCAACAACCCACTCGTCCCGAGTTGGGCCGTCATCCCTAGGGGATGTGCAAGTTTGCCAGTCGGGACATGTTGCACCGGGAGGTGCCGCATGTCCTCGCCTGCAAGGGAGCGCATCCCCTCTTTCGTTTCTCGGTCACGGCTCGCTCAGGGTCTTCCGGAGCGGGTCACCGATCCCGCCACCCTGGCGTGTGTTGCAGCGTTGCTGCAGACCGCGGCCCGGGTGCGGGAGCCCGAGGGCAAGCCGGCTTGTGCCGGTGCGGCCACGGCGTCCTAACGGCACCTCCCTGCCGCCGTGGCCGCCCCTCGGGAGACCGGGTCCGCCCAGTCGCGTTCGACGCCGTTCGGGTGTGTCCGTCCTTGCCTGTTCGTGGACGAACGCACCGGGCGCCGGGAGTTGTCGCGCTGTAAGGCGACCAGCTTCGATCTGTGCCCAGGCTGCGCCGCGCTCTACCAGGGCGATGCCAAGGCGATCACCCGCAGCGGAGTCTGGCAGCGCCTTGAACCCGGTGGCACCGTCACCTTCGTCACCCTCACCGCGCCGCCGATGTGGCGCACCGATGCACCAGCCGAGTTGCGCGTCATCCACCGGTACCACGTCGCGTACTGGCGGGCTCGTTACACGAAGGGCCCTGCCCGGGCACGACATCTGGCGGCGCAGCGGCCACGCGCCGTCTGCGCATGGTGCACCAAACACGCCCGTGGCAAGGCCAAACTGGCCGGTCGTCGATCCCGGTCCGTGGCCCCGGTGATTCATGGGCCGGACGATCCGCTTGCCGGGTTGCCCGTCGATCTCGATGCGTTCGACTACGCCGCGGCTGCGGAGTGGAACTGGGAACTCGGTGACCGTTGGAGCCGCCTGATGGTCTACCTTGAACGCGAGCTCGGACACCGGCCCGAGTTCCTCAAAGCCCGCGAAGTCCAGCGGCGAGGTTTAGCCCATCTCCACGTACTCCTCGCTGGCAACATCACCGAGGAGCAACTCCGCAGGGCAATCGACCGGACCAACGAGTCGTACGCCAACCCCAACCGAGGATGGGGGCACATCGCCGATCTCCAGCATCTCACCAACGACCCGAACAGCCCCGACGGTCGCCAGGTCGGGCGCATCTCCGCCTACATCGCCAAGTACGTCACCAAAGGCGCCCCGTCGACGGTACGGAGCACCGCAGCCAATCCACACGCCAAGACCCACTTCCAGCGTCTTGAGCGAGCATCGCAACACGTCGCTGTCGAACGCGCCGCCCGTCGACCCGGCGCCCCCTGTCCCAATCCGACCTGTGGCGGAGAACTGGCCCTCGCCGACGCTGACACCCTCCGCTGCCGCACCTGTCGGTGTGAGGTGCGCCACCGCCTCGGCAGGTACGCCGAACACCTCGGTATCCGCAGCCAGCCGATCACCAAGTCCCAGCACTGGGCCACCGAACACCGAGAGAGCCGCCGCCATCCCGGTCGGTGGCTCCCCGTCTACGGAAGGCACTGCCGACCCAAGGGGCTCACCTTCACCGCGCTCCGGCGAAACCGAGCCAGATACGCCGCCGCCACTAGCCAACGCCCCGCGATCCCCGCGAGATGGAGGTGGATCGGGCCATCCAGTCACCCATCCAGACACCCATCCCGACACTCAGACAACAACCCAAGTCAGCCTCACGCACCCCCGCGCGACCTTCCCGACCCCTTCTAGCCCATCGCCAGCCCCTGACCAGCGCCGTAGTCGACGCGCCCAAGATCGACTGCCACCTCTCCTCACCAGGGCGAAACCGTGTCTCCAACTCCGCTCAGACACTCAAGAGCCCCGGGCGACACGCTCACACGCCCCCGCAGGGGGCGTGTCCTTGACCAAGCGAAGCCAAGTTGCACAAGCGAAGGCGGAGGCCTGGGAGCAGTTAGTAGCCTTCACCACATGGTCGATGCTCGTCGCCACCTGACCGCGTTTCTGATGAGGCCGGGAACGTCTCGAGAGGATGTAGTGCGCGGCGTAGACGGGTTGACCGAGAAGAGACTCACACGTGAGTCAGGGCTGGAGGGCGCCCTCTATCTAAAGACGTCGGAAGAGACGGTCCCATGGTGGGTCGAGTTCCTCGACCCGATCTCAAGCGATGATCTCCGGGCTCCAGCGATCCGCACCACGAGCGCGCTCCTCGTCCTACGACCGGCCATTTCCGGTCCGAACAGCCGGATCGTCTGCTTCACGTTCGGGCACGGCCGCTACCTGATCAACCAGCGCTATGTCGATCGGACATTTGGGATCCGGGTCGCTCTCAACACGGTAGATCCGGCACGCCTGCGGGGCTTCAACACATGGCGCCAGGATGATGTCGTTGTTAGAACGACCCTTCAGTCGAGCAGCGGCACCGACCTTGGCGCCTTCTCTCTCGACATCTTCAGGGACATCCTTCAGGGTGCCGCCGGGGCGACCAAGAGCCTCTACGAAGCAGTGGTTGGCCCGCTTGTGAGAGGATCGACGGGCGTCACGATTGATGTGCGCATAAGCGCCGAAGGGCTAGCCGAGAAGGCCCGAGATCTCCTTCAGATCTCTCGTCGCGACGACTACAAGACCGACTTCGCATTCGTGGACTTCGTGCAACGAGTCGATGAGGACACCTCTGAGTCCTTGGACCGGAAGCTCGCGGCCGCACTCATTGCTGTCGGCGAGCAAGGAGACTCGGAGTTCCGCTGCCTATACCTCGCCGCGCCTGAAGTGCTTGAACTGGAGAAACTCGAAGGCTTCGCTTTCTCAAGCGAGAGAGGCCGCGAGAAGACCTTCCGCACGGATCTCCGACTTGAGGAGTACCTATCGACGCGCGAAGACGACGTAAGCATCGATCGGATACATGGAGACAAGGTGCTCATCCGCTACGAGGGCGCAGAGCATCGAAACCTGGCGAGCGTCTATCGATGCCTGATCGCCGAAGTCGACGGTCCCGCGGGCGAGACCTACCAACTCGTAGATGGAGACTGGTACCAGATCGAGTCAGACTTCGTGAAGCGGATTCGATCTGACACAGCTCGAATACGACTGAGCTCAGTCCGGTTCCCCGTGCTCATGGACACAGATGACGAGCCCGCCTACAACAAGCGGGCCGCGAGTGAGCTGGGCGCGCTGCTGCTCGACAAGAAGACCATCCCCATCGGAGGCGGTGCCAACAAGATCGAGTTCTGCGATCTCGCGCTGCCGGATCGCAAGACTCTCGTGTTCGCGAAGCGACGATCTCAGTCGAGCACCCTCAGCCACCTGTGGAGTCAAGCGACGGTGGCAATGGACTCAGTCCTCGGCGACGAAGCCTTCCGAAGGCGGCTGACCTCGAGGATCAGGCGCCTCAACCCTACTTTCGTAGACCTCGCTGAAGACGGCAAGGTTGGATCGGACTACAACGTCGTGTACCTGATCCTCGGAACAGCACACAATGGGAGCCCTGCGGAGGACCTGCCCTTCTTCAGCCAGGTGGCGCTGGCGCAAGCAGCACGCACCCTCGGGAACATGGGCGTAGGAGTCTCCCTTGCGGGGCTCCCCTGGACCCCGGCTGCCTCGTAGCACCTCGACTTGATACCGCCGACAAACTCCCAACACAGTCCGACTCGGGGTACGACTCGCCTTGTGAGTTTCCGCAGGCGTCGGCTGGCCGACTGCCCATCGCCGAGGCTTCCGATTTCGGCTGGCGGGTCGCCTAGATCCATAGGATCGGGAAGTTCGGTTTGTTCCCCCCTCGACATCCCCCTCGAGATCCCCGTCGAGCGCCAGGTCGAGGCGATTACCCCGGGCATAAGGGCTTGGGGAGGGCGGCACCGCCGCCGGAGGCCGCGACGAGGATTTGTCAACCACCTGACGATGGAGCAGCACCAGGGCACGTGTCCCCTCGAATCCCTGGACACCGAACAACCTATGGCTTCGATTCGGGAATCGGGACCTTTGGCCCTAGTGGGCACCATCGACCGTTCCTCACCATGATGGCGGCAGGGGGCAGTCAACGGACTGGGGGTGTGGAAAGTGGTCACGACATGGCGTAGGCCGTTGGTTGGCGCGGTTCTGGGAGTGCTTGTCGTTGCGTTCAGCATCGTGAGCATGCGCAGCGCGAACGCGCACTGTAGGTGGGACGTTCCGTGGTGGTCGTCGGCGGGATGGGGCGAGGAAACCGTAGCCTATGCCTCGACCTGCGACGGGGACCTCTATTACGTAGGGAAGGTGCACGATACTGCGACCGATGGCGCCTTCGTTTTCTTTGAGTCCTGGCCGAGTACCGGCTACTTCAAGTCGCAGCCCTCATATGGCGAGTGGGTGCAGTTCACGTATTATGACAACAACAGCTTCGCGTACTTCCGGCTATGCAAGGAATTGATCAGTTGGCCATACACGCGGACCTGTGCGACCACCGGATCGAACTACGGTTTCTAGGAGGTTGGGGCACGGTAAGTTCCGCATGGCAGGTTCGGTAAGGACTCCCGCGCGGGTCCTCCCGCGTGGGCGAAAGTGAGGGTACACAAGCGAGTGAGACCGGCGCGTACAGCAGCTGTTGTCTTATCCGGTGCGAATCGCCCTGGGGGATACTGCGGGCGGAGGCGTGCAGGTCGAGCGGTGCTTGTGTCGCTGTCCATGCTCGTCGTGATCGCCTGCGCGAAGGGCGAGGCAGGTGACCAGGGAGCGGCTGAAGGAGCCTACACAGGTCGCGTACTTCCGGTTGAGGCAGCCATCGAAGAGGTCCTTGGCTACTCGGAGTCCGAGATCCTTCGAGCCGTGGACCTCGCCAGATACGAAGCGATCGTTGATTGCATGGTGGCCCAGGGATGGGACTTCAGTCTTAACGATCTGCCATCGGTCGAGGAACCCAACGTCTCCGCGGGACCTCGCAGTTCACTTACGGGAGATGTTGCGGAGTACTTCCTCAACTTGCTCGAAGTCCTAGCCGCACCTGAGCCCCTTCCCAGCGAGCCGGGTTCTCCTGAGTACTCGGAAGACGAGGCGAAATGCTGGAGCACAGCTATCGCGCAGTTCCCTGATCCGCTCGCATCGCTGGCCTCATGGTTGACGATCGAGACTGGAGATCTTAACGCGCGGGTTACCCAGGACGCCCGCGTCATCAAGGCGGCAGAGGATGCGATGGCGTGTGTCGCGAATCAGGGATTCGAGAGGGGGGGAATGGAACAGGCCTCAAACCGATTTCAGGCGGAGGCCTCCGCGATCTTCGATCACTATCGAGAGGGTGATCTGTCCTATCAGGACGCGCAGGAACAGCTGCTCGTAGTTGCTGCGAACGAGCGCGCCTACAACCAGTCGGCGCGTGCCTGCTTCGAAGCGCAGGCAACAACCGAGCGTTTGGTCCGAGCAGAGTACGAAGCAGAGTGGCTTCGGAGCAATGGGGATCGCCTTGCCTTGGCGGTCGATGAGGCGCGCTCGGCTGTTGACCGGTATGGCGAGTTCCTGAACATCGTTTCCCCCGAGCAGTAACTCGCTGATGAACCGTCGCATCTTCATCGCGTTTCTGTCTACGACTTTGATGGCGGCGATCGCTGCCTCGATCGCGATTTCTAAGCTCGCTACACCCCAGGAGGCGTCTGCGGAAACCACTCTGCCGCCCCCCCAACCAGTCACGGTGCCTGTTCAGCTGGTGCGCATCACGAATCAAGTGGTCACTCGTGGCACGCTCGGGTTCGACAGCCTCGGCACACTATCCGCGGCTGATGTTGAGGTGAGCGGCCTCCTGCCGGTCATCACGTGGCTTCCCGAGGCGGGAACAATCATCAACGAGGGAGACGTCGTTTACGAGATCGCGGGTCGCCCGGCAATCGTTCTACCTGGAGAGTTCCCGCTGTTCCGCACCGCCACAGCCGGGGCAACCGGGAAGGACATCGCGGTTCTGCAGGAGGCGCTCACACAGCTGGGACTCTACGACGGACCCACAAACGGGATCTACGGACGCGCAACCCGAGACGCCATTCAGATGCTCTACGAATCCCAAGGGTACTCACCTCTCCCGGGAAGGCCAGCACCGAGAACCGAAATCCTGATTGTCGCAACTGTTCCGTTCCGCGTGGGCGACTTACGCGCTCGGGTCGGGGACATTGCAGCAGGACCGATTTTGGAGATCTCCGGCGTGGAACTTGGCATTGACACTGCCGTGAGTCTTGACGAGGTTGATTATCTTGCTGTTGGAGATAGTGGCACCGTTGAAGTTGGCATCGGCCTCACGGCGATTGAAGCGATCGTCACGGAAATCGCGACACGCCCGGGCACGCAGGGCGCCGGGCCCGATGAGGTGTTTGTCAGACTCACACCTGTTCAGCGAGACCTGGAGGTTCAGGGACCCCAGCCTGTCCGGATCAGGATCGAGATCGAGTCTCGCTCAACGCCCGAACCAGTGCTCGCTGTCCCGCTCGCCGCGCTTTTCAGCAGGGGAGACTCGAGGACCTACGTGACGGTTGTGACGCCGGCGGGGGTGACTTCGGACGTTGAGGTGCTGACAGGACTGAGTAGTCCCGATGGCATGGTTGAGGTCGATCCCGTTGTAGTCGGTCAGCTCACCGTGGGTGACCTAGTGATCGTTGGCACAGCGCCCAGTGGCTAGTGGAACCGAGGCGTCGGCACTCGTACGGCTGTCTGGCGTAAGCCGGATCTACCCAGGGCGTAGCCCCGTGACTGCCCTACGCCGAGTGAGCCTTGAAGTGTGGCGTGGCGACTACATTGCCGTTAGGGGGCGGTCGGGCTCAGGGAAATCCACCTTGCTGAACATCATCGGTCTCCTGGACAAGCCCACGGATGGTGACCACGAATTCCTCGAGCATCAGGTTGCTTATCTAGGCGATGCGGAACGGTCCGCCATCCGAGGCCACGAGATCGGCTTCGTGTTCCAGGACTACCACCTGTCAAGACATCGAACCGCTGAGGATGACGTGATGGTCGGCATGTTGTACAGCGGGGTTGCGCGAAGGGAGCGGCGAGCGCTCGCAACGAAGGCCCTCTCGCGGGTCGGACTCAATCTCAGATCGCAGTTCTTGTCCAGAGACCTCTCGGGAGGAGAGCGCCAACGGGTTGCGATCGCTCGAGCGATCGCGAGAACCCCGTCCCTCCTGTTGTGCGATGAGCCCACTGGGAACCTCGACAGTGACACAGCGGGAACGGTGCTCGACTTGATAGACGAGCTGCACTCTGATGGCCTCACCGTCGTGATTGTCACTCACGATCCACGCTTGGGTAACCGCGCTTCACGAGTCCTGACCCTCGACGACGGAACTCTCTCGGAGGCGTAGACATGAAGTCCCCAGGCCCTCCCTTCAAGTCGAAGATGCGTCTGAGGGACTTGCTCTCTGAAGCGGCGATCGGTGCGCTCTCACGACCAGGCAGAGCCCTCTTGACGAGTCTTGGGACCATGCTCGGGATTGGAGCGCTCGTAGCCACCGTCGGTTTGGCGAGTACGGCAAGGGCGGAAGTGGAACGCAGCTTCAACCTGCTATCCGTTACCGCCGTCACCGTGGAACGTCGAAGCGACTCGATCATCGACGAGCAGTCGGCCCTCCTTCCATGGAATGCGGACGACCAGCTGCGTCGGCTGTACGGAGTCGTTGACGTGGGGTCCTTGACCGTGGTCAGTGTCGGGGAGGCAAGCATCCGGTCTCTGCAGGTCGCTGATCCCGTCCAAGTCGGTGGTGTTCTGGGCGTAGAGGTCGTTGCTCTGTCTCCAGACGCGTTCAACGCGATCGCGGCAACATTGTCAACCGGGCGGTTCTTTGATGCCGGTCACGACGCGCGACATGACCGTGTTGCGGTGCTTGGTCGAGGCGCCGCTGATCGGCTCGGGATTACCAGAGTCGACCAACGTCAGGCAGTGTTTGTGGGCGAACGCTCATTCACGATCATTGGCGTGTTGGGCAACGTAGATCGCGACGCGTCCTTGCTCAACGCTGTAATCGTGCCAGAGTCCACAGCACGCGAGATTTGGGAACTGCTCGAACCCGGCCGGATCGAGATCCTGACCCTGCCGGGCGCTGCGGCGACGATCGCAGAACAGGCCGCGCTCGCTCTCATGCCGAATGATCCCGGACAGCTTCGGGTCTCAATCCCTCCCGAGCCGCGAATCCTCAGAGAGAAGGTCGCGGCGGATCTCGCGTCGCTGTCGGTGGCACTGGGGGTGATGGTCTTGCTCACAGGTGCTCTGGGAATTGCACATACGACCCTTGCTTCTGTGCTCGAAAGGACTCATGAAATAGGCATTCGACGGGCGGTCGGAGCACGTCGGAAGCACATCGCCCTTCAATTCGTTCTTGAATCAGGACTCATCGGTCTATTCGGTGGTGTCACAGGTGCGGCGCTCGGCCTCGCGACGACGGTGGTGGTGTCAGCGCAACGAGGGTGGACGCCAGCGATGGATCTGTGGGTCGTAACGGCCGGACCCATCGTCGGCGGGATTGTCGGTCTCGCATCGGGCTCACTTCCATCATTGCGCGCTGCACGCATGCAGCCCGTTGATGCCCTCCGAGTTGGTTAGCACGGACTCGTCGATGTGATGCTCCTTCGGTGGGGTTCGGTGGTCACATCCCGGTCATCGAGTTCGTTGCACGACCGAATGGTACTGACGTACCTCGCTCTGCAGCACGCCAACTGCCGATCCCCGACCTTGGGCACCCGCAGCGCCAGGTCTCCTCAAGACCGGCTTACCCTGAGGGTGCCGCTGTTCAGGCGTCGACAGGACGAACAAGTGGACTTACTGGGGCGTTTGCCCTTGCTTCCATCTGGGCACAGCAACGGAGTCGCGGCTGGGTCGGATGCCGCCCCTGCGCCTGATGACGGGTTTGGCTGCCTTTCCCCAGGCAAGGTTGTCCACGGAGCAGAGCAGGTAGCGCGCTGCGTAGAAGGTCTTGCCGCGCTCCCGAATGTGACCGAACACCTCAACGCGATACGTTCCGATCGGGAGCAAGAGGTTCTTGGGGCTGGGGAGCACTACGCCGAATGTGTCCACTCCTCGGACCTTGACGGCGATCTGCATAACGAAGGGTTGATCGACCGGAAGAGCAAATGGCTGACCAACAGGACTGCTGTTACTTCGTCCTACGGTCTGTAGTAGGGGGACAATGAGTCCGCCTGTCCGGTTGTTTTCACCCTTCATGTCGAACACAGCAAACCCCGCGCTCACCTGTTGGCTCGTGTTGCGATGGACCCCCATCCAACGCAGGGCCCTTCTCGGAGGCCGGAGTGTCATCTCAACTATGAGTGCGATCTTGTTGATGTCGGCCAGGGGAGGTCGTATGAACTCAAACCACACCCTGGCGGCGCCGCCGAACTGCTGGAAGATGGCAGGCAACGCGACCACCGCAAGCAGAAACGCGACGACTGACATCCACGGCTCCCATAGGCCGAGCCAGTTCGGGAGGGTTGAGCGGAGCGCGCTGACTCTTGGCATGCCGTAACCCTAAGTCGGCCACGCAAAGGTTGTGACACTCTCCATGTCGCACCACAGTCGTAGGTCTGAAGCGAGTCACGTTGACCTCCTGCCCTGTCTAAGACAGGCTCAGCCGGAGCCTCGATCCTCCTAACGCTCTTGACGTCGGCGGTGCCGCCGGCGCGTCCGGACTCAGCTAGGCGGGGTTTCGTGACTTGTCGGTAACCGAGCGGGCCTTCGCGGAACTGGCACGTCTGAGCGCCAGGTCGAAGGTGAGCCAGCGATACGAAATCGCGGATTCCACGGCTGAACTTGCCGCGACATCCGCCGCCAGCGGCGCCGCAAGTCCAAGCCCAGCAGGCACGCCCAACACGGTGGAGATGACCCCTACAGCGAACCCTGCTGCTCGAGCGAGCTTGGGGCTTGTTCTGTGGAGCTCGAGCAGCGCCGCCACCGCGTGATCCCTTCTCGCTGCAAGCTCACTTAGGACGCCCGACTCAAAGTCCGGACCAGAAGTCAATGCGGTTCTCTCGACATCTCGAATGACCGCGCGCCATTCGCGAAATCCATTCATGGCACGCAGCTCGTGCACCTCATCCCAAGTGAGGTCCCGGGGAGCTACCACGGAGGCCGCAAGCGGCCCGCGTACGGGCGTCGCAAGGCCAGTACGGACTCGATGCGCGGTGAGAAGCGAATGGAATCGGTCGACGCTCAAGGCTGTTCCTTGTCCGATGGCGATGATCGCATCGGCGTTCATAGCATCAAGGACCGCCCTACGAACAAAGAGGGGTTCGGTTGGAAGCAACTGCGCGTCGTTCAGGTGGCTCCTGGTGAGCGTGTCCCGCAGACGCGCGCCCTCGGAGTTGAGTCGCGGCGTGGCGAAGTCGATCCAGCGGTAGGGCTTCTTGAGTTCGGCCTTAAGCGGATGAAACGTCGGCTGCCAACCCAGGTGCTCGTCACCGATGTGCGGTTTTTGGGTTCCGACCAGGACAAGCGGTTGTGACCCCGTTCGGCGAGCTCGTTCGCTCGGTGTCTGAAATCGGTCCGGCGCTCGGTCGCGTTCGGGTATCCAGAACTCGAATGAGCCCGAGGGTCCGGCGGTGAGTTCGTACAAGCCGTCCTCGAGAAGCACCTGGTCGTGGAGGAGAGCCGCGATCATGATCCTCCGCCGGACAGAATTCGCAGGCCCTCCTGAAACGAGCGCATGCGCGTTAGATCGCAACGGAAAGTAGCAAGTTGATCGCGGTCCGGGCATGAAGGGACGGTAGTCGGGCGGCGTGTCTCGCCTGACTGATGGTGCGACTACCCGACCCTCTCCAACCTGGTCCTGCTGTGCCGCCGGCACCACCGGGACGCACACGACCGGGCGCCGATCCCGCAGCGGAAATGAGGGAGGTCCTCGGGCCGGCCCCGCCTACTCGATCCCCTCGATCGCCTCCACCGCCGCCGCCATGAACACCCGTCCCTTGGCACCGTCGATCACCCGGTGGTCGTAGGAGAGCGACAGGGGCAACTCCCGGCCCACGACCACCTTCCCGTCCCGGACAACCGGCTTCTCCTCGGCGCGGCCCACCGAGAGGATCGCCGTGGTCCCGTAAGGGATGATCGGGGTGCCGAACCCGCCGCCGACCGCCCCGATGTTGGAGATCGTGAAGGTGGCCCGGCGCAGGTCGGCGGCGGCGATGGTCCGGTCGCGGGCTGCGGCTGCGAGCCTTCGGACCTCGCCGGCGATCGATGCCACATCCAGGGTGTCGGCGCCACGGACCACCGCCACCATCAGGCCATCGGGGGTGTCCACGGCGAAACCGACGTCGTAGTGCCTGCGATACACCACATGATCACCGTCGACGACGGCGTTGAACTCGGGGTGTGCCTCCAGTAGCGGCACCATCGCCCCGATCAGCAGCGCCTCGACCGGGAGCGACTCGCCGTGCGCCGACTTCCAGGCGGCTCGAGCAGCGAGCAGGGCCGTCGGGTCGGCGGTCCCGAAGGTGGTGACGTGCGGGATCTCCTGCCACGACTTGGTCAGGTTGCGGGCGATGGCGAGGCGAGTGGCCGACATCTTCACCCGCTCCACCGGACCGCTCGCGGCGCCGGCTGCGGCCTCCACGTCGGATCGAAGGATCCGCCCACCCGGCCCGGTGCCGCCCACCGAGCCCAGGTCGACGCCGAGTGCGGCCGCCAGTCGTCTGACCAGAGGCAGCGCCTTTGGTGGCCCGATTCGAGCCGGCGTGCCCGCCTCGGCCTCTTCCAGGCTTCCCACGATCGGCGCCGCCTGTGACGACTGCGGGGCGGGCGCCGATCGAGCCGGAGGCGGCGCGGCCAGGGTCTCTCCCGGAGCCCACTCCTCCCCTTCCTCGCCGATCACCACCAGCAAGGACTCGACGGCGACGGTGGCGCCCTCCGGCGCCCCGTGGTGCAGGACGATCCCGGCGCGAGGCGCCGGGATCTCCACCACCGCCTTGTCGGTCTCCACCTCCACCATGGGCTGGTCGAGTCCCACCCTCCCGCCGACCGGGACCAGCCACGACACCACCGTGGCCTCGGCCAGGCCCTCACCGATGTCGGGCAGGTGGAACTCGTACGCCATCAATCCTCCAGGGTGCGGCGCACCGCCGCCACGATCCGCCCCACCGACGGGATGTGATGCTGCTCGGTTCTCTTGAGCGGGACCACGGTGTCCCATCCGGTCACCCGGGCGACCGGTGCCAGCAGCGAGTAGAGGGCCTTCTCCTGGACGATGGCGACGATCTCCGAGGCGATCCCGGCGGTGCGATGCCCCTCGGAGACGGCGACCACCCGGCCGGTCTTCACCGCCGAGGCGACCACGGTGGCCGCATCGATCGGCGACAGCGTGCGCAGATCCACCACCTCCACCGCCACCGAGTCCGCTGCCAGCGCATCGGCCGCCTTCAGGGCGTCGCGCACCATCGCACCGTAGGCCACGATCGTGGCATCGGCCCCCTCCCTCACGACCTCGGCACGACCGATCGGTGTCAGGTAGTGACCTTCTGGGACCTCCTCCTTGATCGCCCGATACACCCGGATCGGTTCCAGGAACACCACCGGGTCGGCGTCCTCGATGGCGGCCAGCAGCAGGCCCTTGGCGGTGGCCGGCGTGGCCGGCGCCACAACCTTGATCCCCGGAGTGTGGGCGTACATCGCCTCGCTGGCCTCGCTGTGATGCTCGGCGGCACCGATGCCCCCTCCGAAGGGGATGCGGATCACCATGGGAGCCGAGAACCTGTGGTTGCTCCGGTTGCGGATTCGGCCAACGTGGCTCACCACCTGGTCGTATGCGGGGTAGGAGAACCCGAGGAATTGGATCTCGGCCACAGGACGCATCCCGGCGATCGCCATCCCGAAGGCCGCCCCGACGATTCCCGATTCGGCGACCGGGGTGTCGATCACCCGCTCGTCGCCGAATCGCTGCTGCAGCCCGTCGGTGACCCGAAACACCCCTCCTGTGGTCCCGACGTCCTCCCCGATGAGCACCACCCGGGGGTCGGCCTCGAGGGCGACCGCCAATGCGTCGTTGAGGGCCTGGGCCATGTTCATCTCGCTCACTGGCCGGCCTCACCTTCGAGCAGGAGGCG
The DNA here is from genome assembly GCA_030584185.1 of Acidimicrobiia bacterium. Lineage (NCBI taxonomy): Bacteria > Bacillati > Actinomycetota > Acidimicrobiia > Acidimicrobiia bacterium. The sequence goes on along the minus strand of CP129495.1, from coordinate 36,698 downwards.
GCGCTGCTCCTCGAGGGCGCCGGTGGGCCGGGCGTACATCCGGTCGAACGCCGCCCCGGGGCCGAAGGGCGCCAGCCCCTCGGCGCGCACCACCGCCTCCTCGATCCCGGCGGCAGCTGCCTCTTCGACCGCCCGCTCCCGATCCTCGCTCCACTCGCCCGCCGCCTGCAGGTACCGCCGAACCCGCAGCAGTGGGTCACGCTCACTCCATTCGGCGACGTCGGCCTCGTCGCGGTAGCGCCCGGGATCGTCGGTGGTGGTGTGGGGGCCGATGCGATAGGTGAGCGCCTCGATCAGTGTCGGGCCCTTGCCGGCGCGGGCGCGCTCCACCGCCGCCCTCGCTGCGGCGAGCATCGCCAGCAGGTCGTTGCCGTCCACCAGAACCCCGGGGAAGCCGTAGGCGTCGGCCTTCTGGGCGATCGTCGCCGAGGCGGTCTGCCGATCCCGACTCATCGAGATCGCCCAGCCATTGTTCTGGCAGACGAACACCGTCCCGATGCGGAACACCCCGGCGAAGTTCATCGCCTCGTGAAAATCACCCTCCGAGGTGGCACCGTCGCCGAAGAACGTCATGGCGATTCGATCGCCACCCAGGAGCCGCTCGCCCCAGGCGAGCCCGACGGCATGGATCATGTGGGCTCCCACCGTGATCGAGGGAGGCAGCACGCCGACACCTGCCGGCGGAGACCCTCCCCGCTCGTCGCCCATCCGCCCCAGGAACAGAGCCTCGAAGGTGTACCCCTGCATCCACATGGCGGCTGCGTCGCGGTAGGTCGCCACCAGCCAGTCGTCGCGGCGAAGCGCTGCCGTCGCCCCGATCTGGGCGGCTTCCTGCCCCTCGAACGGCGCATACGTGGCGAGCCTTCCCTGCCGCTGCAGGGCAGACGACTTCCGGTCGTAGGTTCGCGCCGTCACCATCGCCTCGAAGAGCCGGCGGACCTCGGCGGCGTCGACAGGAGGTTCGCCGACCAGCCTGCCAGAGGGATCGAGGATGCGCAGCGGTTCCATGGACCAGGGGATGCTATCGGGGTGTGCCGGTGGACCCGCCGCCGCTCAGACGTCCACCGCTTCGCCGAGGATGGCGTCCAGCTCGTCCGGGGTGATGAGGACCTGGCGCGCCTTCGAGCCCTCGGAGGGACCCACGATCCCGCGGCTCTCCAGGATGTCCATGACACGGCCCGCCCGGGCGAAGCCGATTCGCAGCTTGCGCTGCAGCATCGACGTCGAGCCCAGCTGTGATCGCACCACCAGCTCGATCGCCTGACGAATGACATCGCCGTCCTCACCGTCGTAGTCGTCTTCACCGCCGGCGGCGGCCTCGACCACGTCGAGGACCTCCTCGGCGTACTCGGCAGCCCGCTGCTCGCGCACGAAGTCGACGACGGCGTGGATCTCCTCTTCGGCCACCCACGCCCCCTGGATCCGCTCCGGCTTGGGGTCGCGCGCCGTGACCACGATCATGTCTCCCAGCCCGACCAGCTTCTCCGCTCCGGAGAGGTCGAGGATCACACGGCTGTCCGCCTGGGAGGCCACGGCGAACGCCATCCTCGAGGGGATGTTCGCCTTGATGACACCCGTGATCACATCCACCGACGGCCGCTGCGTGGCGATGACCAGGTGGATGCCGACCGCCCGGGCCATCTGGGCGATGCGGACGATGGCATCCTCGACCGCCCTGCCCGCCACCATCATCAGGTCGTTGAGCTCGTCGACGACCACGACCACGTAGGGAAACCGATCGAACCGGCCGTCCTCGTCGAGCATCGCCCGATCGAACTTCTCGTGGTACCCGATGACGTCGCGCACCCCGGCGGCGGCCAGCAGGTCGTAGCGGCGGTCCATCTCCCGCACCGCCCACTGCAGGGCGTCGACCGCCTTCTTCGGGTTGGTGATCACCCGGGTGAGGAGGTGCGGGACGTCGTTGTACTGACCCATCTCCACCCGCTTGGGATCCACCAGGATCAGCCGCACCTCCTCGGGTGTGGTCCGCATCAGCAGCGAGGTGACGATGGCATTGATGCACGAGGACTTGCCCGCCCCGGTGGCGCCGGCGATGAGCACATGGGGCAGCTCGCTCAAGCTGATCATCTGGGGGCGTCCGGAGACGTCCATGCCCAGGGCCACCTCCAGGGGATGCGTGGCCTCCTTCGCCTCGGGGCTGCGCAGGATGTCGCCGAGGGTGACCAGCTGCCGACGCCGGTTGGGAACCTCCACGCCGATGGCGCTGCGCCCGGGGATCGGGGCCAGGATCCTCACGTCCGGGGTGGCCAGGGCGTAGGCGATGTCGTGGGCGAGCGAGGTGACCCGGGCGACCTTGACCCCGGGGGCGAGCTCGATCTCGTAGCGGGTCACGGTGGGCCCGGGCACGATGCGGGTGAGCCTGGCATCGACACCGTGCTGGATGAGGGTGTCCTCCAGCTCCTGCGCCGTCTCGTCGAGGGCCTTCTTGCTGTGACCGGCTCCCCCGCCCAGGGAGAGCAGCTCCAGAGGCGGTAGCGAATAGCCCCGCTTCTCGGGTCTTGGAGAAGGAGGCGCGGGGCGGGGCGCAGGGCGCGCCGGCGGGCGCTGCGGCGTGGGCCGGTCGGCCGCCACCGGTGTCTGATCCGAAGGAACCGGGACCAGGCGGGGGCGCGGCGGCTCCGACACCCGCACCTCCACCACCGGACGGCGGCGCTTGGCACTGCCACGCAGCCTTCGCCAGGCGGAGGCGGAACCGGTGCCCACGGCCCGCAGGGCCTCCCCGACCGTGGTTCGTGTCAGCAGCAGGACTCCGAGGCCGATGATGGCGAACAGCACGACCATGGCACCCCAGAAGCCGATGACTCGCCGCAGTGGGAAGGCGATCACCGAGCCCACCGCCCCACCCCGCTCCCTGACCAGATCGAGGGAGGCGGCGAGCGAAATCGCTCCGGTCATCAGGTGGAACATGGCGAGCGAGCCGACGAATGTGACGACGGCACCGGCCACGAGCCGCCGCAGGTCCTCGGGACGGTTCACCACCAGCAGCAACACCCCGATGCCGACCAGGAGCGGTGCCACGGCGTACCCCCACACTCCGAACAGGAGCGACGACGCGGCGACGGTGCCCAGGCCGACGGGGCCGGCAAGGTCGAAATAGGAAAGGGCGACCAGGACTCCACCCAGGACCAGGAGGACACCCCACAGGTCATCGGTGTGCCGGCCGAACCCGCTGCGGATCCGTTCCCGCAGCGTCGCCAGCTTCGACCGCTGCGTCGTGGGAGCCGCCTTCTTGGTGCTCCGGGCAGTCCCGGCCCGCCCGTTGCCCCGGCGGGAGGACTTGCGCGATGGCATGGATGTCGAGGTTACACCGGTGTCGTCCTACCTCAAACGATCACACCTCGAGCACGACCACGATCACCACCGGCTTGCGGCCGGTCTCGGGGCGCAACACTCGGTTGACGGCGCCCTTCACCCGACTGCGCACACCGGATTCGTCGATGGGGAGCTCGACCCGCCCCACCTCGGATGCCACCGCCTTCTCCACCAGGGCGAACACCTCCTCGGGGTCGTCCATGAAGCCGTGGCTCTCCAGGTCGGGACCCTGGACGATCTCGCCGGTGTGACCATCGATGGCCAGGGTCGCCACCACTACGCCGTCGTCGGCGAGATGCTGACGGTCGCGGATCACGCCTGTGGCCGATCCCGCCACCTCGAGGCCGTCGACGAACACATGGGCCGCCGGGACCGCCCCCTCCTGACGGCGAACGCCGTCGGCGTCGAGCACCACCGCGTCGCCGTCCTCGCAGAGCAGGACCTCGGGCACGCCCATCTCTCGCGCCAGCGCGGCGTGGGCGCTCAGATGCCGGTACTCGCCGTGGACGGGCACGAACGCCTCGGGGCGGACCACGTTGATGAAGGTCTTCAGTTCTTCGCGCGCCGCATGCCCGGAAACGTGGACGGTGGCGTTGTTGCCGTGATACACCCGAGCCCCTCGCCGCAGCAGGCCGTTGATGACCCTCGAAACCTTGGTCTCGTTGCCGGGGATCGGACGGGCGGAGATGATCACGGTGTCCCCCTCCCCCACCTGAACCCAGCGATGCCGTCCCGAAGCCATCAGGGAGAGGGCGGCGAACGGCTCACCCTGACTCCCGGTGGAGATGATGGCGGTCTCCGCCGGAGGCATGGTGAGGAGCTCTTCGATAGGGAGGACCGAGTCCGTCGGGACCCGCAGCAGCCCGAGATCCTCGGCGGTGGGAACGTTGCGCAACATGGTGCGTCCCATGAACCCGACGTAACGCCCGGCATCGACGGCGGCGTCGACGATCTGTTGCACCCGGTGGATGTGGCTGGCGAAGCATGCGGCGATCACCCTGCCGCGCGTCTCGACGACGATCTCGTAGAGGGGCTGGGCCAGGCTCGACTCCGAAGGAACGAAGCCCGGGACCTCGGCATTGGTGCTGTCGGACAACAGCAGCCTCACCCCGCGCCTGCCCAGGGCGGCGAACTCGGGAAGGTCGGTCGGAATCCGGTCGATCGGAGTCGGATCCAGTTTGAAGTCGCCGGAATGGACCACCAGGCCGTCGGGGGTGTCGAAGGCGATCCCGGCGCCCTGGGGGATCGAGTGCGACACCGGAACCAGCATGAACTTGAAGGGCCCGTGCTCCAGCCAGGTTCCGACCTCCACCGGACGCAGGTCGGGCTCGATGCCCGCCTCCTCTATCCGCCCCCGCGCCAGGGCGACGGCGAGCGGGGTGCCGTACACCGGAACCGGGATCTCGGCGAGCAGGTAGGGCAGCGCACCCATGTGGTCCTCGTGGCCGTGGGTGAGCACGACACAGTCGACGTCGGCGCGGCGCTCCATGAGCGAGGCGAAGTCGGGAAGCACCAGATCGACACCCAGCATGTGCTCTTCGGGGAACATGAGCCCGCAGTCGATGAGGGCGATCCGCCCGCCGACCTCGATCGCGGCGCAGTTGCGTCCGATGTCCCCGAGCCCGCCGAGGAAGGAGATGCGTACCGTCATCTGGCGGCAGCCGCCGACTCGACGGCCTCGAGCACGGCTTCCACTGTGGCGGCGGAAGCCGGCACCAGGGGCAGTCGCGGAGGCCCTACTTCTCGCCACGTCTTGCCCAGGGCCGCCTTGACCGGAATCGGGTTCGGCTCGAGGAAACAGGCCTCGAAGAGGGGGACGAGGGCGAGATGCAGACGGCGAGCCGCTCCCAGGTCGCCGCCGACCATCGCCGCCACCATGGCTGCGATCGTCGGGCCTGCGAGATGCGACGCCACCGACACCACCCCCACCGCCCCGATGGCCATCATCGGCAGCGTGAGCACGTCGTCGCCGGAGTAGATCGCCATGCCGTCGCCCACCGCCAGGGCGGCGCGGCCGGTGAACGCAAGATCCCCCACGGCGTCCTTGACCGCCACGATCCGCTCGTGCTCGGCCAGCCGGGCCAGGGTGGGCACCTCGATCAGCCGGCCGGTCCGCGAAGGGATGTTGTAGAGCAGAACCGGGACTTCGGAGGCGTCGGCGATGGCGGTGAAGTGACCGAGCAGGCCCTCCTGCGGGGGGCGCGAGTAGTAGGGGGTCACCGCCATCACCCCGTCGACACCGGCGTCCACGGCACGACGGGTGAGGTGTATCGATTCCGCCGTGTCGTAGGTGCCGGTCCCGGCGATGACGACCGCCTTGCCGGCCACGGCGCCGACCACGGTCCCGAAGAGGGCCACCTTCTCGTCCTCGGAAAGGGTCGGCGCCTCCCCGGTGGTCCCGGCCACCACCAAGCCGTCCGAGCCCTCGGCGATGAGGCGACGCGCCAACTCCCAGGCGACTTCGTGATCGACCGCACCCGCCTCGTCGAAGGGTGTGATCATTGCGGTGAGCAGACGCCCGAACGGAGCAGCGGGCATGAAACCTCCCAGGTCGTAGCCGAGGGTACTCCCGAGGCCGGGTCCCTGAGCCTAGAACAGCTCGTTGGCGAGCAGCCGCCGGTAGGTGGCGGCGAGAGGGTGCTCGGGCCCGATGAGGCCGAAGACGTCGACCATCGCCTGGCGGGCCTCGTCTCGAAGCGGACCGCCCGAGCGGACCGCCTCGAGCATCTGGTCGAGCGCCGGTTCGAACTCGCCATGGGCGGCCAGGGCCCGTCCCAAGGCGATGCGGGCGGAGGCATCGCTCGGATCGGCGGCGACGGCCGCCTGAAGGGCAGGCAGATCGGCGTTCTTGCCGGATGAGGTGCGCGCCGCCGCCTCGAGGCGCTCCACCTCGCCAGTACGGGGGACGCGGCCCAGGACGATGAGCGCTTCCTCCGCCTCGCCGCGGGCAATGAGCAGCGAAGCCAGGGCGGTCACCGCCTCCACATGATCTGATCTGGTGTCCAGTACCTGCCGGAGCAGGGCCTCGGCGCCGGCCTCGTCGCCCTCGATGGCGAGATCGCGCGCCCGCTCGACGATGGCATCTTCCTCGGTGGGGAGCAGCGAGTCGATCCACTTTCGTATCGAGGCATCGGGAATCGCCCCGGTGAACCGCCCGACCGGTTCGCCGCCCTGAAAGGCGATGACGGTGGGGATCGACTGCACGCCGAACCGGGCCGCCAGCTCGGTGTTGGCGTCGACATCGACCTTGGCCAGCTCGAAGCGCCCGTCGTAGTCGGCGGCGGCCTTCTCCAGGAGCGGCCCCAGCACCTTGCACGGGCCGCACCACGAAGCCCAGAAGTCGACCACCACGGTCACCTCGTTGCTGCGCTGCAGCACCGCGGCACCGAAGTCGGACTGGTCGATGTCCTTGACGTGTTCCATCACTCTCTCCAACGAACCGGTGGCCCCGACTGTTCCAACGACCTCACTCCCCCAGCACCGCCTCCAGGCCGACGGTGACCGGAGCCGAGAGGCCACCGACACCCCGTACCGCCAGCAGGACGCCGGGCAGGAAGGCAGCGCGGTCGGTGGTGTCGTGCCGGATGGAGAGCACCTCGCCCTCCGAGCCCAGGATCACCTCCTGGTGGGCGAGCAGGCCAGGAAGCCGGACCGAGTGGATTCGGGGTCCGGCGTCGCCTCCCCTGGCGCCGGGGAGCACTTCCTCGGAAGTGACCTTTCGGCGCTGTGGTCCTCCGGCGGCGACCATCCCGGCGGCGGTGGCCAGCGCCGTTCCGGAAGGGGCGTCGGCCTTGCGATCGTGATGCAACTCCACGATCTCGGATGCGGCGAAGTGCGGTGCCGCCATGGCGGCGAACCTCATCATCAGCATCGCCCCGATCGAGAAGTTGGGAACCACCAGGCAGCGCCCCGGGCCATCACCCCAGATGATCTCCAGCTCGGCGATCCGCCCCTGGCCGAATCCCGAGGTGCCCACCACCGCATGGATCCCCATTGCCCGCCACCTGGCGAGGTTGCCCATCACCACGGACGGATTGGTGAACTCCACCACGACCTCCGCCTCGCCCACCACCAGCGGATCGGAGGCGACGCCAATCCCCGAGATCTCCTCACCGGAATGCGAAGGGTCGTATCCGGCAACCAGGTCCAGGTCGGAAGCGGCGGCCACGGCGGTGGCGATGAGCCGGCCCATGCGACCCCCGATGCCGGAGATCGCCACCGAGGTCATGCGACGTGACGCTCCATGTCGACGGCGTCGAACGGTCCGACGGCGCCCAGCACCAGGGGCCCGCTCAACACCTCGGCAGCGACATCGTGGACGTCCTGCAGCGTCACGGAGTCGATGCGGGCGGCTATCTCGTCGAAGGTGAGATGCTCCACGCCGGTGAGCTCGTGGCGGCCGAGGCGCACCATGCGGCTGTTGGTGTCCTCGAGGGAGAGCGCCATCGACCCCTTCATGTAACCCTTGGCACGCTCCAGCTCCTCGAGGGTGACCCCCTCGGCGGCGGCCTTGGCCAGCTGCTCCCGCACGAGATCGAGCACCTGCGAGGTCTGGTGTGGTGTGGTCCCCACGTACACCCCGAAGGCGCCCGAGTCGGCGTACGGCATCCGGAACGAGTAGACGGCGTACGCCAAGCCGCGCTCCTCGCGGACTTCACGGAACAGGCGGCTGGACATTCCCCCTCCCAGTATGTGGTCGAGCAGCCCGAAGGCGTAGCGCCTCTCGTCGGCCCTGGTGAAGGCTCGCGTTCCGAGGACAAGATGCGCCTGCTCGGTGTCGCGGGTCACCACGTCGACCCGCGACGCCGACTCGGGCGGATGCAGCAAGTGGCCACCGCCACCGCCCTCCCAGGTTCCGAATCGTTCGACGACCAGATCCACCAGCTCGTCATGGTCGAGGTTGCCGGCGGCGGCCACCACGGTGGTCGTCGGGTGGTAGCGGCGCTCCCAGTAGCCGGCGATCACGTCGCGGCCCATGGCGGTGATGCTCTCCCTGGTGCCCAGGACCGGCAGCGCGAGGACGTGGTCGTCCCAGAGGGCCCTGGCGAACCGGTCGTGGGCGACGTCGGATGGATCGTCCTCGTTCATGTTGATCTCTTCGAGAACCACGTGCTGCTCGGAGGCGATCTCCTCCTCGCGAAACGCCGGGCGCTGGATCATCTCGGAGAGCAGGCCCAGGCCCAGGGCGAGGTCTTCGTCGCGTAGCTGGGCCCAGTAACAGGTGTACTCCTTCGACGTGAAGGCGTTGCTGCGCGCCCCGATGGCGTCGAAGGCCTCGGCGATCTCGCGAGCGCTCAGGGTCTCGGTCCCCTTGAAAAGCAGGTGCTCGAGGAAGTGAGAGCACCCGGCCTCGACCGGGGTCTCGTCGCGAGAGCCGGTGTCCACCCAGGTGCCCACCGAGACCGACCGGACCGAGTCCATCGACTCGGAGATGACGCGCAGGCCGCTGGGGAGAGTGGTGAGTCGGTGAGGCATCGGGAGAGGATGGTACCGGGGCCCGGAAGGCGACTGGCGATGGGCCGACTGCCGCCGGCTACTCCACCTCGCCCAGGTAGGCGCGACGCATGTCCGGGTTCGCCAGCAGTCCGGCGGCGGTGTCGGAGAGCACGATCTGCCCCGTCTGCAGCACGTAGCCGCGGTCGGCGATGGAGAGCGCCATGTTGGCGTTCTGCTCAACGACGAACACCGTGGTCCCGGTCTGGTTGATCTGCTGGATGATCTCGAAGTTCTGAGCCACCAGCACCGGCGCCAGGCCCATCGACGGCTCGTCCATGAGCAACACCTTGGGTCGCGCCATGAGTGCCCGTCCCACGGCCACCATCTGCTGCTCGCCGCCCGAAAGCGTCCCCGCCTTCTGGCCGAGACGCTCCTTGACCCGAGGGAACACCTCGAAGATGTGCTCCATGTCTGCCTCGAGGTTCTCGCGGTCCTCGCGCAGGAAGGCCCCGATCTCGAGGTTCTCCTTCACCGTCATGCGCTTGAAGAGCCGGCGGTTCTCGGGGACCATGGAGACTCCTCGCCGCACCCGCTCGCTGGTGCTCAGCGTGGAGACCACCTCGCCGTCGAGGAGGATGTCGCCGGAGGACGGGAACACCATGCCCAGGATCGTCTTGAGGGTGGTGGTCTTGCCCGAGGCGTTGCCACCGAGCAGGCACACGATCTCACCGTCGTAGATCTTCAGGTTGACGTTCTTGAGGACGTGGACCGGCCCGTAGTGGGTGTCGATGTCACGGAACTCCAGGACCGGCGTGCGATCGGTCATGACGCCTCCCCTGCGGGACGCCCCAGGTAGGCCTCGATGACGCCCTCGTCGGTGGAGACCTCCTCGTAGGTGCCCTCGGCGATCCTGACGCCGTGGTCGAGGACGACCACCCGATCGGAGACGTCACGCACCACCTTCATGTCGTGTTCGATCACCACCACCGTGAACCCCTTCTCGTCCCTCAACTTGCCGATGAGGTCGGTCAGCTCGAGGGTCTCGCGCGGGTTCATCCCGGCGGTCGGCTCATCGAGGAGCAGCAGCTGCGGCGAGGTGGCCATGGCGCGAGCGATCTCCAGCCGGCGCCGGTTGGCGTAGGAGAGCACGAACGCCGGTTGATCGAAGCGGTACCCGGTGAGTCGGGAACCGAAGAACCCGAGGATCTCCTTGGCGTCCTCCCGGATCTTCGCCTCTTCGGCCACGAACCCGGGCGTTTGGAAGAGAGCGGGCCAGATTCCCTTCGTCGTACGGCAATGGCGGGCGATCATGACGTTCTCCAGCACGGTCATGTTGGGGAACAGCCGGACGTTCTGGAAGGTGCGGGCGACGCCCCGCTTGGTGATCTGATCGGGCGTCAACCCGGCGATGTCGTCTCCGCGAAACAGGATCTGCCCGGAGTCGGGGGCGAACATCCCGCTGATCACGTTGAAGAACGTCGTCTTGCCGGCGCCGTTGGGGCCGATGACGCTGACGATCTCCCCCTCGTCGACATGGAAGTCGACGCCGCCCAGGGCGTTGAGGCCACCGAAGCGCTTGGTGAGGCCATTGATCTCGAGGATCGGGCTCATGCCTGCTCCTCCTCGATCCGGTCGGCGGTGGCCTTGATCCAGGCATCCTGCATGAACTCCTCCTGATGCAGCTCACGCGAACGCCGGGCGCTGGGCAGGAGGCCTTCGGGACGCTTGAGCATCATCACCACCAGCAGCACGCCGTAGATGAGCAGCTTGAACGCCTCGAACTCGCGCAGCATGCCCGGCTGGGTGGGCCCGCCAAGGATGCCGATCAACACCAGGGCGCCCACTGCCACGCCCCGCAGGCTGCCCATGCCGCCGACGATCACCACCACGAGGATGATGATCGACTGCACGATCTTGAACGAGTGCGGGAAGATGGTGCCCACCTTCACGGCGAACAGTGCCCCACCCAGCGAGGCGAGCACCGCCCCGATGATGAAGGCGGTGAGCTTGGCGGTCACGATGTTGATCCCCATCGCCTGGGCGACCTGCTCGTCTTCGCGCATCGCCATCCAGGCGCGGCCGACTCTTGAGTCCTCCAGCCGCCACGAGACGAAGGCGGCGATGAGGACGAAAACGAGCACCAGGCGGAAGACGTCGCGCACCACCACGCCGCGCATGGTCCACTCGGCGAGGTCGGGGAAGACCACGCCGAGCACGATTACCCCGACTCCGACCACGGTCATCGCTGCGGCCAGTCTGGTCTTGGGATCCATGGAGCCCGCCCTGCGGCCCGCCAGCCATCGCAGGCCGCCGGAGATGACGAGGATCACGCCGATGCCCGCCACCACGTATCCGAACAGGATCCGGATCTCGGACGGGGTGATCTTGATCCCCTGCGCCCCGCCGAACAGGCCCTTCAGCCAGTCGGCCTGGAAGACGAGGCGGGCGATCTCGCCGAACGCCAGCGTGACGATCGCCAGGTAGTCGCCGCGCATGCGGATCACCGGGGTGCCCACGATCAGACCCGCCAGGGCGGCGATGACGACGATGAAGGGGATGGCCGCGAAGAAGGCCAGTTCGGGGCTGAACTGAGGCGAAGCCGCCGAGACCAGGATACCGACCGAGTAGGCCCCGACGGCGAAGAAGGCGACGTAGCCGAGGTCGAGCATCCCGGCGAAGCCCACGACGATGTTGAGGCCGAATCCCATCAGCATGAACAGCCCGACGGTGGCCAGCACCTCGTTGAGGTAGGGGCCGAAGTAGTCGGGGGCGAGCATTCCGATGCCGAAGAGACCGGCGGCCACGGCGAACCCGACCGACCGGCGGCGGTCGGTGGGCATCGCCTGGAATCGTCCCCTGGCGGCAGCGGCGCGGCCCCGCATCACGATGCTCAGGGTGATCACGAGTGCCGCGATCGCCAGCGCCGCCGGCCACTCCACCCCCCGGTTCTTCGAGTAGATGAAGTCGTCCACGGCCCCGAGCGACAGCTCCTTGAGCACGTTGCCGAAGACCAGCTCGGTGAACCCGATGATCACGATCCACAACACCACCCTTTGGGCGATCGTTCGGACGCGAGGCGACGCCAGGTGGGCGGCGCCACCGAGCGCCCCTAGCCCGAGACCGAGTGCCAGGATGATGAGGACCCCGGTGGCGGTACCGCGACCGAAGGTGAGCAGGTCGAGCAGACGCGGGGTCACGTTGATCAGGATCACTCGCAGATCGAACGTCTCGGCGAGGAGGACGAAGGCGGCGAGCCCGGCCCCAGAGATCAGCCCGACGCCGGCGCCGGCGATGACTTCGGTCCTGCCGGCAGGCGGGTTCTCGATCCCCTCGAACACCGGACGGGCGGCGACGCGATACCCCATGGCGATGGGCACCCAGAGCAGCGAGAGGTGCCCCAGGCTGATCCACGGGTCGATCACCTTGCGGGCATCGAAGGTCTCCACCATGCCGATTGCTGCGGTGAAGGCCAGGATGAGGCCGCCGATCGCACCCCATCTCACCGCCTGGCGCCAGGAGAGCCCCCTCATCCGCGCTCCTCCACGGCCAGCCGCTCACCGAGCAGGCCGATAGGCCGGATCATGAGGACACCGATGAGGACGATGAAGGCGATCATGTCCTTGAGTTGTGAAGCCCCCGGGATGTACACCGAAGCACCCGGGAGGAGGAACACGCCGGCCAGGACCCCGATCACCCCGAACAGCATGAACCCGATCGCCATGCCCATCCTTCTCGCCTCCAGGCCGGCTGCCAGCCGCCAGCCGTGGAAGATCGCCCCGGCGGCGCACGCCGACACCACCAGTGCGACCCAGGTCGGAATCACCCAGCTCATCCCCGACAGCAGCGTGGGGCCCGACGCCTCCACGAGGCCGAGCGAGATACCGCCCAGCATCGCTCCGGGGAGGTTGCCGATCCCGCCCAGCACCGCCGCGGTGAACGCCTTGATGCCGGGCAGGAAGCCGGTGAGGAAGAACACCTTGCCGAAGAGCATCGCCCACAGGATCCCGCCGACCCCGGCCATGGCGCCGCCGACGGCGAAGGTGGTGACGACGACCCGATCGACGTCGATCCCCATCAGCGAGGCGATCTCCTTGTCCTCGGCGACCGCCCGCATCGCCCGACCGGTCTTGGACCGGGTGACGAAGGCCCACAGGGCGAACATCGACAGTATCGCGGTGCCGATCACCAGCAGCTTGATGCCCTCGACGTTCAAACCGAGGATCGACACCCGGTTCTGGAGGCCTTCGGGAAGCAGGGGGAACGTCTTGTAGGCGTCGCCCACCAGCCCGCGCACGGCGTACTGCACGAAGAACGACGCCCCGATCGAGGTGATCAACGGGATCAGGCGGGGTGCACCCCGCAAGGGCCGGTAGGCGACCCGCTCGATCACCACCGCCACCAGGGTCGAGACCAGCATCGAACACAAGAGGGCGATGAGGAGCGCCGGCAGGAAGGCCGACTCCCACATCCCGGCGTCGAAGAGGGCGTCGGCCACGAAGTATCCGGTCATCGCCCCGGCCATGAACACCTCGCCGTGGGCGAAGTTGATGAAGCCCAGCACGCCGTAGACCATCGAGTAGCCGAGGGCGATCAGCCCGTACATGAACCCCTGGGCGAGCCCCCCGGCGAAGACATCCGCCCAGGCGGCGCCTGTGAGGCCGCGGCCGGAAACCTGAAGTGCGATCGTTCCCACCAGGGCCCAGGTGGCGAAGAAGAGGAGCAGGGCCTTCATCGCAAAGAGAAAGAGGTCGACAGCCAGGGTGGGGGCATCGAGGGCGAGGACCCTGCTGAGTGTGGAGTTTCTGGAGGTCATGCCTGAATGGTGGATTGCTCGGTCTGTGGGGAATCGGGGCCGGATGTGGAAGGAGGGGCCCGGTCACCAGGGGCCGGGCCCCTCCTTCACTCGATTGTCGAACCAGGGGCGTCAGTCGCTGACGACGCCCTTGGCCTCGCTGTAGACGATGTTGGCCTTGCCGGCCGCCACGTCGCTCGGATCCTCGTGCTTGACGATGGCGATCGTCTGGGCACCGCAGTCACCGAATGCGTCGCAGGACAGCGAACCGGTCATCCCGGCGAACCCGGAGGTCGCCGTCAGGGCGTCACGGAACGCCTGCCGGTCGATCTTCAGGGTGCCGTCCTCCTCCTGGAACGCCACCGCCTCGATGGCGGCGAGCACCATCACGGTTGCGTCGTAGGTGTGGGCGTGGAACACCTGGGGCGGAGCCTCACCGTAGGTGGACTCGTACTCCGTCAGGAAGTCGCTGTACGACTTGCCCGTCTGGCTGGCGTTGTCACCGAAGCGAAGGTCCGGTCCGGAGAAGTACATCCCCGCCGACTCCGGGAGCGACATGAAGTCGTCGCCCAGGAGGCCGTCGGCCCCGATCCAGGTGACGTTCTCGAGTCCCGCCACGCTTCCGGCCTGCTGGATGATGAAGTCACCCTCGGGCTGGAAGATGGGGAAGAACACCGCCTCGGGAGCACCGGCGGCGACCTCGGTGAGAACCGCGGTCATGTCGGTGTCGCCCTTGTTGACCGCCGTGTACACCGAGATGGTGCCACCGAGCGACTCGAAGGTGTTCTTGAAGGCGGTCGCCAGGCCGTCCGTGTAGGGGTCGCCATCGTGGATGGCGGCGGCCGTGGTGATCCCCAGCTCGTTGTAGACGAACCTCGCCACCGCACCACCCTGGAACAGGTCGTTGTGCGCGGTCCGGTAGTAGCCGGGGAGGTAGTCCTCACCGGCGGTGCCCTCGAGGTCCGAGGTCAGCGAAGGCGACGTGTTCGATCCCGAGATCAGCACCAATCCCGCCTCGGAGAGGAGGGGCAGGGCGCCACGGCCGGCACCGGAACAGGTGGTCCCGATGACTGCCAGAGGACCGGTGAACTTGCCGTCGCCGGCGTCGGTCAGCTGGGCGATGATCGCCTGGGCGCCGGCCTGCCCGCCTTCGGCGGAGCAGCCGTCGTCCTCGACCGTGCCCAGGCTCACCGAGTGCCCGGCGATGTCGCCGTAGTCGGCGATCGCGAGCTCGACGCCTCGAACCTGGTCGGTGCCCAGAGGCGCGACATCGCCCGAGATCGCCTGTAGGGCGCGGATCTCGATCGGTTCGCCGGGGGCGACTTCGATGTATCCGAGAGCGCCGGGAGTGAACCCTGCTGCCGTGGTGGTGGTCTCATCGTCATCGCCACAGGCGACGGCGACGAGCGCCAGCACGACCAGCAGGACTCCCAGCGGTCGGAATGTCTTCATTCTCCGACTCATTGTCTGGCTTCCCTCCATATTGGAATCTGAGCCGCGGCAATACCCGGGGCCCAGGGTCATGAGAGTGTAGTCACCCGATCCGGGCGCTGCCGAGCCGCCCGAACCCCGCCGGGCATGAGAAGATGACGGGCTGTGCGTCACCGCAACGAGACACTGCTCACCGAGATCCTCCCTCCGCAGGAACGGGCGGTGGAGGCGGTCGTGGCGCGCTATCAGCGGGTGGCTCCCGCCGTCACCCGTTTCGCCCGGTCCCTGGCCGGAGACGACGACCTCAAGGTTCGACTCGGGTCGCGCCCGGCGGCCGCACCCGGCGAGATAGTGCTCGACCCCGGCGTCTTCCAGGCGGCGTACGCCCGCCGCGCCCCGGTCACCGCCGGCGAGGTGGCCCTCGCCGCCGCCCTCCATGAGACGGTCCATCTGCTGAGCACGGATCTCGACGAGCCCCGCCCCATACCCGCGGAGTGGTTGCCCGAAGGCTCCGACCCTCCTCCCGACGAGCCGGTGGCGCTGCTCGATGCCATCGAACGCGCCGGAGGCGCCGCCGCCGAGGCGATGTTCCTGACCATCGAGGATGCCCGCCAGGAGGCACAGAACCTGGACGCCTATCCGGGGGCGAGGTCGGTCCTGCGGGATCTGTACCTGGCCTCGGTGCCATCGGCGATGGGGCGGGCCCGACCGATGGGCCAGTTCGCCCTCGCCTGTTTCCTCGCCGTCGGCGGGTACCGCGACCTCGGCTCGCTGCAGGGCGAGGCCGACCCGCCGGTTGCGGCGGCGCTGGAGGAGGCCGCCGACCTGATATCCGATGCCCGGGGCGCCGACGGTCCCTGGGAGGCGGCCACGGCCGCCATGAGGCTGCTGGCACTGGCGCGCCTCCATGGACTGCTCACCGAGGCCTCTCCGACGTCGGGCGACCGCGAATCACAAGCCGTCGAACGATCCCAGATCGACTCCACCGTCGATGCGGTCCGGATCATCTCCCCCATCCTGCGCGACGCCGAGTCCTACGACGCCACACGACAGAGCGCCCAGGTCGAGGCGGACCAGGGCCGCCGCGCCGACACCCAGCAGGCGGGCGATCCGGCTGCCGACCAGATCCTGCGGGTCTCGGAAGCACCCGAGGTGTACCTCCCCACCGGTCAGGGAGGGAAGCTGCTGGTCTCGGCGCTTCCCGGCCTCTTCGATCGCTTCGCCGCCGACGGGAGGCATGCCATCGGAGAGGCGGCGCGCGCCTGGGATGTCGCCCAACGGCAGGTCTCGGGTGAGCTGTACCCGCTGTTTGCGGCCAACCAGCGACGCGGCCTTCGCTCCGGATACGATGCCGGCGACCTCTCCCCGCATGCCGCCCTGTTCCTCGGAGCCGGGCTCTACCAGCGGATGTTCGAGCGACGCTCACTGCCCACCCGGCGCGCCTACGCGGTGAGCCTGCTCGTCGACGGGTCGGCGAGCATGTTGCAGCCTCGCTCCCTTCCCGGGGGGACCAAGGCGCCGTGGGCGATGGCGGCGGCGACGCTCGGGGCGGTGACCCTCGCCCGACTCTGTGACGAACTCCAGATCGAGTTCGAGATCGCCCTCTTCAACCGGGCATTCGCCGCCCTCCCCGGCGACAGCGAGCGCTCCTACCAGCAGCGCCTGGACGGAACCCAGGGCTCCCTGCGGCGCAGCCAGGGAGGCGCCGCCGACCGGCTCACCAGGACGGTCAACCACTACCTGCTCAAGTCGTTCGACCAGCGGTGGGAAGCCGCCGAGCCCGGCTTGGCCGGCCTCTTCTGGACGGCGGCGCGTCCTGCGGAGGCCTCCCAGGCAGCGAGACGCGACCCCGCCGGGAGCCCGCCGGTCTCGATGTTCGAGAAGGCGGCCAACGTCGACGAGCTCAACGTGAGTCACGCCGCCACCCGCCTCGGGGCACGCAACACCCAGGTGCGGATGCTGGTGGTGTTGGCCGACGGGATGACCCGGGGGTCGATCGAGACCCTCTCCGCATCGGTGGACGCCGTGGAGGCGGCGGGAACCACGGTGCTCGGGATCGGGATCGGTGACGCCACCGTGGCGGCGGCGTACTCCCGGAGCCGGGTGGTGGAGCGCCCCGATGCCCTCACCAGGGCGATGGTCGACGGCGTGCGCTCCGCCCTGCGGCGCTCGATCGCCCTCGCCGGAGGCGACACGTGGTGGGGGCACGAGGGACGCCTTTACGATGAGCCGCTCGCGAGGAGGATCGATGCCTGAAACCGTGGTGTTCACCGACCCGACCGGTGAGGGCGCCGCCATCGAGTTGGAGGCGTTCGCCCTGCCCGACGACACCCCCGAGGCGACCCAACGAGCCGGCAAGATCCCCGACCCGGACCCCCACTACGTGGACCTGGGGATGCTCTATCGCCTCGCGGCCCTGGAACAGGTCCGCCGCATGGAGGTGATCGAGGCGCCGCTGCACGTGGCACTGCGCGGGCACATGGGAACCGGGAAGGACCACGACCTCGAACAGTTCGCCGCATTGTTGCGCCTGCCCTACTTCCGCATCCCCCTGACCGGCGAGGTGCGCGACATCACCCTCATCGGATCGGTCAAGCTCCACGGTGATGGGCGCGGCGGAACCGAGAGCCGCTGGGAGGACGGCGACATCACCCGGGCTCTGCGCGGCCCTTCGCTGATCAACCTCTCCGAGCTGAACGCCGCCGGGGCCGAGACCCTGTTCGCACTCCATGGCCTGCTCGATCGCTACCAGGCTCTCGACCTTCCCACCGGCGAGACGGTCCGACTCCGCCCGGACACCCGGATCTTCGGGACCATGAACCCCACCGACCTTCGCGACTACGCCGGGACCCAGACGCTGAACAAGGCTTTCGCCGATCGATGGGTGATCTGGGAGAAGCGCTTCCCCGACCTCACCCAGATCGAGGCGATGCTCAACCGGCGGTACCCGCGGCTCAAGGGGGCGTTCGTCACCACGATCGCCCGGCTCGCCGTCGAGGTCAACGAGTCCTTCACCTCGTCGGATGCACGCACCCGCGTCGGAACCCCGATGAGCCTGCGCTCGGTCCTGGACCGGATACCGGCCGGACTGTGGATGTATTCCAGGGACGCCGACCCGCTGCGGAGATCCTGGGAGGAGTTCGTGCTGAGCCATGTCGACCCGTTCGACCTCGACCACTACGAGACCGTGTGGTCGGCGGTGGCCCGGCGCGGGCCGGAGGGGCCTCCGTTCGCCGCCTGAGCCTGGCGGTTCGAGCAACCGGCAGGCACTACCGTCGCGGGGATGCGGCGGTACGAGATGGGTGACCCGATGCTGGACGAGCGGATAAGGCGGCTCGCCGCCGACGCCGTGGCCGGGCACCCCCACGAACACGAGGACGCAGATCTCATCTCTGAGATGATGGTCACGATCCTCAGGCTGCATCGTGACGACCCGGACCGCGGCGACCTCAAACTGGTCAACGCCACCCTGAAAGAGCTGCGCTACTCGTTCACCGTGTTCCACCGGTACCGCCACATCCGCAAGCTCACCGTCTTCGGTTCGGCGCGAACCCCCGTGGACGATCCCAACTATCTGCTCGCCGCCGAACTGGGCGAGGTGATGACCGGTGACCGCCAATGGATGATCATCACCGGGGCCGGACCGGGGACGATGGAGGCGGCCAACAAGGGAGCAGGCGGCGAGGCTTCCTTCGGGGTGAACATCAGGCTGCCCTTCGAGGACGCGGCCAACCCCTACGTCGACGACGCCCGGCTGATCAACTTCAAGTACTTCTTCACCCGGAAGCTGATGTTCGTCAAGGAGTCGCACGCCTTCGCCCTCTTCCCCGGCGGCTTCGGGACCCAGGACGAGACCTTCGAACTGCTCACCCTCACCCAGACGGGGAAGGCGCCGATGCACCCCATCGTGCTCATCGAGGCCCCGGGGACTGGTTACTGGGGCCCGTGGATCGACTTCGTCGAAGGCACTCTGGTGTCCCAGGGAATGATCTCCCCCGACGACCTCGGCCTGTTCACCCTGGTCACCGACACCGAGTCGGCGGTGAGAGAGATCTGCGGCTTCTACCGCAACTACGACTCGCACCGCTACGTCGACGAACGCCTCGTTCTGCGCATGCACAAGGCACCGGGGCCGGAGGGTGTGGCGGCTCTGAACGACGAGTTCTCCGACATCCTCGAGTCGGGTCGGATCAAGGCGTCGCCGCCGACCGCTGCCGAGGAGGCAGACCAGGACCGGCTGCACCTGGAGCGGGTGACGCTGCACTTCGACCGTCGCAGCCACGGCCGTCTCCGAAGGCTGATCGACCGGCTCAACGAGGTGGACACCCCCGAAGGTACCGGCGCCGGGTGCTAGTAACCTTGTGCTCCCATGCGCGAGATCCTCGCCGACCTCGTCGCCGAACAACAGGCACTTGACCAGTCCCTCCAGCGGGCGCCGGATCGGGACTGGCGTCAACGCGTCGCCCGCGGCGGCGTAACAGTCGCCGACACCATCGCCATCCTCGCCTGGGGCGAGCAGCACTCCGCCTCACTCCTGGTCGGCGAGACCACCATGGAAGAGCTGCTCGCCACCTACGGGGACCTGGCCACCTTCGAGAAGGCCGGAGTCGCCGAGGCCAAGGGGAGACGGCCTCAGGAGGTGATCGAGTGGTGGCGTTTCGCCCGCGCCGACGTGGTCGACGCCCTGAGCAGGATGGGTCCGTCGGACCGGGTTCCGTGGGTGGGCAAGACGATCGCGGCGCGAACCTTTGCCACCATCCGCCTCGCCGACACCTGGGCTCACGGGCTCGGAGTCCTCAGCGCCCTCTCCAAGGAGATCATCGACGCAGCCCGGCTGCGCCATGTCGCCTGGCTCGGCTGGGCGACCCTCCCCAACGCATTCGCCGCCGCTGGGGAGCAGTACTCCCCCATCAAGGTCGATCTGTCGGGTCCGCAGTACTCCAGATGGGTGTCCGGCCCTGCCGACGCCTCCGAGGTGATCCGAGGCCCGGGAGGCGATTGGTGCCGTCTCGTGGTCGGATTCACCTCAAGTCCAGGCGAACTGGCCGCCACCGGGGAGGTTGCCGCCACCGCCCTGCGCGTCGCCGGCATCTACCGATGATCCCCACCCTGATCGGAATGGTGCACCTGGGACCGCTCCCGGGCGCTCCCGGTTTCGACGGCGACCTCGAGGCCGTCGTCGGGCGGGCCCGCGATGACGCCGTCGCCCTGGCCGCCGCCGGCTTCGACGGGGTGATGGTCGAGAACCTCGGAGATGCCCCTTTCTTCGCCGACGACGTGCCCAAGGCGACGGTGGCGGCGATGGTCACGGCGGTGAATGCCGTCACCGAGGCCGGGGTCCCGGTCGGTGTCAACGTGCTGCGCAACGACGCCCTTGCTGCCCTGGCGGTTGCGGCCGCCACCGGTGCGGCTTTCGTCCGGGTCAACGTGCTCGCCGGCGTGATGCACACCGATCAGGGCACCATCACCGGCCGTGCCGCCGAGGTCGCACGGCTGCGGCACTCACTTGCCCCGGATGTGGCCATCCTCGCCGACGTGTTCGTCAAGCATGCGGTTCCGCCCCCCGGTCTCACCCTCGAGCAGGCGGCTGCCGATCTGTGGGGCCGGGGCGGAGCGGACGCCCTGGTGGTGAGCGGGTCCGGAACCGGGATCGCCGTCGACGAAGCACATCTGAAGCGGGTCGGGGTCGCCGTCCCCGATGCCCCGCTATACACCGGTTCGGGAGTCACCGCCGGCAACGTCGCCAGCCTTCTCGGACTCTGCTCCGGGGTCATCGTCGGCACCTCGGTCAAGGTCGGCGGGGCGACCACCGAACCGGTGGATCCGCAACGGGCCGCCGCCTTCGTCGCCGCCGCCCGAGCGTGACCTCCGGGAGCTTCAGATCGGGACCGGTGCACCTGGTGCGCCTCGACACCGGCAGCGACCTGGTGGAGGAGATCACGCGTTTCGCCGGTGATGCTGCGATCACCACCGCCTGGGTCGGCTTCCTCGGGGCGGTACGACGCGCCTCGCTGCGCTACTACGACCAGGAGGCCCGGCGATACGACGACTTCGTGATCGATCGCCATCTCGAGGTCGTGGCCGGTGTGGGCAACGTGTCGCTCATCGACGGCACTCCGTTCGTGCACGCCCACGCCGCCTTCTCCGATGGCGGCGGGGCGGCGTTCGGAGGGAACCTGAACGCCGGGTGCGAGGTGTTTGCCCTCGAGGTGCGAATCGAGGAGTTGCTAGGGGAGCCGATGCGCCGGGAGCGGGACGATTGCACCGGCCTCAACCTGTGGGGAGGAACGCTGCCGTGACGGGAATCGACGAGATGCTCGCCGCCGATGGGTACGCCCGGATGCTGGGCATCCGGCGGGTGGCCGGCGTCGAAGGGGTGGCGGTGGAGATGGTGGTGGGCCCACAGCACCTCAACTTCCACGGTGTCACCCACGGAGGCGTGGTGTTCTCGCTGGCCGATGCCGCTTTCAGCCTGGCCTCCAACGCCGCCGGAGAGCGGGCCGTGGCCATCGACACCCACCTGGTGCTCACTGCCGCCACCGGTGAGGGTGACCGGCTGGTTGCGGTGGCCGAGGAGGCGACGCGAGGCCGCACCCTGGGCACCTACCGAGTATCAGTCACCCGGGACGACGGCCGCGTGGTCGGCCTGTTCACCGGGACGGTTCACATCACGCCTGGGGCTCCGGCCTCCGGCTGACCTCGAAGCCGGTCTTCAGCAGCAGGCTGAGCATCGCCGGAGCCGGGTCGCGGAACTGCACCGGACGGAAGGCGTCGTCGTGGCCGGAGAGGAACCCGAGCATGGCGGTGACGACGTGGGAGAGGCCGATGATCTGGAGATCGTTCACATCCGACCGGCCGAAAGCCACCAGGCGAACCCGGATGGTCCCTCCCCCGCGCGCCGGCGCCTCGCAGACCCCCGCCTCGGCAAGTCGGGCGACCACCTCGCTCACCTCGCAGCCGAGCATCCACTCGATTCGGCGTAACACCGTGTGCAGGACTGCGTGGCGGCGGATCCCGGGGTTGAACTGCGCCGTCCCCTGCTTCACCTCGCCGATGATCACGTCGATCAAGCCGTCCTCCAGCATCAGATCCGGATCGTCGATGGTCAGCATGTGTGCCTCGTCGCCGTCATGCGGGTCGCCGGCGAACACCGGACCGGGGAATCGGACCGCCATGATGTCGACATCGGTGACGGTCTCGAACTTCCCGTGGGCATCCCTCGCCTGCACGGCGAACTCGCTAAGGGTCAGATACCCGTTGAGCCGCAGGTAGCTCTCCACCAGGTTCACCGCGATGTCGATGGCAGGACTCCCCTTCCCGGTTCTGCCCATCTTGGCAGCACCTCCCCAGGTCGCGATACCCTGGCCGGGTGATCGGCTTCGGGCACTCCTCGTTCTCGGCACGGGCCACCTTCGCCGGGGTGCCCCATCGCAGCCTCGACGACCTGGGCGGGGCGTCGGTCGCCATCCTCGGCGCCCCGTTCGACTGGGGCACCAGCCATCGGCCCGGAGCCCGCTTCGGTCCCAAGGCGGTGCGCGACGCCGACTACCTGGAGCCTGACGGCGCCAGACCCCATCTCGACACCGGCATCGACCCTCTGGCGGTGCTGGGCGCCGTCGACCTCGGGGACGTCCACGTCGTGCCCGGGTACGTCGACGAGAGCCTGCAGCGGATACGCCAGGTGGTGGGCACCGTGGCCGCAGCCGGAGTGGTGCCCGTCGTCATCGGCGGGGATCACACCATCACCTTCGCCGATGCCGGCGGCGTGGCCGATGCCGTCGGTCACGGCGAGGTGGCGCTTATCCACTTCGACGCCCACGCCGACACCGGCGATTCCCACTACGGGATGCTCCACGGCCATGGCACACCGATGCGACGCCTCATCGAGTCCGGGGCGGTGCCAGGTCACCGCTTCGTCCAGATCGGACTGCGGGGCTACTGGCCCGACCCCCCGACCGTGGCCTGGATGCGAGAGCAGGGGATGCGGTCCCACTTCATGGCCGAGATAGTGGAGCGCGGCCTCGACGCCGTGGTCGACGATGCGGTGGAGCACGCCGCCCTGGGGGCCAAAGGGGTGTTCGTCTCGGTAGACGTCGACGTCGTCGACCCCTCGGCAGCCCCGGGAACCGGGACACCCGAGCCCGGCGGGCTGACCGCACGGCAGCTGCTCGACACCGTTCGTCGCCTCGGACGCGACCTGAACGTGGTCGGGGCCGACGTGGTCGAGGTGGCCCCCGCCTACGACACCGCCGAGATCACGGCCCTACTCGCCAATCGGGTCGTCCTGGAGTTGCTCAACGGAATGGCACAGCGACGAGTCTCCGCCTAGCGGCCGAGGCGGGGCAGCCACTTGGGAACTGCGGCCCGGTACTCCACGAACCGGTCGCCGAACTCCTCCCGCAGCCGAGCATCCTCGTAGACACCGGTACCGATGACGAAGTACACCACTGCGGCGCCGGGGACCACCCACATCAGGTCGACCGCCAGCGCAGCCATCGGGGAGAGGGCCAGCAGCGCCGTGCCCACGTCGATCGGGTTGCGCACCTTGCCGTAGTACCCGTCGACGACCAGGACCGGGCCCGGTCTCAAGCCGAACAGGGCGACCCCGCGCGACGACAGGCTGCGCCCGGCCAGATACACCAGTGCACCGCCGACCGCCAGGAGCAGGAACCCGGCGACGACGAACGCCGGGGACCGCCACGGGATCTCGAGGACCCCCTCCTGATCGCGGATCAGCATCGCAGGCAGCAGGCCCACCCACAGGCCGACCGTCACCAACGTGTACCCAAAGGCGGCGCCGCTCATGGCCTCATCCTGCCATGCCGTCAGGGCCGAATCGCCGCACCCAGAGTCGCCGCCAGACGGAGTGGGCCCGGGTCGGCCTCGAACGCCGCCAAACGGCGCATGGTCGCCGCCGAGCGACGATGGAACACCGACCACGGGGGCTCGGGCACCATGCGGAACGGAGCCGAGACCACGGTCTTGATCGGTCGATCGATCAGGCAGGCGTTGTGGACGAATCCGATCCCGCTCTGCACGTCGTCCAGGGTGTGGCCGGGGCGCGCCCCCCAAGGCGTCGTTCCCAGCGGGTAGGCGGCGGCGGCCCAGACGTTCACGCCCACCGAGCCATACTCGAGGTGCTCCACGGCGCGCGCCAGGCGCGTCTCCGGCAGCCGGGCGGTCTCAGGATCCACGAGCAGTGTGACGTTGAGGGTCCCGCGCAGGCGTTGGTTGACGAACCCGACCGCCCGCTCCAGGTATCCGCCGGGCTCGGATCCGTCGATGTCGACGACGGCGGCCAGCTGACAGAAGGCCTCCTCGGAGAACACCGGTGCGTCGGAGACCTCATCGAGGCCCTCGAGCAGGGTCGGTGGCACGCTGTCGCCGTCGATCGCCCCCATCTGGCGCACACGGGGGACGGCGGTGAGGGCTCTCCGGTAACGCTCGGCCGTGCCCGGAAAACGGGCCGAGCCGACCGACCGTCGCGACATGGCCTCGGCCAGCGCATCCACGAACTGCTGCCGGCGGTTCCAGGAGGCCGGCACCACCACCACCTTGGCGGCGTTGCAGTTGAACCCTGAGTTGTGCACCACCTGGGTGGCGACGTGACGCGCCTGGCGGGCGACGTCGCGATCCGACCACCGACCGGGCACCACGATCACCGGGCTCACGTTCCCCAGCTCGGAGGTGATCTGCTTGCGAAGCAGTGGCCGTCCCTCCGCCTTGCGCCGCTTGCCATCCTCGCCGCTCCCGAAGACGATGGCATCATGGGTCCGCTCGGATCCGGTGACGTGCACCGCGTCGACCAGTGGGTGATGGACCAGGAACTCACCGACATCCGGCCCCCCGTAGGCGAATCGGACGAACCCTGCGGCTACGAGCGGGGCGAAGGCGTGCTCCACGAACGGGCCGATGTGGTCGTTCACCGGTGAGAACTTCAGGATCGCCACCCTGCCTTCGACGAACAGCTGATGGGCGAGGTCCAGCGGGGCGATCGAGATGACGTTTCCCGCCCCCAACACGGCCGCCACGCCGGGAGGGGACATGTTCGGCTTGGTATGGGCTCCACCTGTGTGGTGTCGGGCCTCGTCGATGCCGATGCCGGGCTCCATCCACACCTCGGCCTTCCATCCCCGGTACAGGACCCGGTCCCAGCGGTCTGCGGGGATCACGTCGACGGTGACCGTCCCATCGGGCCGCGTGCCGAATGCGCCGTCGGGGATGGCAACCCGTCCGGTCCGAGCGATCGCCTCCAGGGAGCCTGCGAGCAGCCTCCAGGTGCGCAGCACGGCCACCGGGCCCGAGACCCAATCCTCGCCCGCCCGGTCGGGTCCGACGCCCCTGGCCGCCAGGGAGGCGGCGACCAGGTCGTCGCTCACCTCGAAGAACCGCCGGGCGACCGTCCGCAGCAGCCGGGCCTTATCCTCAGTCGATGTTCGCCGCCAACCGGTGGCGCTCAGCGACAGGGTCTTCAGCGACGCCTCCAACTCCGGCTGCTCCGAGACCCTCATGCCGCCGCCTCGTCGCCGAGCCGACGCAGCAGGTCGAATGAGAAGATCCCGGTGGAGTGCCCGTCGGGTCCGAAGGTGATCCCGAGGGCGTACTCTCCCACCAGCCGTACCCCGACGATGGATGCTCCAGAGGCGACGGCATCGCCCCCGCACGCGGCGCAGGGGCAGGCGATGCGAAGGGTCTCGGCCTCCAGGCGATCCTCACGGCCGTCGGTCCAGGCCACGACCAGCGTCAACCCCTCTCCGACCTCTATGCGCCGCGGGATCTGCACCCCGTCAGGCTACTGCGCGGGTCCGGGAGGCGGCCCACCGTCACTTGCCACGCAGCACGCCGCCGTACTTCATCCGGGTGTCCTCCATACGGGCGACCGCCACCGCCTCGCCGC
Organism: Acidimicrobiia bacterium; assembly: GCA_030584185.1. Taxonomy (NCBI): domain Bacteria; kingdom Bacillati; phylum Actinomycetota; class Acidimicrobiia; species Acidimicrobiia bacterium. The sequence goes on along the minus strand of CP129495.1, from coordinate 10,809 downwards.
CGGGGCGGAACCCACAGTCCACCACCTCCCCGATGAAGAGGACGTGCGAGCCGAGTTCGCGGGTGGCGACCAACCGGCAGTCGGCGTAGGCCACGGCCTCCTCGAAGATCGGGGTACCGGTCGTACCCAGCCGCACCGGCCGATCGTTGAGGGTCTGGCCGGATCGGTCGGCCGGCTTGGAGAACTTGACGAACACCCGGGTGTCGTCCCGATCCCAGAGGTTGATGGTGAAGGCGCCACCCTCTTCGACGAGCCGACGCGTCACCGCCCTGGCATCGACGGATACGGCCACCAGCACCGGGTCCATGGCGACCTGGGTGACCCAGGAGGCCGTCATCGCATTCCATTCCTCTCCCGATGCCGAGCCGACCAGGCAGAGCACATTGGGGATCGACCACATCACCCGGTTCACGGTCTCTGGGTCAGGCGCCATGCCCCCGACGATAGGGGCGGCGCCGGCGGAAGCGGGCCCGGATAGGCTGATCGGATGCGGATCCTGATCGCCACCGCCGGCGTGCTCGCTCCAGAGGCCGTCGCCGAGATCATCGGGCGTCTCGGCGGCGCCGGAGGTGAGGTCCAGGTGGTCACGGTCATCGAGGTGCCCCGCAGCTTCCTCGAGGAGATCCGCTCCGACGAGTGGCACCCGCTCTCAGAGAGCTCTTCGACATGGTCGACCGCCGAGGACGCGGTGATCGCCCGCTACGTGGAGGAACGCGGCACCCGGCTGACGGAGCCCCTGGTCGCCGCGCTCAGGGTCCGCGGCGTAGAAGCAGTGGTGCGTTACCTGGAGGGTGAAGACCCGGCGGCGACGATCGTCGCCGCCGCCGAGGAACTGGGTGCCGACATCATCGTGATGGGGGCGACCAAGCAGCTCTTCGCCGAAGACCATTGGGAGAGCGTCTCGGCCAGGGTGATCCGGGAGGGTCGTCGCCCGGTGCTCATCGTGCCCAGCGCCGCCCAGGCGGCCGAAGAGCTCCCCTGAAGCCGGAGCGGACCGTCCCCAACTCCCCCGGGGAGGCGTAGCCTTCCGACATGACCGAGTTCACGGTGCGTCTCGCCAATCGACCGGGGATGCTGGCCGCCCTCGCCGAGCGCCTCGCCGCCGCCGGCATCCGAATAGAGGCGGTGGCCGCGTTCGGGCTCGGATCGGAGGGGGTCGCCCATCTCGTGGTCGACGACGCCGCCGCCGCAAGGGAGGTGCTGCGATCGTTGTCGGCACCGTTCGAGGAACGACCGGTAATCGTCACCACCCTCTCCCACGAGCCAGACGCCCTGGCGGCGATGACCGGAAGGCTCGCCGCATCGGGCGTGAACATCGAGGCCCTCTACCTGCTGCGGTCCTCACCGGACGGCAGGGAGTTCGCCGTGGCGGTCGACCGGCCCGACGCCATCGGGACCTAGACCTGAGTCAGGGGCGGGTCGCCGCACGGTCGGCAGCGGCTCGCTCGACGGCGTCGTCGAGGGGCGCCAGCGTCACCGAGGCTCCGCTCCTCCGCTCCAGCGCCCTACGGATCAGGTCGTCGGCGAGGTCCGGGTTCTTGGGCAGCAGGGAGCCGTGAAGGTAGGTCCCGAAGCAGTTCCCCACCACCGCCCCCTCCTGGCCCGACGATCCGTCGTTCCCCGAGCCGCGCCTGACCACACCCAGAGTCGCCTGGCCAGGGTCGAGGAGGGTCCGGCCGCTGTGGTTCTCGAATCCGACGAGACGACCCCAAGGACCCTCGACGACGACGTTGCCGATCATCCGCTTGTCACCGGCGACGGTTTCGGCGGCGAACACCCCGATCCCGGGGATCTCGTCGCCATCGACGGTCACGAAACGCCTCCCGAACAGCTGATATGAACCGCAGACGGTGAGGAACACGACGCCTTCGGCGACGGCCTCGACGATGGCATCGCCGCGCCCCACAAGGTCGAAGGCGATGGCTCGCTGTGATCGATCCTCGCCGCCGCCTGCCACCACCAGGTCGGCCCGGGTGAAATCGAAGTCGTCACCCTCGTCGACGGTGACCGTCTCTACCTTGAAGCCCCTCCACTCCAGGCGCCTCCTCAGGGCGAGGACGTTTCCGCCGTCCCCGTAGATGTTCATCCGCCGCGGATAGAGGTGGACCAGTACGACCGAGTCGGTCATGACCAGGCCTCCTCACGAGGGATCCCCGGCAGCAACAGCTCGAGGAAAGTCAGCATGGCGGTGTACGTGGGAACCAGGTAGACGGTCTCGCCAGGGGCGGCGTCGTGGACGAGCCGGGAGAGGGCGGCCTTCGCATCCTGCTCCAGCCAGCAATCGACCCCTGCGTACTTGAACCTGAGTGCCATGTCGTGCGCCCGCTGCCCCGAAGCCCCGAAGCGATGCGGCGAGTGCGCCAGCTCCTCCACGGCGGCATCCCACAGCCAGGAGACATCCCTCCCGTCGGCGTGCTGATCGTTGATCGCCAGCAGCACCTGGTGGGGCTCGGCCTCGGCCACCAGCAGCCGGATCGCCTGGTTGAGGCCCGCCGGGTTCTTCACCAGGAGCACCTTCACCCGCCGGCCGTCCATCTCGACGACCTGGCCCCGTCCGAACGCCGGCGGCATGGTGGCGATGGCGGCCGCCGCATCCTCCGGTCTCACCCCCAACCGGGCGGCGGCAAGCAGGGCGGCGGCGGCGTTGTAGGCGTTGTATGCGCCGGGCACGTGAAGCCGTGTCGACAACACCTCCCCGTCGATACGCACCTGGATCTGCTGGCCGTCGCCATCCGGATGGGACTCCTCCACCAGGGCATCCGGTTCGATGACAGCAGGAGCGGACCCTCCTCCGTGGAGCGCCGGATCGGACGGCAGGGAGTCCCGGATCGCCCCGACCGCGCCGTACCAGTGCACCGCTCCCGGGTGACCGCCGAGCGAGGCCACCAGTGGATCGTCGCAGTTGAGCACCCCGGCTTCGGAAACCCCGACGGCTCTGGCGACATGACCTGCCGTCGTGTCGAGTTCGCCGTATCGATCCAACTGGTCGCGAGCCAGGTTGGTCACGACGACGATTCGGGGATGCAGTGCAGGGGCGACGGACCTCACCGCCGCCTCATCCACCTCGAACACCCCCAGATCGCCGAGCAGACGACCCTGGCGGCTGGCGGCGATCATGGCGGTGAGGATCCCCCGGCCCAGGTTCGAGCCCGATCTGTTGGTGACCACCCGCTTGCCCGAGTGCTCGAGGATCGTGACCAGCATCCGGGTGGTGGTGGTCTTGCCATTGGTCCCGGTCACCAGGACGACGCCTTCGGGCAGGGTGGCCGCCAGGCAAGAGGAGGCGGCGGGATGGATCTTCTCGGCGACCAACCCGGGAACAGCGGTGGCGCCCCGTCCCAACGCCTTGCTCACCCATCCGGCAAGGCGACCGAGGGCGATGGCGACGGCGAGACGGATCATCCGGGCACGATACCGCCGGGGGCGGGCTTCACCCGGTGGCGGTCCCGCCGGCGGCGAACTGGGTTCGGAACAGCTCGGCGTAGAGCCCACCCGCCGCCAGCAGGTCCTGGTGGCGGCCATCCTCCACCAGCCGGCCCTCGTCGAGCACCAGGATCCGGTCGGCGGCGAGCACCGTCGACAGGCGGTGGGCGATGACGATGGAGGTGCGGCCCGCCATCACCCGCTCCAGGGCGTCCTGGATGAGGGCTTCGGATCGTGCATCGAGATGAGACGTCGCCTCGTCGAGCACGAGCACCCGAGGATCCTTGAGGATCACGCGGGCGATGGCGACCCGCTGCTTCTCGCCACCGGAGAGCCGATACCCCCGCTCCCCCACCACCGTGTCGTAGCCGCCGGGCAGTGAGGCGATCAGGTCGTGGATGTTCGCCGCCCGAGCGGCCGCCTCGAGTTCCCCGGCCGAGGCGTCGGGCCGGGCGTAGCGCAGGTTGGCGGCGATCGTGTCGTGGAACAGGTAGTTCTCCTGGGTCACCACACCGATGTTCCGGCTGAGGGTGGCGAACGACAGGCGGCGCACGTCGTGGCCGTCTATCAGGATGCGGCCCGTCGTCACGTCGTAGAGCCGCGGGATCAGGTAGGTCACGGTGGTCTTGCCGGCGCCGCTGGGGCCGACCAGGGCGACCAGGGTGCCCGGTTCGACGGTGAAGTCGAGATGATCGATGGCGCGGCCCCTCCCGACACGAGGCACCGGCTCGACTCCGACCTCCACCGACTGATCCTGCCACGACCAGCGCTCCACGTGGTCGAGGCCTTCGGGAACCGCCTGGCGGTAGTCGAACGAGACCGAATCGAACTCGATGCGGCCGGTAACCGTGTCGAGAGTGACCGGATCATCGGGCTCGGCGACGTCGTGAGGGAGGTCGAGAACCTCGAAGACGCGCTCGAACGACACCAGCGAGGTCGCCAGCTCCACCCGTGTGTTGGAGAGTGCGGCCAGCGGACCGTACAACTGACTCAGGTAGGCGGAGAGGGCCACCACCGTGCCCACGGTCAGCGCTCCCCTGATCACGAGCACGGCACCCAGCCAGAAGACGAGGGCGGTGCCGAGGGCGCCCACCACGCCCAGCCCCATGAAGAACCACCTGCCGATGAGGGCTCGCCGCACGCCCAGGTCGCGAACTTCGGCGGCGTGGCCGGCAAAACGGCGGTCCTCGTCGGAGGTGCGGCCGAACAGCTTCACCAGCAACGCTCCGCTCAGGTTGAGGGTCTCGTTCATCGCCGAGGTCATCCGGGCATTGGCCTGCATCTGGCCCCGGGTCACCCGGCGCAGCACCCTGCCCACCCCCCGGCTGGGCCAGATGAAGAGCGGCAGGAGCGCCACCGCGGCGAGGGTGAGCCGCCATTCCAGCCCCAGCATGACTGCGAGGGTCGCCACCACGGAGAGGCCGTTCGACGCCAACGAGACCAGGGTCCCGGTCACCGCCGACTGGGCGCCCACGACGTCGCTGTTGAGACGCGACATCAGCTCCCCCGGGCGGGTCGTGGTGAAGAACCCCAGGGACATCCGCTGCAGATGGGAGTACACCGCCGTGCGCAGGTCGAAGATGATCCCCTCACCCGCCTTGGCCGAGGCCCAACGCTGCACCACACCCACCAGCCCGTTCACCAGCGGAACGGCGACCATCCCCAGCCCCAACCAGGTGACCCGGCCCATGTCGGAGGCCGGGATCGCCGAGTCGAGAAGATCTCGCATCAGCAGCGGGGGGACCAGGGAGACCAGCGTGATCGACACGATCGTGAAAGCGACGACGACCAGCAGCCCGGTGTAGGGACGGGCGTATCCGAGGACCCGTCTCACCAGGGCGCGGTCGATGCTGGGCCGGTCCTGCTCCTCGTCGTACCGGAGGTACGACCACCAGCCGCCCTGCCCGATCATCGCCACCGCCCCGTGGAGCCAAAGGCGATCACGAGCCGGCCACGAGCGTGGAGAGCGTCACAGCCGCCCCGGCCATCTCGAAACAGGCCGCTTCGGTGACACCGGTCCTGCAGAAGAGCTGGTACACGAACCCGCCGTCGGTCCACGCCATCTCGCGCCCGTCGGTGACCCGAAACGACTGGATGCCCTCCGACCCATCGTCGCCGGGAGCGGCGAGACCGACTCGCAGCACCACCATCTGAGCCGTGGATCGTGGCGCCTCGTATGGTGGCCCGATCCACATGCCGAAGGCGGCTGCGTTGGCCACGTCAAGCGTCCCGGTGGCCTGATCGAAGATCAGCTGGCTCGACACATGGGTGACGGATTCGGGCACCAGCCGGGGGAACTCGATTCCGGGCAGGGCGATGGCGATCTCGCGCCTGGTGGCCTGGACGAAGGAGTCCACCGTGTTGCCGCGCCGCCACACCGCCACGATCAGGGCGTCACGGTCGAGACCGACCGTACCCACGTCGATGCCGTCGTTCGACCAGGCGAGCCCGGTGACCGGCTTGAGCCTCAGAGCCGGAGCCTCGACGGGTGTCGTGGTGGTGACCACGCCCGGCAGGTCGCGCCCGTGGACGACCCGTCTCGACAGCTCGCCGACGCCGCCGAGGACGTCCCCGCACGAGGCCAGCGCCAGCGAGAGAACGACTACCCATGTTGTGGCTCTTGAAGGCATCTGGATCACCGGACCGCTCGGCCCGTCGCCGGATTATCGCCGCCCGGCGTCGGAACCGGACGAACCCGGTCGCCGACGGGCATGGTGGTACGGAGGGCTCGGGCTCAGCGACCGCTGATAGCCTCGTCCCGTGCGAATCCGCCTCCTCGACCGGCGGCTCGACCCGCCTGCTGCGGATGTCGCCCTCTCGGCGGTCGTCCTGCGGCGGGTCGCCGGCGGTGTCGATCCGCCGACGCTCCGCCTGTGGTCGCCGGCAGAGACGGTTGCCTTCGGGAGGCAGGACACCGTTCGTCCCGAGTTCACCGCAGCCGCCGAAGCCGCCCGGGAGTGCGGCTTCGCTCCGGTGGTTCGCAACGTCGGGGGCCGCGCCGCCGTGCTCCACCCGGGCGCCATCGCCTTCGAACTCAGCCTCCCCCACCACCGAGGCCTGGAGACGATCGCCGACCGGTTCGAAGCGACGGCGAGGTCGATCGCCGACGCCTTGCGCCGACTCGGAGCGGATCCCCGAGTCGGGGAGGTACCCGGTGAGTACTGCCCGGGACGCTGGTCGGTGAACCTCGGAGGAACCCGGAAGGTTGCAGGAGTGGCACAGCGTCTGGTCGCAGGCGGAGTTCAGATCGGTGCCGTCGTCATGGTGTCGGGCGCCGAGTCGACCAACGAGGTTCTGGAGCCCGTCTATCGGGCCCTGGGATATCGCTGGAGACCCGAAGCCACCGGGGCGATCGACCGGGACCTTCCCGGTGTCGGCGCCGATGAGGTCGCCGGAGCCCTGCTCGACACCTGGGTCGCCGAGGGGTGGGTGCCGGACCCGGCCGAGTTGGACGACTCCCTCGTCGAAGAGGCGCGCCGCACGGCGCCGCAACACGCGATTCCCCGATAGCCTGCCCGGCAGATGAAGGTCCTCGTGCTCAACGGTCCCAACCTCAACCTTCTGGGGACCCGCCTCCCCCAGGTCTACGGGACGGCAACCCTGGGCGAGGTGGAGGATCGATGCCGGCGGTGGGGTGAGGAGCTGGGCATCGAGGTCGATGCCTTCCAGACGAACCACGAGGGTGCGCTCATCGACCGCATCCACGACGCCATCGGCCGCTACGACGCCCTGGTGATCAACCCCGGGGCGCTCACCCACTACTCATTTGCCCTGCACGACGCCATCGAGGCGGCGGCGCTCCCCACCGTCGAGGTCCACATCTCAGACATCTCGCAGCGGGAGAACTGGCGGTCGGTCTCGGTGATCGCCCCGGCATGCATCGCCACAGTTGCCGGCATGGGTATCGCCGGATACCGCAACGCCCTGGAAATCCTCTCCGGGACCTAACCGACCAGCGAGCGCCAGCGCCCCATGCCCTCTTCCAGGTCGTCGTCGGCGAGGGCGAACGACAGGCGGAGGTACCCGGGAGCACCGAAAGCCTCACCGGGGACGACGGCGATCTCGGCCTGCTCGAGAAGCGCGACGGCCAGTTCCGCAGAGGACTCCGGCCTGACCCCTCCCAGCTCCCGGCCGAGCATGCCCCTCACCGAGGGGAAGCAGTAGAAGGCACCCTCGGGCTCCAGCACCTGGACCCCTGGTATCGCCGCCAGGGCGCCGTGCATGGCGATCCGCCTTCGATCGAATGCAGATCGCATCGAAGCCACCGGCTCCATGGAACCCTCGACGGCGGCAAGGGCCGCCGCCTGGGCGATGTTGGACGGGTGCGACAGGGTGTGGGACTGAAAGCGGATCACCGCCGACGTCACCTCGGCGGGGGCGACCAGCCAGCCGACCCGCCATCCGGTCATGGCGTAGGTCTTGGCGACGCTGTTGATCACGACGCAGCGCGACGCCGCCTCCGGGGCCGCCGCCGGGAGCGAGGCGAAACGGGCGTCCCCGTACACGAAGTGCTCGTAGATCTCGTCGGTCAGCACCCAGATGCCGTGGCGGGCCGCCCAGCGGCCGATCTCGGCCACCTGCTCCGGGCTGTACACGGCCCCGGTGGGGTTCCCCGGCGAGACGAAGATCAGCATCCTCGTGTTCGGGGTGCGCGCCGCCTCCAGAGCGTCGACCGAGACCTTGAATCCCTCTTCGATCGACGAGGGGACCAAGCGGGTCACACCACCCGCCAGCCCGATGATCTCCGGATAGGAGACCCAGTACGGCGAGGGGAGCAGCACCTCGTCGCCCGGGTCGAGCAGTGCGGCACAGGCGGCGTGGACCGCCCCCTTGGCCCCTACGGTGATCGCCACCTCACCGGCATCGATTTCGATGCCGGAGTCGCGCCGGGTCTTGGCCGCCACCGCCTCCCGCAGCTCCGGGAGCCCGGCTGCGGGGGTGTAGTGGTGGAGGCGGGGGTCTCCGGCCGCCGCCCGCGCCGCCTCCACGATGTGGGGCGGGGTCGGGAAGTCGGGTTCCCCGGCAGCGAAACCGATGACCGGACGACCCGCGGCCCGAAGGGCGGCCGCCCGTGCCGTGATCGCCATGGTCGGGGAGGCCGAGATGGCGGCGATGCGGCGAGAGATCGGCGAGGTCATCGGAAGGCAAGGTAGCAAGCCCTCGACGGGATCCTGCCGTCGCCCTCGTCGGACTGCCTGACGATCTCGCCGGTCGGCGCTCCTAGCCTTGCGCCGGTGATCACCATGCTGCTGGTTCGCCATGCCAAGGCGGGTCGACCCGCCGGAGTCGCCGACATCGGCCGTCCCCTGGCGCCCAGAGGCGAGTCCGACGCCCGTCTCCTCGGCGCCTTCCTCGCCGTGGCCCTTCCCCGGGTGGGGCGGGTGATCACTTCCCCGGCGGTGAGGGCGCGCCGTACCGCCGATCTGGTGGCGGCCGCCGCCGGCTGGGAGGTCGAGATCGAAGAAGACGAGAGCCTCTACGGAGGAGGTGTGGGCGCCCTGCTCCGGGCTCTCGCCGAGGACGGGCGCAGCCCCGTCGTGGCATTCGGCCACGAACCGGTGTGGTCGCAGGCAGTGGCGGTGCTCACCGGCGGCGGCCGGATCGACATGGTCACCGCCGCAGCCGCACTGATCGAGGGCCCGCCGGAACCAGGAGGGGCCTCGTTGCGCTGGATGGTCACCCCGGCCGCCCTCGGCGGCGGGCGTCATTGAGCCGCCTCTCCCTCTGGTACCTGGTCGTAACCCGGCTGGTGGTGAACACCGCCCACCGGTTCCTGTATCCGTTTCTGCCGGCCATCGCCCGCGGCCTCGGCATCTCGCTGGAGCAGGCCGGACTCATGCTGTCGGCGCGCTCCATCGCCTTCGTCGCCACGCCCGCCGTCGTCTCGACCGTGGGGCGCGGAGAGCGCCGGGTTCGCCTCGCCGCCTTCGGGCTGTCGCTGATGGCCGCCGGCGCCCTGATCACGGCGGCCAGTGGAGTTCCGGCAGGGGCGCTCGTCGGGCTTTTCCTTCTCGGTCTGGGGAAGCCCTCCTTCGACGCCGCCGCCCAGTCGTACGTGGCTGATCGAACCCCCTACTGGCGTCGCGCCCGCTACCTGTCGATCCTGGAGCTCACCTGGGCAGGTGGCATGCTGATCGGAGCTCCTGCCGCCGGATGGTTGATCGCCGCGCACGGATGGCGGGCGCCGTTCTGGGTGGTGGCGGCACTGCTGGCCGTTGCGGCGGCGACGGCCTCGCGCATCCTCGATGGAGACACCGGCGACACCGGAGCCAGGCTCGGCCGCTTCCGGCCCGGACGACAGGGCAAGGCCCTCCTCCTCACCGGGCTCCTGTTCTCCCTGGCCGCCGAGACCACCTTCATCGTGTTCGGGGCGTGGCTCGAGGACGGCTTCGGGCTCACCGCCGCCGGGCTCGGCCTGGCGGCCATGACGGTGGCCATCGCCGAACTGGCCGGCGAGGGGTCGGTGCTGGTGTTCGCCGATCGCCTCGGTCCGCGCCGCATGGTGGCTCTCGGACTCGGGGCCTCGGTTGCCGGGTACCTGGGCATCGCTCTCGCCTCCGGCAGCCTGGTGGGCGGACTGACGGTGGTTGCCGCCGCCTTCGTCGCATTCGAGATCACGATCGTGTCCACGGTCCCGCTCGCCTCCGAGGCGGAGCCGGCGGGGCGGGCGCGCTTCCTCGCCTGGCTCATGGTGGCAGTCGGGATCGGCCGCGCCGCAGGCGACGCCCTGGGGCCGCTGCTCTATGGATGGAAGGGGTTCGGGGCCACCGGGCTGGCATCGGCCCTGGTGGCCGGCCTGGCGTTGCTCACCCTGCTCGTCGCCGTGGACGAACCCGGCTAGAGCCGGGCGATGTGCTCCAGGAGGAGGTCGAAGAAGCCCTCCGAGTCCACGTCACGCATCCAGGTGGCGTTGGCGGGCAGGCCGCTCATCCCCCACCAGTCGGCGACGGTCATCCCCATCGTCAGCTCCGACGCAGTCTCCACCGCCACGTGGATCTGGCGGCCACCGAACAGCTGCGGCCTGAGCAGGAAGGCGATCACGCAGGGATCGTGGAGCGGCCCGCCCTCCATCCCGTACTTCTCCACGTCGTAGCGCTCGTAGAAGGCAAGCAGCCCATGGACGGCCTCACCGACCCGGGTGCCCAGAGCGGCGAATCGCTCCAGGTGCCGGGGCAGGATCAGAGCCTTGTGGGTCACATCGAGCGGCATGACGGTGATCGGCACCCCGCTGCGAAACACCGCGTCGGCGGCGTGGGGATCCACGTAGATGTTGAACTCCGCCGCCGCGGTCGTGTTTCCACCCTCGAAGAAGCCGCCGCCCATGAGGACGATCTCGGCGATTCGCCCGGCGACATCAGGCTGGCGAAGGAGGGCGGTGGCGACGTT